>CAZFNR010000001.1:0-218112 GCA_964520525.1 uncultured Muribaculaceae bacterium
TTGTAGAGTTCTGAAAATCCTTGTGTCCCCGGTTCGATTCCTGGTGGCACCACTTGCAGAAAAGACTTGCAAATCATTGATTTGCAGGTCTTTTTCTTTAGGCCTTGGCCGTGCTTCTGCCGCTCCTTGTCAAAAAAAACGACGCGAAAGCGTTTCAAAACGTACCATTCCGTTCCACTTGGTTTCTTTTTGTTTGCGCAAAAAATAGGTCAGTAGCAAAAGAGGGTTGAAATGTTAAGAAAAACGGTCGGGTTGGGGCGGTTTGCGCTTTGAAGTCGTCGATATGGATGGCGCGTGCGTTGACAAGGTGTTGGTGACTTTGTGCGCGGAATGAACGAGTCGCAGGTTGGCATTGGAATCATCCTTAAAAACGGCGTGCGTTGAATTGGCGATAAAAAAGGTGAAAAATGAAAGCTGAGAGGGAGGGGGCTTTAAGAAATTTTCTGTATATTTGCACAGCGAAATCGGCACTTCCGTGGAAAGCACTCTTCGTCTCACGCTTATCTTCTTGGTTGTCAGCGTGGTGCGGTGATGTGATTGACTACGGTTCATGCTGTGGTTTTTGTCAAGAAAAAAACATTAACACATAATATGACATCGTTACAAATTTTCGGAATCGAAAACAACGCTCTGCTCGCTGTGGTTGCCGCCTTGACGGGTGTCGGCCTTGTGGCCTTGGCCATGTGGCTTGCCGGGCTGATTTCCCCAAAGTCCTACAATCCTCAGAAGGGTGAGGCTTATGAGTGCGGTATCCCAACTCGAGGAAGCAGCATGACGCGTTTCCATGTTGGTTACTATCTGTTTGCTATTCTGTTTCTGATGTTCGACGTTGAGACCGTGTTTCTCTATCCGTGGGCGGTTCGCGCCCGTGAGCTTGGTCCCGACGGTTTGATTAGCATCGCAGTGTTTTTTGGGGTTTTAGTGCTGGGCCTTGTATATGCCTGGCGGAAAGGAGCTCTTGAATGGAAGTGACAACAAAATCAATGCCCTACGAGGCGTTCAAGGATAACGAATATATCGAGAAGCTCGTCAAGGAACTTCAGGACAGCGGTGCCAACATCGTGGTTGGGACTCTCGACAAGTTGATTAATTGGGGCCGTTCCAATTCGCTGTGGCCTTTGACATTCGCCACCAGTTGCTGCGGCATAGAGTTTGTGTCGCTCGGGGCGGCGCGTTTCGATATGGCTCGTTTCGGCTGGGAAGTGGCTCGCTCGTCGCCACGTCAGGCCGATTTCATCATGGTCGCCGGGACAATCGTTAACCGTATGGCTCCGGTGCTGCGACGTCTTTATGACCAGCTCGCCGAGCCGAAATATGTGATAGCTTGCGGCAGCTGCGCCATTTCGGGCGGCCCGTTCCGCAAGTCATATCATGTGGCCAAGGGTATTGAGGAGATAATCCCGGTGGATGTGTACCTGCCCGGATGCCCTCCGCGCCCCGAGGCGATGATTTACGGAATCATGCAGTTGTCGCGCAAAATCAAGGTGGAGCGTTTCTTCGGCGGTGTCAACCGGCAGGAAAAGCAGAAAGAATTTCTTGCATCACACCCGGTAGAGGGGGTTGACTAATGATTGCGAAGGTTGCAGACCACGATAAAATAAACCACGAACCATCTATCACATTATATAAGAGATATGGCAAACATTCAGGAAAAGATCTCAAAATTGTTTCCCGCCGCCACTTTTGAGGAGGGGGAGATTCTCCAGATCAACATTCCCGACGCCCAGTGGCATCAGCTCGCTACGACGTTGCGCGACGATGTCGACTTGAGTTTTGACTATTTAGTGACGATTGTGGGTATGGATTGGACCGATAGCCTCGGCTGTGTCTACTATCTCACATCGACGAAGCACGGGGGACATATATCGGTCAAAGTGGCTACTACTGACCGCGACAATCCGATGCTGCACTCTGTCGCCGACCTTTGGATGATCGCAGGCATATATGAACGCGAGGTCTATGACTTCTTTGGCATCGTGTTCCTCAACAATCCCGATATGCGTCGTTTGTTCCTTAGCGTCGATTGGGTGGGTTACCCGTTGCGTAAAGATTATGACGAGGACCCCGCGCTCAATCCCGTCTCTATTGAAAGCGAGCGACAGGAGGATAACACTTTCTCGTGGGTTGAAAAGGCTGACGGCGGCGTCGAGAAAAAGACTGTGCCCGTGTTCGCGGAGGAGGATTTTGTTGTCAATATCGGTCCGCAGCACCCGGCCACTCACGGTGTGTTGCGATTCCGCACCTCTGTCGACGGCGAGACCATTAAGAAGATAGATGTCTACATGGGTTACATCCACCGCGGCGTGGAGAAGCTATGTGAGAAACTGACATATCCCCAGACGCTCCATTTCATGGACCGTCTTGATTATTTCTCGGCTCACAATTATCACCACTGCCTGTGTATGTGCATCGAAAAAGCCGCCGGCATCGAGATTTCACGCCGCGCCCAGGTGATTCGCGTGATGATGGACGAGCTTTCGCGCATCGCGTCGCACTGTCTGTTTATCGGCACATATTGCATGGACCTGGGAGCGACCACGATGCTTTTCTATACGCTCCGCGTGCGTGAAACGATTTTGGACATTATGGAGCGCACTTGTGGCGCTCGTATGACGTTCAACTACGATTGCATCGGTGGCGTGATGGCCGACTTGCATCCCGACTTTGTCAAGGATGTAAAACACTTGCTTGAAATACTTCCGAAGAATATCAAGGAATATAACAAGATATTTACCGGTAACGTGATAGCGCAAAACCGCTTGGAAAAGGTGGGCGTTTTGACGCGCGAGGATGCAATCTCATATGGTGTGACCGGCCCGTCGGGTCGCGCGTCGGGTTGGGCTTGCGACGTGCGTAAGACCGATCCTTATAGCATCTACTCGGAACTTGAGTTTGACGAGGTGGTGCGCACCGAGGGAGACTCGATGGCTCGTTTCAAGGTGCGTATGGACGAGATGGCGCAGTCGGCCCGGATACTTGAACAGCTTGTGGACAACATCCCCGACGGAGAATGTTGCGTCAAAGTACCCAAAGTGCTCAAGTTGCCCGTGGGTCGCTGGTTCCAGCGCGTAGAGGGTTGCCGCGGCGTCTTTGGCATATATATCGAGAGCGATGGGGGGACATCGCCCCTGCGCTTGAAGATCGCGCCGCCTTGCTTGCCGCTCGCGGCGGTGGTCGACCACATTACCCAGGGTCACAAAATCGCTGACCTTATCACTATCGGCGGCTCGCTTGACTATATCGTGCCCGATATGGACCGTTAATGAAAAAATCGAACGAAGAAATAGTAATCAATTGTTATGTACGACTGTTCATCAATAACCGACTGGATCCACAATTTGCTCGGCTCGTTTATGCCTGAGTGGCTTGTCATCACGACTGAATGTGTGTTGATAGGCGTTTGTCTCTTGTTGGTCTACGCATTGCTTGCGTTGTTCTACATCTATTTTGAGCGTAAGGTTTGCGCCGCATTCCAGTGTCGTATCGGCCCTAACCGCGTGGGTCCCTTCGGCCTGTTGCAGAGCTTCGCCGATATGTTCAAGATTCTTATCAAAGAGCTTATCACGCTCAATCACATCGACAAGTTCCTTTTTGCGCTCGCCCCGTATCTGGTGATTATCGCGTCAATGATGGCGTTTGCGGTTCTGCCGTGGGGAAAAGGGTTGCAAATTATCGACTTTAACATAGGTATCTTCTTTCTTGTCGCTGTCTCGTCAATCGGTGTGCTTGGTATCTTGCTCGCCGGATGGTCGAGCAACAACAAGTTCACGCTAATCGGAGCGTTGCGCTCAGGCGCGCAGATGGTCAGCTATGAGCTTTCAATCGGTCTGTCGGTCTTGACGATGGTGGCTTTCGCCGGCACAATGTCGGTGGGCGGTATTGTCGAGCAGCAGAGCAATCTTTGGTTCTTGTTCTCGGGCCATATCCCCGCTATCATCGCTTTTGTGATATATCTGATAGCCGGCACGGCAGAGACCAATCGCGGCCCGTTTGACTTGCCCGAGGCCGAGAGTGAGTTGACCGCAGGTTACCACACTGAATATTCCGGTATACACTTCGGCTTCTTCTATCTGGCCGAATACCTTAATCTGTTCATCGTCGCCGGTGTGGCGTCACTGCTGTTCTTAGGCGGTTGGATGCCTCTCCACATTCCCGGATGGGATGGCTTTAACATGGTGATGGACTACATACCCGGTACCATCTGGTTCATAGGCAAAGCGATAGTGTTGTCGTTTGTGATTATATGGTTTAAGTGGACTTTCCCCCGCTTGCGCATCGACCAGCTTCTTTCGCTTGAGTGGAAATATCTGCTTCCTATCAACCTTTTCAACCTTGTGTTGATGGTGTTGGTTATAATCTATGGTTTGCACTATCCACTGCCAAACTGATTAATAACAGATAGAATAATTTACTGACCCATAAATATAGCCTTTCGTCAATTATGAGCGATAAATTTGGAAAAGTAGTCCAAGTCATCGGCCCGGTGGTCGACGTGATTTTTGAGGGTGACGACAATACGCTCCCTCCCATTTACACCGCATTGAAGGTGGATCGCCCCGACGGTTCGGAGCTTGTGCTCGAAGTGGAGCAACACATCGGAGAGGACACAGTGCGTTGTGTGGCGATGGAGAGCACCGACGGTTTGTGCCGCGGAGTCCGCGTAGACAATTTGAATCGTCCGATTGCCGTTCCGACCGGTTCACAGGTCAAAGGCCGTCTGCTTAATGTCATTGGCGAGGCTATCGACCATCTTCCTGAGCTCAAGCGCGACAACTTGCGCCCTATCCACCAACCCGCGCCGACATTTGAAGATCTTACCATAGGCACTGAGATACTTTACACCGGCATCAAAGTGATTGACCTCCTTGAGCCTTACAGCAAGGGTGGTAAAATCGGTCTGTTCGGTGGCGCTGGTGTCGGTAAGACCGTGCTCATCATGGAGCTCATAAATAACATCGCCAAGGGTCATAACGGTTTCTCGGTGTTTACGGGAGTAGGCGAGCGTACCCGCGAGGGTAACGACTTGCTCCGTGAAATGATTGAGAGCGGAGTCATGAAATATGGTGAGAAATTCAGCGAAGGAATGGAGAAAGGGGAGTGGAATCTCGCCGATGTCGACATGGAGCAGGTCAAAGAGTCACAGGCTGCGCTCGTGTTCGGTCAGATGAATGAGCCGCCGGGCGCCCGTCTGCGCGTTGCGTTGACCGGCCTGACGGTTGCGGAGCAGTTCCGTGATGCCGATGGCGGTGGTAAAGAGATTCTTTTGTTTATCGACAACATTTTCCGTTTCACCCAAGCCGGTTCGGAGGTGTCGGCGCTCCTTGGCCGTATGCCTTCGGCTGTGGGTTATCAGCCTACGCTTGCCTCTGAGATGGGTATGTTGCAGGAACGAATCACTTCGACTAAAAACGGTTCAATCACTTCGGTTCAAGCAATCTATGTGCCTGCCGACGACTTGACCGACCCTGCGCCTGCCACAACTTTCAGCTTCCTCGATGCGACAACAGTGTTGAGCCGTAAGATATCGGAGCTTGGCATCTATCCCGCTGTCGACCCGTTGGAGTCGACATCGCGAATCCTCGACCCGAATATCGTCGGTCAAGATCACTATGACACTGCTCAGGCTGTCAAACAGTTGCTTCAGAAATATAATGAGCTTCAAGATATTATCGCCATTCTTGGAGTCGATGAATTGTCGGATGAGGATAAACTCGTGGTAGCCCGCGCGCGTCGCGCCCAGCGTTTCCTCTCCCAGCCATTCCACGTGGCAGAGCAGTTCACCGGTCTCCCCGGAGTAATGGTCCCGTTGAGTGAGACTATCCGCGGTTTCAAGATGATACTTTCAGGAGAGATGGACGAATATCCCGAGCAGGCGTTCCTTAACGTTGGCACGATTGACGAGGCTATCGCCAAGGGTAAGAAGATGCTCGCCGAGGTCGGATGACCGTCTCTTGGATTGGCGTGAACAGAAAAATGGATTATTAACCGAGAAATAAACAATCACACAATGACACTTAAAGTGATATCGGCTGAGTCGGTCCTCTTTGAAGGCGAAGTTGAATGGGTATCGTTACCCGGTCAGATGGGGGCGTTCACCGTGCTTCACAATCATGCGTCGCTTATTTCCACGCTTGTCCCCGGCAAAATGAGCTACGGGCTCGACGGGCAGCCCGTTGAGCAGGAAATCGGCGGCGGGGTGGTCGATGTCGATAGCAATGTGGTGTCGGTGTGTATCTATTGATTGACGATGAAAAAGTTGTTTCTCATATTGAGCTTTCTTATCGCGGCGGTGGTCTCACCGTTGCGGATGGCGGCTGATGACCATGACGGTGCGAAGATTGACCCTAAGGGAATCATCTTCGAGCACCTCGGTGATAGCTATGGGTGGGAAGTCCCGTTCAATCACCATAAACGCATCCCCTTGCCGATAATCGTCTGGGGCAGTGACGGGTTGCACTGTTTCATGTCATCGCGTGTTGCCAATGGAGAGACGTTCGTTGACGGTGACGCTACGTTCAAAATCGCCACGGATGGTGACTATAAAGGGAAACTCGTTGAGGTTGTCGACGGCAAGGAGTCGCGTCCTTGTGACTTGTCAGTCACTAAGAATGTGTTTGCACTGTTCATTACCGTGATTTTGGTGTCTTTCTGCTGCATCATGCTCGCCCGATGGTACAAACGCAAAGGTTTTGAAGCGCCTCGCAAGGGGCTCGGGCTGTTGGAAACCACAGTCGAGTTTGTTTACAACGGTGTAGTCAAATCGACATTGAAGGAGAACGCTCCCCGATTTGCGCCCTATCTGTTGACGGTGTTCTTTTTCATCCTGTTCATGAACCTCCTCGGTCTTATCGTTGTGTTCCCCGGCGGCGCAAACTTGACCGGCAATATAGCGGTTACACTTGTGTTGGCTTTGCTCACGTTTTTCGTGACCAATATATTCGGAACAAAGCATTATTGGAAAGAGATTTTCTGGCCCGATGTGCCTCTGTGGCTGAAGTTTCCCATCCCGATTATGCCGATTATCGAGGTTTTCGGAATGTTCACCAAACCGGCGGCGTTGACCGTGCGTCTGTTTGCCAACATGATGGGCGGTCATATGATAGTCATCGTTTTGACGCTGTTGATTTTCATTTTTGCCGAAATGGGAGCTCTCGCGCTTGGTGCGACTACAGTGCTGTCGATGCTCTTCTCGATTTTCATGTTGCTGCTTGATGTCCTTGTCAGTTTCATCCAGGCTTATGTCTTTACGATGCTGTCGACTATATTCATCGCTCTTGCTCAAGAAAAAGCCGAGCATGGGCACGAAGAGACCGCCGCTCAGGTGGCTAAATAAAAATGGAATGAAAAATTAAACTAAATATAACACTTTAAAATTAAAGAATTATGTTATCGATGATTTTAGCAGACGCCATAGTTGGTCTTGGCGCAAGTATTGGTGCTGGTATCGCCGCAATCGGCGCTGGTATTGGTATTGGTAAAATCGGTGCTGCCGCTATGGAAGCTATCGCCCGTCAGCCCGAATCGGCCGGCGACATACGTTCCAACATGATTGTGATTGGTGCGCTCGTCGAAGGTGTCGCCCTGTTTGCGGTTATCGTTTGTATCCTCGCTTTGTTCGTAGCCTAATCATTAGTAGCTGATGGAACTATTCACGCCTGAATTCGGCTTGATATTCTGGATGTTTGTCGCATTTGCCGTGCTGTTTTTCATTTTATGGAAATGGGCGTGGCCTGTGATAATAAAAGGGATAGACAGCCGTGCCGACTTTATAAACAAGGGCGTTGAGTATGCTCAGACTGCGAAAGAGCAGCTTGACCATGCGAGGGAGGAAGCCGACAAACAGTTGGTAGAAGCCCGTCGCCAACAGGCTGAAGTGCTCCGCGAGGCCGACAAGATGAAAACGCAGATTATCGAGGAGGCCAGAGCGGCAGCGCAGAAAGAGGCGCAAAAAGTCATGGATGCCGCGAAGGTCTCTATCGAACAATCACGAAAGGAGGCTGAGCAGAGTTTCCGTGACCAAGTCAGCGATTTTGCTCTTGAGATTGCTCAAAAGGTGGTTAAGAACCAGCTCGCCGACGATAAAGCCCAGGCAAAACTCGTCAACTCACTGCTCGATGAAATGGAGCACAATAATTAGTATGCGATGAACGAAGGTCTTATTCCAAGCCGATACGCCAAGGCTCTCTACAAGTTCGCTCTTGAAAAAGGAGCGGCTGAGCGTGTCTTTGGATTGATGAAGTCGTTGACGGCGGCGTTCGCGTCCCAGGAGGGATTGCAGCCGGTGATGTCAAACCCGTTTGTTTCCGACTCTGACAAGGTGGCTCTTTTAGACACGGCTGCCGGAGCGACGGCTCAGGATTCATGTTTTCATGATTTCCTGAAACTGCTCATTGAGAACAAACGCATCTCGTTGGTGAGAGGCATAGCCCTTGCCTATGAGAATCTTTACCGTCACGAAAACAACATCTATCGGGTCAACGTCGTCATGGCCGCGCCAATGGCCGCTGATGAGGAGACAAGGCTGAAAACGCTTATAGAGAAACATCTCGGCGGAGCGTCTATGGAATATACCCACACGATTGACCCCGGCCTCATCGGAGGTTTTGTCGTGAACATCGACTCTGAGCGTCTTGACGCTTCGATAAAGAATGAACTCAAACAATTGCGTCTGAAACTTCTTAGCAAATAAACAAGCAAATGATAAACCCAAGCGAGATATCGGAAGTATTGAAACAACAGCTCGAAAACGTCAACTCAAAGGTGTCGTTCGAGGAGGTTGGAACGGTTCTGGAGGTGGGCGACGGTGTCGCGCATGTCTATGGCCTTGATAACGTCTGTGCCAACGAACTCGTCGAGTTTGAAAATGGCGTGAAGGGTGTCGCTCTCAACCTTGAGGAGAGCAACGTCGGCGTTATTCTGCTCAACAACGTCAACAAGGTGACTGAAAACATGACCGTTCGCCGCACTGGCGAAATCGCTTCCATCCCGGTTGGTGAAGGAGTGTTCGGACGTGTCATTAACGTTCTTGGCGAGCCTATCGACGGTCGCGGCCCCATCGAAGGGGAACGTCTGCTGATGCCGCTTGAGCGAAAAGCACCGGGCGTGATATTCCGTCAGCCGGTAAAACAGCCGTTGCAGACAGGTATCAAAGCCGTCGACTCGATGGTGCCTATCGGCCGCGGGCAGCGTGAACTGATTATCGGTGACCGTCAAATCGGTAAAACCGCCATCGCTATCGACACGATTATAAATCAACGCAAGAACTTTGAAGACGGGAAGCCTGTCTATTGCATATATGTTGCGATAGGGCAGAAGGCTTCATCCGTTGCGGCTATCGTTGAGACATTGCGTCAGCACGGCGCGCTCGACTATACCGTTGTCGTGGCGGCTACCGCTGCCGACTCGGCTGCTATGCGCTACTATTCGCCATTTGCCGGTGTGGCAATCGGCGAGTATATCCGCGACACCGGCCGCGACGCGCTAATCGTGTACGATGACTTGTCGAAACAGGCTGTGGCTTATCGTGAAATTTCTCTGATTTTGAAGCGTCCCTCGGGTCGCGAGGCTTATCCCGGTGATATATTCTATCTCCACTCCCGCTTGCTTGAGCGTGCCGCCAAAATCATTGATAATCAATCGGTCGCTTCGATGATGAACGACCTGCCGGCAGTGTTGAAACCGTTAGTGAAAGGTGGCGGCTCATTGACCGCTCTCCCGATTATCGAGACGCAGGCCGGTGACGTGTCGGCTTACATCCCTACCAACGTAATCTCAATCACCGACGGTCAGATTTATCTTGAATCAGCATTGTTCAACCGAGGTATCCGTCCCGCGATTAATGTGGGTATTTCGGTGTCGCGTGTCGGTGGTAACGCTCAGATTAAGCCGATGAAGAAGGTGGCGGGAACGCTGAAAATAGACCAAGCCCAGTTCCGCGAGCTTGAATCGTTCACAAAATTCGGCGGCGATATCGACCCTGTGACTGCCCGCGTCATTGACCGCGGACGCAAAAACGAGCGTCTTCTCATCCAACCCCAATATAACCCCGTGCCCGTAGAGGAGGAAGTGGCTGTTATCTATTGCGGTGTTAATGGATTGCTCGCCTCCGTGCCCGGTGAGAAAATCGCCGAGTTCGAGAAACTGTTCATACAGTTGCTTCGAGCCAAATATCAGAAAGATGTGCTCGACGAGATTCTTGCAGGCCGCATGACCGACGAAGTTACCGCCAAGCTCACCGAGGCCGCGCAAGAAATCGCGAGTCGATATAACTAAATTGTAAAACGAATAACTATATCATAGTCAATGGCAACCCTACGCGAACTGAAAGGACGAATCGGGTCGGTGGCTTCTTCCGAGAAGATTACCGGGGCGATGAAAATGATTTCGTCGGCCAAGATGCACAAAGCCGAGCTGGCTCTGAAGCAATTGTTCCCATTCCGTCGGCAGATTGAGACCATCATAGCCAATCTGTTGTCGGCCGATGCGGAGTTCAGTTCGCCGTTGCTTGAACCGCGCGAGGTGCGTCGCGTCGGTGTCGCAGTTTGGGGTTCCGACGATGGATTGTGTGGTGCGTATAATGCCAACATATTTAAGCGTCTGCTTCCTTTGATAGCCGAATATCGCGACAAGTATGGTGATGACGTTGAAATCACCGTGATGCCTGTGGGCGCCAAGATAAGCAAGGCGGTGTCTAAATTATCTGTTCCGCGGCTGAGGGTCTCGGTGCCGGAGGGAATCGACTCAAAAAGCATCGGAAACGATGTGAAACGGTTTCTTGAGGATTTGTGCGGTAAATTTACCGGCGGAGAATTTGACAAGGTTGACATTCTTTATATGCACTATCGCAGTGTGAGCCGTCAGGACTTGCGTGTGGAATCGTTGCTTCCTGTGGAGCAATCGGCGTTTGTCGTCGATGGTGTGGCGCGGAGCAACCGCCCCTATATATTCGAGCCTGATGTCAACACGATATTCCGGTCGGTGCTTCCGCTGTTTCTGCTCGCCGTCATGCAGGACGTTTTCACCGAGAATCGCGCGTCGGAGCAAGCCGCGCGAGTAATGGCGATGCAGAGTGCCAATGACAACGCCAAAAAGCTGCTTGAACAGTTGAGATTGGAATACAATAAACTGCGTCAGCAGAGCATCACCACCGAGTTGCTCGACATCCTCGGCGGTCAGATTAGGTGACGCCGGTCACGAGTCAGGCCGTCACCATCCCCGCGGTGCCGTCGCCGTCAGCCCCTTAGGCTTGAAATGACGGTTTTTGATAGATAGATAATTAATAATAAACTAAATAACGCAACATCTTCACATTTCTATGGGTAGTGTAAAAGACTATTTTTCATCTTTAGGCAAAGGCATCGTGAGCCTTGTCAAGGGAATGGAGGTGACAGGCAAGGAGTTTATAACTCCCAAAATCACCGAAAGATACCCCGAAGACCGCGAGGAGATGAAAATCCCTGAGCGATTTCGCGCCGTGCTGGAGTTGAAATATGACGACGAAGGCCGCCATAAGTGCATAGCTTGTGGCATTTGCGAGCGCAACTGTCCCAACGGTACCATCACCATTCAGACCAAGATGGTTGATACCCCCGACGGGAAAAAGAAACGTAAACTCGACAATTACATCTATGACCTTGGCAGTTGCACGTTCTGTCAACTATGTGTGACATCATGCCCGCAGGACGCTTTGGCGTTTTCAAACGATTTCGAGCAGGCGGTGTTCACACGTTCTAAACTGGTCAAGAAACTCAACTATCTTCCTGAAAAGGAGGAGCCGGCTCCAACTCCCGAGCAGCTTGCAAAAGCCGCCGCCGAGCGCGAAGCCAAAATCGCCGCCGCCAAAGCCGCCGCTGCTGCTAAAAAAGCTGCTGCCGCCGCTTCAGTAGAGAGCGGGGAGTCCCAGTCAGAAAATAAAGAAAAATAACATTATATGGAATCAGTAGGAAGTATCATCATGTATTTCGTCATCGCAATGGCGATTATCTTGTTTTCGGTACTCGCTGTAACCACCCGTAAGATATTGCGAGCCGCGACCTATCTGCTGTTCGCGCTGTTTGGCACTGCCGCCGTCTATTTCCAACTCGATTATGAGTTTCTCGGTGCGGTGCAGATTGCCGTTTACGCCGGTGGTATAGTGGTGCTGTTTGTCTTTTCGATTCTGCTTACGAGCCATCCGGGTGATAACAGTGAGAAACTTGCCTCGCGCAAGCGTGTCGTAGGTCTCGTCGCTTCGATAGCGATGCTCGGCGTTGCGGGATGGGCTTTGCTCTCGCGTTGTCTCCATCTCGTTGACCTCCCGGCAATGGCATCGCTCGATATGCAGCAAATCGGCCAGACCCTCATGGGCACTGGACACGGCGAATATCTTTTGCCGTTTGAGGCAGTCAGTGTGTTGTTACTCGCTTGTATAATCGGTGGCGTAGTTGTCGCCCGTAAACGTTAAGTCAAGGTTATGGAAATCACAATGCTTTATTACTTGATACCGAGCCTTGTCATGTTTTGCTGCGGTGTCTACGGCTTTATCACTCGTCGAAATATGATTGCGATTCTCATTTCGATAGAGTTGATGCTCAATGCCGTCGATCTCAATTTTGTAGTGTTTAACCGATTCTTGTTTCCCGGCCAGCTTGAGGGTATGTTCTTTACCCTGTTTGCAATCGCGATAGCGGCGGCCGAGACAGCTTTGGCCATAGCGATTATCATTAATCTGTTCCGTGTCGCCAAGGATATTGATGTCAAGGATCTGTCAAAAATGAAATTTTAAACGCCATGGAAGTGACAATGCCTATTTTAATACTATCCATCCCGTTGTTCATGTTCCTGTTCCTCGGCCTTGTCGGGGGGAAGATGAGCCAGAAGTTGGCCGGAATACTCGGTACGCTCGGGATGGGCACCACCATGGTGCTTGCCTACGTAACCGCGTTCACCTACTTTTTCAGCGGTAGTCCCGAATTTATCGACCCGGCGACCGGCGACCGTCTGCAGACCGTAATCTTCAATGTCGACTGGTTGCAATTCTATGAGAATCTTGTGATTCGTATCGGATTCCTGCTCGACCCGATTTCGGCAATGATGCTTGTCGTCATCACGACAATCTCGTTTATGGTTCATCTCTATAGCAATGGCTATATGCGTGACCATCACGGGGTCTATGAGACGGGTTTTCAACGTTTCTACGCATTCTTGTCGCTGTTTAGCTTCTCGATGCTTGGACTCGTAGTCGCGACCAACATATTCCAGATGTATATCTTCTGGGAGCTTGTAGGGGCGTCGTCCTACCTGCTCATCGGGTTCTATTACACTAAGCCGTCGGCGGTATCAGCGTCTAAAAAAGCGTTTATTGTCACTCGCTTTGCCGACCTCGGTTTCCTCATCGGTATCCTTATCCTGTCGTTCTATACAGGAACGTTCAATTTCACCGATCTCACGTCGGTTTCTGTAGGGGAGAATATCTATCAGGTGTCTCTCGACGCTGCCAACAGTGTCAAGAGTATCTTTGAGAATAGCGCGGCACCGGTTTTCATGGGCGGGTCTGTGCTGACTTGGGCGTTAGTCCTTATTTTCATGGGCGGTATGGGTAAGTCGGCTATGATGCCGCTTCATATTTGGTTGCCTGACGCCATGGAAGGCCCGACTCCTGTGTCGGCTCTCATTCACGCCGCCACGATGGTTGTCGCGGGTGTCTATCTCGTGGCCCGACTGTTCCCGCTGTATCTGATGGAAACCGCGGCTCTCGACATTATTGTTGTCGTGGGAGCGTTGACGGCGTTCTACGCTGCTATGGTCGCCTGTGTCCAAGTCGATATCAAACGCGTGCTTGCGTTCTCCACCATTTCGCAGATTGCGTTTATGATGGTGTCGCTGGGAGTGGCTCGTCCGGAGTTCCACCACGGAATCGGTTATATGGCCGGAATGTTCCATCTGTTTACCCACGCGATGTTCAAGGCGTTGCTCTTCCTTTGCGCGGGAGCCATCATCCATGCCGTAGGCTCCAATAACTACACAGAGATGCACGGATTGCGTAAGTGTATGCCTATCACTCATATCTCGTTCCTCATCGGTTGCCTCGCTATCGCGGGTATCATACCGTTTGCCGGATTCTTCTCTAAGGATGAGATATTGACAGCTTGCTTCGGTCATTCGATTGTCTGGTATATCTGGATGTCGGCAGTGGCAGGTCTCACGGCGTTCTATATGTTCCGCCTCTATTATCTGATTTTCTGGTGGAAAGATCACAAAGTGCCTCAAGGTCACCATCAACCCCACGACCAGGCTTGGACTATGACCCTGCCGCTCGTGTTGCTTGCGGCCGTGTCGTGTGTCGCCGGGTTTGTGCCTTTTGGAAATCTCGTGACTTGGAACGGCAAGCCGATGTTTGAAAGTTCATCGTTCCTGACCAATCTTGAGCATCTTGACTGGTCGGTAGCAGCCATTAGCCTTGCTGTGGCCATTGTGGCTATCATCATCGCAACCATGATGTATAAGAGCGAGAACAAGAAGCCCGAGACGATGGCGCAGGCTCTCCCGAATCTTTGGCGTTGGTGCTATCACCGCTTCTACTGGGACGAGCTTTATATGTTCATCACTCACAAGATAATTTTCAACGGCATCTGCAAACCTATCGCATGGTTTGACCGTCACGTTATCGATGGGACTATGGATAGCTTCGCATTCCTCACAAACAAAGCCTCCTACGCTATCCGCGGTCTGCAATCGGGCAACCTTCAGATGTATGTGTGGTGGTATCTGATTGGAGCGGTGCTGCTTGGTGCTGTGACTGTCATATGCTTGATTTAACTTGGTGACTAACGCAAATATAGTAACTGTATGTTTTCCAATATATTGATTTATTTTGTGGTCATCCCGGTAGTGATGCTGGGGCTGTTGGCCATATGCCAAAACATCAAGCAGATTCGCGCCGTCGCCGTCACAGGCTCGATTGCCCTGATGGCGTTGTCGACTTACGTCCTGCTTGAATACCTCGCTCTCCGTGCCGCCGGCGATACCTCCGAGATGCTTTTCATGGGTTCTTGGGAATGGTTTGTGCCGCTTCACATCAATCTTGCCGTCGGTGTCGACGGCGTGTCGATAGCGATGCTTATCCTCTCGTCGATTATCGTTTTCGCCGGGTCGTTCGCCTCGTGGAACATTGACCAACCCAAAGAGTTTTTCCTTTGGCTGATACTGTTGTCGACAGGCGTGTTCGGTTTCTTCATCACCATCGATATGTTCACGATGTTCATGTTCTATGAGGTGGCGTTGATACCGATGTATCTTCTCATCGGCGTCTGGGGTAGCGGACGCAAGGAATACTCGGCGATGAAACTGACTCTGATGCTGATGGGCGGTTCGGCGTTCCTCATGCTTGGCCTGATAGGCATTTACTATCATTCGGCTCCCGAAGGTGGCCAGCTCACGTGGAATCTGCTTGAAATCGCTAAGAACGACGCTATCTCAACCGAGTGGCAGTATTTCTTGTTCCCGATGACGTTTGTGGGCTTCGGCGTGCTTGGCGCCATGTTCCCCTTCCATACATGGAGTCCCGACGGTCACGCGTCGGCCCCGACCGCGGTGTCGATGCTTCACGCAGGCGTGTTGATGAAACTTGGCGGCTACGGGTGTTTCCGTGTCGCGATGTATCTGATGCCGCAGGCAGCTAACGACCTTGCGTGGATTTTCTTGATTCTGACCGGTATCTCGGTTGTCTATGGCGCGTTCAGCGCGTGCGTTCAGACCGACCTCAAGTATATCAACGCCTACTCGTCAGTGAGCCACTGCGGATTGGTGCTTTTCGCCATCCTCATGCTCAACACCACGGCGATGACCGGTGCGATTATGCAGATGCTCTCTCACGGCTTGATGACAGCATTGTTCTTTGCGTTGATTGGTATGATTTATGGTCGTACCCACACTCGCGACATACGTCAGATGGGCGGTCTGATGAAGATAATGCCGTTCCTCGCGGTCTGCTACATGATAGCCGGTTTCGCATCGCTCGGTCTCCCGGGTTTGAGCGGATTTGTGGCTGAGATGACGATTTTTGTCGGTTCGTTTGAAAACTCCGATATGTTCCACCGCGTGCTTACAGTGGTGGCTTGCTGCTCGATTGTGATTACGGCGGTCTACATCCTGCGTGTGGTCGGCAAATTGCTCCTTGGCCCGGTTCAGGATGAACACCATCGTCAATTGACCGACGCCACGTGGTGGGAGCGTGTGTCGACCGTCACTCTCATCGTGAGCGTTGCGGCTATCGGCTGTTTCCCCAATTTCTTCGCAAACTTGATTAGATTCACCTTTGACCCCTCGTTCTTCCGTGCGCTGGGCTTGTAAAGATTGATAAGCAATGGATTATTCTCAATTTTTAGCAATGAAGCATGAAATTGGCCTTTTGGTCGTCTTTCTGTTAGTCTTCCTTTATGACACGTTCATGCCCAAAAAAGCGTTGAACGCAACTGCCGGATTTACCTGCGGGTTGTTCGCTCTATTCACTTTGTTTGGCTTCTGCCCACATTGGTCTAACGCCGACGTGACAGCTTTCGCGGGAATGTATCAGACCTCGCTCATCATAACCACTATTAAGAATATACTCAATGTCGGGGTGCTGATAGTACTCGTGCAGTCATGCCGTTGGGCCAACAGCGATTTTGTCTCTGTTCGCCGCGGCGAGTTCTACGAATTGTTGCTCGTCACGCTATTCGGCATGTATTTGATGATTTCAGCTCGCCACTTCTTGTTGTTCATCATCGGTCTTGAGGCAGCGTCGCTTCCTCTGGCCGCAATGGTGGCGTTTGACAAGAAGCATTACGAGAGTCATGAGGCGGCAGTCAAATACATTTTGACCGCAGTGTTTTCTTCGGCGGTTTTCATGATGGGCTTGTCGTTTGTTTATGCGCTTTCAGGCTCTCTTTATTTCGCCGACATTTATGTGGCTCTCGGCTCGCAACCGTCAGTGATGCTTGTTGTTGCTATCGCATTCGTGATTGCCGGTATGGGCTTTAAATTGTCGCTCGTCCCGTTCCACCTTTGGACCGCCGACGTGTATCAGGGCGCTCCGACCTCGGTCACTTCTTATCTGTCGGTGATTTCAAAGGGCTCGGCCGCTTTTGCGTTCCTTGTTATCATGGCGCAGGTGTTCGGCACGTTTTATAGCCAGGTTTGGGAGTGGATGCTTTACGCCGTCATTATCCTCACGATAACTGTCGGAAACCTGTTTGCCATCCGCCAGCTCAACATGAAGCGATTCCTTGCGTTCTCGTCAATCTCGCAGGCCGGCTACATAATGCTTGGCGTTATAGCCATGAACCAGACCGGAGTAGCCTCGCTCATGTACTACATTTTGGTCTATATCTTCTCTAACCTCGCCGCTTTCGGAGTCATTCAGGCTATCGAGAACAAGACCGGCTATGTGAAGATGGACGATTACAATGGGCTTTATAAAACAAATCCGCGTCTGGCCGTGACCATGATGCTTGCCATGTTCTCTTTGGCGGGTATTCCGCCGTTTGCCGGATTCTTCAGCAAATTCTTCATCTTCACCGGAGCTATTCAGCAAGGCAGTGTGGCGATTTATGTGCTTGTGCTTATCGCGTTGATTAACACTATCGTGTCGCTGTACTATTACCTGCTCGTGGTCAAGGCCATGTTTATCAACCCCGATGAGTGCAAAATCCCGGCGTTCAAGTCAGATTGCACCGAACGTGTTGCGATGTGGGTGTGTGTAGCCGGAATCATTCTGCTTGGTATCGTTAGCTGCTTCTACAATACACTGCTTGAAATGTCGCGGCAATCATCCATTTTGGCATCACTCTGATTTAATTGCTAATCAAACAATTACAGTCGGCGTTAAAATCCTGTGACGGAATTTGACGCCGATTGTAATTTTCCCCATAAACTTGTTTATGTTTGAGAAGTTGTATATCTTTGCTAAGTCTCTTAATCATAGTGATGTATAAGAATTTTTTTAAACGGTTTATAGATGTGGTGGCGGCCGCCGTCGGATTGATAGTGTTGAGCCCGGTGTTGATAGTGGTCACTATCTGGCTGCATTATGCCAATAAAGGGGCAGGCGCGTTTTTTTGTCAGAAACGTCCCGGCTATAAAGGTGTCATCTTTAAAATCGTTAAATTTAAGACCATGACAGATGAGAGAGATAGTGCCGGTGAATTATTGCCCGATGCGCGACGTCTGACCAAAGTGGGTAAATTTGTGCGCTCCACCTCTATCGACGAACTTCCCCAACTGTGGAACGTCCTGAAGGGCGACATGTCGCTCATAGGCCCGCGTCCCCTCTTGCCGCGATATATCCCATATTATACAGAAACAGAATTACGTAGGCATGATGTCCGACCCGGCATAACCGGTTGGGCGCAATGTCATGGGCGTAATACGGCATCGTGGGATGAGAAGTTGGCAATGGATGTCTGGTATGTGGATAATATTTCCTATAAGACGGATTTAAATATACTTTATATCACTGTCATGAAGGTTATAAAAAGAGAATCGGTAGAAGTAGCCGGCGTGGAGGCCTTGGACACCTACAGAATAAGAAAATATAATTCAAAACAATAAATAAGCCAAATGAGAAAAGCAATCGTTTTTGGAGCTACGGGACAGCTTGGCTGCTACAGTGCATTAGCGTTAAAGGATAGCGGCTATGATGTCATTGCAGTTGGTCGCCGCCCATCAGACGGAGGCTTTTTTGCCACTAAAGATATAAAATTCATCGGAGGATTTGATATATCGAGGATTGAGTCGTTCGATTTGCTTCCGAATGACTATTTCGATGTCGTTGTAAATATGGCAGGAACGATGCCTGCCCATGCAGATATGAACATGATGCCTTATGTTCAGAGTATTGTCGTCGGGACGGTGAATTTGTGCAACTGGATGAAAGGTAATGGTACGAAAAGAATCGTATTCAACACAACTCCAAGTGATGTGGTTGACTATTGGGATTCGACTGTGCCTATTGATGATGATGCCATTCGTTCGTTCCCTAAAAATGGGAATGACCATGCCGTGTATGCTATTTGCAAAAGGGCCGCCACTGACATTCTTGAACATATGAGAATTGCGGATGGTTTTGAACCATGCGTTTTTAGGCATTTTATGGTATATGGTTGGCATCCCGACGCATACTATTTCCTTAATGGAGAGAAAAAGATGTTGCCATGGAGATACATGATTCGCAGATGTATCAATGGCGATGGAATTGATGTTTATGGTGACCCAACACGTCTGAAGGAACTCCTTTATATAAAGGATTTCGCCGCCGCAGTTGTGAAAGCCGCTTCTACTCATGTTTGTGGAATATTTAATTTGCCGGGTTATAAGCCATATTCATTGGATGAGATGGTTGACGGCATTATGAATGCATTCGCTTCGGATGATGCCCAAAAAACTTATAAGCCTGAAATGCCAGATACGCCTCAGATACTTCTTTCGGGGAAAAAAAGTGCGGAACTACTTGGTTGGAAACCTTGTTGGACATGGCAAGCGGCATGCGAAGACATGAAAAAAGAATTGCTGACAAATCCAATGGAAATGATGTGGGGTAAGAACGATGATGAAGACTGCATAGAATAAATCAGGTGTGTCGACAACATCAGTTTCCGCACAGATTGTAGCATAGTGATATCCACAATAAAGAAGGTGCTAAAACGTGACGATATAAATCAGGACGGAGATGCCACAGCTCCCGACTTTGATGGTGCAAATTAATGAAAATGACAGATATTGATAAATACAAAACGCTTAAAACTCCATGTTTTATTTTCGATGAGGGTGAGTTTACGCGGAGTGTCAGGCAGTTTAACGATGCGCTTGAATCAAACTTCAAGAAGTCGATAATAGGTTATTCGGTAAAAACAAATTCATTGCCATATATACTAAAAAAGGCTTTGGATTTAGGATGCTATGCCGAGGTGGTCTCACACGATGAGTATCAGCTTGCTCGTCTTGTAGGCTTCTCTATTGACAGGATAATCTATAACGGCCCCATGAAATCGAAAGAGACGTTTTTGGAAGCGATTATGGGCAACGCTATTGTCAATATCGAGACAAAACGCGAACTCGAATGGCTCAAAGAGTTGCCGTCGAGTGGCGATTATGGAGTAGGAATAAGGCTTAATATTGACATTAATGCAATCTCTCCCGATGACACAAAAAAAGCGGATGACTTTAGTCGTTTTGGGTTTAGCGATGCGACGGGAGAGTTTGACGATGCGCTACGGGCAATATCGAGGGTTGACAACGTCAAGTTGAAGTGCCTGCATATTCACCGTATGTCGAGCACGCGAAGTGTAGCGTATTACAAGCATTTGGTGGACTATGCCTGCGGCATCATAAAGAAGAATGACCTTTCGGTGGAAATGATTGATATCGGTGGCGGTTATTTCGGCATTTTTAAAAACGCTCCTACTTATAAAGATTACTCTGACGCATTCAAAGAATCAATCGCGAATAATTTCCAAGACAGGGACTTCACGGTTATAGTGGAGCCTGGCACGGCTGTTGTCGCCTCGTCAATGTCATATATGTCCACGGTTATAGACACTAAGACTCTACCCGGGCATCGCATCGTGGTGACTGACGGGTCGAGAAATGACGTTGACCCTCTATTTACAAAGACAGATTATATAAAAGAAATCTTGCACCAAGGGAATACTCCTATGTCAGATTATCCGCAGGTCGTATGCGGGTCGTCGTGTATTGAACGTGACCATCTGTTTATATTGAACGACTGTCACGCTCTTCTTGTGGGCGATATGATTAGATATAAAAATGTCGGTTCTTATACGATGTGTCTTAGCCCCAATTTCATAAATTATCTGCCGAGAATATATGTCGAGGATGATGGTGGATGCTATCGTTTAATCAGAGATAAGTGGACTGTTAAGGAATATATACAGAAATCGGTATGGTAAATTTGCTATTCACTTGTGCGGGAAGGCGCACTTACCTATTGAAATACTTTAAAGAACAATTGAACGGTGAGGGGCTTATTGTCGCCGCCGATATGCAGCTGTCGGCCCCGGCGTTAAGTGTGGCGGATGTAAAGTGCCGGGTTCCGTCTGTGTATGATGAGGGCTATATTGACGCAGTATTGGACTTGTGTAAAAAACATTCAATATCCGCTTTGATTAGCCTGAATGACCTCGAATTGCCGATTTTAGCGAATAATGCGGCTCGTTTTACGTCGATAGGCACAAAATTGATACTTTCATCCCCTGAGATCATAGAAACTTGCTTTGACAAGTATCAGACATCGGTTTTCATTGAGTCGCTGGGTTTATTGTCGCCGATAACAGTTGTCGGTTATCAAAATGCCGTAAAAAAAATAAATGAAGGGACACTGAAATTTCCATTGATGCTTAAACCGCGTTGGGGGTCGGGGTCGATTGGGATTGAGAAAGTGGTCGACATTGAAGAGTTTGAAGAAGTTTATGCGTCATTACGGCGAAAAATCAAAAGGTCGATTTTGGCCGCCGCTTCTGAGGGGGAGGATTATATTCTGATACAAGAGTATGTTGACGGACAGGAGTTTGGAATGGATGTGATGAATGACTTGGACGGTAATATAATCGGTGTCGTTGTCAAGAAAAAGTTGGCAATGAGGGCGGGAGAGACCGATAAGGCTGTCATTGTAGAGTCTCCTGAAATAGAGAGAATCGGAAGAACGATAGGGGAATCACTCCGTCACATCGGTAATTTGGATTGTGACATCTTAGAGAAAGACGGGAGATTCTATGTGCTTGAATTGAACCCTCGGTTTGGAGGCGGTTTCCCGTTTACATATGAAGCGGGCGCTAATTATCCTAAAGTGCTCATAGAGCTATTGAAAGGAAACGCCGCCGACGAGTCACTGTTAAAAGCTGATGTCGGCATGACTTTTGCCAAGTGTGACTACTTGGTCAAGGTATAAAATGTAATTATTAACATTTATTACACAAGAGATACGGATTTTTAGTCATATCTTTGTGGAAATCGACTGTGGGCTGTCTTATTGATAAATCGGACAACCCAAAGTGTATTTGTAAGAATGCTAACAACCATATCTAATTACCCTTAAAACAATACGATTATGAAAAAGAGTCTACTTTTGCTATTGGCGGTCGCTGCGGCATTGCCCATAGACGCAGAGCAGATTGAGTTAAATGGGAACCCCCACGAGGTGGATGAACTGATTAGTATGAGCATCGGTCCGGGCATAACCTACAAGAGGCTCAGATCAGAAACCTATCCATTGAACATCAATATGTTGATAATGGATGTGACTAATCCATACAATCGTATGGAAACGACCACAGCCAATGAGACTTGTCAGGGAACCGAGCTGCTTGTCAATGCGGCGAAGCGACAGACAACCGACGAAAAGCGCGTGCTCGCAGGCGCCAACGCTAATTTTTGGGTGGTGAACACCCAAGATCCTTACAGCCCTATGCTTAATGGCGTCGGGTATGGCGGTAGCGGTCGCAACGGCCAGATGATTACCGAAACGAATATGTATGCCGACCAGTGGAACGGCGGTTGGACACATATGGGAATAGTCGGCATTGACGTTGACAAAATACTCCATATCGGCAACCAGTATTATCGCGGATATGTGAAACATGATAAAATCGGCGGGCCTGAAATCCACCAGATAAATAAAGTGGTGAGAGACGGTGAAATCGGTCTGTACAATTCATTCTACGGAGCGTCGAAAACCTTCCGTCCCGTAAACCAGAGCACCGGCTCAACCGGCAAACCCGTATGGACTATAGTCGAGGGTGAGAGCACTGAGGTGTTGCTCGATTTTGTTGAGGGCGAAAAATGGAAAATCGGCGAGCCGGTCAGAATGAAAGTGGTTGAAGTGAAACCCAATGCTGGCACCGGTACCCTCGGGAACCACGCTGCAGCCCTTGTAGGCCGCGGTGACAAGCGCGACTTACTCGCCAACCTGGCAGTCGGCGATGAGGTGACGATCGAAACCAACTACTATGACCGCAATAATCAGCTTGTGAAGCTCGACAACTTCGTTGCGGGTAACGCTGCCGTGATGATTGATGGTGAGCTGACCGTGTATAACACCAGTGAAACATATAATTCTCAGGTATACTCCCGCACAGGTTACGGTATGTCGGCCGACGGCAAGACGCTGTTTGTGATTGTGATTGACCGCTCAACCGACAAGGTCTATGGCAAGTCAGGCGGTTGCCCGTCGCGTGTGTTGTGTGAACTGGCAAAACATTACGGTTGCACCGACATGGTTAGCTGTGACGCCGGCGGCTCGGCTGAAATGTACTTTAACGGAGCTATAATCAACACAACCACTGAAGGCACTCCGCGTGCGGTGTCGAACGGTATGTTCCTTTACTCAATCGCTCCGAAGGACGATAATGTGGCCCGCTTAGAATTTTACGATGTCAATCTGCTCGCTCCGACCTATTCGTCGTTCTCTCCGCAGATTATCGCTTACAACCAGTATGGTGATGTCCTCAATTATGATTTTAAGGATTACACTCTCTCATGTTCTGAAGAGCTCGGTTCATGTGATGGCAACGTGTTTATTGCCGGTGGCGCTGCGATGACAGCTCCGCTCACCGCGACATACAATGGCGTGTCGGTGTCGAAGGATATAACGGTAGCAGCATCAAGTGCGTCGATGCGCATTAAGCCGTTGGTAATCGACCATATCCGCGAATACACCATGGAGGTTACAGCCACCGTGGGCGCTAACACTTACAATTATGACCCCGCACGTCTCAATTGGAATGTAGAGGATGAAACTGTGGCTGTCATAAACGAACAAGGTGTGTTAAAAGGTCTGAAAGACGGCAAAACCACCATCTCTGTAAATATCGGCGATTTTGTCGACCAGACATCTCTGTCGGTTGAGATACCTACCGCTAAATATCTGTCTGTAACTGATTTTACCGGCTGGACATTCAAGCAATCAGGAACATCAGGCACAAAAATGAGTGAAGACGGTAGAGTTGATTTCAAAGTGGCGGTGTCGCGACTCTCCCCATCAATCGAATTGATTAAGCAGACAAACTTGTTCAGCTTGCCCGAGGCTGTCTGGGTAGAGTTTGAGAGCGATTTGAAGGTCGATAAGGTACATCTCGATGTGCGCACCCCGGTTGCGACCCGTACCAACTATGTTGAGCAAACCAATGAAGGCCAGGGATTCGCCGCGTCAAACAACTATCGCGTTAAGTTCCCGCTGTCGGCTTATGGTGACCTTTCAGATTTGATTAGCTTCCCGATGACGCTTAGCGGGCTCAAGTTTACTTTCCCCAAAGACGCGTCGCTCAATGGTGACCACTATGTGATTATCAAAGCTATCGAAGCCGAGTATCTTAACCCGTCGGGAGTTGAGGATGTGGCCATTCAAGATGTCAATGCGGCTGTGAGCGTTGCTCCGAATCCTGTGGTTGACGGTGTCGCTAACATAACGAGCAATAGCGAATTGCGCTCTGTTGCGATTTACTCGGCTTCAGGCGTTCTTGTCGGCCGTCACTCCGTATCGGGCAATAGGGCTTCGGTGAGCGTAGGCGGCTTGTCGGCAGGGCTTTACATCGCAGTCGTTGAAACAGCCAACGGCATTACACCGGTCAGAATTGTCGTTAAATGACAGCCTTGACCTGAACAAAGAATGTGAAAATAATTTTAATAAGTTCATTTTTATAGATTAAAAGCATGAAAATCAAGACAGTTTTTCTTGTGTCAGTCATGGCTGTGTGTGGATTTAGCGCGTCGGCGTCAGTCCCGAATTACACGGCTCCGCATCGGATTGATATATCCGGCGAGGTGTATCATCCCGTGCTTAGCCCTGACGGCTCGACACTACTCTTTACTTCAGTCAACTACACCGGACTTAACAGTCTTGACTTGGCGACGGGAAAGATTTCGGTTATCGACAAGTCGGTAGCTGCCGGTTTTGAACCGACGTTCTCTCGTGACGGTTCAAAAATCTATTATCGCACCGCAGTCAAAATCAACAAGTTGATGAACCGTGATGTGCGTTGCTACGATGTCAACGCCGCAAAGGTGTCTGAGATTGAGAAGCCTAACCGCAATACCCGCGTGCTGAAGGCTATCGACCGACAGACCTATGTCACTACCGATTTTGACCATATCGATGTGGTGGTAGACGGGAAGTCGACCGCGCTTGACCCCGTGCTTGACGCGCACAGCTATCAGTGGGCATCGATTTCGCCCGACGGTACCCGGATTCTGTTCACAGAGCCTTTCCAGGGTGTCTTTATCTGTAATCTCGACGGAACCGGGTTGAAGTCGGTCATGTCAAAAGGTGATTACCCTTGCTGGATTGACGACAACACTGTCGCCGCCGTAGTGTCGCACGATGATGGTTACATCGTCACCGATGCTGCCATAGTGCTTGCTAATCTCGCAAGCGGGGAGACCGTCAATGCTACCACACCCGATTTTATCGTTGGTGAGCTGACGGCGTCGCCCGCAACCCGTTCAATTATTTTCACCACTATCGAAGGTGTATTGTATCAGATTAACCCCGCAAATCCTGAATGAAGATGAAACGCAGTCTAACAATATTACTATTGGCTCTTGTCGGCGGTTTGTCGTCGGTGTGGGCAGTTAAAATGAGCGACTTGAAGATTTACATTAACCCCGGTCACGGCGGTTACGACTCTGACGACCGTAATATCAAGATTTATCCGTTCGCGCAAGGCGATACGGCAGGATATTGGGAGTCGAAGAGTAACCTTTACAAGGGGTTGCATATGTATCACATCATCGACTCGATTTGCGGTACTACTGCAGACTCAGTGAAACCTAACGTGATGTTGTCGCGTGTCAAGAACACGACGAAGGATGACCGCTCGTTGGGAGGTATCGGCACCGAAGCGACCAATTGGGGCGCGGACGTGTTCTTCTCGATTCACTCCAACGCCGGCGAGAGTGTCAACTATCTGCTGATGCTCTACCGCGAGGACCCGATGGGCACTCCCCGCTATCCCGAGAATGTGACGTTGAGCAATATCGTGGCTCAGAACTTGCAGACTAACGAGATGGCCAACTGGACACGCCAACCCCGAATTGAAGGTGACGTGACATTCTACTATCCCGGATGGGGCACCTCGGGCCTTGGCGTGCTTCGCAATCTGTACACCGTCGGCTTGCTTTCGGAAGGTGGTATGCATGAGCACCGTCCGCAGGCCTACCGTCTGATGAACGATGACTACTTGTGGCTTGAGGCATGGCACTTTGTCAAGTCGGTCATGGACTTCTTCGAAACCGAGGACCGTTTCGTGACCGGTAACGTTGCCGGTGTGGTTTATGACGACCATAATTTGCGCGAAATGGATATACCCAACGCTTCTTTCACCACCCACGGCCACGACAAGTATGCTCCGGTGTGCGGCGCGCTAGTCGAGCTTCTTGACAAAGATGGAAAAGTAGTGCAAAAACGCACCACCGACAACTTGTTCAACGGCGTGTTTGTGCTGCGCAACGTGACCCCTGGCGATTACACGCTCCGCATCAGCAATGATAAATACTATACCGAGGAACGTGCTATAACCGTAACCGCCAATGAGGTGACCTATTGCAACACGGCGCTCAACATGAAGCGTGAGTTCCCGCTCGAAATCACCGTCAAAGGCCCCATCGCCGGTGACGACGGTCTTGTGAGCTGTTCATCGCCTATAGAACTTGTGTTTAACACCGACGTTGACCAGGAGTCGTTTGAGAAAGCGTTCTCAATCACCCCCGCGGTGGCAGGCTATTGGAAATATTCCGACAATAACCATAGCGCAAGCTACATCCCCGAGATGTCGCTTGACCGGGAAGTGACTTACACGGTCAATATCGACACGACAGCGAAAACTCCCGATAAACGGTACTCTCATCCTCAGCTTATGGAGCCTGTGACTTTCAGCTTCACTACCCGCAACCGTTCGCGTCTGGATGTTACTGATCATTATCCCGCTAACGAGGGCATGGTGCATTACGCCGCTCCGACGATTGAGGTGCGTTTTGACAATACAGTCAAGCCAACCGGCATCTTGGATCTTGTCACCATCACCGATGCCAAGAACAAAAAGGTGAGCCTCAACTCCCGCGCCTGCCAGTATAATAAACTCGGAAACGGCTTCGGTAACGCTGTGTTCGCAGTGCAGGGCAACTTGACCGTAGGTGAGAAGTACACATTCAAACTTTCCGGCGACCTCCGCGACACCGAATCGCTTCCGATGGGTGATGACCTCACGTTTGAGTTCTATGCGAAAGATGTCACCGACCAACCCGAGGCTCCTGTAATCGAGACGTTCGACGACCCCGCCGTGCTTGTCGGAAATAATGAGGCCAGCAAGGGATTGGCTTTGAAACCGACCGCAATTAAATCGACTAATCCCAAACTCTTTGGTGTTGGAGCTGTCAAGATGTCATACTCGTTTGCCGACACCCACGACGGTGAAGCGATGTGGGATTACTCGGTAGCCGAGCCTCAACCGCTTGAGACTGGCGACCGTTTAGGCCTGTATGTCAACGGTGATTTCTCTAACCATGAGCTTTGGATTGGAGTGACCGCCGGGACCGACACCAAGTGGCATCGCGTGTGCGCCCTGACGTTCCGCGGATGGGAATATCATGAGGTGGTTCTCGATGACCTTGAGGCAGGATACGTCTACAATGTTGACCGCATGAAGATTGTGCAGGTAGAAAGCCCTATCACCCAGAAGGGGGCGATAGTGGTTGACGATATGCTCTATCGCAACGGTGGCGCCGGCGGAGTGAACGACATCGTTGCCAACGGCACCGGTAACGTCAACATCTATCCTGTGCCGGCAAGCGACGTGATTAACGTCGAAGGTGTCGAGGCGGGAATCGCCAAGATGCAGCTTGTCAACGTGGCGGGCGCCGTAGTCGCCGAAGTTTCGGGCGGCACTGTATTCAATGTCTCGTCGATTGAAAGCGGGGTCTATCTGCTTCGCGTCACTGCCTGTGACGGTAAAACGATAGTGGGCCGTGTAGTGATTTCCCGCTGATAGTTTAGCCGAATCGTTTTCCCCGGCCCGTGCGGACCTATCCGCGCGGGCCGGGTTGTTTTATTGATAAAGCGCTCGACTTTATCAAGCAAACGTTCAGCAACGGCGAAGTGTGCGAACAAAAGCGTCACGTTCATAAATACCGGGCTGCGGTGACGCTTTAAACGGTGTCAGGAGCAGGTGTCGCTGAGTGGAAATGAACGATTTTGGGAATCATATTTTTGTGGGGGTGGGAAAGTTTCACTAATTTTGTGTATTGTAAGCGTTTATTCATGCTTCACGAGACTTCGTTCAGGGGGTTGGTGAAGTTTTACGGCTGAAAAGCTAAACGCAATTAGTTTTATCAATACCTGTTTAAACAGATGAAAATAATAGCTGAAAGTAGCTCCACCCGCACAGAATGGACGCTCGTTGACGGGGCGACGATTGTCGAACACGCGTTTACGGAGGGTTTGAATCCGTATTTTCAGAGCCGCCGCGAAATCAGCCATAGCATCAGATTGGAATTGCCCGAAGCTTTTTTCAGGAAACGTTGGGAGCATGTGTATTTCTATGGCGCGGGATGTGCCAACGTGGAGAAAAACAAAATCATGGAGTCGTCGCTTGTGGCGCAGTTCAAAACCCCGGTGACCGTAGAGAGCGACTTGCTTGGCGCGGCGCGTGGTCTGTTGGTGAGGCAGCCCGGTTTGGCTTGCATACTCGGCACTGGCTCCAACTCGTGTATGTACGACGGCAAAACGATAGTCGCCAATGTCAAGCCGGCCGGTTTCATACTCGGCGACGAGGGCTCGGGCGCTAATTTGGGGAAAATCTTTGTGGCGGATTGTCTGAAAGGGATAGCACCCAGGCGTCTTGTCGAGGAGTTTTATGATAAATACCGCATCACGAGCGATGATGTCATGGATGCCGTCTACACCGACCCACTACCCAACCGCTCGCTGTCGACCTATTCGTTTTTCCTGTCGGAACATCTTGACAATGAGTATGTTTATCAATTAGTGTATACTGCGTTTATGCAGTTTTTTACCCGTAATATCGCATCGTATAATTACAAGGATGTGCCTATCTGCTTTGTCGGGTCAACGGCTTGTAATTATTCCGACGTGCTTAGGCGCGTGGCATCGGATTTCGGGGCGGAAATCTCCAAGATAGTGCGCTGTTCGATGCCCGGACTTGTCGAATATCATTCCACCGCCGTGGCAGAATGAGGACAGGAATGTCCGTGTCTGAAAAAACATATTTAATTATTAAATATTGTTGAATTTGGCTTGTTGCGACGTGAAAACAGTAGTTTTATCAAAAGGTTTATATTAACTTTGTCGGATACCAACTCGTTTCTTTGCAAAAAACACAGTTTGATGACCTTAAAACAATCAATTCTGACACTCGGAATCACGCTGAGCCTAACCGCACAAGGCAGTGGGCTGGCCGGGCTTACGATAAACCGGCCGACCGAGAGCGTGCCGTTTGTCACGCGTGTTGGAGAACCGGCTGCCCCCAAAGGGCTTGACGGAAAGAATATCGCTGTGTGGCAAAGTCATGGATGGTATTTCGAGCCAAAGCTGAACCGATGGGAGTGGCAGCGCGCGCGAATATTCGAGACGGTAGAAGACCTCTATACGCAAAGTTACGTTATCCCATTCCTGATGCCGATGCTTGAGAACGCCGGGGCGTATGTGATGAGCCCTCGCGAGCGTGACACGTCGGTGTTTGAGGCCATAGTCGACAATGACGGAGGTTTGGCGACCGGCCGCTACAAGGAGAACAACGCCGTGAAACGTTGGAGCGACACGGGTGTCAAGGGGTTCGCTTTTAAAAAATCTCCGCTAAAAAATGGTGACAACCCTTTCGCTGACGGCAGTTCACGCCGCGTATCCACAGTAGGCGACCGCAGCGGCGCATCGACAGCCCTCTGGTCGGCCGATATTCCCGTCGCCGGGGATTATGCGGTCTATGTGTCGTATGCCACGTTGCCAAACAGCGTCGCCGACGCGCATTACACCGTCAATACCGCCGCCGGCCCAAAGGAGTTTAGGGTAAATCAGCGGATGGGTGGTGGAACATGGGTCTATTTGGGCCATTTCCCACTATCTGCCGGGGCTGACATCCCGGTAGTGGAACTGACGAATGTTTCATCTGCCGACGGTGTGGTGACGGCTGACGCAGTCAAAATCGGCGGAGGCATGGGAAATGTTGCCCGTATTGTTAACGAGCCTCTTGATAATATTGATTATCAGTATGTTGTGAGCGGTTACCCTCGTTTCACCGAGGGCGCGCGCTACTGGCTGCAATGGGCCGGTGTCCCTGACAGCGTCTATACCCCGTCGGGGAACGTCAACGACTATACAGACGACTATAAATGCCGCGGCGAATGGGTCAATTACCTCGCCGGCGGCTCATCGGTGCTTCCCGACCGCAAAGGCCTCAACATCCCGATAGATTTGTCGTTAGCTTTTCACACAGATGCCGGTACGACCCGCAACGATTCCATCATAGGCACATTGGGGATTTATTTCACCGATGGGGGTGGAAAATATGCCAACGGGACTGACCGTAAGGTCTCGGGGGTGCTTACCGACATGGTAATGACGACAATAGTCAACGATGTCAGAGCCGCATATGAGCCTAAGTGGACGCGCCGCCAGATGTGGGACAAGAGCTATTATGAGGCACGAGTGCCAGAGGTGCCGGCTATGTTGCTCGAACTGCTTTCGCATCAGAATTTCGCCGATATGAAATACGGACTTGACCCCGGGTTCCGCTTCACGGTGAGCCGCGCAATCTATAAAGGGATGTTGCGATTCCTCGCTGAGCGTGACGGACGCCCTTATGTGGTGCAGCCGTTGCCGGTCAAGGAAATGGCGATATCCGTAGTCGGTGATAGAACTTACAAGCTATCGTGGAAGGCGACAGTCGACAGCCTCGAACCGTCGGCGACGCCGACACGCTATATTGTGGAGGAGCGCGTGGGCAACGGAGCGTTCAGCCGTGTCGCTGATGTCGATACGGAGTCATGGGCGTTCAGTGTCGATGATGATGAAATCCATTCATTCCGCGTTGTAGCTGTCAATGAAGGAGGGCGCGGTTTCGCCGGTGAGACACTTGCCATGTGCGGGTCGCCGACAGACAAAACCCCGGTGCTGATAGTCAACGGCTTTACCCGCGTCTCAGGGCCCGACACGTTTGACTCAGGAGAAATAGCAGGTTTCTATGACACCCGTGACCACGGGGTGCCATACATCCGCGACATAAGTTTCATAGGCTCACAGTTTGAGTTCCGCCGCGATATTCCGTGGATGGATGATGACGCGGCCGGGTTTGGAGCGAGCCGCGCCAACTATGAAACAGAAGTGATAGCGGGGAATACGTTGGATTATGTGCTGACCCATGGCGAAGCTGTCCGTGCCGCAGGTTATCCGTTTATTTCCATGAGCGTCGAAGCCTATATGAACAGCCGTACACAGCCGTCGGTAGCGGTGCTTGACCTTATCATGGGCAAGCAGAAGGAAGTCACCGTCGGTCGCGGCGTCTACGGCTCTCGTTATAAGACGTTCCCACCCGCGCTTCAAAACAAGTTGACCGAATTTTCAAAATCGGGGGGCGACATATTTGTCACGGGCTCATACATAGCCAGTGATTTGTGGGACAATGAGTTGTCATCGCCCGAACAGAAACAGGCCGACCAGAAATTCGCCGCTGATATACTCGGATATAAATGGAGGGTCGGTCAGGCATCTGTTACCGGGGAGGCATATCAGGTGCCGACCCGCTTCAAATCGCTCGGGACCGGGGCGTATGAGTTCAGCAACACGCTTAACGCCGATTGTTATGTCGTGGAGTCGCCTGACTCGTTTTATCCCGCCGACAATACCATCGGCTGCACGTTCATGAGGTACACAGAAAACAACCTCATTGCCGGGACCGCTTTAGACGACGGCGTCCGTAAGGTCGTGGCGGTCGGATTCCCGTTTGAGACCATAAAATCGCAAGAGGAGCGCAATAACCTGATGAGTCAGGTGTTGGCGTTTTTCTCGTCGGCACACCGTGAAAAACTGGTGAAAGAAGACGCCGGCGCGACAAAGTCGTCAAAAATCACTAAAAGCAAAAAGAGTAATAAAAAGAAGAAAAATAAAAAATAATATAAACCCTAAAAATCATCATGATGGACGCTATTATCACCAGTTTCATCCCCTACGCCGACGCAGCGCAAGCTCAAGGCACAGTTGATCAGCTCAAAGCATCGGCTTTGGTTGACAAAGTAATCTTGTTGTCAACCGACAAAGACGCAAAACCGCTTGACGGTTGTGAGTTGATAGTGATTGACGCTCTCAACAGCTCGGCAACGATGAAGAAAATAGCTCAAGCCGCTACCGGCAAGTACACCCTCCTCTATACGAAATATAACCGGTTGGTACTTGGTTATCTGTCGTTGGAACGTTTCGTAACTCTCGCTGAAGATTCAAAAGCAGCTATGCTTTATGCTGACCACTATGCCGTGGCCGATGGCAAGCGCGTGAACTATCCCGTAATCGACTACCAATTCGGTTCGTTGCGTGATGACTTCGACTTCGGTTCGTTGCTCTTCTTCTGCACCAAATGCTTGAAGAACGCAGCTGCAGGCATCGACAAAGAGTACACAGCAGCAGGTCTCTATGATTTGCGTTTGCGCGTCTCTCGCGAGTCGAGCCTCGTCCACATCAACGAGTATCTCTATGACGACGTAGAGGTCGACAACCGTCGCAGCGGTGAGAAAATATTTGATTATGTAGACCCGAAGAACCGCGGCGTGCAGATAGAGATGGAAGAGGCTTGTACCGCACACCTCAAAGCCGTGGGCGGCTACCTCGCGCCCGAGTTCGACAAAATCGACTTTAACCAGGGTGACTTTGAAGTTGAGGCTTCGGTTATCATCCCCGTTCGTAACCGTGTGCGCACTATCCGTGACGCTATCGAAAGCGTGCTCTCACAGAAGACCGACTTCCCCTTCAACCTCATTATCGTCGACAACCACAGCACCGACGGCACTACTGAAGCAATCGATGAGTTCAAGAACGATTCCCGCGTGATTCACCTCGTTCCCGAGCGCAAAGACCTCGGTATCGGTGGCTGCTGGAACTACGGCGTACATCACGAAAAGTGCGGTAAGTTTGCCATCCAGCTTGACAGCGACGACGTTTATGCCGACGAGAACACTATCGCGACAGTGGTTAAGGCCTTCTATGAGCAGAACTGCGGTATGGTAGTCGGTACCTATACGCTCACCGACATAAACAAACAGATGATTCCCCCGGGCGTAATCGACCACAAGGAGTGGACTCCCGAAAACGGTCGCAACAACGCTCTCCGCATCAACGGTCTCGGCGCACCCCGCTCGTTCTATACTCCGCTGTTGCGCAGCATTCCCATCCCCAACACAAGCTATGGTGAGGACTATGCCGAGGGTCTCGCAATCTCGCGTAACTATCAAATCGGTCGCATCTGGCATTCCATCTATCTTTGCCGTCGTTGGGAGGACAACTCAGATGCCGCTCTCGACCGCAACAAGATGAATGCTAACAACCTTTACAAAGACCGCATCCGCACATGGGAACTCCAGGCGCGTATCGCAAAAAATCGTTGCAATGGCTAATAGCACACTTGTTCAGCAGGTAAGTGACCTGTTTGCATCGCAGTTGGTCGAATGGCAGCAGGCGGCTGATAACTTCAGCGCACTCGCCGGTGTCAAAGTGAAAACTATCGATGTCGATGGCATGGCGGTCAGGGTTCAATTCAACCCTGCCCGCATCGTGTCGTCGTCGGCAAAAGTTGATACAAAATCGCTTAAAGAGCGCAAATGCTTCCTTTGCGAGGCCAACCGCCCGGCAGTGCAGCGCGGTATAGATTGGGACAAGTATGTGGTTTTGATTAACCCGTTCCCCATCTTCCCCCGTCACTTGACTATCCCCGACCGCGGCCACGTTGACCAGCTTATCAAAGGCCGTGTCGCAGATATGATGCGTCTGACGGCTGAGTTGGAAGGCTACACGGTGTTCTATAACGGACCTAAGTGTGGCGCGTCGGCACCCGACCATATGCACTTCCAAGCCGGCAACTCTGACTTTTTGACGCTTGCCGAGGCAATCGACGGCGCTCAACTCGACACTATCGAGGAGAGCGATAAAGGCACTCTCTCGGTCGTCAACGGCTTGCCGCTCAATATGTTCGTAATCTGCACAACCGATTACGAATATGGTCAGGCACTCTTTGACCACCTGTATGCCGCTTTGCCTCAGAATGAGGGCGAGACTGAGCCTATGATGAACATTCTCTGCTACAAGCAAGGCGATAAGGTGAACCTTGTCGTTGTTCCTCGAAAGCGTCACCGTCCGTCGTTCTATGGCACTGAAGGTGACGACACTATGTTGCTCAGCCCGGCATCGGTCGATATGGGTGGCGTGTTTATCACACCACTCGAAAAAGATTTCAATCGAGTTGACGCTGATGTCATCAAGAAAATCTATGATGAGTTGTGCTTGAGCGACGAGGATGTCAAATCGATAGTCGCTCAATTGAAAAAGTGACCGGTCGACTTGGCCTCAGCTAATTTGTTTGTCAAATGGTTTAAAGATTAAAAGATTCGTGATGGAAGAGCCCAAATTGAAAGTCGGGATTGTCAGTGGAACGGAGATTAAATTCTCGTTCCGCGGCGATTTTGAACTCAACGGCAAAGTAGTCACGGGTGACTATGTCGCCCGCATAGATGACGGCAAGGTCGTTATCGACGGAGTCAAATCAGATAATTATTTGTTCACGCCGCTCACCGAGTCATCTTTGTTTGAATTGCACGATGTAATCATCGGGGTCGACTTCCATTGGGAACGTCGTGAAACGCAAGTGTTCAAAGGCTCGTTGAGTCTCATCGTCGAGGGCGACAAATTGACCGCTGTAAACATTCTCCCGCTTGAGGATTACCTGTGTAGCGTAATCTCGTCGGAGATGAGTGCGACAGCGTCGGTGGAGTTGCTCAAGGCCCATGCCGTGATTTCCCGTAGTTGGCTTCTTGCCCAAATCGAGAAACGCGAGCGCCTTGCCGGCCAGCATGGCGATGCTCACGACACTTGTTGTTGTGACGACGAGTGTGGTTGCCACGCTGATGACAAAGAGTTGATTAAATGGTTTGACCGCGAGGACCACACAAACTTTGACGTTTGTGCTGATGACCATTGTCAGCGTTATCAAGGTGTCACCCGCCAGACCACGCCCACCGTGGCTGAAGCTGTAGCGGCGACCCGCGGCGAAGTCTTGATGTATCAAGGCGAGCTTTGCGATGCCCGCTTCTCGAAATGCTGCGGCGGTGTCTTTGAACGATTTGACACTTGTTGGGAGTCGGTAAATCACCATTATCTTCAGCCGCGACGCGACGGTCAGGATGTCAACGACTTCCCCGATTTGTCAATCGAGCGCAACGCTGAAGAGTGGATTCTCAGTCAGCCGGCGGCTTACTGTAATACCGATTCGGCTGAGATACTCGGTCAAGTGCTCAACAACTATGACCAAGAGACCAAGGATTTCTATCGCTGGAAAGTGACTTACACCCAGAAGGAAATTTCTGAGTTGATTCATAGCCGTCTGGGTATCGACTTCGGACAAATCATTAATCTTGTCCCCGTCAGTCGCGGCACCTCGGGCCGTCTGTGGAAACTTGAAGTGGTGGGAACGAAACGCACACTTGTCATCGGCAAGGAGCTTATCATCCGCCGTGCTTTGTCTAAGTCTCACCTCTATAGCTCGGCTTTTGTCGTTGAACGCGCCGACATCGATGCTGACGGTATCCCCGGTTCGTTCACCTTGCACGGAGCAGGGTGGGGCCATGGCGTGGGCTTGTGCCAAATAGGTGCGGCTGTCATGGGTGCTAACGGTTTCGGTTATCATGAAATCTTGTCACACTACTTCATCGACTCGGAGTGCACACGTCTCTATTAATCTTAAAAATCTAAACCAATCATTGTTAACATTTAAATGAAAACAACTAATAAACGTTCGCCGTGGGCATGGATTCCCACGCTCTATTTTGCACAAGGTATCCCGTTCATCTTCATCAATATGGTGACGATGGTGCTTTTCACTCAGCTGGGTATGTCGGAAACCGACGCGACCCTTTACACCGGTTGGCTATACCTTCCATGGGTTATCAAACCATTCTGGGGACCTATTGTCGACATTATCCGCACTAAACGTTGGTGGACTGTCATGATGCAGATTTGCGTGGCGGTAGGTTTGGGCGCAATCGCGTTTACCCTTCCGTTGCCCGATGCGGAGCAAATTGCCGAGGGACTTCCCGTTTCGGCGTTTGCAGTCTGCCTGTTTTTCTATTTTATCACTGCTTTCTGCTCGGCGACCCACGATATTGCGTCCGACGGTTTCTATATGATTGCCCTTAACTCGGCAGAGCAGAGTATGTTTGTCGGCATTCGCTCGACGTTCTACCGTTGTGCCAACGTCTTTGGTCAGGGCGGTCTTGTTATGCTTGCAGGATTCTTGCAACAACAGATCGGTAGCGTTTCTAGAGCGTGGATGTTGACAGTCTCTATCTGCGCCGCGTTCTTTGCAGTCGTGTCGCTGTGGCATGCGTTCATACTTCCCAAACCGGCTGCCGACAGCGCGGTGGGTGGCGACAAACAAGAGACTAAGAGCATCGGCTCGATTCTCAAGGAGTTTGTCGGCTCGTTTGTGACTTTCTTCCAAAAGAAACATGTGCTTCTTGCAATGTTGTTCATGCTTCTCTACCGTCTTCCCGAGGCTCAGGTCGTTAAATTGTGCCAGCCGTTCCTTCTCGCTTCGCGTGACGCAGGCGGTCTCGGTATGACACAGACTGAGGTCGGCTTCGCTTACGGTACGTTGGCTATTATCGGTCTTACAATCGGAGGTATCATTGGCGGTATTTGCGCGTCAAATGGCGGTTTGAAGAAGTGGATTTGGCCTATGGCGCTTGCCACATCGCTTAACTGCGTGGCTTACATCGTGCTTTCAAACGTTCAGCCCAGCTATGCCGACGTTACAGGCAAAATTATCATCTTCTGCGCAATCGTGCTTGAGCAGTTTGCCTACGGATTCGGTTTCACGGCGTTTATGCTTTATATGATGTACTTTGCCGACGGCCCCTACAAGACATCCCACTATGCAATCTGCACGGCGTTTATGGCACTTGGTATGATGCTCCCGGGTATGGCTGCCGGATATATCAAAGAGAGCCTTCTCGGTAACTCTTACATCAACTTCTTCTGGTGGGTGCTCGCTTGTAACTTCGCCACTTGGATTGTAACGGGTCTTGTGCGTCGTCATATTAACCCAAAATATGGTGCGAAATAATCCGGCTTTAGTGCTTAAACGAAACTGAAAAAAACTAACAATCTCTTATGAAGAAAATATCATCATTTATAGCCGCTCTTTCGCTTGTGTCGTTGATGTCAACGGCACAGGTGAAACCCGGTGTCGAGGTCTTGCGCGACAATGGTTTCGCTCAGCTCCAAGGTAAACGTGTCGGTCTGATTACCAATCCCACCGGCATCGACAATAACTACAAATCGACTGTTGACATTTTGCACGAGGCACCCGGGGTTAAATTAACCGCGCTGTTTGCCCCCGAGCATGGCGTGCGCGGCGACGTACACGCCGGCGACCACGTTGACAATATGGTGGACCCCGCTACAGGAGTCACCGTCTACTCTATTTTTGGCAAGACTTACAAGCCCACTCCGGAGATGTTGAAAGATGTCGACGTATTGGTCTATGACATTCAGGATATCGGTTGCCGTTCCTACACGTTCATCTCATCGATGGGCGAGGCTATGGACGCTTGCGCCGAGCTTGGTAAGGAGTTTATGGTCCTCGACCGTCCCAATCCCGTGGGCGGTAATAAGGTCGAGGGCAATTTCGTTGAAAAAGCTTCGGTGTCGTTTGTGAGCCGTTTCCCTATCCCTTACGTTTATGGTCTCACCCCGGGTGAGTTGGCGATGTATCTCAATGAAGAGGGCTTGCTCGACAGCGGTAAAAAGGTCAACCTCACGGTTATCCCTATGGAAGGCTGGACTCGCGATATGCCCTATGCTGAAACCGGTTTGCCTTGGATTTTGCCTTCACCCCACATCCCGAATCCCGAAATCGGAATCTATTATCCCGTAACCGGTATCCTCGGCGAACTTTATTGTGTGTCAATCGGCGTTGGCTACACCTTGCCTTTCAAGACAGTTGCGGCTCCGTGGATTGACGGCCAAAAGTTTGCCGACCGCTTGAACGCTCTGAAACTTCCGGGCATCCACTTCCGCGCTATTACTTACAAACCGTTCTATTCAACCTTCAAGGGCGAGAACGTAGCCGGCGTGGAGATTTGCATCACCGACAAAGAAGCAGCTCCGTTGGCGTTGACACAATTCTACATTATGCAGGAACTTATCGATATGTATCCCGATAAGAACCCGTTTGAGATTTGCGACAAGAAACGCTACACGACGTTTGACAAGGTGACCGGTTCATCGGAAATACGCAAACGTTTCTGCAAGAACAACAAGGTCGAGGATATGTTCGACTACTGGACTAAGGATGACGCCAAGTTCAAAATGAAGAAGGCTCGTTATCACCTTTACAAATAAATGTAAACTCATTTACCTCTCCCCGTCATTTTTTTACGGCCACGATTTATCGAATCACTGATGGATAATAAATATAAACTGTTTTTAGCGGAAATCGGCGCTTTTGTCGATTCAAAGAGAATCTACACTGACGATTTGCGTTGTCTCGCTTGGGGGACTGATGCGGGTTTCTACCGTATGATTCCTAAGATTGTAGTGCGCTCGGTCGACGAGCCCGAGGTGTCGCGACTGCTTGGCGTCGCCTCCCGGCTCGGCTTGCCCGTAACATTCCGGGCGGCCGGAACGAGCCTTTCAGGACAGGCTATCAGTGACTCAATCTTAATCGTGGCCGGGAAAAACTGGGAAGAATACTCAATTTCGCCCGACGGCCGTCAAATCACGATGCAGCCGGGTATCATAGGCGGTAGGGTAAATCAATATCTCGCTCCATATAACCGCATTTTCGCTCCCGACCCGGCCTCTAAAAACTCGGCGATGGTGGGCGGTATCGTAATCAATAATGCTTCGGGTATGAATTGCGGTACGCACGCCAACAGCGATAAGGTGCTTGAGTCGATGAGAATTGTGCTCGTCGACGGCACTGTCGTCGACACCGGCGATGAGCAGTCGCGCGCAGCCTTTCGTCAATCCCATCCCGATTTTGTAGCATCAATCGAGAAGATGCGCGACGAAATCAGAGCCGATGAGGAGTTGGTCAAGCGCATCAAATACAAATACAGCATTAAAAACGTGACGGGTCTCAACTTGTTGCCGTTTGTCACATTCGACGACCCGTTTGAAATCATGGCTCACTGTATGGTGGGCTCGGAAGGTACGCTCGGATTTATGAGCCGACTGACCGTAAACACCTCTCATCTCTATCCACATTCGGCAAGCGCGATGCTCTATTTCGACGACATCCGCACGGCTTGCGAAGCTGTCGTGGCGATGAAAAAAGGCCCTGTCCACGGGGCGGAATTGCTCGACAAAAAATCACTTTCGGCCGTCAACGACACAACGGGCGTAGGCTTAACCGCCGTCTTGACTGAAACTAAGGCCGATTCGCCTGAGGAGTTACAACGCAACATCGATGAGATACTCGAAATCTTGAAGCCGTTTAAACTCCACATCCCCGCCCGATTTACATCAGACCCCGAAGAGTATGGCCCATATTGGAAAATACGTTCGGGCATTTTCCCCTCGGTCGGCGGCACGCGCCCTCTCGGCACCACCGTCCTTATCGAGGATGTGGCTTTCCACATCGAAGACCTCCCCGACGCGACTGCCGATTTGCAGCAGCTGTTGATAGATTGCGGATATGACGATGCGTGCATCTATGGACACGCGCTTGAAGGCAACTACCACTTCATCATCTCACAGCGTTTCGATACCGACGATGAGGTGAACCGCTACAAGCGACTGATGAAAGCGGTTGAGACCCTTGTGGTCGACAAGTATGACGGCTCGCTGAAAGCTGAGCACGGAACAGGGCGCAATATGGCTCCCTTTGTCAAAAACGAGTGGGGTGAGACTGCGTGGAATTTCATGCGTCGCCTCAAAGCGATTTTCGACCCTAAAATGATTCTTAACCCCGGTGTTATCTTTAATGATGACCCCGAATGCTATATCAAGGGGATGAAACCCCTGCCTATGACCAGCCCCGTTGTTGACCGTTGCATCGAGTGCGGCTTCTGCGAGGTCAATTGTGTTAGCTGCGGCTTTACGCTGTCAGCGCGTCAACGCACAGTTATCAGCCGCGAAATTTCGCGACTGAAGTCGACAGGCGAAGACCCCCAGCGCCTAAAACGCTTGGAGAGTCAATTCCGCTATCTCGGCGAAGCCAGTTGCGCGGGCGACGGGCTTTGCAGTACGTCGTGCCCAATGGGCATCAATACCGCCGATTTGATTCATGAGTTGCGCGAAGCGCATATGCCTAAGGCCGGTTACGCCATCGGCCGCGTTGCAGCCGATAACTTGCGAGCCGTCAAAGGTGTGCTCCGCCCGGTGTTATCAGTGGCATCTTTTGCCGGTGGTATTATTGGCGACGACGCTGTTACGGCTATCGGTAAGGGCTTGAACAAAGTGGGAGTGCCGTTGTGGACACCCTCGCTTCCGGGCGCGGCTCACGCACCGAAAACCGGTACGGTCGCCGATGCCAGACTCCCGAGAAAAGTGGTCTACTTCCCCAGTTGTATCAACCAGACAATGGGCGCGTCGCGAGAGAAAGCCAGCAAGAAGCAAGAAAATTTGATGCACGTCATCAAAAATCTATGCGCTAAAGCCGGATATGAAATCATATTCCCGAAAGGTATGCAAAACTTGTGTTGCGGCATGATTTGGGAAAGTAAAGGAATGCCAGATATTGCCGATGCCAAGACCCGCGAACTCGAAAAAGCGCTTCTCGAAGCGTCGGAAAATGGCAAATATCCCGTGATGTGTGACCAAAGCCCCTGTTTGCACCGCATGCGCGACCACATTAAATCAATGGAACTTTATGAGCCGGTTGAATTTATTCACGATTTCTTGGCGCAATATCTCGAGTTTGTCCCGGTTGATGAGGCAGTGGCAATTCACGTCACCTGTTCAAGCCGCCGTATGGGTCTTGCCGATAAGATGGTTTCGCTCGCGTCGAAGTGTGCGTCGCGAGTAGTGGTTCCGGCCGAAGTGGGGTGTTGCGGTTTTGCCGGTGACAAAGGCTTCACGCTCCCCGAACTCAACCGCTACGCTCTTCGCAAGCTGCGCCCGCAAATTGAAACGGCCGGTGTGAAACGCGGATTCTCAAATAGCCGCACTTGCGAGATAGGCTTGACTACCAATAGCGGGGTGCCCTATAAGTCGATAGCGTATCTCGTCGACGAGTGTACGAAAGCTAAGAAATAATTATAAATTAAACAGATTTTACAGGTTAGCCTCATGAGCGACACAAATCAAACGGTAGCAAAGAAACAGGGTGGACGTCTGCTCTCCCTTGACATATTGCGCGGCATCACCATTGCCGGTATGATTCTCGTGAACAATCCTGGCTCGTGGGGAAATATCTACGCGCCGCTCGAACACGCGTCATGGAACGGTCTTACGCCGACCGACCTTGTATTCCCGTTTTTTATGTTCATAATGGGAATTTCCACATATTTTTCGCTTCGTAAATACAACTTTGCATGGAGCGGCCCGACAGTATGGAAAATAGTGCGCCGCACGGTGGTCATCTTCGCCATAGGTCTTGCCATCGCTTGGTTCAGCCTGTTCATGCGCGGCATAGTCAATGACGCCACTTTCTTGGAGGCGGCGCTTAATTTTGACCATATACGCATTCTCGGAGTCATGCCTCGGTTGGCCATCTGCTACTGCGCCGCGTCGCTTGTCGCGTTGATGCTCAATCACCGTTATCTGCCGGGATTTATCGCGCTCCTGCTGGTGGCTTACGCGGTGATACTACTGACAGGCAATGGGTTTGAGTTCGCCGACCATAACGTCATTTCGGTTATCGACCGCAAGGTGCTCGGCCCTGACCATATGTATAAGGACACTATCGACGGCTTAACACTCCATTTTGACCCGGAGGGGCTCCTTAGCACCATCCCGTCGATTGCGCATGTGCTGATTGGCTTTTGGTGCGGTATGCTGATAACTGGCACCCGCGACAATAACTTGCGCATCAACAAGCTGTTTATTTTGGGAACAATACTTACCTTTGCCGGGTTTTTGCTTGATTTCGGGATACCCATCAACAAAAAAGTTTGGTCGCCGACATTTGTCTTGACCACTTGCGGGTTGGCATCGAGCTTCCTTGGCTTGTTGATATGGATTATCGACATAAAAGGGAAACGAGGATGGTGCCGGTTCTTTGAATCGTTCGGAATCAATCCGTTGTTCATGTATGTGCTTGGCGCGGTAGTGAGTGTCTTGATTGGCAATATAAAGGTCAGTGACAAACTGTCGGTTAAAGGGTGGATTTACACCGAGCAACTTATGCCGCTGTGTGGCGGTGACGCAACGTTGGCGTCGCTGATATTCGCCCTCGGATTTGTCTTTGTGATTTGGTGTTTCGGATATGTACTTTATAAGAAAAAAATTTATATAAAGATATGATACTAATAGCTGATTGTGGTAGCACCAAGATAGATTGGTGCCTTGTTGACAATGGTAAAATCGTCAAACAAGTATTTACATGTGGTATGAACGCCCTGCTCTTGACCGAGGAGGAGATGGAAACTCGCATCGCGACTGAGCTTGCTCCGCAAATCGCCGACTATGCGATTGATGAAGTCTACTACTACGGCGCAGGTTGCGTCAGTGAAGAAGTGTGTGGCAACGTGCGTCGCGCCATTGCCAAAAGTGTTAAAGCCGACATCATCGAGGTTCACACCGACTTGCTCGCGGCGGCCCGCGCGCTTTGCGGACATAAACCCGGCATCGCCTGCATCCTCGGCACAGGCTCTAACTCTTGCTACTATGACGGAAAAGAAATCATCGACAACGTGTCGCCTCTGGGTTACATCCTCGGCGACGAAGGTAGTGGTGCTGTTCTTGGCAAGCTCCTTGTCGGCGATGTCCTCAAAAACCAATTGCCACGGGAGTTATGCGACAAGTTCCTTGCCCAATATGAGCTTGACCGCCTGACAATAATCCGCCGTGTCTACAAGGAACCTCAACCCAACCGTTTCCTCGCCTCGTTGAGCCGCTTCTTGATTGAAAATATCGAAGAGCCTTCAATCCATCGTCTCGTCCTCAACTCGTTCAAATCGTTCTTCGTGCGTAATATCGCCAACTACGCCAACTACAAAGAGTTGAAGGTCAACTTCATTGGCTCGGTCGCTTATTACTATCGCGATGTGCTCACTGAAGCGGCTTCTGCCGTTGATTGCACTATCGGCACCGTTCTCCAGTCGCCTATGGAGGGTTTGATTAAGTACCACTCTGAAAATAACTGATTTATAATCATATAAAAAGAAATCATATCATGGCATTTGAAAAGATAAGTGAGCGCGCGTCGCTATATAACGATCTTGAGAAGAAATCGGTGGGCGAATTGCTCCATGACATAAACACCGAAGACAAAAAAGTGGCATTGGCCGTCGAGAAGGCAATACCTCAGATAGAGAAACTTGTGACGCAAATAGTGCAGCGCATGAAGCGCGGCGGTCGCATTTTCTATATGGGTGCGGGCACCTCTGGCCGTCTTGGTGTGCTTGACGCATCGGAAATCCCGCCGACGTTTGGCATGGACCCCTCGTGGGTTGTTGGCCTTATCGCCGGTGGAGACACAGCTTTGCGCAATCCGGTGGAAAACGCTGAGGATGACACCGAGCAAGGATGGAAAGATTTGCAGGAATTTGGGGTCAACGAGCGTGACACCGTCATAGGTATCGCAGCTTCGGGAACCACTCCCTACGTCATCGGCGCGCTTAACGCTTGTCGCGAGCATGGAATCCTGACCGCGGCTATAACCAGCAATCCCGACGCTCCGGTTTCTCATGCGGCTGACATCGCCATAGAGATGATTGTCGGCCCGGAGTATGTCACCGGTAGTTCGCGCATGAAATCGGGAACAGGACAAAAGATGATATGCAACATGATTACCACTTCGGTGATGATTCAGATGGGGCGCGTCAAGGGTAACAAGATGGTTAATATGCAATTGTCTAACGCCAAGCTCGTTGACCGCGGCACCCGCATGGTCTCAGAAGAGTTGGGACTGCCTTATGATGAGTCTAAACGGTTGCTGCTCATGCATGGGTCAGTTAAAAAAGCGGTTGATACTTATCGCGAACAACAATAATAACGCTTGATTCTTGCAATGAAAAAGATTTTATTAACTGCATTATCGCTTGTCGTTTCAATGATGGCATTTGCGGCTGAGCCTTATAAATACAACGAACTCTACTATCAACGGTCGAGCCTATTTGACCGTCTGCCGGTTTATGAGGATGACATCGTGTTTGTGGGCAACAGCTTGACCCAGATATGCGAGTGGCACGAGTTATTCGGTAATCCGAAAATCAAAAACCGCGGTATTATAGGCGATGTGGTGCAAGGAATACGCGACCGCATCGACTGCGTGGTCAACGGCCATCCCAAAAAGATTTTCTTGCTTTGCGGCGTTAATGACGTTTCCCACGACCTAACCGCCGACTCAATCGCTACCGCTTTGGGCAATCTCATCGATTACATAAGGGTATCGACCCCGCAGACAAAGCTCTATGTCCAGTCGCTGCTCCCTATCAACGACACTTTTGGCCGTTACAAAGCTATTGAAGGCAAGAACCCCGTAATCCGTGAAATCAACCGCCAATTGGCAGCTATGGCCAACGATAAAGGCTTCACTTGGATTGACGCTCACACCTTGTTCGTCGACGGCGAGGGCAACCTCGACCGCCGTTACACTAACGACGGACTCCATGTGATGGGCAACGGTTATCTGCTCTGGCGTGAGTTGCTTTTGCCTTATGTCAATCAGTAAATAATGAAGGGTACAAACGATTTAGAACTTATTCTGATAAACATCTCGGGCTACGACCGCCCGGGTGTGACTTCGGCGTTGACGGCGATTCTTGCCAAGTATGACGCTGCGATTCTTGACATCGGTCAGGCCGACATCCATCACACGCTGTCGCTCGGCATCCTTTTCAAGACGTATAGCAACGTGTCGGGTGAAATTATGAAGGATCTCCTGTTCAAGGCTTATGAGTTGAACGTAAAAATCCGTTTCACCCCCGTCACTATCGAGGCTTATAACAATTGGGTGTCGCGACAGGGTAAAAACCGTTGGATTATCACCATCCTCGGCCGTCGCCTCACTGCGCGTCACATGGCACTCGTCACCGACGAGATTTCTAACCAGAATCTCAATATCGACGGCATCCAGCGTCTCACCGGTCGCCCGCCGCTTGATGATGCCGACGACCCGCTGTCAAAATCGTGTGTTGAGTTTTCGGTGCGCGGCAATCCGCTTGACCGTCAAGCGATGCAGAAACGCTTCATGCAGATAGCCTCGGAAGAGGAGTTTGACATTTCGCTTCAAGAAGACACGCTCTACCGCCGTTGTCGCCGTTTAGTGTGCTTCGATATGGACTCGACGCTAATCGAGACGGAGGTGATTGACGAACTCGCTGAACGAGCCGGGGTGGGAGCGAAAGTCAGGGCAATCACTGAGCGCGCTATGCGCGGCGAAATCGACTTCTGCGAGAGTTTCACTCAGCGTGTGGCTCTGCTCAAGGGCCTCGACGAGAGTGTCATGAAAGAAATCGCCGAGAATCTCCCGGTCACCGAGGGCGTTGAGCGCATGATGCAGGTGCTCAAACGCGCAGGATACAAGACGGCTATCCTTTCGGGAGGTTTCACTTATTTCGGCAACCACTTGAAGCAGAAGTATGGCATAGATTATGTGTATGCCAACGAGCTTGAAATCGTCGACGGCAAGCTCACAGGCCGTTATCTCGGCGAGATTGTCGACGGCAAGCGCAAAGCCGAGTTGCTGAAACTAATAGCGCAGGTAGAGAATGTCAACATCGCCCAGACTATAGCCGTCGGCGACGGCGCTAACGACTTGCCGATGCTCGCCACAGCCGGCCTCGGCATAGCTTTCCATGCCAAGCCCAAGGTGAAACAAACCGCCGAGCAGTCAATTTCGACTATCGGTCTTGACGGAGTGCTTTATTTCATAGGATTTAAGGACTCGTTTATCACCGACAGTCACTGACAGTAGAGAACGGCTACACGCAAAATCCATAACGACATGGGGGAGGGGGAACGCGTCTTCGGCGCACAACCAAAGCCCCATGTCGTTTGTTGTTTCTGTAAGCTATATATTTATGAGATGAGATTGAAAATATTATCACTGGCGTTGGCGTTGAATGTCGTTTGTTTGTCGGTTGCCGCCGACAAGCATCAGTCTGTTGGGCTCGTGCTGAGCGGTGGAGGAGCGAAGGGTATCGCGCATATTGGCGTGATTCAGGCTTTGGAAGATAACAATATCCCGATAGATTACATTAGCGGCACCTCGATGGGCGCTATTGTCGGAGGATTGTATTCGGCCGGCTACACCCCTGACGAGATGATGGACTTGATTCTTTCAAAAGGGTTTGCCAATTGGTCGACTGGCAAAATTGATGAGAGCCTTGTCTATTATTTTTCAAAACCATCGCCTACGCCGGCGTTGCTCTCGGTACCGATTTCAAAGAGTGATTCCACTCGGGTCAACTCTATAATCCCGACCAGCATGATTTCGCCGCTGCCTATGAATTTCGCGTTCATGAATCTGTTTTCGGCCTATACCGCCCAGTGCGGTGGCGATTTCAATAAACTGTATGTGCCGTTCCGCTGTGTGACATCAGATGTCTACGCCAAGCATAAGATTGTATGCTCCGGGGGAAGTTTGGGCGACGCTATCAGAGCGTCAATGAGCTTTCCGGCGGTTTTCGAGCCGATAGAGATGGACGGAGTGCTTGTCTATGATGGCGGAATTTATGATAACTTCCCGGTTGATGTGATGCGCGAGGATTTCGCACCCGACATAATGATAGGGGTCGACGTCTCGTCGCCCAGCGGCAAACCTAAGGCCGGCAATCTCATTGACCAGCTTGAGGATATGATTATCCAGAACAATGACTATGCGCTGCCGGCCGATGAGGGCATCAAAATCAAAATAAATCTTGAGGAGTTCAGCCTGTTGGATTTTCCTAAGGCCAGGGCAATCTATAAGGTCGGTTACGACAAGGCGATGTCGATGATGGACTCGATTAAAGGCCGCGTGACGAGCCGTGTCCCGGCTGAAGCTCGGGAACTGAGCAGGCGCGTGTTCAAATCCAAGACGCCTTATGTCCGCTTTGATTCGGTCAGCGTCGAGGGGGGTAACCCGAATCAGAACGCCTACCTCCGCTACCTGTTTACCAAAAATCGCACCGATACATTCGGAATCGCGAAAGCGCAAGCGTCGTATTACCAGGCCGTCACTCCCGGCACCCTGCGCAATTTAGTCCCGCACGCCGTCTATAATGACACTACCGGATTGTTCACGCTCGATTTGAAAGCCACTGTCAAGGATAATTTCAAAGTGGGATTCGGTGGCTACATCTCATCGTCGACCAACAGCATGATTTTCTTATCGGGGGGCTACAACACCTTGTCGTTTCGCGGTGTTGAGGCCAATATCAACGGCTGGATTGGGCAGAGTTATTTAGCGGGGACGCTCAACGCCCGTATGTTTATCCCGACCCATAACCCGTCGGCGATAGAGGGGCAGTTTGTGGTTTGGCGGCAGAAGTTCTATGAGAGCGCGTCGCTCTTTTATGAGGACAAGATGCCGACTTTCATCTTGAAAACCGAGGTGTTTGGACGCGTGTCCTACAGCATGGCTGCGGGACGGTCGGGAAAGGTCTCGCTGGGGTTTGGCGGGGGACACCTTTATGACAGCTTCTATCAGAACAACCGCGGCGACTATCTCGATTCAGGCCGTGACCGCACGGTCTACAATCTTGCCGAAATCAGGCTGGACTATCAGAGAAATACCCTAAACAACAACAGCTTTCCGACAAGGGGACACTATTATGACATAACGGTTACAGGCGTTGCGGGAAAGTATTACTACACACCTTATCATGCCGGTATACCGGGTGAGTACGCCAAACCGGTGTGGGGCCAGATGGAGGTCGTAGCCAAAAACTTCTTTACCGTCTGTCGGCGTTTTTCGGTCGGTACATCGGTCGATGTCATGGCCTCGACCCGAAATCTTGTTGAGAACTACAATGCGGCGATAGTCAACGCACCTGCCTTTCACCCGACTCCATCGAGTTATAATGCGTTTAATCCGGCGTTCCGGGCCAATTCGTTTGTAGCTGCGGGCGTTATCCCGGTGTGGTCGCCTCGCGAGAGCCTGCAACTGAGGGGCGAGTTTCACTGCTTTTTGCCTTACAAGAGAATCATGGTTGCCGCCGACGGTTACAGCGCGCGATACGGCCATGCGTTTTCCAATCCCCGGTTTTTCGGAGAGGTGGCTTTAATCTATAATTTCCCTTTCGCATCGCTGAGCTTTTATGGAAATTATCAGAGCTATCCGGCACGAAACTGGAATTGTGGCCTGTCGTTCGGATTGTTTATCCTCGCGCCGAAATTTTTGCGTTGAGCGAAGGTTTCATCAATTGCGATTATTTGAGTAATTTTGCGAAAATCATAATAATAAATGATGAACAGCGGACCAATCGGAGTTTTTGATTCGGGCTACGGTGGCTTGACAATCTTGAGCGATATTGTCAAGGCGATGCCTGGCTATGACTTTCTGTATCTTGGCGACAATGCCCGCGCGCCCTATGGGACTCGCTCGTTTGACATAGTGTACCGTTTCACGCTCGAAGCTGTAAGACACCTGTTTTCCTGCGGTTGCAATCTTGTGGTGCTCGCCTGCAACACAGCGTCGGCCAAGGCACTGAGGACTATTCAGCAGAATGACCTTCCCGGAATTGACCCGTCGCGCCGCGTGCTCGGCATCATACGCCCCACGGTCGAGATGCTGCATGAACTCACCGCTAACGGACATATCGGAATCCTCGGGACTCCCGGGACTGTCAACAGCCGTTCTTACAACATGGAAGTTGAGAAGTACCATCCGGAATACACCGTTACCGGCCACGGGTGCCCCATGTGGGTGCCGCTTGTGGAAAACAAGGAAGCAGCGTCGGCGGGTGCCGATTATTTCGTGAAGCAGGAGATAGACCGGCTGATGACTGCCGACCCCGAGATTGACACAATAGTCTTGGCTTGCACTCATTATCCGCTGCTAATCGACAAAATTGAGCGGTATGTCCCCGCCGGGGTAAAGGTGGTATCGCAGGGCGCGATTATCGCTGACAGCCTTGTCAATTACCTGCGCCGTCATCCGGAGATGGACACGCGTTGCTCCCGCGGCGGTACAGTGGATTATCTCACCACAGAGAACGCAGCGAAATTTTCGGAAATGGCCACTATATTCCTCGGACGAGCGGTTAGCGCGTCGCAGATAACATTGTAATGGAAATGGAAACAGAGCCTAAACGTTGTCTGAATTGCGGGAATGAGGTCAGCGGCAATTATTGTCGGCATTGCGGCCAGTCGACCGCAATCGGTCGCCTGAATTTTAAATCGGCGGTTAAAGACTGCGTGTTGGCTTTGATTAGAGTTGACCGCGGATTCTTTTATACGGTTTTGTTGCTTGTGACTCGCCCGTGGATTGTCATAAGAGATTACGTCGGTGGACGGCGTGTCCGTTATGCCGCTCCCGCTAAATTGTTGATTGTGCTTTGCCTGTTTTCTCTGCTTAGCGATTCGCTCATCAACAGTGCGTCAGAGCCGGGCGAGAGTGCCAACATAGGCAGCAAGATCGACGGCTTTTGGGCGAAGGCTGTGGTGTGGGCCATCGGTTTCTATTCCGATTCGCTGATTCTGCAGATGCTTGTGGTCACAGTCGTTGCCGCGCTTGCGGTCTATGTGGTCTATCTCAGATATAATTCGAGGCGATATAATTTTGCCGAGTATTTCACGGCCGGGGTGTATCTTTGTGACGCATCAGTCGCCATACAGATTTTGTTGTCGCCCTTGTCGCTGATTGATTCCCGGATGTCGACCCCGTTGCTGTTGGTCTGGTGTGCTGTTATCGGTGTGCTATCGGTTGTGCGGGCGTTTCCAATCAAAAGCTATGCCGTCGCGTTTTGGACATTTATCGTGTGGGCCGTGCTATTGGGATTGCTGCTGGTCCTTATCCATGTAGTGCCTATTTTCCTGATTTCGGCCGCCCTCGGTTTATTTAAGTAGGGAAAGATGGCGAGCGTTATGCGATTTCCTGTTTTCTTCTGCCGTCATTTTATCTGAGATGGGTCAAGGATAAGGCGGCTACGCTGATTTTAGCTGTGGGAGCGGCTTTTTTGATAGCCTGGCAGCAGGCGAGCAGTGTGGCTCCTGTGGTGATAACGTCGTCGACGATGAGCAGATGCTTATCGTCTAATTCCGAACCGCGCACAACCTGATAAATGTTCTGAGCGTTTACCCATCGGTCGAAACTGTTTTTTCGGGTCTGTGTCGAGTGCCCTTTTCTTGCTCTCAGGTTATCGCCTATGGGTAGACCGGTCACGCCGGCGATTCCCTTGGCTATTTCGCGGCTTTGATTGTAGCCGCGGCGGAGCTGTTTCATCCAGTGAAGTGGCACCGGGATAATCATGTCGATACCGTCAAAAAAACTGTCGTCGGCGATTTCCTTGGCATACAGTGCTCCGAGTTTGCGCCCGATGGCAGGCAAGTTGTTGTACTTGGCCTTGTGTATCAGCCGCGTGTAGGGGTTGCCGCGGTAGTAGTAAAAAAACGCGCCGGCACGCTCGATGGGCACGCGCCCGGCAAGCCGCTCATGTATGGCGTTGAAGTCGTCGCTATGAAGCGATGTGCGCGGCAGGTCGAGAAGGCATTGAAGGCACAGAATATCTTCCCCCTCCACGAGTGTCGTCCCACACACTTCGCACACTCGCGGGAATACCGTGTCAATCAGGTTGCGCCCCCAGCGGGCTAATCCTCCGCGTCCCATATCCCCGGGTTGTTAAGACTTTTGATAACCAAGTCGCATTCAAATCCGCGCGACATCATGAATCGCAGTATCTTAGACTTACCTTCGTAGCCGGCGGGGTCGTCGATGGTTCGCCCTTTGGCTTTTATAAGCTCTACGATATTGCGCCTGTAGACTGACTCGTCGATTGAGTCGATGGCTTCGCTGATTATGTCGCGGCTTATGCCTTTTTGATAGAGCCCTACTGAGATTTTACGACGTCCCCAGCGAGCCAATTCAACTTTGTCGTTGACGAAAGCGAGGGCAAACCGCCTGTCGTCGATATACCCGCAGTCGACAAGAGTGCCGACAATTTCCTCGGCCTTGCCGCGCGCCACCCCCCATGAGGTTAGTTTCTTCGTAATCTCGGTTTGGGAATACTCGGCTCTGGCACACAGTGCCTCGGCCCGTTCCATGGCGGCGTCAGGTGAAATAGGCTTCTTTATCATGATGCGGATGTGGCGATGACGGCGAATCGTTGACGGCCGTACATATCCCTCACGATGTCAATCTGTGCTTGCGGGAATATGTGTCGGCTTTCGGCCGTGAGGTCGTCGACAAAAAGAGGGTTTATCTCAAAGTAGATTCTACCGCCCGGGCGCAAGGCCTCGGCTCCGTATCGCATGATGGCGGTGTAGAATACCAGCGGGTCGCTGTCCGGGACAAACAAGGCGCTCTGCGGCTCGTGGTCAACGACATTGCGGCTCATCGCGCCGCGCTCTTTCCATGCGATGTAGGGCGGGTTTGACACGATAATGTCCCATTTCGGCGTGACCGGTCTATCCGCAATGTGGAGGGCGTCGGCCTTCCGGAATTTTACGTTGGCTTTGAGTGCGGCGGCATTGGCTGCCGCTGTCTCAAGCGCGGCGTCAGAGATGTCGATGCCTTCGATGTCGGCAAACCGCAGGTTGCGGGCTAAGGCGATTGCTATGCACCCCGACCCGGTCCCGATGTCGAGTACCTTCAGGTCGCTCCCTGCGTTCTGTTTCACTATCATGTCGACTAACTCTTCGGTCTCGGGGCGGGGTATCAGCACCGCCGGGTTGACCGCTATGCGCATCCCATAGAATGTCGCTTCGCCGAGTATGTATTGAAGGGGTTCCTCTTTGAGCAGTCGGTCGATTATGGCATTGAGTTGGCCGATGCGAAACTCGCTCACGGGTTCTCCGCTTTTCAACACGCGGTCTACGGGAGTGTAGCCCATGGTGCGCTCGATGGAAATGTCGGTCATGGCGCGCGCTTCGCGCTCGCCGTATAGCGGAGTGAGCCGCCGTGTCATCTCGGCTGCTACCGCTTTCAATGTGTGGGCGTCATCATTCATGATTCAACAAATTTACAAAAATAATCGCTATATCGCCAAATCGGTCCTCTGTGAAGCGTAAACATGACACGTTCTTACGTTAGACTGATATTTTTCTTGTTTTATTTGGGGAAACGTTTTAACTTTGCAATCTCAAACGTTGATTTGACAGCAAAATGATTGCGAAATATCCTTTTACCCGTCACCATTACCATCACCACCCCGGTTGCAAAGATTAGGGAGGCATTGACCGATGTGTGTCGCGGCTGAAAGATGAAAGTTAAGATATAGTTTGCCGGTTTCCCTATAACCACTACGGGAAATCGGTTTTTTTATGACAATAAAAACTCATGATATGATGGAAACCAAACTAAGGATAGCGGTGCAGTCAAAAGGCCGCTTGTATGAGGAGACGATGCAGCTCTTGACAGAGGCCGGAATCAAGTTGACGGCGGTTAAACGCACGCTGCTTGTGCCATCGAGAAATTTCCCGGTGGAGTTGCTGTTTTTGCGCGACGACGATATCCCCGACGCTGTAGCGACAGGTACCGCCGATATAGGGATAGTGGGACTGAACGAGGTGATGGAGAAAGCCAAAGCGGTCGAGGTGCTGAAACCGCTCGGGTTCAGCCGTTGCCGCTTGTCACTGGCCATCCCGCAACATCTCGACTATCAAGGGCTTTCGTGGTTCAATAATCGCAAAATCGCCACATCCTATCCTGTGATTCTCGCTGATTTCCTGAACCGGAACGGTATCAAGGCCGACATACACGTCATATCGGGGTCGGTGGAGATAGCACCCGGTATCGGGCTCGCCGATGCGATATTTGATATCGTGTCGTCGGGGTCAACCTTGGTGAGCAACAATCTGATGGAGGTTGAAAAGGTGATGGACTCGGAGGCGGTGTTGATAGGCTCTACCGCCAATCCGCTCTCGGCCGAGAAGCGTGCGTCGCTCGACGAATTGCTGTTCCGTTTCGACGCGGTCAAAGCTGCCGAGGGGAAGAAATACATACTGATGAACGTCCCAAAGGAAAAACTCGACAACGTGCTGGCCGTGTTGCCCGGCATCAAAAGCCCTACGGTGCTGCCGCTGGCTAAAGCTGACTGGTGCTCGGTGCATACGGTGCTTGAGGAAAAAAGATTTTGGGAGATTATCGGTAAACTGAAAGCCGAGGGTGCCGAGGGGATTCTCGCCCTTGATATAGAAAAAATGATTTTGTGATGGAGTGCTATCAGAATCCTCCGCGCGACAGTTGGCGCGGGCTGTGCCGGCGCGCCATGGCTGAGCAGCAGCCGCAGGTGGTTGAGACGGTGGCAGGAATCATTGACGACGTGCGCCATCGCGGCGATGAGGCTTTGAGGGAGTATGAACTGAAGTTTACCGGTGCCGAGCTGTCGTCGCTCGCCGTGACCGAGGCTGAAATTGCCGACGGGATAGCTGGGGTGTCAGATGAACTGAAATCGGCGATTAAGACTGCGGTTGACAATATATCCAAGTTCCACTCCGCACAGGTCATGGAGCCAATCGAGGTGGTTACTACCCCGGGTGTCAGTTGCCGTCAGTGTCAGATGCCTATCGACCGAGTCGGACTGTATATCCCCGGAGGTAACTCACCACTATTTTCGACGGTGCTGATGCTCGCCATACCGGCCAAAATCGCCGGGTGTGGGCGGATAGTGCTTTGCACTCCCGCCGGGGCTGACGGGAGGATTCATCCCGCGATTCTGTATGCCGCTTCAGCGGTAGGGGTGACAGAAATCTACAAGACCGGGGGTGCGCAGGCTATAGCGGCCATGGCGTTTGGCACCGAAACAATTCCGGCGGTCTATAAGATTTTCGGCCCGGGAAATCGCTATGTGATGGAGGCCAAGCAGCAGGTCACCCGGTATGGCGTGGCGATAGATATGCCTGCGGGTCCGTCGGAGGTGATGGTTATCGCCGACGATAAGGCTCCGATTGAGTTCATTGCCGCTGATTTCTTATCGCAAGCCGAACACGGACCCGACAGCCAGTCAATATTGCTCACCGATTCAGCCGCTGTGGCCGCTGCCCTGCCGGCTGAGATTGAGCGTCAGATGTCATCGCTCCCGAAACAAGAACTTATCGCCCGTTCACTTGAGCATAGCCGTGTCATCATGTTTGGCGACCGCTCGGAGATGATGGATTTTGCCAACGAGTATGCTCCGGAACACTTGATTATCGCTTGTGATGATTGGGACGCTTTGTCGCGAAAGGTTCGTAACGCGGGGTCGGTGTTCCTCGGTAATTTCACGCCGGAGAGCGCGGGCGATTACGCTTCCGGCACCAACCACACGCTGCCTACTTCAAGCTATGCCCATAGCTACAGCGGGGTCAACCTCGACAGCTTCTGTAAGAAAGTCACTTTCCAGCACATCACTCCCGAAGGCGCGAGGTCACTTGGCCCGGCAGTCGAGGCAATGGCCGAGGCTGAAGGGCTGATGGCACACCGCAACGCAATGTCGCTGCGTGTAAACTATAACTTAAAGTAATCAGGAAAATATATGACAGCCCATGGATATAAATAAGCTTGTGAGACCTAACATACTGGCTCTTAAACCATATTCTTGCGCTCGCGACGAGTTCAAAGGAACAGCGCAGGCGTTTCTTGACGCCAACGAGAATGCGTTTATGCGCCCCTATAACCGCTATCCCGATCCGCTCAATATGGATGTTAAGGAGATGATTGCGGGGATAAACGGCTGTCGCGGTTCGCAGATATTCCTCGGTGTCGGCAGTGACGAGTGTATCGACATGGTTTACCGCGTGTTTTGTCGTCCGGGGGTGGATAATGTGGTCGCCATCGACCCGACTTACGGGATGTATTCGGTGTGCGCAGCGATTAACGATGTCGAGTATCGCCCCGTGCCGCTCAACGCCGATTTCTCGCTTGATGTCGACAGTGTGCTTGCCGCCACCGACTCCAACACCAAAGCGATTTGGGTGTGTAGCCCTAACAACCCCACGGGCAATGCGTTCGCCTATGAAGAATTGCGCCCTCTGTTGGAGCGTTTCGACGGGTTGGTTATCGTTGATGAGGCTTATGGCGATTTCAACGACGGCGAGTCGATGATTTCCCGCATTGACGATATGCCCCGGCTTATCGTGCTGCGTACCTTCTCAAAGGCGTGGGGTAACGCCGCCATACGTCTTGGGATGGCGTTCGCCTCGGAGGCGGTTATCGACCTGTTCAACAAGGTTAAGTATCCATATAACATAAATGCCTTGACGCGTTCCCAAGCGATAGCGATGCTTGGCAAGGCCGATGAGGTGGCTGCGCTTGCCGCCGAGATTGTCAAGGTGCGCGGCGACCTTGCCGCCCGCCTGTCGGAGCTCCCGGTCGTGAGACGAGTCTATCCGTCGCAGGCTAACTTCCTGTTGGTTAAGGTCGATGACGCAACCTCATTATACAACTATCTGAGCAGTCGGGGGATTGTGGTGAGAAACCGCACGAACGTCAATCTCTGCGACCGTTGTCTGCGTATAACTGTCGGCACACCCGAGGAAAACAATCTGTTAATTTTAGCACTCAAAGACTATGAACGATAAGAAAACCGCACTTTTTATCGACCGGGATGGTACGCTTATAGTGGAACCGCCGATTGACTTTCAGGTAGATTCACTCGAAAAATTAGAGATGATACCGGGCGTTATGTCGGGGTTGGGATTCATAGCTTCCCGACTCCCGTTTGAATTAGTCATGGTCACCAATCAGGATGGGCTCGGCACCGATGCTTTCCCTGAACATACGTTTTGGCCCGCTCACAACAAAATGCTGACCACGCTGAAAGGTGAAGGAATTGAGTTTGACGACATACTGATCGACCGCACATTTGAGCATGAGGGGATGCCGACGCGTAAGCCCGGAACTGCGCTGTTGGGCAGGTATATGGGGGGCGACTACGACATGACGCGCTCATGGGTTATCGGCGACCGTCTGACCGATGTGAAACTCGCCCGCAATCTCGGTTGTCGCGCTATCCTGTTTGCCGATGACACTCCCGACGTCAGGCAGTCGTTAGCCGATGAGCGCGTCGCTGATACCGTCGGGCTTATCACCCGCTCATGGATGCGCATTGCCGACTTCCTCCAAGGAGGGGAGCGCAAAGCCGTTGTGCGCCGCGTTACCAGCGAGACCGATATCGACATCAAGGTTGACCTCGACGGCTCGGGTAGGGGAGACATCTCCACAGGCCTCGGTTTTTTTGACCATATGCTCGACCAGATAGCCAAACATTCAGGAATTGACCTATATGTCAAGGTTAAAGGGGATCTTCATGTCGACGAACATCACACCATCGAGGACACGGCACTTGCCCTTGGTGAGGCATTGCTTAAAGCCCTCGGCGACAAGCGCGGCATAGAGCGTTACGGTTACGTCCTGCCGATGGATGACTGTCTTTGCACTGTGGCGATTGATTTCGGTGGCCGTCCGTGGCTTGTGATGGATGCTGAGTTCCGTCGCGAGAAAATTGGTGATTTCCCTTGCGAGATGATTCTTCACTTTTTCAAAAGCCTGAGCGACTCGGCCAAGATGAATCTGTTTATCCGAGCCGAGGGTGTCAACGAGCATCATAAGCTCGAAGGCATATTCAAAGCCCTCGCCCGCTCAATCAAAATGGCAATCCGCCGCGACCCATTCCACTACACACTCCCGTCAACAAAAGGCACTCTCTGACTCCCCACCTCTCTCCCCCCCCCTCCCAATCCCGCTATTTAATCCCTTATAGTGCGTCGCTGTCATCGATTCTCGATATGGAATCGATATGTTCGTCGCATCATCCCAATCGTCCCTCCCTGTTTTTGATTTCCGGTATGGAATCTTTTTTGTGTAGTAGGGTATTGCCGCAGGCAGTGCCCTGACTGCGATTTCACCCCGCCCGCTCCGCAATCAGCAAAGATTGCTTAAAAGAAGAGGGGGCTGTGCTCTGTGGCATAGCCCCCTTTCGGGTCGATTTTATTAGATTGCTACTTGTTTATTTTACAAGCACTTTTCCTACGGTGTTGCCTTGACGGCGGATGTAGATGCCCGGAGTCAAGTTCTCAGAGCTTACTCTCATGCCTTGCAAGTTGTAATATTCTACCGGGGCTTCAGCGTCGATTTCAACGCCAGCCACTTCGTCAACGCCGGTGAAACGTACCCCCTCAAAGGTGTACTGAGCGGCAACGATGCCGGGAACATATTGATACAACTTAACCGTGTAATCGTCGACAACCTCTGCGGTGATACAGTTAGGCGTTCCACTGCCTGAATATACAGTCTTATGAGTCGCCACGATGGTGTTGTCTGTCAAGTTCACGATTTGGAAACCGTCGCCGTCCGAGGTGCCGATAGGCTCTGCCGCAAACTGCTTGTCGCCCAATTTGAAGATTGTTCCGCCTCGGGTAGTGGTGATGCCATTGTCGGCAAACGCCTCAAATGTCCCATTGGTGTTGTGGAAGAAATGGTTTTTGCGGTGGTCTCTCACTGCGATTACGTCGCTGTTAATGTCTGAAGTCAGCGGCATTGCAAACACTTCTGCGTCAGCAGTACTGTTGACAGCCGATGCCACATCAATAGCTTTCGATGATTTGAAAGCTCCGTTAGCCACGGTCACTTTCGCCACTTTGGTCGCTCCGTTCGGGATGATGCAGAACACGCCGCCATCTGCGCTCAAAATGTTACCGATAGCTTTACCGATATATTTTGTGGCGGCTGCGCTTACGCCGTCGGGCAGAGTGATTGACAAATCTTGCCATGTGGTGCTACCTTTAGGAAGCACTTTAAACGCGTTTGCCGAGGTGCCCCACAAGCCTGCGCTGAGGATGATGTTGCCTGCCTCGTCCGAGGTGATTGCGGTGCTGGTAACCGAAGTAACAGCTGAGTGCAAGCCTTTTTCGTCCCAATACTTCAGTGTGGTGTTGGCGTCATCGTTGAAGTAGATTCTGCCATCGAAACCGGTGCTCCAGCCGCGGCCTGCGCTCGACGGTGTAACATGGCCGGTGGTTTTAACCCAGTTTTGTGTCAATTTATATTCTTTGACTTCGCCACCTGATGAAGTTGCCGTGCCGGTGAGGCTGACAGTTACGTCGTTAGCTCCGGCGCTTGACAGGGTCAATGTCGCCGTGTGAGTACCCTCGGCTGTCGGTGAGTAGGTCACGGTGATTGAGCCGTTTGCGCTCAATTTGTCGGTCGACAATGAGAACAGGTCAGAGTTGTTGCCGCTAAGCGTTGCTGTGATGTCGCCGGTCAAGTTGTGGCCGTTGACATTGATGGTCGCTTTGTGGCTGGCGCCTGCGGTCGCCGTGAAAGTCATCGAGGTCTTGTCAACGCTGATTGACGGAGTTGCCTCGATGGGAGCGTCGCTTGAAGTGAAGTAGCCGATACCTTGGCCGGTACTCAACACCCACGCCTCGACTGTGCCGTCGGCCTTTTGGTTGATGACGATGTTACCCGTGCAGTTGGTGTTGCGTGTGACGCTTGCCAAGTGGGCTTTGGGATATTCTGCAATGTTAATCGGGGCGCGGAATGTTCCCGAGTTGTTTTTGTCTGTGATTTGGAGCAAGCGCATGAAACCACCGGTGTAGTTCTTTGCCTTGTCGGCATCGTTTTGGGCGGGGTTGCCGCTGTCGTCGGTTGTCGAGAATGTCTTGTCGTTGAAGTCGAGCGTTGCGCCATAGGTCACGCCGTTGTGCTCAAACTGTCGATACACGTTACCCCATGTCTTGTAGCCGTCCATATAGTCAAGACGAGCACCGTTGGGGTCGAGTTTGGTCGGCGCGCATTGCGAGCCGTCAAACATATAGCCGTAGCCTGTCGGGTAGGCGCGGAGCGACTCGCCGGCATAGAGATTCTCGCCGTCGGCTGTCACCTGTATATGCTTGCTCGGTGTCGTGCCGATTGTGTTGTTAGCTACCGGGAACTCGATGATATATGTTCCGCCGGTCACGCCCGACACTTTGTTCAAGTTGTTGTATGCGAAGATGATGCGGCTACCGTCGGTGGTGTCCCAGTCACCGCCTACACCGATGTAGTCGCCGAGACGTGTGATGTTTTTCTCCTGAAGTGTAGCATAGCTGATTGTCACCACGCGGGGAGCTGTGGTTGAGCTGCCGGGGTTATCCCAGATGTAGATGCGCAAGTCGTGTGTGTTGCCGGCTGCGTCGATACCGCCGAGGTTCGATGCGATTACTTTGCCGTCGAAGTAGCGCACGTCGCAGAGTTTGATGATACCACCATCTATGCCTTCGCTGCTCAAGTCATAAAGAGCCTGTCCGGTATAGGCGTCGATTACTTTAATCTTCGACTGCTCATACACTGCGTAGATTTTGCCATCTTTAACCTCCATGTTACGCACTTTCGATGCGTCCCAGTCGTTTGCGGTCAAATTGTTGGCGTTCTCGCTCAAAACCCATCCCTCGTTGAGCGACAATGGGGGCTCTGATGCAACACCGCTTAAGGTAATCCATTGATAGACCGGTTCGCCATCGGTGCCGACGCTCTCAAGTGTGATTACGTAGTCTTCGTAGCCGTCGCCGTCATTGTCGCCGCTGTAGTTGCCGGCTTTCGACGGTGTGAATGTGATGATGATTTTCGGGTCTTCCGGGTCGAAAGTGTTGGTTGAGCCGCTTACGTTAAGGCCGTTTCTGCCGTCTTCAGCTGCCGCGGTGAATACGCCCGTGCATTTGCTCGACATTGTGATTGTGGTCCAGCGGTTGAGTTTCTCGCCGCTAACCACTACCTCGGCTTTAGCGCTTTGGCCGGCTACACAGTTCAGGTAGACCTTGTTTGAACTTACCGAGATATATGGGTCGGTGCTTGCCGAGCTGCCGCCTGCACCATTGTAGCCAGGCTCGCTCACGCTATAGTAACCATAGTAGTTAAGGTAGTCATAGATACCCTTGATGTGGCCGTCGGCCCATGCGTAAAAGCCTGAGCTCTCTATATCTTGAATCAATTGCCAGTCAGAGTAGCAGTCTACAAACAAGCCCTCGGTCAACACTGCCGGATAATATTCACCGGCGGTGATTACTGTCCAACCGTTATTCTTGATACCGCGGTCTATCTTCTCATAGCCGCCCAGGCCGTCTACTGTGCCAAATGTGTACATCAATCCCGACTGCACGCAGCTAGCCAAGTTGTAGCTGCCGTCATAGTAGTACCATGTCTCGGTTCCGTGGGCCGATGCGTTTGCGGCATTCAAGTGGAACGAGATGAATACGTCTGAATCGTATGTGTAGCAATATGCGCGACGGGTCGACAAACCGACTTCGCCGTCAAAATCGTTTTGCCAACGCGTCATATAAACGTCGGCGCCGACTGCTGACAAGTGGTTGTATACATTGCTTGCGCACTGCAATGCGAGCCATGCCTCTGTGTAGTTGTTGGTCGATGAGCTGTTATACACCGCTCCGGGGTCATCACCTCCGTGACCCGGGTCAAGCACGATTGTGTAATTGCTCCAGGCGGCCTGTATTGTCTGCGGTGCAACCATGCTGATTAGCAATATCAGCGAGTATAATATTTTTTTCATTGGAATCTAATGTTGAAAAGTTTTATTATTTCAGTTGCCTGATGTTTATTTCAAATCTGCCGTGTACACTTGGCCGTCGTTAAACGAGATGAATACCAATCGTTTGCCATCTGCCGATACGCTCGGACACATCTCGATGCGGTCGCTCGTGGCGGTCAACGCCTTCATGCCGGTTCCGTTCACGTTGATGATATAAAGGTCGCTCGCCGTGAACGTGTGGCCGTCGTCTACGCTCTTCTCAAACACAAGTTGTGAATTGTTTACCCACGACGGATTGAAGCCGCGGGTGATTTTCTTCTTATTGCTGCCGTCGATGTTGATAGTGTAAATATCGTTTCCCTCAACAAACGCTATCGTTTTGCCGTTAGGCGACAATGCGGGGCAGAACGACGGTTTAGCGTTTATCAGTTTCTTCGTGCCGTTGCCGTCGACTACCGACAAGCCTTTGGTGTTAACGATTACACTGACATTCTCTTTTGCGATTTGCTTTGCAACGCTCGCGGTCTTCGCGATTTTATATTTCACACCGGCTACCGCTTTAGCGTCGAGCGAACGTACTGAAGCTACGCCAAGTGCGTCATACTGCCATGCTGCGTGATCCATGCGCTCCACATCCTCGGTCACTCGGGTTTTCTTTCCGTTAACGTCGATTGACCATGCGGCCTGATGACGTTTGTTCTTCATGCCGATGCGCTCATGCTTCAGCTCGCGCACCAATATGCGATGTGAGTCAGCACACCATGAATACCTGAAACCTACGCCGATGCCATTTGACAACTGCTTTTTGTCGCTTCCGTTGCTGTTAATCAAGTATAGGTTGTTGTAACCCCACTCCGTGAACGCAATCTTGCTCCCATCGGGCGACCATTGCGGGTTCTCATACTTGATGCCGTCGTGTGTAAGACGCGAAATGTTTGAAAGTTCGCCAACTTTCAAATCATGCGCAATTCCAACCTGTGAAGCCAGAATCGCCGCCAAAAGTAACTTTTTCATTTTATATAAATATTGAGTACAACTTTTTCATAATTCATCGGGCCTAACTCTCCTGTTGGCCCGGAATCCCTTTAAATTTCAGTGTGCGAAGTTAAGCACTTTTCTTGGTTTATTTACAAAAAAAAAGAATATTTTTGAGATTTTGCGGGGGGGGGTAAGCACCTGATATTCAATAGTATAAGCGTTGTTGCTCGCGCGATTGTCAACCTCTTATACCATCATCGCCTGCTACTCACTCACTCGCTATCGTCGTCACCTGCCGGCTATAGAAAGCCGCGCCAAATCATTCAGACTTGGCGCGGCTTTTACTCGTATAGTTTATTCAATCTTACTTGATGCCGAGTTTGGCTTTTACAAGAGGTGTCACATCCTGGACATCGGTGCTTTGGTAAGCTGCCACCCCTTCAGGAAGGATAAATGTGAAGCCGTTTTCCTGTCCGACGGCCTTGATGGCGGTCATGATTTTCTCCTCGATGGGTTGCATCAGTTGAGCTTGTTGACGCTGGAGATCCTGCTGCGCTGTCTGAAGGAACTGCTGCGCTTTCTTTTGGAGCTCCTGTATTTCTTGCATACGGCGTTCTTTGATGGCGTCGGGGGTCGTTTTGTCCTCGCTCAGTTTCTGAAATTCGCCATATTTCTTGTCTAACTCTTCGGTGAGTTTTTTGTATTCGTCCTCGTAGGTTTTTGATGCGGCTTCGAGCTGGGTCTGCACGTTTACGCGCTCGGGCATAGCTTCAAGAATCGGTTCGACGGTCACAGTGCCAAACTTGGGAGCCTGTGCGGCTGCAAGCATGGGAATCGCAATCATGATTGCGGCAAGGGTTTTCTTAATCATTGTTATTAGTTAAGTTAAGTTATTTGCTACTTGGTTATTCTCTGCAAAGATAATCCTTTTATTTGGAATATCCTAACTTGGCAAGAACCTCGTTGCTTACATCGATACGCGGCGAGGCGAAGATGATATTGGCCGATGACGCACGGTCAAAAATCGCCTGATACCCTCGTTCTTCCGACACTTTCTTGACGGCGTTGTAGATGTCGTCCTGTATCGGTTTCATAAGCGATTGGCGTTTTTTGTAGAGCTCGCCCTCGGGCCCGAAATATTTGTATCGCAGTTCTGTCGCCTCTTTCTCCTTGGCTACAATTTCCTCCTCTTTTTTCTTTTTCTGCTCATCAGTGAGGAATACCATGTCGGCTTGGTAGTTCTTGTAGAGCGTCTCGGCCTCCTTTGACTTGGCCTCAACCTCTTTTTGCCAGCGTTGCGAGATTTGGTTCAACTGTTCGTTGGCCATCTCATAGGATGGCACGTTTTTAAGGATATATTCCATATCGACCAACGCGAATTTCTGCGCTGCAGCCCCGAAAGCTGTCGCTATCATGAGCATCAGGATGATAGATAATTTCTTCATACCAAACGTGTATTTATCTGTTTAACTATTTAGACAATCTCAATGGCTAAAAGTTTAGATTTCGCCTCATTGCGAGGTTAGAACTCCTGACCGAGTATGAAGTGGAAGTGGCTTCCGCCCTTCATTCCGTAGACGTTGTCAAATCCGTAAGCCCAGTCGATACCCATCATGCCGACCATCGGGAGGTAGATGCGCACACCGGCGCCGGCACTGCGTTTGATGTCAAACGGTGAGAAGTTTTTAACCTCAGTCCAAGCGTTACCCCCCTCGACAAACGCGAGACCATAGATGGTGGTGGTCGGTTGGAGCATGAACGGGAAGTGCAATTCCATGCCGAAACGGCTATATGCATAGCCCTCTTTGCCCCAGGGGGTGAACTGTCCGTTCTCGTAGCCGCGCAAGCCTATCGTCTCGGTGGCGTAGGTGTAGCTGCCGCTCATGCCGTCGCCTCCAACATAGAATGTCTCAAACGGCGACTTCAGGTTCTTGTTGTAGCTGCCGAGCAAGCCGATGTCGGCGCGTGTCATGAACACGAGTGTCCACTGTCCGTTGGGGTCGGTGAGCGGGGTGTAGGTGCGCGATTTGAAACGCAATTTCCAGTATTCAATCCAGCGGTAAAGCTCTTTCTTTGACTCGGTGGTGTTTTCTTCCTTGAGTTTCTTCCAGTCCTTGCCCGGATTGAGCAATGATGCCGGAGGCGTCATCTGGAGGTTCAACGAGAATGTGCTACCGCTACGGGTATAGAGCGGGTTGTCGATTGAATTGCGGGCGAGTGTCAAGCCGAGAACGATGGAGTTTGACGTGCCGTTGTTCATGTAGTATAGGTATTCCCAGTTTTTGAGGTAGTACCAGTTGTATGACAACTCTGCGGTGAACGTGAACCAGTCATCGGGCCATTTCAGACGTTTACCCAGCCCGACGGTTACTCCTGCCATCTGTAGCACTTTGTTGGGGTCGTAGGCATTCTGATAACTTGTCTGATAGTAGTCGGAATTGTAGCCGTAGCCATAGCCGTAGCTGTAACCATAGGGGTTGGCCCATGATTTGTTGTAGTAGCTTGAATTGACACCGGTCTGGCGGCTATAGTAGGCCGATACCTGCAACGAGTTGGGGCGTTTGCCGCCAAACCACGGGTCGAGGAACGACACGCTATAGGCTTGGTAGTAGCGGGCGTTGGTCTGCGCGCTGATGTTGAACGTCTGTCCTTCGCCTTGCGGGATAAGACCTTTGTATGAGCCGGGGTGGAACATGTTCTTTATCGAGAAGTTGGTGAACGTCAGCGACAGTTTGCCGATGATACCCGTCTGTCCCCAACCCATCGAGAACTCGATTTTGTCGTTGGCTTTCGATTCAAGATTAAAGACTATGTCTACTGTCCCGTTCTCCTCGTTGGGCTCGGGGCGTATGTCCATGTTTTCAGGGTTGAAGTGACCTGTCTGGGCAATCTCTCTCGCTGAACGCATCAGGTCGTTTTTGTTGAACAGCTCGCCGGGTCTGACGCGCAGTTCGCGGCGTATCACTTTCTCATACAGACGGTCGTTACCGTTGATGACCACTTGGTTGATGCGGGCCTGCGGGCCTTCCATCATGCGCATTTCCAGGTCAATCGAGTCGCCGTGGATGTTTTTTTCAATCGGGACAAGCTGATAGAAAAGATAGCCGCGGTTCATGTAGAGGTTTGACACTGATTCGTCATCCTCGCGCATGCGCTTTTCAAGCAGCTTCTGGTTGTAGACCTCGCCCGGCTGTATGCCGAGGATAGCGTCAAGCTGGTCGGTTGTGTAGACTGTGTTGCCCACCCAGTCGATGTTGCTGATATAGTATTTTTTCCCTTCTTCGACGGTTATGAACACATCGACGGTCTTTTCATTGTAGGGGGCTACGCTGTCATGGAGTATCTTCGCGTCGCGGTAGCCTTTTTCGTTGTATTTCTGAATGATGCGGTTGAGGTCGTCCTCATAGTCGGTCTCAACAAATTTCTTTTGTTTGAACAGGTTGCGCAGTTTCCCTTTTTCATTGGTCTTTTTCATCGCTCCTTTTACCGCGTTGTCGCTCAACACCTCGTTGCCGTCAATGTAAATCTTGTGGACTTTGACTTTTGAGTGCTTGTTGACGCTTATGTCGACAATCATCTCGTTCTGGTGCGACAGGTCTTCTCGCAGGTCAATTTTGACATCTGCGTTGCCGAAACCTTTGTCGGCATAATATTTTTTCACAATCGCAGTGGCGCGGTTGACGATGTTCTGGGTTATCTGGTTGCCTTTCATCAGTTGCAGGCGTTCCTGGAGGTCTTCTCGTTCACCTTTTTTGACCCCTATGTAGTTGACCTCGGAGATGCGAGGCTGGGTGCGCAGAGCTATTTCAATCCAAACCTTGTCGCCTGCGATTTTCTCGATTTTAAACTGGGCCTGGGAGAAGAGACCTTGCCTCATCAATCGTTTTGCGGCTGCCGTGATTTCTGCGCCCGGCACTTCCACTCTGTCACCCTTTTTCAACCCGGCGTAACCGATTACGATATAGTCGTCATAGCTTGGCGCGCCGGTCACTTTGATGTCGGCTATTTCGTAGGTTCGGGGCATCCCGTTGAATATCACGGGAGGGTTATAGAGGGTGTCAACGCGCACCTGCGCATAGCCGCCGATGGCTGAGACGCAGATAGTCAGTAAAAGTGAAAGTAGCTTATATCGCATAACGTTGATGTGGTGGATGGTCTATTGTGTTTTGATTGGTTTATTTCAGTTGTTCGCTCGTCAGCCCGAACCGCCGTTCGCGCTGCTGGTAGTCGATGATAGCCCGGCAGAATTGCTCCTTGCCGAAGTCGGGCCAAAAGGTCTCGGTGACGAATATCTCGGAGTAGGCTATCTGCCATAACAGGAAGTTGCTCACCCTGAAATCGCCGCCGGTGCGTATCAGCAGGTCGGGGTCGGGAACGGCGGCGGTGGTCAGATGCGTGGCCACGGTGTCGTCGTTGATTTCGTCGGGTGTGAGATGCCCGGCCGAAACCTCTTGCGCGATTTGCTTGACAGCTCGCGTGATTTCCCACCGCGCCGAGTAGCTCAGGGCAAGCACGAGTGTCAGCCCCGTGCAATGGCTTGTGTCGTCCATGCAACGCGCGAGCCGTTCGCGGGCCTCACCCGGCATACGGTCAAAATCGCCTATCATCGTGAGCTTGACGTTATTCTTGATTAGGTCGGGCGTTTCGCGTTCGATAGCCACGACTATAAGATGCATGAGAGCGTCGACCTCCTCTTTCGGGCGATTCCAGTTCTCGGTCGAGAATGTATAGAGGGTAAGGTATTTTATGCCAAGTTCTGACGCTATTTCCGTTATTTGCCTGACGGTGTTGACCCCCTCGACGTGGCCTGCCGAACGGTCAAGACCGCGCGATTTGGCCCATCGCCCGTTGCCGTCCATGATTATAGCTACATGGGTGGGCAGCGAGTCGGAGTTGATTTGTTCTTTCAGTGTGCTCAGCATATCGTCTTACTGTCTGTCGCTGTTAGTCGGTTTCTATTCTACATAGTGGCACGTCTCGCATCGTTTGCCGAACTCGTAGGTCAGCGACACCATGAGCGTGCTATACCAATCGGTGTTCTTCATGAACGAGCTTTTGATTGTGTAAAGGTCGGTGAGCTTGTCGCCGTCGACCTTGTCGCCGAACACCTTGGTCATGCAGAACTCGGCACCGAGATTGAGACGTTTGCTAAGTTTGTATTTCACACCGAACGCCATCGGTATGTTAGGAGCGAAAAATGAGTTGCCGTCGCACGATGCCATCGTAACTCCGACACCGAGCGACAGATAGGGCGTGCAACGACGCAATTTCTTGTAGGTCTCGCCGATGCCGTAGGGAAAGAAGTTGAACTCAAACCGTCCACCGAGGTCAAATACCGTGGATTTGAATGAATAGTTCTGATCCCAGGGCAGCACGTTTTCCCAGTCGGCGGTGTTGCCGCTCAATGTCATCACCGACAATATCCCGCGGACTGTCCAGCGGGTGTTGGCGAGGTAGCGGAACGAGATGTTTCCGGCGATGCCGGGGTGCTTGTACACGTTGCTCTCGTTGGCATCGCCGAGATAGCCGCTCATACCCAGACCGCCCCCAAGGTCAAACTTGTAGGTGTCTTGCTGCGCCGAATTCTCTTGGGCGTAGGCCGTTGCGGCTTGCAGTGAGACGGCGAGCAGCGATAGGGCTTGTGTGATGCGTTTGATGCTTATTCTCATTATTCGTGAGAGAGAATGTCTTTTTTTGATTATTGTAGCGGTTTAAAGCTTAGCCGGTTGATGACGCCGCGCCACACGGTGTTGTAGAGCGTGCCGTTGGCTGATTTGCCGCCGAAAAGGTAGACGTAAGGGCATTCCCACTCGGTGATGGGTTCGCCATCGGCAGAGGGACTTGCGGCGAGCCGGTACCAGCGCGGCAGCGGTGACGATGACAGCTCCTCCCAGTGGCTTGACACTTTGTTGACTGTCAGAGTCGAGTTGGCCACGATGGCCTGTGAGTCAAACATTGCGGGGATATAGTCCGGGAGTTGCAGCAGGGCGTCGGCCTTTTTCCAGTTCAGCCCCATGTTGAGAGATATGTAGACGGTCTTGTCGTTTGCTCCGGCAGCGTTTTGGCCGCCAAGAGCCACCAGCGTGGTGTATGACTTGGTTCGCCAGCTTGTCGAGTCAGTCTTGAACGTGACGTATGAGAACATCGTCCTCCCTTTGCCGGCAGGGACTTCCTGCTGGCTGATTTTAGCCCATACGCGTCCGTCATAGCCCCACATCGAACCTGTGAGGTTGCCGTCGGCTGTGACCCCTCCGAGCATATACGCTTGTTGGCTGTCGCTCCATTCGTTGGCAAATGCGGTAATCTGGCTGGTGCCCTCCACTGGGCATCCTTCAGGAACGGCGGTCGTCGTGGTGGCGGGGTAGGTGACGTGGTAGTATGCCGTTCCGCGCTTCTCGACTGCGAGCAGTCGGTCGCCGTACCCCCCGTAGATGTAGTGGAGAGTCAAACCGCAGTCGGTCCATACGGCTCCGTCGGTCGAACGGTACAGCTCGCCTGTCGTGTCGGTGATGTAGAGCGCGTCGGTGGTCGCTGACAAAGACTCAACGGCGGGTGTGAACGGGAATGTCGCGGCCTGCGTCGTCCAGTTGTCATCGCCGGGATTGGCCGCGGTGGCAATGCAATAGTTAGTCCCCGATGCGGTCAGACACACGGTGAGCCCTTTGTAGACAACCGTTTTTTGTCCCCCGGGGATTCCTGCGTTTGTGGGCAGATTGCGGCGGGCCGTGCGGTTCCAGTATAGCGAGTCGGGCTTCATCTTGTGCACGTTGACGCTGATATAGTAGTCGCGCTCAGCCTCGAGGTTGGCCGAAGCCAGATGCAGTTTCACCCGGCCCATGCTGAAGTCAATCGTGTCGGTGGGGTTTGTGAGGTAGTTGACCACTGTGTCGGACTTGTTGGCGCGGCTGAAGTGCAGCTCGGCAACAGAGCATCCCTCAACACCGATTTTAGGCACAAGACGGCTCACGTCAGTCCCAAGTGGAAGGGAGTCGGCGTTGAATACCTGCGCCGATGCGAGGTCGATGGAAAAAAACACCGAGTCAAGGCCGATAAGCACTTTCTCGTCCTTGGAGAGCGAGAATGACGACACAACCACAGTCGACGATGACGAGGTGATAACCCCGCTATCAGAGTCTTTGTCGCACGAGCTGATGACCGACGCGGTAACAAGCGATATGATGAAATAAAACAGTTTTTTCGACATAAAACATTATTTTTCAACGTGCAAAGTTAGCAACATTTTGTGAACTATGGATGTCTTAACCTGTCCAAATCGTAAAAATGTAGCCAACTAAAACTCTACAAAATTAAAACTTAGCTCGTTAGCGGCAAACCGCTCATGCTGAATTAAGACAAATATATCCATTTTTATAGGTTTTTAACTGACATCGTCCATTCTTCGCAATTCTTTTTCTGCCCTCTTTTCTCACAAACTCCATCTTAATCGGAAATTTCATTTTGCGCTTTTCAAAGGAAATGCTTACCTTTGCGCTCTCAAAACGATTGCGCCGCTTTTATCGCGTCGCATGGAAAGATGGTCCGGTAGCTCAGCTGGATAGAGCATCTGCCTTCTAAGCAGACGGTCATGCGTTCGAGTCGCATCCGGATCACAAAAGGGGTCACTGAGTCGACAGCGTTCAGTGACCCTTTTTCGTGTCCGCCGGCGACTGACCCGCAATGTTCGATAGCGTTTGCAATGCTCAGACCTTTAAGTGGTTAGCGTTTTTTTTGGGGGGCTCATACCACAAGCCGAAGGTGGCTTTTGGCCGGTGAATTCATGTAGTAGGGGGGCTGCGAAAGATGGTGAAACGGAGCCATGTTTTGGCCTACTTATTGCCCTTTGCTCGATTGTGGGTTTTGCAAAGCATTTGGCAGTTATCGATGGTTGTTGCGCCTCCTCTGCTCCAAGCTGTGACATGGTCTGCGTCCATCTCTTTCAGTTTATATATACGAGTCCTATTGTTGTTAGTTCCAAGAGCGCACAAGGGGCAATTAGAAACGCCGTCTTCTCTTGCCTGTTCAGTCTGCTTATTGTAAACAATTTTCTTAGTTGACTCCTCAAATATGCGTACTTCAAGAAGTATTGGGCTCATTTCACCTCCTAAAACATATTCATAGATATGCCTCTGAATGTGTCGGGGTTATATTCAAGATAGACATTCATTTCCACCTCAATATCGTGGTATTGAGTGTAAAATTCATCGTTCTTCCCTGCCTGTGCAGTTCGTAAGTCGCCGTTTGCCATCAGATTATGAACTGTTGCCACAAAATCCGAATGGCAATTGATTGATAAAAAGAAAAGCGGGAGTTTTGCATTTGCTCACTCCGCTTTCAGAGGCATTTGGCCTGGCCCATCACAGTGGATTGAGCAACGAAGACCCCGCGCCGTATGCTAATCCCCAAAACGCATTTCAAACATAATGCTTGAAATGAGCCGGAATAGGTATATACATACCCATAGCGTCCACCGCTGCACTACCCTTGACTGTGATTCTGAAAATGGCCAAATTTTCTGAAAGCCAAGAATAAGCGTTGATGTACGCTTCCTTATGTAAAAGACTTCCCACCCGCCGCTACTTTTAACGGCTCAAGACGTGGATGTCTCGACAGATTCAAAATTAGCAATAAATTCTGACATATCAATACTCTGATTACTGACCAATGACAAGGCGATTAGAGGCTCTGTCAACGGCGGGATACTGCCGAGTCACAATCATGATATGCTATTGCCGTTTTATCAGAGCGTCTGCTTTTGTGAATGAGTGGATACAAGCGGATATTTCTGACATATGTAAAGCTCTACCCAGATCAACAACAACGGTCTTGGTCCATGAAAAAAATTGGCAGCGGTTATCGGTAAATTTTTCCAAAAAAGAAAAAAGAATCATCCCGAAATTTGGTTTATAATATAAACCGCTTTATCTTTGCGGTCGAAATGAGATGAGAGCGGCAATGATGGAGTTCGCTCAATCTTTTTCAATGAGTAGTTTATGATGTAAACCGTTTTATCAAACTTTAAATCAACTTCAACTATGGAAGAAAGAAAGATTACAGAAGCCGAGAGCATCGAAATCATTGCGTCAATGATCTCACGCACAAAAGACCGTCTCGTGAAAGGCTGTGGCGACATCCTCCTCATGTGGGGATACCTAATCATTGCAGTAGCTGCACTTATATGGATGCTTCTTCTGACAACCCATAATCCTGCGGTAAACTGGCTGTGGTTTCTCATCTGGCTTATAGGCGGCATCGCCACTCCGATTATGGCTAAGAGAAAGCGCAGGGAAAAAGGGGTGATGAGCTATACCGACCGACTGACTTCAAATATGTGGTCGGTTGTTGGATGGGCGGCTATCGCTTCCGTCTCTTTATCTCTTGGGTTTCTTCTTATCGGAGGGAAAGATTCATGGAGCATGATGTTGGCTTTCGCTCTCATAATCGTTCCTATGACTGAAATCATCCAGGGATTAATAATCAAAGAAAAATCTCTCATTGCCGGAGGCGGTATCGGACTTTTAATCGGACTGTTCACCATGTGTTGTATCTCGGCACATATAGCCCTTATGGCCACATGGTTCATGCCGCTTTTCATCATCGCGTTCGCGGCAATGATGATACTTCCCGGACACATACTTAATTCAAAAGCAAAACGTGAATCATGAGAGAACTGAATCCATTATTGCATTCTCAGTTGAGACTAGGCGTAATGTCGATTCTCATGAATGTTGAGGAAGCCGATTTCATCTACCTTAAAGAGAAGACAGAATCGACTGCCGGAAACCTAAGCGTGCAGCTCGACAAGCTCTCCGCTGCGGGATATATCATCGTCGAAAAAGGATTTGTAGGGAAGAAGACGCGGACAACAGCCCGGATGACCGACAAAGGCCGCAATGCATTTGTCGAATACGTCGAAGCGCTGAAACAATACATCCCCATGTAACCTTTATCGGCATAGGGCGCGGAGCAACAGGTAGCCGCCGAGCGTCTGCGCTATCAGCCCGGGATAGCCTATCGCGACATCTTGGCAAGCGACTGCAAGCGAGCCGCTCATCGCCCATTCGGCAAGCGTGCCGACGGCCTGATAGCCTGCCACAGTCAATGCGATTCCCGTCACGCTCACTCGGCCAAGTTTCCGTGAAACTGCGCCCGCTATCAACGCCAATGCGCTCGATTTCGCCATTATGGCGGGCAATGCTGCCGCCGAAGGCATCCCGAACAAGCCATGGTTGATTGCCGCCGACACCAACGCCGTCAGCAACCCCGTTTTCCAGCCGTACTTATATCCTGCTATAAGTGTGAAAAAGTAGATGGGCAGCCAGCGGGGGCCGCCGAGCGCGGCGAGGTGGCAGAGTTGCGGCACCGCCACGTTGCCTATCACGAATAGCGTCGCTAACAAGTAGGTTTTCGCGTCGCTGTAGCCGAGGGCGTATAAATCTGTTGTAGCTTCTTTATTTTTCATCTGTTCTGTCGATTAACCTTTTCGGTTTATAAATTCATCTATCTTCTCGATGCACTCTGTCACGTCGTTGCAGTCGCGGCACAGTCGTTCCACGGGGCACCATCCGTCGCCGGAGCGGTTGATGATATGGTCGGTGGTCTGCTCAAATTCTGTATCTACCGCCGAAGTCAGCAAAAGCGCCAACGCTCCGCGGCTCACCGTGCCGGCATAGAGCCGAGCAACGCCGCCGGCTATCATTAACGCCGCCGCACCTTTCCCCACAATCTTGTCGGCGGCTGCGCTCCCTTTCAGATACTCGGGCCGTTCGCGATACAATCGGTATAGGTCGGCTATGCCGCGTCCGTCAAAAAAAGAGGTCTCGCCGTTGTTATGCACAGCGAGTGTGTGACCCTCCTCGGCAAGCCGTTCATACAGTTCGCGCGGATTCATAGAGTGCCCTGTTTCAGCTGTTCCACAAACCCGTTGATGCGTTGCAACTCTCTCGGTATGTCTATCGATTGCGGGCAATGGGGCGCGCACTGGTTGCACCCTATGCAGTGATCGGCCTGACGCAGACGCGGCACACTGCGGTCATACCCCACAAGAAATGCGCGTCGGGCCTCTCGGTAGTTTGCGGCTTGTGCGCTTTCAGGCACGTTCCCCTGGTTGACACACTTGTTGTAGTGGGTCAGAATCGACGGGATGTCTATGCCGTAGGGGCATGGCATACAGTATTTGCAGTCGTTGCACGGCACTGTCGGATACTGCACCATCAAGTCGGCCGTGTCATACAGGAACGCCATCTCCTCTGAAGTCAACGGCTTAAACGGGCAGAAGGTGCGCAGGTTGTCGAGAAGGTGTTCCATATAAGTCATGCCGCTCAGTACGGTGAGCACACCCGGATGGGTGCCGGCGTATCGGAATGCCCATGAGGCCACGCTGCGGCCCGGTTCGCGTTGCTTCAGCCGCGCCGCGATATGGTCATGCACTTTCGACAACCGCCCTCCGAGAAGCGGCTCCATGATGACGGCGGGAATGTCGCGTTTAGCCAGTTCGCCGTAAAGATACTCGGCATCGGTGTTCCTCGCGTTAATCTCTTTGGCGTGTTTCCAGTCAAGGTAGTTGAGCTGTATCTGCACGAAATCCCATCGGTATTTGTCATGTTGCGACAACATCAGGTCAAACACCTTTATATCGCCGTGATATGAGAATCCGAGGTTGCGTATGCGTCCGGCCTCGCGCTCGGCGACGAGGAAGTCGAGCATGCCGTTGTCGATATAACGCTTGTTGAAAGCATCCATCCCGTCGTCGCCCATGCCTATCGCGTGGAGCAACATATAGTCGATATAATCGGTCTGAAGTTTTTTGAACGAATTGCGATACATCGCTATCGACTCCTCGCGGCTCCATGTTTCGGGGGCGAAATTTGACAATTTAGTGGCGATGAAATATTTGTCGCGGGGGTGTCGGCTCAGTGCTATCCCTGTGGCGCGTTCCGATTCTCCCTTGCAGTAGGCGGGCGATGTGTCAAAGTAGTTGACACCGTGTTCTATGGCGGTGTCGACCAGACGGTTCACCTCCTCCTGGTCTATCACATCGTCTTCGCCATCTTTTTTTGTGGGCCATCTCATGCAGCCATATCCCAGTATCGACACCTTCTCGCCGGTCTTTGGATTAGTGCGATAAGTCATCTTGTCCTTGGGAATGTCGCCTTGTGCGAGGCTTTTGTCTGCCATCGGTGTGGCGTTCTTGGTGTCGCACCCCGTCAGGACTGCGGTGGTCAAGGCCGCTCCCGCGCCCATGCGCTTCAGAAATGTGCGGCGGTCGATATTGTTGTTACTTGGTTTCATTCCTTTAATCGTTTCGGTGTCAGATGGTTCTGTGGCGTTCATGCCCTTCCACATAAATTGCGCTGAACGGGCGGGCGGGACACAGGTTCTCGCACGCTCCGCACCCTATGCAACGTTCTTCGTTTACGGCCGGAATCTTGAGAGAGCTGTCGTTGCCAAGCTCCGATGGTACCATCGTGATTGCTCCGGCGGGGCAGTGGCGCGCGCAGTTGCCGCATTCCACTCCGTCGGCGAGCGGCACGCAGTTTTCCATCACCCACACGGCGTGACCGATTTGTATTGATGATTTCTCGGCTTTGGTGATTGGCAATATTGCCCCGGCGGGGCAGACGTCGGAGCAGGCTGTGCACTCAGGTCGGCAGTAGCCGCGCTCGTATGACGATTCGGGTCGCATCAGGCTCTCAAGCCGTGTCGATGGTCTTAACACCCCGTTGGGGCAGGCGGCGACACACAGTTGGCATCCGGTGCAACGCTCGGCGAGATGTCTCAGCCCTTGCGCTCCGGCAGGGACAAGCGGGGTAACCCGGCGGGGAGCTTTTTTGTCTAAGATGACGGCGAGTCCCCCGTCGACTTTCACGTTTTTTGCGTTTACTGCGGCTGTGGCGGCAATCACGCCAAGTCCGGTCATGAAGTTGCGGCGCGATGTGTCGGTTGTCGACGCGTCGGGCTTCGCTTTTTTCTCCATCCGGAGGTGACGGTAGCTGATAGCCCCTTGTCGGCAATTGTCGATGCAGTCAAAGCAGGTGACGCACCGCGAGTAGTCTATGCGGTGGCTTTTGCTGTCGATGCAGGCTGATTTACACCGGCGGGCGCAGAGTCCGCAGCTGTTGCACTTGCTCGTGTCGATTACGGGTTTAAGCCATGAGAAACGTGATAACACACCGAGCACCGTCCCTACCGGGCAGATTGTGTTGCAGTAGGTGCGACCGTTGCGCCATGCGAGTATGGCTATGGCTATCAACGTTATGGCGGCTATGGTGAATGTCACCCAATCGCGTATCCACACGTCGGTACGCGAAAACATATAGATGTCGCAGCTCTCGGCTGTCGCGGCGAGCAGGTTGTTTAGCCATCCGTAGATTGGCGCGAACAGATTTTGCGCGATGCGTCCGTAAGCTCCATAAGGGTCGAGTAGGGCGGGTATTAATCCCACACCGACGATGATAGCGCCGATGAGCGCTCCGAGCATGGTGTATCTGAGCCATGCCAACCCGGTGGAATAGGAATAACGGTTACGCCTTTTCTTCCCTCTAAGCCCGAGTCGCGCTATGATGTCTTGCATCACGCCGAGCGGACATACAACCGAGCAGTAGATTCGCCCGAAGATTAATGTGACCACAATCAGTGCCACTATCACGAGGGCGTTAAGTGCCATCACCGCGGGTAAAAACTGTACTTTGGCCATCCATCCGACCCATGTGCGCACACACCCTGTGATGTCGAGAAACAGCATGGTGACGGATATGAAAAAAACTAAAGCTAATGCGATTCTGATTCTTCTTAGCATATAATTAACATTGTTATACGTCGCAAAAATACGCATTTATCACTTATGTGACAATACCCCGATTAACTCCTTTTTAACCAAAATTACGGGTGGCGGCGAGGTCAGTCGCGCGCTTCGGAAAGCATCGAGTAGGCGACTGGGCGCGACGAGTTGATTAGCGATGGGAAGTGGGCGTCGCTGCTCACCAAAATGGGCACTCCGGCTTTATGCAGGCGGCTCAGATAGCGCGACGACGGGAACATACGTCTGTGGTCTTGCCAGGCTTTGGTGTTGACCTCCACGATAACCCCGCTGGCGACAACAGCGTCTATGAGCATATCGACCAACTTAATATACCACGATTCATCCTCTATGCCGGGTGAATAGTGCGCTGCGTTGTGCCCCACTTTGTCAAGATGCCCAAGTATGTCAAATCCTCCGGCCTCAACCATATCGATTGACTGCCGGTAGAATGTGTCTACCACATAACGGATGTCGCGATAGAAATACTGCTCCATTTTCCCGCGGAAATTTTCGAAGTGGCCATCAATGTCGATATACCGCTCTTCGGGGTTGGGAATGAAGTGTACCGAGCCGATGCGGTAGTCGAGTGGAATTGAATCGAAGTAGGGGTGGGCAGGCCCCCATTGGGGTCCGAGATAATCTATCTCCATCCCGGCGTATAGCTTAATCTTGTCACCGTATGCGGCTCTGAGCCGGTTTACTTCAGCGAGGTAAGCCGGCACATCGCTCTGCGACATATTGCATGGCGAACGTAATGGCAGCGGAGAGTGGGGGGAGAACCCGTAATGGGTGAATCGCTGGCGCACAGCCTCGCGCACGAATTCCTCCATCGGTGCTTTCCCGTCGCAAAATTGTGTATGGGAGTGAAAATTATAGGTCTTGATATGTTGAAACTCGCTGAAATCCATTTTGTTCAATAGGAGTATTGCGTGGTTATCTTATTGGCTCGCAGCCTGCGCAGATAGGTGAAAAACAACCAGCCGAAAATGGCTGCGGTGATGCATCCGGCACCAACCGCTATCGACAGGTCAAGACCGAGACCTTCGGGCCGCGGCGCATACAGAATGTATGACACGCTGACCACGGTCATGAACAAGGCGGGGAACAGAGTGATAACGTATGCCTTGCCATGACGCGCGAGGTAGACGGTGACTGCCCATAGGGTGAACACGGCAAGGGTCTGATTACACCATGCGAAATAGCGCCAAAGTACCATGAAGTCAATCCGCATCACTAAGTAACACAGGATGAACATCGGTAATGATATGGCTAAACGTTTCCACAATCGAGACTGGTCAAATCTAAGAAAATCGGCGGCTATGAGGCGAGCGCTTCTGAGTGCCGTGTCGCCGGTCGTGATTGGAGCGGCCACGACACCGAGGATGGCGAGTACGCCGCCGACAGAGCCGAGCCATGTGATTGAAATCTGGTTGACAAGCAGACTTGATGAGTCGTTGCCGTGCTCGGCGACATATTGCGCAAGCCCTTCATATCCCCCGGTGAACGCTATGGCGGCGGCAGCCCAAATCAGTGCCACAATCCCTTCAGCGACCATGGCTCCGTAGAAGACCGGGCGCGCCAGACGCTCGTTTTTGAGACAGCGGGCCATCATTGGCGACTGGGTGGCATGGAACCCGGAGATGGCTCCGCAGGCGATGGAAACAAACATCATTGGGAATATGGGATGGGTGTCGGCGGTTTCTGCCGGGTAGCGGTTGTGCAGGCCGTCGAGCAACCCATCGGGAATCACGATGTCGCCGATAATCAACACTCCCATGATGCCGACCGCCATAAACAGCAGGGCGAACCCGAAGATGGGGTATAGCTGGCCGATGAGCTTGTCAATCGGGAGTATCGTTGCGAGAATGTAGTAGATGAATATCACAGCCACCCAAAACGTCGTGTCGAGGATGTCGGGGGTCAGTGCCGCCACAAGGTTGGCGGGTTGCAACACAAACACGGCACCGACAAGTATGAGAAGCGCGAGTGAGAACACGCGCATCACCTGCTTGATGGCTCCGCCGAGTTCATGCCCCACAATCTCGGGGAGCGAAGCGCCGCCGGCCCTGATTGAAATCATCCCTGAGATGAAATCGTGCACCGCCCCGGCGAAGATAGTGCCGAGCACTATCCACAAGAATGCCGCCGGACCAAACATTATGCCCATTATGGCACCGAAAATCGGGCCGAGGCCAGCTATGTTGAGAAACTGTATCAGAAATACCCGCCATGTCGGCAGCGGAATATAGTCCACGCCGTCCTGTCGGGTGTATGCGGGCATAGGTCTGCCCTTGTCGATGCCGAATATCTTTTCAACCAGCATCCCGTAGGTGAAATATCCACCCACGAGTACTGCCAAGGCTATCAGAAACGTTGTCATTTTTTTCTATGGTTTGTTCTTGATCTTTATTGACTTATTCTATGAATTTAGTTGCGATAAACGCCTTTTCTTATCGGCCGGTCTCTATCATGATTACCTCGTTGGCGAGCCGTTGGCTCTCCTCATTTTGGCTTAGCTGACGGCGTTCAAGCGACAAAATGGTTTCACCCACCGATTGTTCTCCCTCCGCGTAGCGTCGGCGCAGCTCCGACAGCTCGTTGGCGGTGGCTTCGGCTTCGGCTTTGGCGTGAAGATACTCGCCCATCGCCTCACGCGCGCCTTGCGATTTGAAATCAGATAGCGAGGTGTAGGTTCGGCCACCGGGCATGGCAAACGAGAACGTCGGGCCGAGGTCGGCGCGGCTGTTTGTGCGGTTGTCGGCACGGCGGGCTATCATCGGGTAGGCCGCTCCATCTTCTTGAGTGTCGCGTATCGACGACAGCCGAGCGAGTGAAGCCAAGCCGGGGGTGTCGTCGGGGTAGTTCACGCGGGTGTCGGAAGGTACAAAAATGTAGATTGTCACTTTCCCCGGAATGCGGTTGCGGTCTGTAGCCCACCATCCCAAACCGGAAGTCTCGTCGATGGCGAGCATATAGTCATCGTACGGGGAATTGTAGGGCATACCGATGTTCTGAGGTTGCAGATATTTGTCACCGTCGTTGCGGGTGATGAAGATGTCATAGCCGCCCAAGGAGTTCTCGCCGTCATTGGCAAAATAGAGTGTCATCCCGTCGGTCATCATGAACGGATAGTTGGCATCGCCGCCGTCGTTTATTTCAGTACCGAGTGAGTGAGGCTGTTCCCATGTCCCGTCAGCGAGCTTTGTGGCCGACATGAGCGTGAATGTGCCGTCGGCTCCCGGAGCTGACCACATCATCATGCCGCCGCTTTGCGGAGTATAGACTACTGTCGGGTCGGCGGCTTCTGTCCCGGAAGGAAGCACTTCCGTGCCGTGGAGCGAGCCGCTTTCAGGCGACAGCTGGTAGGCATTGAAGAATGTCGCCGCATCGACGACCATACTGTCGATAACAGCTATTTTCTCCACGCGCGAGAGCATTGTGCGGGTGCGCTCGATGCGGCTCTCCAATTCGTTAAGGGCCTCCGTGTCAATCTTGGGCGCGTTCTTACCCTTTTTCCCTTTTTTCCCGGTGAAGTAAAGTCGATATTTTTCGACGCTTTCGTCGGCTGCGTCAACCTCGTAGCGGCGCACAGCCCATTCGGCAAGTGCGAGCGAAGCCTCAGGTATACCTGCATTGACTCCACGTTCTATAAACGGCGATGCATCGCCATTATCATCGGTTTCCATCATGGACACGCCAAGCATATATCCGACGCGCCCGTTTTGGGGGTCGGCTTCGTTCAGAGCTTTCAGTAGTGGCAACGCCTCCTCGTAGATGCCCTCATCAAAAAGTCCTTTTGCCTTTTCGACGGTGGTTTGCGCTGAGACGGTCACGACAGTTGTCACAGTCAACAACAGTAATATTGTCAGTCGTTTGAACATAAATATGCAAAAATTACAACTTCAAAATTAGCCATAAATCCTCTATCCGCAAAACTCGCGATATAATTTCATCCAAAATATTGTTAAACACAGATTTATTCGGCTTGCCATAATACCGGCTTGGCTGCTGATTTTACATAGGGTGTGGTGTGTGGCTGCCCCCCCGGTGGCGTGTATATCCGTGCGGGTCGTAAACTCGTTGCCCGCTAAATTATTTGGTCGGCGGCGGTCAACGCGCTATTTTTGCACTCTGATTTGAACCAGTTTGAGATATGATGAGACAATTGATAGCGTCGTTGGCTTTGATAGCGTCGACCGTTTTGACGGTTGCCGGTGAGGCGGTTCCGAAGGTTAGCCTTTTGGTGACATCCCCGGGGGTGGAGGTCTATCAGCTCGAAGGACATGCGGGATTAAGGATAGTCGATGTTGACGGCGGCGATTTCGTCGTCGATTGGGGGCTGTTTGATTTCAATTCGCCCGGGTTTATAGTGCGCTTTGTCAAAGGGGAAACCGACTACAGCATCGGTGTACGGGAAACAGCTTCGTTTGTAGCCGGTTATGCCGCTCGTTATAGGGGGGTGACAGAGATTCCGCTGAATCTCACCCCGCAACAAGTCGAAGCGGTGAAAAGTGTTGTCTATGAGAATCTTAAGCCCGAAAATAGGGTGTACCGCTATAACTATGTCAAGGATAACTGCTCGACTCGTCCGCTAAGCGTCGTTGAACGTGCGCTGGCCGACTCGATAGCGGTCACGGCTCCGACGCGTTTTGCCGACGGCGCCACTTTCCGCGACGTCATGCGCTATTGCCACCGCAACTATCCGTGGTATCAATTCGGCATCGACCTTGCGCTCGGTAGCGGTATCGACTACCCCCTATCGGCGCGGGAATTTGCGTTTGCTCCGGTGCTGTTGCCCGAAATGCTCGCCGGAGCCGAAACGGTCCGCGGCGGTAAGGTGATAGCCGGTGAGCCGATAGTGTTGTGGCCCGAGTTTAAACAGTCTGCATCAGAGCCTACACCGTGGTTTTTAACTCCTATGGCGTTCAGCGTAGTGCTGTTGCTCGGATGCGTGTGGGTCACAATAGGCGACATCCGTCGTCGACGAGTGTCGCGGTGGTTTGACAGCTGCCTGTTCACGCTATACGGGCTTGCTGGCTGTGTAATCGCGTTTTTGGCGCTTGTCTCGGTGCATGAAGCCACCAGTCCCAACTGGTTGCTTGCGTGGCTTAACCCCTTCTGTCTCATCGGGGCGTGGCTCGTATGGTTAAAATGTTGCCGAAAAATGGTTTTGTGCTATCATTTTGTTAACTTTGCGGTGTTAATGTTGCTCGCATTGGCCTGGCAGTGGCTCGGTCAAGTGGGTAACGTGGCATTTATTTCATTGATAGCCGCCGACGCAATGCGTTCGGCATCATATGTTTATATAAATCGATGCTCCGTAAAGAAACCCGCATAGTCCCTCGTATAGCTTGTGCGCTCGTGGCCACAATGGTCACGCTGTCGCTGTCGGCATCGTTACCGGGCAGCCGTCCAAAGCTCGTGGTGGGGGTTATGGTCGATGGGTTGTCGATGGATCAGCTCGATTTGTTGCGCTCGACGTTCGGCCCTGACGGCTTCAACCGATTGCTCCGCGACGGGGTGACAATCGACAATCTTGACTATGGTACATCGCTCGACCCCGCGGCGGCAACGGCTGTGATATTCACCGGCGCGGCGCCCTCGGTCAACGGAGTGGACTGCGCGACGAAGTTTGACACGGAGAAGAAGGTTCCCGTGTCGGTGTTCCTGTCTCCGTCAAACAAAGGCGTTTTCACAACCGAGACACTGTCGCCCGAAGCGTTGCTCGTGTCGACAATCAGCGATGAGCTGCGCATCGATGGCGGGGGCGTGGGAAGCGTACATTCCATATCGCTTGACCCGCAGCAAGCTTTGATAATGAGCGGCCATGCCGGTAACAGCGCGTTCTGGTTTAACGACAACACCGGCAACTGGGCCACCTCGACCTACTATAAGGAAATGCCCGCGGCGATTCAGTCGCGCAACCATTTCAAGTCGATAGCGAGCCGCATCGACACCATGGCGTGGGTTCCGGCTCTGTCGCTTGACCGATACCCCGGCCTGCCCGCGCACCGCAAGGTATATCCGTTCCGCCATACATTCCCGAAAAACGACACAAACCGTTTCAAGGCATTCAAACTGTCGGCGTCTGCCAACCGGGAGGTGACAGATGTCGCTACCGATTACATCCGTTCCATCTCGCTCGGAACCCATGAGGAAACGGATATGCTGAACCTCACTTACACCCTGTCGCCTTATCCCTACACCAAGGATGGTGACTGGAGGGCGCAGCGGCTTGACAGCTATGTGAGGCTCGACAGCGACCTCGCTCGGCTGTTCAAGGCCATAGACGATGGCCCGGGCATGGATAAAACGGTGGTGTTCATTACCGGCACACCGGCTCCGTCGCGCACACGCCGCGACGATGACCGTTGGAACATACCGCATGGCGAGTTCTCGCGCCGCAAGGCTATATCGCTGCTCAATATGTTCCTGATGGCAAAATTTGGCAACGGTGATTGGGTGAGCGGCTACAAAGACGGACAGTTCTACCTCAACCGCACCCTCGTCAAGCAACGCGGGAGCGACCTCAGCGAGATGAGAAACGAAGCCGCCGGATTCCTGGCTCAGATGGCAGGTGTGACATCGGCGTTGACGCTTGACGATGTAATCGCCGGGCGCTGCGGCGAGCGCGGCGAATCGCTGCGGCGCAACACCGCAGTGGCCAACGCCGGGGACGTGTTTATCGCCATCGCTCCCGGTTGGGAGGTGACAGATGGAAATGAAGGAGTAGCCGGGTTGCGGCTCGTGGAGCGGTCAACGGCCACCACCGCACCTGCATTCATAATGGCTCCTACGGCCGCTCCACAGCGTATTGAAACGATTGTGGACGCACGCGTCGTAGCTCCGACGGTCGCCGGATTGCTTAGGATACGTTCGCCAAACGGGGCGCAATTACCCACGCTGCGTCTTAAACGCGGTTGAAAAAGTCAATCGGCGCGGCTAAATAGCAATCAGATAAATTGTCCCAAAAAAGAAAAAAACGAAACATAATGTCAATAACTTCAGTTCTCAACAAACTGTTTGGCAACAAATCGCAGCGCGACCTCAAGGAAATACGCCCGATTGTTGACCGAATCAAGGCTTTAGGGCCTCAAATGCAACAACTCAGCAACGACCAGCTCCGCGACGCTATCACTGCGGTGCGCGCCGACCTCGCCGAAAGCATAGCTGCCGACGAGCAGGCGATAGCTGAAAACAAAACGAAAATAGATGACCTGCCGTTTGACGAACGTCAACCGCTGTGGGACCAAATCGACAAGCATGAGAAGAATATCCTCGACACGCTTGAAAAAAAGCTAAACGAGCATTTGCCGACTGTATTCGCCGCCATGCGCGAGACCGCGGCCCGCTTTGCCGCCAATGAGACCGTCGAGGTGACCGCAACACAGATGGACCGCGACCTCGCAGCCCAGGGGCGTGACTTTGTCACCATCGAAGGTGATAAAGCCTTGTGGAAAAATCATTGGATTGCAGGCGGCAATGAAATCACATGGGATATGGTGCACTATGATGTGCAGCTTATCGGTGGCGTGGTGCTTCACCAGGGCAAAATCGCCGAGATGGCCACCGGCGAGGGTAAGACCCTTGTAGCGACGCTCCCGGTGTTCCTCCGCTCGCTTTCAAAGCGCGGCGTACACGTCGTGACTGTCAACGATTACCTCTCCAAACGCGACTCGGAGTGGATGGGCCCGCTCTATATGTTCCACGGGTCGACCGTGGATTGCATCGACAAGCATGAGCCTAACACCCCTGCCCGCCGAGCCGCTTACAACTGCGACATCACATTCGGAACAAACAACGAGTTTGGCTTCGACTACCTCCGCGACAACATGGCGATGGCACCTCAGGATATGGTGCAGCGCAAACACTATTACGCTATTGTCGACGAGGTCGACTCGGTGCTTATCGACGATGCCCGCACACCCCTTATCATCTCGGGTCCGGTGCCCAAAGGTGACGACCAACTTTTCAACGAGTATCGCCCCAATGTGGAGAAGGTGGTGCAGGCGCAGCGTAAACTCGTCACCCAAATCCTTAGCGAAGCTAAGTCCAAGCTCGCATCTGACGACAAGGACACCAAAAAAGAGGGCGCTTTGCTGCTGTTCCGCGCGTTCAAGGGGTTGCCCAAGAACAGTGCGCTTATAAAATTCCTGAGCCAGGAGGGTATGAAAAATGTCATGCTCCAGACTGAGGCTTATTACCTGCAAGACAACAGCCGCGAGATGCCCACCGTCACCGACCCGCTCTACTTTGTCATCGACGAGAAAAACCGAAGTGTGGAACTTACCGACAAAGGTATCGACGAGTTGACCGGCAAAACCACCGACCCGCAGTTTTTCGTGTTACCCGACATAGCCGCGGAACTCTCAGAACTCGAGCATATAACTGACCTCGCCGAGCGTCAGCAGCGTAAAGATGAGGCTATGCAAAACTACGCCGTCAAAGCCGAGCGCGTGCATACCGTCACCCAGCTCCTCAAAGCATATACGCTGTTTGAAAAGGATGTCGAGTATGTCATTGATGACAATAAAATCAAAATCGTCGACGAGCAGACTGGACGTATCATGGAGGGTCGCCGTTACAGCGACGGCCTTCATCAGGCTATTGAGGCCAAAGAGGGTGTTAAAGTCGAGGCGGCTACACAGACTTTCGCCACCATCACATTGCAGAACTACTTCAGAATGTACCACAAACTGGCAGGTATGACCGGTACCGCCGAAACCGAGGCGGGTGAGTTGTGGGACATCTACAAACTCGATGTGGTGACGATTCCCACCAACCGCCCCGTGGCGCGCATCGACATGAACGACCGCGTCTATAAAACCAAAAAAGAGAAATATGCGGCTGTCATCGAGGAAATCGTAGGGCTTGTCAAGGAGGGCCGTCCGGTGCTTGTCGGCACTACTTCTGTGGAAATCTCGGAACTTTTGAGCCGTATGTTGACCATGCGCCACATACCACATAATGTGTTGAATGCCAAGTTGCATCAGAAAGAGGCGGAAATCGTGGCTCTCGCAGGTCGCCCCGGAACCGTGACCATCGCCACAAATATGGCGGGCCGCGGTACCGACATCAAATTGCCGCAAGAGGTGAAAGACGCGGGCGGTCTGGCCATCATAGGCACGGAGCGTCATGAGTCACGCCGCGTCGACCGTCAGTTGCGCGGTCGAGCCGGCCGTCAGGGCGACCCCGGGTCGTCGGTGTTCTTCGTGTCGTTTGAAGACCAGTTGATGCGCCTGTTCGCCACCGACAGGGTCATGAAGATGCTTGACACTCTTGGCTTGAAAGAGGGAGAGATGATTGAGTCGAAGATGGTGACCCGAGCCATTGAGAACGCTCAGAAGAGAGTCGAGGAAAACAACTTCGGTATCCGTAAGCGTCTGCTTGAGTATGACGACGTTATGAATAAGCAACGCACATATATCTACTCTCGCCGCCACCATGCGTTGCTCGGGGAGCGCGTGGGCATTGACATCGCCAATATGCTCTATGACACGGTTGAGAATATCGTGAACACATATGACCAACCGTCAGGCTATGAAGAGATGTCGCTTGAGCTGTTGAGAGTGCTCACCATTGAGCCGCCTTTCAGCGAGGATGAGTTCCGAAACATGAGCAAGGAGGATATAATCGACGCTCTCCACGGAGCCGCCAACTCCGCTTTGCAGCGCAAAAGCGACCGCATTATCGAGATTGCGATGCCTGTCATCAAGGATTGGGTCGAAAACCGCGGTGCCAACGGTCGCATCGCCGTCCCGATTACCGACGGCAAGCGCATCTTCAACCTCGTGGTCGATATAACGGAAGCCTATAACACTCAGTGCCGTTCGATTGTGAAAGAGTGGCATAAGGCTATACTGCTTGTGACTATCGACGAACTGTGGAAAGAACATTTGCGCGAGCTTGACCAGTTGAGACAGTCGGTTCAGAACGCGTCGTATGAGCAAAAAGACCCGCTCGTGATATATAAGGTTGAATCGTTCCACCTTTTTGAGGCAATGCTCAACACTCTTAACGTCAAGTCTATGTCGGCGTTGATGAGGGGTCAGATTTATGTCCAAGAGCGTCCATCAGCCGCTTCGGCGACACTTGAGTCGGAAGATAAACAACCGGCTGAAAAACGGCCCGAGGTGAAGCGCGCGATGCCTGAACGCCCTAATGACTACTCGCGATACAAGGCGACCAAAGAGTCGCTGCCCGGAGAGGCCGAGCAGCGCGCCGCCGCATCGGCACATCAGGGAGAGGCTCAGCGTCCGATGCCTGTCAAGGCCGCTCCGAAGATTGAGCGCAACGCTCCGTGTCCCTGCGGCTCGGGCAAGAAGTATAAGAATTGCCACGGCCGCGGTCTGTAATAGCCGGGCGCAAAGATAATTGATTTATGCAGGGCTTGCCGGACGACAAGCCCTGTATAAGTTTTAATAGATTTCAGAAGATTTATAAGAGGTTGTCTGAATTGTTAAATGGTTTAGACTATGAACAAAGGATTGTTTGCGCTTGCGTTGGGTACGTTCGCTTTGGGAATCGCCGAGTTTCTCATGATGGGTATCCTCAGTAATCTCGCTTCGGATTTAGGTATCGGTATCAGCGGCGCGGGTCATCTCATATCGGCTTATGCGCTGGGGGTGTGCTGCGGCGCGCCGGCGTTGCTGTTCGCGCGGAAGATGCCGCTGAAACGCGTAATGCTCATTTTGGCGGGTATCATTACGGTTGGCAATCTGCTCGCCGCTGCGTCGCCCGGTTTTTGGTGTCTGTTTGGCGCGCGTTTTATTTCAGGGTTACCTCATGGGGGGTATTTCGGGGTCGGAGCCATCGTCGCTCGTCGTCTGGCCCGTCAGGGGCGCGAGGTCAGCGCGGTGTCGTTTATGATAGCGGGGATGACTGTGGCGACGCTCGCCGGAGTCCCCGTCGGCACGTTTCTCACAGATTTCGTGACATGGCGCGCGGCTTTCATGATTGTCGCCTTGGCGGGGTTGTTGACATTGCTTGCCATAAGGGTATGGGTGCCGCAAGTTGAGGGGTTGCCCGACATGGGTTTCAAGGGGCAGTTCAAGTTCCTGACGACACTCCCGCCGTGGCTCATATTCGGAGGGGTGCTGTTCGGACAGATAGGGATGTACTGTTGGTACAGCTACATAGACCCTCAGATGACTCATATAGCGGGGTTTTCGGTCGGTGATATGTCGTGGATAATGGTGCTCGCGGGCCTGGGGATGTTTCTCGGCAACTTGGTATCAGGGCAGTTGAGTGACCGCTTCAAGCCGAGTGCGGTCGCGGCGTGGGTGCAGACTTGTGGTATCGTTGTGTTGTTGCTATTCTTTTTCTTCGCCCATATAGCCTTTTTAGCAGCGGGCCTGATGATGCTCGGCACGGCGGCGCTGTTCGGGTCGGGAAGCCCATTGCAGTCGTCGATTGTGGGGTATTCGAGAGGAGGCGAAATGCTCGGAGCGGCTTGCATACAGATTGCCTACAACGCCGGCAACGCAATCGCCGCGTGGATTGGGGGCCGCGTCATAGCCGCCGGTTACGGCTACACGGCTCCGGCATTAGTGGGAATCCCGTTGGTGGCTGTTGGGAGCGCGCTGCTTTTCACCCTTTACTTCCGAAACGAGAGAGGGAGATAACCGCCCGACTTGCCAAGATGTCAACCTGTTTTTGGGTGGGGCGGCTAATCCTTTTGCTGAGGGTTAGAAATATACTGTTGCGGGTCGAACTTATCCCGGTCAGTCGTGTCAGATGTGCCGCGCCTCACGTCACGCTCCCTCTCTCGGAAGACGCACGACGCGAGTCTATGCGCAAAATTAGAAATAATCTTCGTAATAACTTCAAAAATCGGGATGAATGTCGCTAATCGGCTTATTGTCAGCGTCGTTTGCCATGCGCTGCCGATGAGCCGGAAAATCGGCTCGTTGGCTCGCAAAAAAAATGATAGGTGGAGGAGGAAGATGGTGGATTATGATTCGGAGTGAAATTTTTGGGAAACGGCGAAAATGGGTTAACTTCGCGCTACAATAACCAACCTCACAATATGCAGGAAAAAATCATCATTCTCGACTTCGGTTCGCAGACAACGCAGCTCATAGGCCGCCGCGTGCGCGAGCTTAATATGTATTGCGAGATTATCCCTTACAACAAGTTCCCGGAGGATGACCCTTCGGTCATCGGCGTGATATTGTCGGGAAGCCCGTTCTCGGTGTACGATGAACGCGCTTTCAAGATTGAGCTTGACAAGATACGCGGTAAATACCCGGTGCTTGGCATTTGCTATGGTGCGCAGTTCATGGCTTATGTGAACGGCGGCAGCGTCGAACCGGCCGAGAGCCGCGAGTATGGTCGCGCGCATCTGTCGCGGATTGATGCGGGAAATCCGTTGTTCAAGAATATCGAGGCAGGCAGTCAGGTGTGGATGAGCCATGGCGACACCATCACGTCGATTCCCGAAAACTTCGAGGTAATCGCATCGACCGACTCTGTCAAAATCGCTGCCTACCAGGCTAAGGGTGAAAAGTTGTGGGGCGTGCAGTTCCACCCCGAGGTCTATCACTCGACCGACGGAACACAACTGCTGAAAAACTTCGTTGTCGACATCTGCGGCGGTAAGCAAGACTGGACGGCTCAGTCGTTCATCGAGACCACGGTGGCTAGTCTACGCGAGCAGCTCGGCGACGACAAGGTGGTGCTTGGCTTGAGCGGGGGTGTCGACTCGTCGGTAGCGGCAGCGTTGCTCAACAAGGCCATAGGGCAGAACTTGACTTGTATCTTCGTCGACCACGGTATGTTGCGCAAAAATGAGTTTGAGAATGTGCTTAACGACTATAAGTGCATGGGCCTTAACGTGATTGGCGTTGACGCGTCGGCCAAGTTCTTCGGCGAACTTGCCGGGGTTTCGGAGCCTGAACGTAAGCGCAAAATCATCGGCAAGGGTTTCATAGATGTGTTTGATGTCGAGGCCCACAAGATAAAAGATGTCAAGTGGCTTGCCCAGGGTACCATCTACCCTGATTGCATCGAGTCGCTGTCAATCACCGGCACGACCATCAAAAGCCATCATAATGTGGGCGGGTTGCCCGAGAAAATGAACCTCAAGCTTTGCGAGCCGTTGCGGTTGCTGTTTAAGGATGAGGTGCGCCGCGTGGGCCGTCAGCTCGGAATGCCGGAGCATCTGATTGGCCGCCACCCATTCCCGGGTCCAGGCTTGGCTGTCAGAATCCTCGGCGACATAACACCCGAGAAGGTGAGAGTGCTCCAAGATGCCGACGACATTTTCATCACGTCGTTGCGCAACGCCGGTCTGTACGACAAAATCTGGCAGGCGGGCGTCATATTACTCCCCGTGCGCAGTGTGGGCGTGATGGGCGATGAGCGCACCTATGAGCAGGCTGTTGCTTTGCGCGCGGTGACTTCGACCGACGGCATGACTGCCGACTGGTATCCGCTCCCCTATGAATTTATGGCAAAAGTGTCTAACGACATCATCAACAAAGTTCGCGGCGTCAACCGCGTATGTTACGACATCTCGTCGAAGCCGCCGGCAACCATCGAGTGGGAGTAACCCTCCACTCCGGCGTTAGACATTAACAATACTCAAACCGCCTATGGCCTCAAAGCCGCAGGCGGTTTTGTTATAATGCCGTTCTGCTTTGCCGAGAGTGAAAAAAGCCGTACCTTTGTAGTGTAAAATTATAGGACTTATGACAGATGAAAAGACCGGCGGCAGCGGGCTGTTGCTGCGATTGTTTCTGACGTTTTTTAAGATAGGAGCGTTCACTTTCGGCGGCGGCTGGGCGATGATTTCGATTATCGAGAAGGAGATAGTCGATAAGCATCGGTGGATTGACCGCGGTGAGTTCCTCGATTTGCTCGCTGTGGCGCAGTCGCTGCCGGGGATTTTGGCTGTCAACATCTCGGTCGCGGTCGGCGACCGTCTGCGCGGCATGAAAGGGAGCGTGTGGGCGGCTTTGGGCACCATCCTCCCGTCGTTTATGGTCATTTTGACGATAGCCGTGTTCTTGACCCCTGACTTGATAAAGAGCAATCCCGTCGTGAGCCGCATATTCATGGGGATACGCCCCGCCGTTGTGGCTCTGATTGTGGCTCCCGTAATCTCGTCGGCCCGAGCCGCCAGAATTTCGTGGCGCACGATAGCTATTCCGGTTGTGACGGCGTTGCTGATATGGTCAAAGTGGCCTGTGGTCTCAAATCCGATACTTTTCATTGTGCTTGGCGGAGCGGGGGGGTACCTGTGGTACACCCGCCATAACTATGCCAAAGCCGCCGGCGGCAGAAAGGAGGGTGACCGGCGATGATGATGATTTATCTCAAACTGATTTGGAGCTATCTGAAAATCGGGCTGTTCGGGTTCGGTGGCGGCTATGCGATGCTCGCTCTGATAGAGCGTGAGATAGTGGGCCCGGGATGGATAAGCAAGCAGATGTTTACTGACATAGTCGCTATCTCGCAGATGACCCCCGGCCCGATAGGCATCAATTCGGCTACCTACATAGGTTATGTGACACCCGGACAATATGACCCTTCTCTCGCGTCGCCGCTATGGGGGCTGGCCGGGTCGATAATCTGTACTCTTGTAGTGGTGTTGCCGTCGTTTGTGCTTGTGGCCTATACGAGCCATCTGATAACCCGCCACAAGAACAGCGTTGTCATCAAGGGCATATTCGCAGGCTTACGCCCTGTAGTGGTGGGACTTATAGCATCGGCGGCCCTGCTGCTGATGAATGGGGAGAACTTCGGCACTGAGGCCTATCAGGTGGGTTGGAGTCTCTTTATCTGCGTGATTTCGTTTTTAGCCGTTTATTTGATCAAAATCCACCCCATATTCGTTATTATCGCCGCCGGTGCTATGGGGCTAATGATATATTGATTATGACTTACCAGCAGACTCTCGATTTCCTTTATACTCAGATTCCGCAGTTTCAACGCGAAGGGGCTTCGGCCTATAAGCCGGGTCTTGAACGCTCGTTGGCATTGGCACGGGCGTTCGGCAACCCTCACGACCGTTTCCCGTCGGTGCATATCGCGGGCACAAACGGAAAAGGCTCCACGGCGCACACGATAGCCGCTGTGTTGCAGAGCGGGGGATACAAAGTGGGGCTTTACACTTCGCCCCATTTGGTGGACTTCCGCGAGCGTATCAGGGTTAACGGCGTGATGATTGGGGAGCGTGACGTGGTGGACTTCACTGAGCGTTTCAGGGGGATGAATCTCGGAATAGAACCTTCGTTTTTTGAGCTGACTATGACAATGGCTTTCGAGTATTTCGCCCGCGAAGGGGTTGATATAGCCGTTGTCGAGGCTGGACTCGGAGGACGGCTTGACAGCACCAACATACTGATGCCGCGGCTCTCGGTGATAACCAACATATCGTTTGACCATACGGCGTTGCTCGGTGACACTTTGGTGGCAATCGCCGGGGAGAAGGCCGGTATAATCAAGGGCGGCGTTCCGGTGGTGATAGGTGAAGCCGCGGGGGATGTGAAGCGGCTGTTCATCGAGCGCGCCGGGGCTTGCATGGCGCCGATACTGTTTGCCGAAGAGGTCAAACCTATCAAAGAGGTGGTGGCCGCCGATGGTGGCGGCTGGCTCTACCGCAGCACACCGTTCGGTGAAATCCGTGGCGCGCTTGGCGGTGATTGCCAACCCCGCAACGCTGCCACGATACTGACGGCGTTGACCTTGCTTTCGGCGCAGGGGTGGGAAATCGACGATGCCGCCGTGGCCGACGGGTTTGCCCGCGTCGCGGAACTTACGGGGCTTGCCGGACGGTGGATGACAGTGTCAGAGGCTCCCCGGGTGATATGTGACACCGGGCACAACACCGGGGGCTGGGAATATCTGTCGCGACGGCTTGCTTCGCTGTCGCCCCGGCTCAAGATGGTGATAGGTTTCGTCAACGATAAGGATATAGGGCATATCATGGAGATGATGCCGGCTGACGCCGAATATTATTTCACCCAAGCGTCGATTCCACGCGCGTTGGCGGCGGAGGCGGTTAAGGCCGAGGGGGCGCGCCATGGTTTGATTGGTGAGGCGTACGGCGATGTCGCGTCGGCGGTGGAAGCGGCGAAAAAGAATGCTTCGGCCGACGATACGATATTCGTGGGCGGAAGCACGTTTGTCGTCGGTGAGTTTCTCGAAAAATGCCAAAACTAAAATCTGACATTCATTTGTGACGGGCTGTTTTATATAGGCTCTTATTAACGGAAGTCGCTTTTCCCATGAGGCAAAGCGACTTCTGCGTTAGTGATTGGTATTGCCGTGTCGCCGATTATTTGGCGGCGATAACTTCGATTTCGACGAGAACTTGTTTGGGTAGCTCTTTGACGGCGACAGCCGAGCGTGCCGGGAACGGAGCGGTGAAATGTTGGGCGTAAACTTGGTTCATCTCGGCGAACAAGCTCATATCCGCAAGGAAAACTGTGGTTTTGACCGCGTTGTCGATTGAGCAACCGGCTTCGGCGAGGATGGCTTTGATGTTGGTGATGGATTGCGCCGTCTGTGCGGCTATCCCTTCGGGAATCTCGCCGGTGGCGGGATTGACCGGAATCTGTCCGGAGATAAACAACAACTGACCGGCGTCGATGGCCTGGCTGTAAGGCCCGATTGCGCCGGGGGCCTTGGCGGTTGAGATTGATTTTTTCATTGCTGAAAAATTAGCGGGTTAATTATGGTTTGAGACTATTTCTTATTCATTGATTTCGAGGTCGGCGAGCCTGATTTTGTCGGCCTGTTCGTAGGTTGCTCTGTCGATTCCATCGACGATGTCGATTAGTTGGGAAAACCGTGTGCTGAAACCGGGGATGAAGTTGTTGATTCCTTTACGGGCAATCTTATCGAGCGCGTAACCGAGGGTGAGGCTTTCGGGGGGGATGGCAGGCTGGAAACCGCGTTCATCGCCGTTGTCGCCGGTCAGCACGACCGACAGCAGTCCGCACTCGACGAGCCGGGAAGTCACGTCGGCGGCCATACGCAAGGGTATGTTATAGTTCACGGCGAAATCGCGGTTTGTGAGCGGCGGCTTTTCCTGTGCGAACCGCCGGGCTACTACCGTGAGAATGGCGAGGGTTATCTTGCGACGGTAGCCCATAGATATGTGGGCAATCTGGTTGTCAAAGCTGAAGTGGAAGATGTTTTGCGACGAGTAGCACAGCACGGCACCCGCGAGGGTGATTACCCATGCGAGCTGTAACCATATAAGCAGCAATGGAATCAGTGAGAAACTGCCGTAGATGGCGTTGTAGCGAGCCACATACATCTGACCGGAGACAAATATCCATTGCAGAATGATGAAGCCTGTGCCGGAGATTGCGCCGGCAAGCAATGCGTTGGTGAATTTCACCTTGGTGTTGGGAATGAGCATATAGGCTCCTGCGAAAAACAGCCATGTGATGACGAGCGACGCAAAGTCGATGGCCAATGAGATTGCCGGGGTCAGAAAACTGAACGGAAGCAGCTTGTGGAGTGCGGTGGACATATATAGCGATAATCCGCTTGAGCATATCATCAATACCGGGAGTATGAGCAATATGGCTGTGTAGTCGGTCAGTTTGCGGCCTATGCCGCGTCCATGTTTGACCCCCCAAATGATATTGAATGAATCTTCTACTGACCCGAGCAGCGAGATAAGGGTGTAGAGGAGAAACACGATGCCGACCCCGACAAACAGCCCCTCGGATGACTGTGATAGGTAGGAGTCGACAAATTGGAACACCGTGGCCACGGCTTCCTTTTGTGTCGGGAACGCTTTGTAGAGCTCCTGTGTCAGCACTTCCTGTAGCCCGAATCCGCGTCCGATGGCCAGCAGCAACGCAAGCGCGGGGACAATCGCCAGCATGGTCCGGTAGGTGAGGGCGGAGGCTCGCGCCTGGAGGTCGGCGTTGAGAAACGACTTGACCGACAGGTTGATGGTGCGAATCACGTCGATTCTCCACCCGCCCCGCGTGTCGCTCCAGACACCCTCGGTGTAGTACAGGTATAGCTTGCGCCCTTTGACGGCGAGCCTTGAGATTATGGCCGACAGAGAACGTCGGGATTTCCTTTTGATTTTCTCTTGTTTCATTAGCCAAGCGTTAGCGATTACAAAAATAATAAATAACCCGCTAATTGTCTGCCGAGTCGGTCAAAATCTTGCGCGTGACTTTGCGAGCTTCGCTCCAGCGCGGGAAATGTCGGTCCATCAGACGGTAGAAACCCGGGCCGTGGTTAGGCTCGATTAGGTGGGCGAGTTCGTGGACTACAACGTGTTCCGCAATCCATTCGGGAAACAGCAGCAGGTAGACGCTGAACATTATTTGGCCTGTCGCCTTGCGGCAGCTCCCGAGCCGGGAGCGGGTGGCTCGATAGCGTATCACCTTGGGGTTGACGCCCATCTCGGCGGCGTGTTTCCTGACCAAGGGAAGTATCAGCTCGTTCATGCGGCGTGTCGTCTCGCGGGCTTCACGGTCGGTCGAGAGCGGGAGCCGACTGAAGAACGCGTCGCGGGTGGCGCGGCGCAGCCCGGCCTTTTCCCGGGCGCGGGCAATCCATTCACTGTTTTTGTCAATAAACGATTGGATGACATCGCGGGGGGTGCCGCGGGGTACGGAAACGTTGAGGTCGCCGTTGACGCCTACGCTCATTCTAAGGCGGGTTGTGGCCCGATATGTAATTTTTATTCTGTCCATCTGAAATTTGTATGCAAAATTAGTTAATTTTATTTTGGATAGATTGCTCTAATAATTAACTTTGTAACCTCCAAGGGCAGTGGCTGTCGCGAGCGGTTGCGCCCGATGAGAAGAACTAATATTTAGTCAATAACATTTTATCAATATAAATCGCTGATGGCAAATGGCCTGCGCAGCGATATGCGTATTCTGAGAGAATTATGTTGAAACGTTTTTTTGTAGCATTCACCGGTAGCCTCGCCGCTATATGGTTGTCGGCATTTCTGTTTTTCATACTGGTATGCACAATCGCGGTTTCACTGACTTTGTCGAGTAAGAACGACCGCGTGAGTCTGAATGAGCATACGATTTTGCGAATCGACTTGTCGGGTCCGATAGAGGAAATCCCCAGGATGGGAAGCCTGTTTGATGAAATCTACGGGCTTGAGACGAAGAAGGAGAAGCTCGCGCTGAATCAGATTGTCAATTCGATACTGAGTGCCGCTGATGACAAGTCGATTGACGGCATATATATCAATTGCGGCGGTTCGTCGGCCGGGATAGCTACACGCTGCGAGATAGTCAAGGCTATCGAGACGTTTAAGAAAAGTGGCAAGTGGGTGCTTGCCTATGGCGATTATTACACCCAGGGCGATTATCTGATTGCATCGGCAGCCGACTCGGTGTATGTCAACCCTGAAGGTCTTGTGGAGATTTCGGGGCTTTCGTCGACGGTGCTTTTCTTTAAGAATCTTCTCGATAAGGTCGGCGTGGATGTCCAGGTTATCAAGGTCGGTACCTATAAAAGCGCTGTCGAGCCGTATATATTAGACAAAATGAGTGAGGCCAGCCGCGAACAGACCATGGGTTATGTCAACGGCATATGGAACACTCTGACCCCCATAATCAGCAAGAACCGCGGCGTCAGCCCTGCCGATGTCAATAGCTGGGCCGACTCGCTCTGCGTCACATGGTCCGCCTCGGAATTGGTTGCCAACAAGGTGGTGGATCGAACGGTGTACCGCCATGAGTTTGAGGATATTCTCGCCGCAAAGTCGAGCCGTGACGACCGTGATGATTTGCGGATGATTACTCCGTCGCAGTATGCCGGGGTGCGCAGCATATACAAAAACGATGATAATGAACATCATATCGCTGTGTTATATGCCGTGGGCGACATAGTTGACAGCGGCAAAGAAGGCATCTCGGCCGAGGCGATGGTGCCTGAGATTTTTGACCTCGCCGATGATGACGATGTCGACGGCTTAGTGCTCCGCGTCAATTCCGGCGGCGGCAGCGCTTTTGCGTCGGAGCAAATCTGGGAAGCGCTTGAACAGTTCAAGTCGAAGGGGAAACCGCTCTATGTCTCGATGGGCGATGTGGCAGCGTCTGGTGGCTACTATATATCGTGCGGCGCTGACCGCATCTATGCCTCTCCCCAGACCCTCACCGGGTCAATCGGCATTTTCGGCATGATTCCCAGCGTGAAAACGTTGCTTAACGACAAGATAGGCATCACCACGTCGACCGTGGGGTCTAACGCTCATCCGACATTCATGAATCTCACCGACCCGCTCACACCTGCCGAGCGTGCGGCGATGCAACGCCGCATCAACCGCGGCTACGAAACATTCGTCGGCCGTTGTGCCGAGGGTCGCGGAGTGAGCGCGGACTCAATCAAGGCTATCGCCGAAGGACGCGTGTGGGACGGTGTGATGGCAAAGAAAATAGGTCTCGTCGACCGGTTCGGTACGCTCAACGACGCTATCAGCGACATGGCTCAGGAACTGAAACTGAAAAGATACACTGTTAGTGTCTATCCCCAGGAAACCCCGACATTCCTGCAGATGCTGATGGCTGTCAGGGACGAAGCTGAAGCCGGAGCGGTGGAGCGTCAGCTCGGCGAGTCATACGAAATCTATCAGACCGTGCGCCGCATAGGCACGCTTGAGCCTGTGCAGTGCCGCATGGAGTATATCGAGATTAAATAAATCAGACACCCGAGAATAGACAAACTATAGTTCTGTGGCCCCCAACAAATTCATATCGACAGTCGTGCTGTTGCCGTTGAGCAAGCTCTACGGCGCGGGGGTGTATCTGCGCAACCTGATGTTTCGCTTAGATGTGCTGAGGCAACGGGAGTTTGATGTCCCTGTCATAGTGGTGGGCAACATCGCAGTCGGTGGTACCGGTAAAACCCCACACACCGAGTTTGTCATCGAGGCATTGCGCTATCACTACCGCATCGGTGTAATAAGCCGCGGTTATAAGCGCAAGACCAAGGGCTTTGTGCTCGCGTCGCGTCGTTCGACCCCCGCCGATATAGGGGATGAGCCTTACCAGATTTTTCAAAAGTATGGCGACGCGTTGCGCTTGGCAGTGTGTGAAGACCGCTGTGCGGGTATCGACGAGTTGTTGAAAATTGACCCCGGAATCAATCTCATCGTCCTTGACGACGCTTTCCAGCACCGTTATGTCAAACCGACGGTTTCCATAGTGTTGACAGAGTTTAACCGTCCGTTTTTCATGGATAAGCTGATGCCTCTTGGACGTTTGCGCGAGCCGGTCTCGGCTATCGACCGCGCCGATATAGTCGTTGTCACAAAATGTCCCGACCAACTGAAACCTATCGAATACAGGATATTCAAGAAAAATCTTGACCTGTACCCTTGCCAGGGCCTGTATTTCTCGCGATACAGTTATGGGAAGCTCGTCGCACTCTATCCCGACATCGCTGAACTCCCTCCAACGCTCGATTACCTGACTGAAGATGACACGATAATGGCAATTTCGGGTATCGCTAATCCGAAGCCGTTTGTCAAGTATCTGTCGCGCTACCGCGCCTCTGTGAAACTGACCATGTTTCCCGACCATCATAATTTCACGCGCCGCGACATCGATGCCATCGCCAAGCGTTATGATGAACTGAGTGGTGACCGCAAGATTATCATAACCACGGAAAAGGACGCGGTCAGGTTGTCGACCAATCCCTACTTCCCGCATCGGTTGAAAACGGCGATATTCTACCTGCCTATAACCGTCGAGATGGATAAGCAGTCGTCGGCCACGTTCACCGAAGACCTCGTGAAATCTCTCAGGCTTGGAAGTGTTAACAGTTAAAATCATGCCATCAGACTATCGCCCCCAACAACGGGGGTGGTAGTCGTGTTATATATACCGTTCAATCGTTAACTTTAAAACTAAGAATCTATGTTAGAAAAAATCCGCCAGACCGCCGACTACATCAGAACGCGTGTCACCGACATCCCTGAAACCGCAATCATTCTCGGAACCGGCCTTGGTGCCTTAGTTGACCATATCGAAGATAAACAATACATCCCTTACACTGAAATACCCAATTTCCCCGTTTCGACCGTGGAAGGCCATAGCGGCAACTTGATATTCGGTCGTCTCGGCGAAAAGCGCGTGATGGCTATGCAGGGGCGTTTTCACTATTACGAGGGGTATGACATGAAGCAGGTGACATTCCCCGTGCGCGTGATGAAAGCGTTGGGGGTCAACACTCTGTTTGTGTCGAACGCCGCAGGTGGAATGAACAAAGAATTTAAGGTGGGTGACATCATGATAATCACCGACCACATCAACCTTTTCCCCGAAAACCCGTTGCGCGGGAAAAACTATAATGAGCTCGGCCCGCGTTTCCCGGCGATGACTGAGCCTTACAGTCACCGGTTAATCGCATTGGCCGACGGCATAGCCGCGGCGCGCGGAATCAGGGTGATGCACGGCGTGTATGTTGGCACTCCCGGCCCGACATTTGAGACCCCGGCTGAATATGAGTATTTCCGCATTATTGGCGGCGACGCCGTCGGGATGTCGACAGTCCCCGAAGTCATTGTGGCACGCCACGGCGATATGGAAGTGTTCGGCGTGTCGGTCATCACCGATCTCGGCGGGAAGGATGTCACCGATGTCCCCACTCATGAGGAAGTGCAGCGCGCGGCTGAGAAAGCCCAGCCCGTGATGATGGAAATCATGAAGGAATTAGTGGCCAAATGCTGATAGCGGCAGGCCTTTTGCTAATAAAAAACGATAATGAGCGAAACTCAGACAGAAATATCACAACTCGGCGAGTTCGGCCTAATTGACCGTCTCACCGAGGAGTTACAGCCCGTCAACGCCTCCACCCGCCGCGGGGTGGGGGATGACGGCGCGGTACTCGACTATAAGGAAACAGAAGTGCTCGTTACCACCGACCTTTTGCTTGAGGGTGTGCATTTCGACCTGACTTATGTGCCTTTGAAGCATTTAGGCTATAAATCGGCTGTCGTTAACTTCTCAGATATTTACGCCATGAACGGCCGGCCGCGTCAGATTACCGTGTCGCTTGGCATATCGAAACGATTCACAGTGGAGCATATCGAGGCCCTTTACAGCGGCATCAGGCTTGCGTGTGAGATTTACGGAGTGGACATTGTCGGGGGCGATACCACGTCGTCGCGTCAAGGTTTGGTGATTTCTATAACTTGTATCGGCGATGCGCCCAAGGATAAAATCGTCTACCGCGACGGAGCTAAAGACACCGACTTGATTTGTGTCAGCGGCGATCTCGGCGCGGCTTACATGGGATTGCAACTGCTTGAACGCGAGAAAGTGGCGTCGGTGGGCAAAACTGATTTCCAACCCCAGTTCCAGGGTAAGGAATATCTTGTAGAGCGTCAACTCAAACCGGAAGCTCGCCGCGACATAATCGACGAACTTGACAAAGCCGGTATTATGCCGACCGCGATGATGGATATCTCTGACGGTCTGTCGTCGGAACTGTTGCACATCTGTAAACAGAGCCACGTCGGTTGCCGTGTATATGAGGACCGTATTCCCATTGACTACCAGACTGCTATCATGGCCGAGGAGCTGAACATGAATCTCGTGACCGCGGCTCTTAACGGCGGTGAGGATTATGAACTTCTGTTCACGGTGCCGCTGCATTGTCATGAAAAAATCGAGAAAATCAAAGGGGTGAAAGTGATAGGCCACATCACCCGTCAAGACCTTGGTTGCGCACTTGTGACCTGCGATGGTGGCGAAATGGAATTGCGCGCGCAAGGCTGGAATCCTCTTGCCGGCGAATAATTCAACGTCGGCCATAGCCCGGGTAAAGATATTTTTTAGTAATTTCGCGGATGAAATAATAGAACATACAAGTCATGATTAATCGCGTTTTAATAAGAATCAAGGTCGTTCAGATGTTATACTCATATCTGTTGACCCGAAGTGAGTTTAAAATTGAACCGGCACCCGATACCACTTCCCGCGACAGGAAGTATGCCTATGCGGTCTATCTTGATTTGTTGCTTTTGATATTGGAGCTGTCGGGGCTTAACGTCAAAAACGGGTGCGAAGCCGCCGCGCATCCTCTTGCATCGCTGGGCCACAGCAACCCATTGGCAGGTAGCCGCTTGGCCACTTCTCTTGCCGGTGACGACAATATTCGTGAAATCATACTCAGAGGTGCTTCGGGAATCGCAGAACTTGACCCGATTGTGATGCGTCTTCACCAAACCATAGTGGCATCTCCCGCATTTATCGATTACAAAAAAATCAAAAAGCCTGAGCTGAAAGATGACGTGCGGTTTTGGAGCGTGATTTTGCGCACGGTTATAGCGAATAACACCACGCTTCACGATGTGTTGCGCCAAGATGCCGCTTATACAGGCACCGGTTTCAACCGCGGGTTGCAGATGGTGCTTGATACGCTTAATAATTACAACGATACCCGCTCGATGCTTGCCGGGGCTCGTAATTCGCTCGACGCTTCGCTTGCGAAAGCCTACGAGTTGTATCACGCCATGCTGCTACTGCCGGTCGAGATTACCCGAGAGGAGTCGCTGCGGCAGGATGCAAACAAAAACAAGTTTCTTCCGACACCGGAGGAACTGAATCCAAACACTCGTTTTGTCGATAACGCATTTGTGGCGGCGATGGCGTCGAATGCCGATATGGCCGAGTTTACCAAGAAAACCCCGATATCGTGGGAGGCCGACTATTTCATGGTTAAAGATTTGCTTAACAAAATAGTTGAGTCAGACTTGTATCGCGAATATATGGAGGCTCCGTCGACTGATTTTGCCACTGATTGCGAGTTTTGGCGGCAGGTGATGAAAAATATCATACTGCCCAGCAACGCTCTTGCCGACACTCTTGAATCGAAGTCGGTTTATTGGAACGACGATTTGCAGATAATGGGTACGTTTGTGCTGAAAACCATACGCCAGTTCGCGAATAGCGGCGGCGATGATGTCAAGCTGTTACCGAAGTATAAGGATGACGACGACGCAGTGTTCGGGCCGCAGCTTTTCATCAAGGCTGTCGACAATTGCGACCTGTACCGCTCTTATATTGACCGTTTCATCAACCGTGAGCAATGGGACAGCGAGCGACTTGCGCTCATGGATATAGTTATCATGATTGCTGCCATCACCGAGCTTCTCAATTACCCCTCTATACCTATCCCCGTTACACTCAACGAGTATATAGAAATCGCCAATTGTTACAGCACTCCCAAGAGCGGCCAGTTTATTAACGGAATTTTGTTCTCAGTCATAAACTGTCTTAAAGATGAGGGGCTTTTGAACAAGGAGTGAGGCTCTAATGGTTGTAATTCCAAAAAATCTAATTATATTTGCTGACATAAACATTATTACCGATTAACAATGATAGAACAATTAATCACTCTTGACGCAGCTCCCGCTGCACAAGGAAGCGGCTTATCAAGTATAATCATGATTGTGGCTCTTATCGCCATCTTCTATTTCATGATGATTCGCCCGCAGCAAAAGAGGCAAAAAGAAATCAAGAAGTTCCGCGAATCGCTCAAAGAGGGTGACCGAGTTGTTACCTCGGGAGGGCTTCTCGGAAAAATCGCAGGCATCAAGGATGATAGTTTCTCAGTAGATTTGGGCAACAATATCAAGGTTCGCGTAGCCAAGGAATGTGTGTTCCCCTCAGTCGGAGCGGCTCAGGAGAATGCTCAGGCCGATGCGAAAAAATAGTAAAATCATCGCTTCATTATGACTCCGGCAGAGCTGTTCCAGCGTCTGAAGCATGAGATACATTCGACCACGGGGAAAAACGCTTTGATTTTCCTCGTGTTCCTTTGTGTATCGTCTGTTTTCTGGATGCTTTTGGCTCTCAATGACGAGATTCAGCGTGAGTTTTACATCCCTGTCGAACTGACAGAGGTGCCTGACGGCGTCACGCTCATCTCATCGCCGCCGCAGTCAATCAATGTCAGCGTCAAGGATAAAGGTGGCGCGCTCATGCGTTACCAATGGGGGGGCACACCCCCGATAAAGTTGCGTTTCAAGGATTTTAAGTGTTCCGACGGACGTATAGTGATGGCGGGAACGCAAATCAGTAGTGTGGTGAGGTCTTATTTCGGCGCCGGAGCTGTGATTTCGGTCACAAAACCCGATTCAATCGCCATCGCCTACACCACGCGTCCCGGCCGGCTGCTCCCTGTGAAGCTGAATATAGAGGTACACACCGACCCCAGTTATGTCATCAACGGCCCTATAACGATTTCCAATGATTCTGTCAGAATTTATTCGGCTGATGATATTCCGGTGACATTTGCCTGCGTAGACACTTATCCATCTGCCCATTCAGATCTGACCGACACGACGACGGTCATGGTCAAGGTGAAAGTCCCGTCGGGAATGAGGGCAATCCCGGCTGCTGTCAGTGTGACCATCCCGGTCGAGCCGTTAATCTCAAAGACGAGGATGGTTCCCATTGAGGTGGTAAATGTGCCAGCCGACAAGTCGGTTATCACTTTCCCATCGGAAGTCGGGGTCTCTTATCTCATACCGATGAGCCAATACAACAATGATTTCCCGGTCAAAGCTTATGCGGATTATAACAAGATTTCACCGTTGAGGTCCGTGACAAAGATTCCCGTTGCTCTTCCGTCGCTCCCTGATAGTTACCGCAGTGCTGTGTTGTCGACCGATAGTGTGGAGTATGTTATCGAGCAGAAATAAACCGGTTGAGCGATATGGGGCGATTAATAGCTATTTCGGGGGGTATAGGATGTGGAAAATCGGTGGTGTCAGCCATCCTTGACCGTTTGGGTTATCACGTCTATGACTGCGACACGAGGGCCAAGCTTCTTATGGACTCAAGCCGAGAAATTATGAATCGGCTTGTAAACGAGATTCACGAAAGCGTTGTCGTTGACGGACACATTGACCGCAAGCGTTTGAGCCAGTTAGTTTTTTCCGATGCCGATAAACTCGCAAGACTCAACTCGATAGTTCACGGTGAGGTCAAGACCGATTTGTCGCGCTGGGCTGACAGGCACAGTGACGACAGTCTTCTTTTTGTAGAGACGGCCATCCTTTATCAAAGCGGTCTTGACAAGATGGTCGATGAAATGTGGGAAGTGGTAGCCCCGCTTGCTCTGAGGATTGAGCGTGTTATGAGCCGCAACGGCTGCTCGGCGGCTGAGGTCGAATCGCGCATTGCGTCGCAGGTGGTGGACGCGGAGTCGCCCCGCGGCGAGGTTCATAAGATTGTCAACGACGGTTTCACTCCGCTTTTGCCGCGTGTCGAGGCTCTGATTGGGCGCGTTTAGCTCCATTTTGTCAGATAATTTTTTTTGAGAAATAGAACGATATCACATATTCTATGAATGAAGCAATGAACAGTTCCCGGGGTGCGTTGTTTGACCTCGATGGCGTGCTGATTGACAGCGAGGGACTTTACACTCAGTTTTGGACTGACATTGAAAAGATTTACCCAACGGGCGTAGCCGATTTCGCTCTTGCGATTAAGGGTAACGCGCTATTCAAGATACTTGGCACATATTTCCCCGACCCGGAAGTGCAGGCCGATATAACTCGCCGTGTGCATGAATTTGAAAATGAGATACGCTATCCGGTATATCCCGGTGTGAGGGAATTTCTTGCCGGTTTGCGTTCGCGCGGCTTCAAAACCGCTGTCGTGACAAGCAGCGATAACGTCAAGATGGCGAGCCTATGGCGGCAAGTGCCTGATTTGAAAGAATATTTTGACACGGTAATTACCGGCTCGGATGTCACTCGTTCAAAGCCTGACCCTCAGGGCTATCTGCTTGCGGCGCAACGTGTTGGTTGCGCTCCAGGCGACTGCTATGTGTTTGAGGATTCGTTGCAGGGGCTAGAAGCCGGAATGGCCTCAGGAGCTACCGTGATAGCTTTGGCCACGAGCAACCCGCGCGGGTTGTTAAAAGGTAAAGCCCATGAAATTATAGATAATTTCACAGGCTTCACGGTTGATAAGTTGCTGGCTGTGGGCCGTTGATGTCAGCAGGCTTTGAAACTCATGTCGAGTCCTTTGACCGAGTGGGTCAACGCTCCGACCGATATGAAGTCAACTCCACATTCGCCATACTGCCGCAAGGTGTCGATTGTGATTCCGCCCGAAGACTCAATTTCGGTGCGACCGTTGATGAGTTTGACCGCCTCGCGTGTGCGCTCAGGGGTGAAGTTGTCGAGCATGATACGGTCTACTCCGGCTGCGAGCGCTTCTTCAATCTCGGGCGTGTTTCTGACTTCGACCTCGATTTTAAGGTCTTTGCCGTTATTCTTGCAGTAGTCTTTGGCGGCGTTGACCGCCTGTGTGATTCCCCCGGCGAAATCGACGTGGTTGTCTTTTATCAGAATCATGTCGAAGAGCCCGATGCGATGGTTGCAACCGCCGCCGATTTTCACCGCCTCTTTTTCGAGCATACGCATTCCGGGAGTTGTCTTGCGGGTGTCGAGCACTTTGGTTTTCAATCCTTCGAGTCGGCTCTGATATTTTGCGGTCGTGGTTGCTATTCCGCTCATGCGTTGCATGATGTTGAGCATGGTGCGCTCGGTCTGAAGCAGCGACCTCACCGAACCCTCTACCTCAAAAGCGACATCGCCGGGCTTTACATGGGCGCCATCTTCGATGAAGACTGTCATTTTAAGCTCAGGGTCAAATTTTTTGAATACCATTCGCGCCACGTCGACACCGGCTAATATCCCCTCCTCCTTTATGATTAAACGCTGCTTGCCGCGCGCTTCGGCAGGGATTGTGCTGAGGGTGGTGGCATCGCCGTCGCCGACATCTTCGGCAAAGGCCAATGTCAGCAGGTCGTCGATAAGTTCGTCACGAGATTTCATATATTCGCTTGGTTTTGTTTATTTTTGTACAAAAGTAAGGATTTACACTCAGATATGAAAATTCAGTTGATGGTTATCGGTAAAACCGCATCCTCCTATCTTTCGACAGGAATAGACGATTATGTGAAGCGTATAGGCCGTTATGTGCCGTTTGAGCTGAAGTTGTTGCCCGATGTAAAGGTCTCGCGGGGGATGACTGCGGAACGGCAGAAAGAACTGGAGGGGGGAGTCATGCTCGCTGCTATGCAGCCGGGTGATTATGTCGTGCTTCTCGATGAACGCGGCAAAGAGCTTACCTCGCGTGAGTTTTCAGCGTTTATTGACCGCAAGATGTCGTCGTTGCCTAAAAATCTGTTGTTTGTGGTCGGTGGCCCTTATGGTTTTTCACGGGCGGTTTATGAACGTGCCAATGAGTTGATGTCGCTGTCGCGGATGACTTTCTCGCATGAGATGGTGAGGCTGTTCATGGTGGAGCAGATTTACCGAGCCATGACGATACTCCGTGGCGAGCCTTACCATCACGACTGACAGCACTTGGCCGCGCAAGACGGGCATAGCCATGAGCGTGACGGGCGCAACTCGGTTGCAAAGTCGCTTTGAGGCGCGATTAGTCAAACTGTTTGCGGCGGAAAATGAAGTTTCTGCCGAGGTATTTCTCTTTGACTACCGGGTTGTCGGCCAGTTCTTCTGATGTGCCTTGAAAGAGGATTTTGCCCTCAAACAGCAGGTAGGCGCGGTCGGTGATGCTCAACGTCTCCGGTGCGTTGTGGTCGGTGATGAGGATGCCTATGTTTTTCTCCTTGAGCTTGTAGACTATGTACTGGATATCTTCGACAGCTATTGGGTCGACACCGGCAAACGGCTCGTCGAGCATGATGAACTTGGGGTTTATGGCGAGACAGCGGGCTATTTCGGTGCGCCGGCGTTCGCCTCCCGAAAGTTGGTCGCCAAGATTTTTGCGCACTTTCTCAAGACGGAACTCTTTGATGAGGCTTTCGAGGTGTTCGCGTTGTTGCTCTTTGCTCTCCCCCGTCATCTCAAGCACGGCCTTGATGTTGTTCTCGACGCTGAGTTTGCGAAACACCGACGGCTCCTGCGCGAGATAGCCGATGCCGTTCTGCGCTCTCTTGTAGACGGGGAACTTTGTGATGTCGAGTTCGTTGAGGAATATGCGGCCTTCGTTGGGCGTGATAAGTCCCACGGTCATGTAGAAAGTGGTTGTCTTGCCGGCTCCGTTGGGACCGAGCAGGCCGACAATCTCGCCCTGGGTGACATTAATCGACACATGGTTGACTACCGTGCGCTTACCGTATTTTTTTACTAAGTTGTCGGTGCGTAGCACCATTTTTTCATCTTCTTCCATTCGTTTGGGGGGTGGCGTGTTGATTTAGTAGCGGTTGCGATGTAGCCGCGACTCTATGTAGTCGGTGAGCAGCCCTATAGCCACGGTGTTGTTACCTCCCTGCGGCACAATAAGGTCGGCGAACCGTTTGGACGGTTCGATATACTGGCCGTGCATTGGTTTGAGCACATCTTCGTATCGGTCTATGACCATCTGTGGTGTGCGTCCGCGCTCTATGCAGTCGCGGGCTATGACGCGTATGAGACGGTCGTCGGCATCGGCGTCGACAAAGACCTTCACGTCCATCATGTCGCGGAGAGTCTTGTCGGTGAGCACGAGGATTCCCTCGACAATCACTACGTCGCGCGGCTCGAGATGCACGGTTTCCGGCTGTCGGGTGCAGGTGAGGTAGGAGTAGGTCGGCATTTCGATGGCTTTCCCCTCTTTTAGCTGCTGGAGGTGGGAGAACAGTAACGGCCAGTCGAAAGCGTTGGGCTCGTCGAAGTTGATTTTGCTGCGCTCCTCGGGCGGAATGTGGCTTGAGTCCTTATAATATGAGTCTTGCGGAATCACGGCTACCTCTCCTGCGGGCAGGCTCGATATTATCTTTTTGACTACGGTGGTCTTGCCGGAGCCGGTTCCACCTGCGATACCTATAATCAGCATTTTTTTGATGACGGGGTTGGTTGTTGTGAGTTGTATGTTTATTTCGCCAAAGTTAGTTTATCTTGCCGTTATTTCCAAGTTTTTTGTCGAGTGATGCGGCCGGACGGGGTGATAAGTAGCGGGAAAGCCGCCACACTTTTCAGTGGGGCGGCTTTCCTGGTTAATCAATATCAGTGAATAAAAACGCTCGGTGTGTTGGCGTGATTATTCGGCAACTACTTCAAAAGGAATCTCGACGCTCACCTCTTTGTGGAGACGGAGGGTAGCGGTGTAGTTGCCCACTTCCTTGATGCTCTCTTTGATAGAGATGACTTTGCGGTCGATGTTGTGTCCGAGCTTTTCGAGGGCTTCGGCAATCTGGATGCTGTTGACCGAACCGAAAATTGTGCCGGTAGAGCTTGTCTTTGCGCCGATTGTCAGAGCTACGTCCTTAAGGGCAGCGGCCAAAGCCTCTGCGTCGGCTTTGATTTTGGCGAGCTTGTGGGCGCGTTGACGCTGGGTTTCAGCAAGCACTTTAAGAGCTGAGGGAGTGGCGATGACGGCTTTGCCGGTAGGGATGAGGTAGTTACGGCCATAACCGCTCTTCACTTCAACGATATCGTCCTTGTATCCAAGGTTAGCGACATCTTCTTTGAGAATAATCTTCATAGTCTTATTTCCTTAGCTTTTAGAGTGATTATTTCATTAAGTCGGTGACGAAGGGGAGAAGCGCGAGGTGGCGTGCGCGTTTAACGGCTTGAGCCACACGGCGCTGGAATTTCAGCGAAGTGCCGGTGATGCGGCGGGGAAGGATTTTTCCCTGCTCGTTGAGGAACTTCTTGAGGAATTCAGGGTCTTTGTAGTCGATGTATTTGATACCGCTTCTTTTAAAACGGCAGTATTTTTTCTTTTTCACATCGACCGACAGGGGAGTGAGATAGCGGATTTCAGATTGAGATTGTGCCATTGATTAGTCCTCCTTTACTTCTTCTTTGGTTTCGTTAGCTACTTTGTTGGCTTTGAGGCTGCGGCGTTTCGCTGCATACTCGGCTGCGTACTTGTCGAGACGGAAGACCAGGTCGCGGAGCACTCGCTCATCGCGGCGGAAGGCGGTTTCAAGAGTCTTGACGATTGTAGGCTCGCCGTCAAATTCAACGAGAGTGTAGAAGCCGGTCGACTTCTTCTGGATGGGGTAGGCGAGTTTGCGCAGGCCCCACATTTCTTGGTTCACGATTGTTGCTCCGTTGTCGGTCAGCAACTTGGTGAACTTCTCTACCGCTTCCTTCATCTGAACATCAGACAAAACGGGAGTTAAAATGAAAACGGTTTCGTAATGATTCATTTTACGGTTTATTTAGTAAAGATGTGATTAAAACGGCTGCAAAGTTACCGCTTTTATTCTTAATTTGCAACGATGTGGACGATATTTTTTCGGCTTTGGGTCAGTTGGCGATGAACTCGCTGAGCGCAGGCTGCATTTGTGGCCGATACTGGTAGACCCGAGCGAACTGTCGCAAAAATGCGATAGTCGATTTCCCGACCGACGGTTGGGTGGCCTTTGACTTCGTTGTTTGTGTTGTAGGTAATTGGGTAGAGGTTCGCTTCATAGGCAAATGATACTTTTTGTGGGGTTAATATTCAGTTTTAGAACGTTAAATGCGGCTCAAATATTATATGGTTTTTGAAAAAATATGCGCCGCGGCAGGTAACGAAAAACGCAAAATTTATTGTGTGGGGAAAGTAAAAAATATTAAAATCATGCGACTCGGTGTTGCGCATATCATCATTTTGTCATAAATTTGCCGCCGCAAAAGGAGGCATCAGCCTTGTTAAATAGAAACTAAGAAACCAAAAACTTTAAACCTCAACAGCCTATTGCACAGCACTACTCTGAAATCAAAACAAGAATAGTAAATGCAAAAACTCAGCAAGCTCGCCGACGACCAGTTGGTAGCCGCTTATGCTAATGGTAACAACGAGGCGTTTGACGCTCTGCTTAACCGTCATAAAGACCGGGTATTCTCTTACATCCTGCACATCGTCAAGGATCGTGAACAGGCTGAAGATATTTTCCAAGAGACTTTCGTCAAGGCTATCATGACAATTAAACAGGGTCGGTATACCGACTCCGGTAAGTTTTCCGCATGGATTTCGCGCATAGCCCATAATCTGATTATCGACTTTTATCGCCAGGAAAAGGCTGAGAACACCATCTCGACCGACAGCGACGTGACCGATATGCTCAACCGCCGCGACCTCGCGGAGAAAAACATTGAGGATCACCTTGTCTCGGAGCAGATTCAGGAAGATGTCCGTCGTATCATCGACGCTCTCCCCGAAAGCCAGCGCGAGGTGCTCATGATGCGCTACTACCGCGACATGAGTTTTAAGGAGATTGCCGAGGCGACCAACGTGTCGATTAATACGGCTTTGGGGCGTATGCGTTATGCCATCCTGAATATGCGCCGCATAGCTCAGGAAAACAACATTGTCCTGACTTTCTGACGCGTCGCCTGCCCCCCCGAGGGAACGGGATTAAAGACTTCTCACATTTCCACATAATTCAATGATGTAATACGAGCGGCTTGCTTCCGGGCAAGCCGCTCGCGTTGCGTTTGCGGACGTAAATCGTACTCAGCCGTGAGTGGTCTCTGATTATTCTGGCGTTCCCTTTTCTCGGTATCCTGCCGCTTCTTTTGCCGGGCGGGAGATTGCGATGCGGCATTAACGCGCCGGTCGCTGACGCTCGAGGCGGCGAGTAGCAGCGATAACAATGGGTTGACTTGTGAAAATCACAAGAAATCAGAATGGGTGGGGAGCGGGTTGGCTTAGGCTTTGCAGTAGGTGCCGATGTGGCGTTTCTTCTTCTCCTCGAATATCTCGTCGATGGCGAAGAATATGCCTGTCTCCTCGACATCGCCAAATTCGTCGTTGATAGCGGTGCCAAACATTTTCATCGTGGGCGACAGGCTCATGTAGGCGTTGACCATGGGCGGAATGTTGTAGCCGTGGGAGCGTATGGCTGCGTTGAGTATCTTGTAGTCCTCTTTGAATGAGCCGCCGGTAAAGGCTCTTGCGAGCGCGTCGGTGTCGGGGTGGGTGTCGAGTGGGCAGATTGGGGTGACGAGACGGTCGTGGTCGGGAAAGTATTTGTTGAGGAAGTAGAGGAGCATATCGCGGCAGTCAACGGGGTAGCTGGGGTACATGGTCATCTTCCCGAACAGGTATCGGATTTCATCGTATTCGACGGTGAGGGCTCCCAGACCGTCCCACAGGTTGTCGAGTGCGTAGATGGCTTTGGCCCCGGCTTTTGACGACTGGTATTCCAATCTGACAAAGGAACGCCCGAGCTCGATGGTCGACGGCAGGTAGTCGTTGATGAACCGCTCTGAGAAGTTAAACATATGGGAGGTGGCGATGCGGGGTCGACCGTTCTCGACGACTATGTCGCGGCCGCATATGAAGCGGTACCCGCCGAGTATAAGACGCGCTTCGGGGTCCCACACTATCAGTTGGCGGCAGGGGGGATTCATGGTGTCGTAACGGTCGATATCGCACTCTTTGCCGGTGCCTCCGCCAGCGGTGCGGAACGCGATTTCGCGCAGCCGCCCGATTTCGCGCATGACGTTGGGGGCGTTGAACGCGTCAACTACATAAATTTCGTTGCCCCCCTTGTTGGTGGTGCGCAGCAAGCGGTCGGGGGTGAGCTCTGACATCAGCAGCTCCACGGGTATAGCGTCGATAATCTGTTGTTCCATCTTTTGTTTCACTCTAATGATTTAGGCCGGCAGTCATCGGGTTTCAAGGCGTATGTCGCCTGTCTGATGCTGTCGGCGGTCGCCCGTGCGTGGCTTCCCGCGGCGAGCGTCTCCCATCTGATCGCTTGACCGAATGTCACCGAGTAGTGGGCATTGCGGCTCTTGAACATTTCTGAAGGAAGATAAATCATCTCGATATTGAATTTCAAGCCCAATTTTGTTCTCAATTTCGCAAAATTATAAAAAAAAGATGAATTTTGACCATTAAAAAAAGCGGGTATGATGGGCCTTTTAAATTCTTTGCATTTGTTAACGAATGTTTTCTGCCATTGAAGGTCGGCTATGACGCCGCCTTTGCCTCGGCGCGACACAAGCCCGGCGGGAAAGATGATTATTGGGCGGTCGCCGGCGAGAGCCTCGTCGAGAGCGCGGAGCGCGGAGCGAGATTGCTTGCCGTGCTTGTTGACGGGGAGAAACACTTCGCGCAACGGTGTGACCGCCATGAGCAGGTCGTTGACCACAAACTGCGGCTCCATGCCGTAGCGGCGGGCGATGTAGTCGATGTAAATCATGCCGTCAAGCCCCCCCAATGGGTGATTGCTGACGATGACAGTGCGGCTGTCGGCGGGGAGGTTTTCCTCACCGTGGAAATCAACCTTGATGTTGAGATGGTCGACGACTCCGCGGCAGAATGCCGCGCCGGTTTTGCCGTTGTTGATTCTGAGCATCTCGTTAAGCTGATTCTGGCACACGATGTTTTCCAGTCGCCTGATGAGAAAGCGGGGAATGAACCGATGGTAACGCGGCGCGCGTTCGCGCAACACCGCGTCGATGTCGATTCTGATTGTGTCGTCAGTGTCGTTTCCGTTCATGGTCGCAAAGTTACACATTAATCAATAATTCTGTGTAACTTTGCCGATAATATGAAGATGCGAAAACTCACATACCCGGTCGCTCAGTTGCTGGCTCTCGCGGTGCTGGTGGCGGTCATCGCGCGGCTGCCTCATGTGCCGTTGGTAGCCATGGCGGCGGCGTCGGTAGCGGTGTGGGGCGTGGTTGTCGCAGCCTATGTCCGGGCGGGGAATACAACCGATATAGGTCGGTACTGGCTGTTGGCGTTGACCACGGCGCTTTGCGTCGGAGTGGCTTTAAACTATAATCAGCTCGCCGCGAGCGGGCCGTCGCCGCTGTTGCCGCAGTTTGGTAATTCTGACATGGCGCGTTATTATTATGGGGCGACTTTCATCTCCGACACAGGCGAGGGGTATCTTGAAGGCCGCAACGCATTGGGCTACGCCGTGGTGATTGCCGGGTTGTGGAAACTGACCGGATGTACATTGTTGTCCCCTTTGATGCTTAATGTGCTTGCCGCCCTGCTGACAATAGTGCTGACAGGTGCGCTGACGCGGTATCTGCTCACCGGGCGATGCGGACGGTCTGATGAATGGCTGATGACGGCGGGAATGATTGCGTCGGGTTCGGTGTGCTATCTGACGTTCAGCGGTACTCTGCTCATGAAGGAGTCGCTGACGGCGTTGTCGTTTGCAGTCGCGGTGTTGTCGGCTTTGCGGCTTCGCGCCGATTCGACCCGCAAGGGCTTTTTGACGGGGGCGATGCTGTTTGTGGCCTCATGCGTAGCGGTTGGAGTGCTTCGCCACGGATGGGTCATCATGCCGTTGGCCGTGTTGTCGGTAGCGTTTTGGGGTTGCGGTTGGCGACGTCGGTTGGCGGTGGGGGCTGTAGGCGTGGCTGTTGTCGGTGTCTGTTTCTGTTGTGAGAGTATGTTGCGGCATTGGTATGGCGTCACTATTCATATCCCTGATATCGACCGATTGTCTGATGCCTTCACATCTCCCTCCGCGGGGCGCGATGCCTACTATACACTGCTTGAGCGCGTAGGTTATTTCAGCGGGCCATGGTGGGAGCGGATGTTGTGGTTGCCCATGACCGCCGCCGTGCAGTTTCTCACTCCTTTCCCCTGGAATTTCACAAGAGAAATCTCAACGTCGGTCACTTTGGCGGCTGTCAAGTTCAGCTACCCGTGGTATGCGGTTGGTGGCGCGCTGTTCTACTACTGGGGGCGTTGCGTGCGGCGTTCACCCCATGCGCTGTCGATAATAACGGCTTTGGCGATGCTATTTTGGCTTGGGTTCGCCTGGTTCAGCGGAGGCACGGTGGCGCGCTACGCCTACAATCTTGTCCCGATGCTCGCTCCGGCCGCAGTCTATGCCGTTGCGGTGGGTGTCGGCTCCAGGGGGTTCGGGCGTTGGGCTGTGATATATTCGATTGTGCTTGCGGCGGCTTTGGTCTCGGCATATCTTATACAACATTCCAAAAATCTGTTGCAATGAGGGTTTCTGTAATAACCGTGTGCCGCAATGCGGGTGATTTTCTGTTGCCGACGCTCAAGAGCATCGCCTCGCAGAAAGAGGCGGAGTTTGAATCGATAATAGTCGATGGCGCGTCGACCGATGGCTCGGTTGATGTGATAAAAAGATTCGCCGCCGAGTCAGCTTTTCCGGTCAAATGGGTGAGCGAACCTGACGGGGGGGTGTATGCCGCGCTTAACAAGGGAATCATGATGGCTACCGGCGATGTTGTCGGGCTGCTCCATGCGGGTGACCGTTTCGCTGACCCCTATATATTGCGAAATGTCAGTGCGTCATTCATGGACCCCGCAATCGATTATCTTTATGGCGATGTGAAGTATGTTGAATATTCGACCGGCCGCTGTCTCCGCGACTATCAGTCTGACCGCTTTCAGCCGCGGATGCTCTTGAACGGTTATGCGCCGCCGCATCCGTCGCTTTATGTGCGCCGGGACCTGTTCGACAGCGTCGGACTGTACAGCGAGGGCTATAGAGTCGCTGCTGATTTCGAGTTTTTTGTCAGGCTGACGCTTGTCAGGCAGTCAAGGGGACGTTACCTCCCCGACGTAATGGTTAATATGGAGCCTGGGGGGCTTTCGTCGCGGCTCATCAATCGCCTGTGGACCAACAATAAGGAAAAGTTGAGGGCTTTGCGCCAAAACGGCTATCGTGTGATGCCTCTGCGTCTGCTGCTCAGATATTTATATCTATAATAAAACGATTAAAAACGAAATAATAGAATATGCCAACCCCATTCAAAATCATAATCGTCGATGACGGTTTCATTGGAAAATATGTAGAGAGGGAACTGTCGGCCCATCCGGTGAGAGTAGGGCAGACGGTGACACTGGTGTCGCCGGCTGATTATGCGACAGTAGCGATGGCCGATGCGGTTATCGACACCACCGGCTCGGTTGCCGGCTTCCCTGCGGGTTGCCTGTCGATTTCTGTCGCCGCGAGCCCTTGCTCAGCGGCGCGTCTAAGGCTGTCGCTGCCTGCGGTGGTGGGAACCGGGATGCGCGGCCAACTGATGGATATGGCTCGCGGAATCAACGCCGGGTGGTATTTCAACATCGGTGGCGATAGATCAAGAATGAGCGTAGTCCACGCCGTTAGCGTGGCCTCGGCGGTGAGACTCGCCGTTAAGTCAGGCGACTGTTCCGGTGACTGGCTGTTGACCGATGGGCTTGACCCGCTGCGTAGTGATGTGGCGGTTGCGTTGGCCTGTCGGCTCGGACAAAAGCGTGTTTATACTATGCCGATGAAATGGCATAAGATTATGGCCCGGATAGGCGACAAGTTGCGTTTCATGCCTTACTCATCGGCACGGCTTAGCGCGATGACGCGTGACGCTATCAAGGAGGGAAGAACGTTTGCCGGCGTTTGCCCCGACTGGCATCCCGTGGATACTGTTGATTACCTTAAAACACATGATTACAGTGATGAAACTTTCTGAATATATAGCGAATCTCGGCCGCTCGATTAAGAGCATCGCCAAGGTGGCGTTGCAGTCGCGTCGGGTTGCGTGCTCAATCGGAGACAAGTCGGGCGATACCCTCGTGATATTGGGAAACGGCCCCTCGCTCAACGACACCATAGCAGAGCATGGCGAACTGTTGGCGCGCTACCCGCTTCTTGCTGTGAACTTCGCAGCCAATGCCCCTCAGTTCAGACAGTTGAAGCCTCGCTATTATTTGCTTGCCGACCCTCATTTCTTCAACAAACCCGATGATGCCAATGTCGGGCATTTGCTGGCGTCTTTGGACTCCGTTGATTGGCCTATGACGCTGTTTGTCCCGGCGGTGGTGGATGAAAAGTCGCTTCCGTTCAAAAATCCGTTGCTCGTCGTCAAACGTTTCAACGCCGTTGGCGCTGAGGGGTATGGATGGCTCACGCGGTGGCTGTTTGACCGGCGTCTTGCCATGCCGCGGCCGCGCAATGTGTTGATACCGTCGATAATGGTTGGTATATGGCTCGGTTTCAGGGATATATACATTACCGGTGCCGACCATTCATGGCTCCGCACACTTTCGGTCAACGACAACAATGAAGTGGTGTCGGTGCAGCCCCATTTCTACCGGGAGGATGAGCGAGAGACGGCTCGTGTGGTGAGCGAATACAAGGGGTACCGCTTACATCAGATAATCTACAGCTTTTACGTCGCGTTTCGCGCCTATTTTGACATAGCTGCCTATGCCCGGACTTGCGGGACAAACATCTACAACGCCACACCCGGCAGCTTCATTGACGCATTTTCCCGCCGGCCGCTCCCTGGAAATTGATGGGCGCTTTTGTGTGAATATTGCCCGAGTAGCTAAATAAGGTATGCGGGGTTATTTCAGCGTGAGGATGGAGGGGGTGGAGGCGATTGTCTGAGCCAACGCCAGCAGTCGGTCGGGAGTGACCTGCATCACGCGGTCATACACCTGCGAGGGAGTGAGGGCTCGCCCATGGTAGAGGGTGGCTCGCGCTGAGCCGAGAACAAGTTGCTCGCGGTTTTCGCTCCCCACTGTCAGTTGTCCCAGAAACTGTTTTTTTGCCTTTGCGAGCGCACGTTCGCTCATCGGTGTCTCGGCGAGGCGAGCCATCTCGCGAAGCGTGAGTTTTACACAGCGGTCATTATCCTCAGGGTCGCAGCCGAAGTAGACGGTGAACAATCCGGCATCGGTAAATATTGCCGTAGATGCGTCGACCGAGTAGACAAGGCCGCGGCGTTCGCGGAGCGACACGTTGAGCAGGGAGTTCATCCCCGGACCGCCAAGTATGTTTGTGAGCAGTGCGAGTGCTTGGCGGTCAATATCGTACATTCCGGGTAGTCGAGCGCCTATGACGGTGTGGGCTTGATGTGAGCCGACTTCGTGTGATTTGACAAACGGCTTAACTATTGATGGAATCACACGCGTGTCGCGCACACGGTCGGCCGATGGTAGCATCGACGACAGGCGCGCTGCCAACCTCTCGACAACGATCCGCGGGGTGGGCCCGGAATAGAAAAACACCATGTTGTCCTGGGTGTAATAGCGGCGCAGATAGCGTTGGCAGTCGGCTGAGGTGAGCTTTGCGACAGTGTCGGCGCTCCCGAGTATGTTGTGGCCGAGCTGTGATTCCGCGAAAATCAAGTCCTCGAAGTCGTCGAACACTGCCTCTGACGGGGTGTCGAGATAGCTGTTTATCTCATCGGCGACGACTTCGCGCTCTTTGTCGAGCTCGTTGTCGGGGAAACGTGAATTTGCGGCGAGGTCGAAGATTAGTTCGGCGGCGCGGTTGAGGTTGCCCGTCGGGAATACCGAGTAGACCATCGTCTCCTCTTTGGTGGTGTAGGCGTTTAGTTCGCCCCCGACTGCCTCCATGCGGTTGATGATGTGCCAAGCGCGTCGGCGCGCGGTGCCTTTGAATATGGTGTGCTCGACGAAGTGGGCCAGCCCGAATTCCGATTGTCTTTCGTCGCGGCTTCCGGCGTTGACGGCGAGTCCGCAATATTCAACCATAGCATCCTCGCGGTGGTAGACCATCCTCAGCCCTGATGGGAGGGTCAGGTAGGTGAAAATATCCTTATCCTCCATCACTTTTCAGCGTCGGTCCAGTCGCCGGAATCCTTTATTAGTTGTATGAGGCGCGGCAAGGCTTCCGATGCGTCAAGATTCTTCTCCATGCACACTTTCCCTTTGTAAAGGCTCACCTTCCCGGCGGCTGCACCAACATAGCCATAGTCGGCGTCGGCCATCTCTCCCGGTCCGTTGACGATGCACCCCATCACGCCTATTTTCAACCCTTTGAGGTGGGCTGTGGCTTCTTTGACTTGTTTCAAGGTGCCTTGGAGGTCGAAGAGTGTGCGTCCGCAACCCGGGCAGGCTATATATTCAGTGCGGGTGAAACGCTGTCGCGCGGCTTGGAGTATACCGAACGATAGCCGGGCTATTTCATCGGTGGTGAGGGAGTCGCTCTCTATCATTATGCCGTCGCGCGCGCCATTCATCAGCATCGCGCCCATATCGGCGGCGGCTCTGATTGTCACTTCGCCGGCAGCGATTCCGTCGTAAACGAGCCGGGGTATTACCGGGGTGTTAATTCCTTTAGCGGTCATGGCGTGGATAGCGGCTTGTATCTCTCCGACGGGGTTGGGGTGGGTTGATGTCATCACCACTATTTTGCCGGCGTTGGCTGCGATAGCTGCGGCAATCTCCTCGATAGGCCGCGAAGCGTCGATAGCCAAGTGGGGAGTCTGTGACAGGTAGATGTCGGGTTTTATGTCGGAATGGTAATCAATCGCATGGTCTGCGCCTACGACCACCGGGGGGTTGTCGCCGCCCACAATGCCTATTGCCTCGGTGTTGCGGCGGGTGGGGGTGACTGGGTCGTAGCCGGCAGCGTATTCGCCGGCTATCGATGGAGCGGTGGCACGGGCGGTTATGTAGTTGACAAGCGATGCTGCCACCGGTATCTCGTTCTCCGGCGGTTCGCTGAGGGATACCCTGACGGTGTCGCCTATCCCCTCGGCAAGCAGTGTGCCTATGCCGACTGCCGATTTCACGCGGCCGTCCTCACCGTCGCCGGCTTCAGTGACTCCGAGATGAATCGGAAATTTCATCATCTCAGCCTCCATTGCCCTGACAAGCCGTCTGACGGTTTCGACCATCACGACTGTGTTGGACGCTTTGATTGAAATGACCACATCCATGAAATCCTGCGCTACACATACGCGCAGAAATTCCATCGCGCTCTCGACCATACCTGCCGGGGTGTCGCCATACCGGCTCATGATGCGGTCAGACAGAGATCCGTGGTTGACCCCTATGCGCAGTGCGGTCCCATTGGCCTTGCAGAGTGCGAGAAACGGAGCCAGGGCTTCGTCGATGCGAGCGAGTTCGGCTGCGTATTGCTCCGGAGTGTATTCGAGTTTCTTGAACACGCGCCCCGGGTCGACGAAGTTGCCCGGGTTGATTCTGACTTTGTCGACCACCGGCGCCGCGGCTGTGGCGGCCCGCGGGTTAAAATGTATGTCTGCCACAAGCGGGGTGTTGATGCCGTCGGCTCTCAGACACGAGCGTATGACCCCGATATTGGCGGCCTCTCGGACACCCTGGGCCGTCAGTCTTACATAATCGGCACCGGCTCGGGCTATGCGCTCGCATTGCGCTACGGACCCGTCGGTATCCATTGTGGATGTGTTGGTCATCGACTGTAGTCTGATTGGGTTGTCGCCGCCGAGTGGCACGCCGCCGATTTCGACCTCGATTGTGGTGCGGCGGTGATAGTCAAAAACGCTCATATCGGTTTTGTTGTGGTGTGTCGGGCTGGTTAGTTGGTTTTGTAACTGAATTTTTCTTTTTTCAACTCCTCGTTGGCTTTAGCGATTTTAGCCGAGAGACTCTCGCGGTAGTCGTTGAATCGTCGGGCGATGGCTTCGTCGCTTAGCGCGAGCATCTGCACGGCAAGGATGGCGGCGTTCAGTCCGCCGTTGATACCTACGGTGGCTACCGATATGCCCGGAGGCATCTGAACGATAGAAAGGAGTGCGTCGCAACCGTCGAGAGTTGAGCTGATTGGCACGCCGATTACAGGCAGCGGTGTCATGGCGGCTATTACTCCGGGGAGTGCTGCGGCCATGCCTGCTGCCGCGATTATCACTTTAAGTCCGCGACCGGCAGCTTCGCGGGCAAACCGCTCCACTTCGGCGGGAGTGCGGTGGGCCGACAACGCGTTCATCTCAAACGGCACTTCCATCTCGTCGAGGAAGGCAGCTGCTTTGCGCAGTATGGGGAGGTCTGACGTGCTCCCCATGATTATGCTTACCAATGGTGTCATGGTCATGAAAATGTTTATGTAGAGGTGTTTGATGTGGTTGTCAATAGTTGAAATCGGTGGCAAGGAAAATAGCGAGGAATCCGAGAGCGAATCCGGCGGCAAGTTGACCCAGAGTGTGACGGCGAAGTATCAGGCGGCAGGAGCATACAAGCCCAGCCAAGATAATGGCCGACATAGCCACCCACTCGGATCCCCACACGTTGAGGCCGCGGGCAATAATGTGAATCATCAGAGCTACCAGCCCGCCCATCCCGGCGGCGTGAGCGCTGATTTTCCACCAGAAGTTGATTGTCATTGTCACCGCCAGCGTGACCGCTCCGCCCACCATGAACATCGTGAGCCACGCAGGAGAGTGGACTGTCACGAGATAACCGGCGCAGCCGAGATAGCAGACCAGCGAGATGAGGTAGGGCAGAGTGCGTTCCCGCCGTTCATTGAGACCAATGTCGGTCACGCGGCCTATTCGCGAGAGCAGATATATCGCTATCAGCGGAATCATGCCCGTTGTGGCGAGTGTGGTCAGCATGACGTGCCACTTGGCCGAGGGGGTGACATAATAGAGCGTTGTGGTCAGCAATGCCAGCCCCACGCCGTAGGTGGGTATGAACAATGGGCTGAAAACGGCTGATATGATTGATGCGAAACGGTTCATAGTCGGGGTTCGTTTTGAATGTTACTGTTTATAATTCCTTGCGTAGGCGCGCCACAGGCACCCCCGCTTTCTCGCGGTACTTGGCGACCGTGCGCCGGGCAATGTCAAAACCCTCGTCGCGCAAGGCGGCGGTAATGGCCTCGTCGCTCATCGGGTGGCGTTTGTCTTCATTCTCGATGATTTTGCGCAGGGCGGCGAGAATTTGCATTGACGAGGTGTCGGCGTCATCTTTTGGCCGCTCGTTGAAAAACATTTTCAGTTGGTAGACACCGCGCTGTGTCATCACATATTTTCCCGCAGTGGCTCGGGAAATCACCGACAGGTCATATCCTGTCAGCTCCGCGACATCTCTCAGTATCATGGGGCGTATCTTGGTAGGGTCGTCAGTCAGGAAAAAACGTCTTTGCAGGGTTATGATGGCCAGCATGACGCGGTAGAGCGTCTCTTGACGCATCTTTACCACTTTGATGAAGTTGGCGGCTTCGTCACGTTTCTGTCTGACAAACATCATAGCCTCGCGCATTTGTCGGGGCGATGCGTCGGGGATGGTTATTGGCTGTTCCGAGGCGAATGTCTTTTCAATCTGAAGTTCAGGAGCTGAATTGAGCAGGGTGAGTGTAATGTTGTCGCCGTCGGTCTCAACGTTGAAATCGGGGCTTATGTGGCGTGTGCGGTCGTCTGATGCTGACGGTTGTAGACCGCTTCCCGGCTTGGGGTTGAGTTGGCGTATAAGGGCCATGGCTTCGCGTAGTTGCGTCTCGGTCATCCCGGTCAGGGCGATTATGCGGTCGAAATGTTTCATTGAAAACAAATCGAAATAGTCGGCCACAATCTCGATGGCGTGGTCACGCGCCGATGATTGATGGCGCCGGCGCAGTTGCAACAGCAATGAGTCGCGCAGATCGATGGCTCCGACACCCGCCGGTTCAAGCGACCTCACGGCGTTCCACACCGCCTTTACCTGGTCGATAGTCACGTCAAGTCCGCATTGGAACGCGAGGTCGTCGGCAATTTCCTGAATGGAGCGTGTCATGTAGCCGTTGTCGTCAAGGTTTCCAATGATGTACTCGGCCACTTTGCTGTCGAGTTGGCTTAGCTGGGTTTGGGCTATTTGGGCGTTAAGCGATTCAATTAGCGTCTCGCCGTCGTCTGTGGCGACAGGCTCGTAATAGCGGTCATCGCTGCTGTGGTTGTTGGCTTCGAGCCTGTAGGATGGTATGTCGTCGCTACGGTAGTCGGCCATCTGCATTTCCTCGGCGCTTTCGTTGAAATCGTTATCGGGCTGAATCGGAGATGCGTCATCGGCTATCTCAAGAGCGGGATTATCGTCAACGGTTCGTCGCACTTCATCTTCAAGCTCAGGCCCCGTCATCTCAAGCATCCTGACAAACTGCACTTGCAACGGTGTGAGCCGTTGCTGCAATTTCTGCTGTGTGGTCAGTCTGAGAGCCTCTTCCATATCCTCGTTTACGTTTGCGATGCGTAAGATATTGCAAAATTACACAAAAATCAGAAAATGGTTTATTATATTTGGTGAAAACAAAAACACCTTTGCGGTAGTCGTGATTAGGCTCATGGACCAGATACTGCGGTTTCGGCTATCCACCCGATGGATTTAACCTCTTTTAATGTGAGCGGACGGTTGATTAGCGGTATATTTGCAAAATTATACGAAGCCGCTCATATTACATGAAATTAACATATCGCAATAAACTTTTCTTTTGGGTCATAATACTTGTTTGGATAATATTTGGCAGCTTGTTTTACTTTCAGTATAAAGCTGAAATAAATTACAAGAAACAAATGTTGCGTAATGAGCTTAAGATGATAGACCAACACATCATGTCAGTATATGATGAAGGGCATGACTTGAAGGAATTTGTGCAAATGTTGAAGATATGTTACCAAAACTCCACATTTGACGCTATGCAGATAAGTGTATATGGAGAGGGTGATTCATTAATCGCGTCCGTCAGACAGCCAATACCTCTGGATCTCGACAGCCTTGAAGACCTCCAGCCTGAGGACAAGACGACGCGATTAGTAAAGTATAACGCGGACGGCAACACAAATCTGTTTTATTTTTCTTCCGGTAAAAGTCGTGATGGTAAAATAACAGTCAAGACCGGTATGCCGTATTCTTTTTCAATAAATAGCGCGATAAGCACAGACATACATTGGTGGCTTCTTGCCGTAATCACGATAGTCGCATCAGTTGTAGTGTATTTTTCAACCCATTTGCTAAGTCGTAATATCTACCTTTTGCGACGGTTCGCTTATCAGGCGTCACACAGGCAACCTATTGATAAAGTGCCAAATTTCCCTAATGACGAGCTTGGGGAAATCGCAAAGGAGATATTTGATATTTACACATCATTGATTAAGGCGATTGATGAAATCAATTTAGAGCATCAACGAGTCGTTCACGCGTTAGAGGAGAAAGAAGCGTTCCAACGTAGGATGACCAACAATATCAACCATGAAATTAAAACGCCACTGGGTGTTATCCGCGGATATATAGAGACAATACAGTGCGCCCCTGATATGGATGAGGCCACAAAAGAGAAGTTTATAAAGCGTATTATTGAAAATGTTGACCGGCTGAACTCATTGGTTAGTGATATTTCAGTAATAGCGCGACTCGAGGAGATGTCAAACAACATGGTTATTTCTGATGTGGACTTCTGTGATGTCGTGCAGAAAATCAATGACGATGTTAGATTTGCGAATGTCGGTATTTCTAACAATATGACGTTCAGCTACGACATCCCGTTGAATTGCCATGTGCGAGGTGACCGTGAATTGCTGACCTCTGTTTTGCTAAACCTAATACGCAATTCTATTGTTCATAGCAATGGGACGGAGATGACTTTGCGATTAATCGAAGAGACTTCTGATTTCTATCTGTTTGCTTACGCCGACAACGGCATCGGGGTAGAACCGGAACAATTAGAGCACTTATTTGAACGTTTCTATCGCGCTGACACCGGAAGAGCGCGTAAAAATGGAGGTGTCGGTTTGGGCCTTTCTGTTGTCAATAGCGCTATCAAAGCTTTAGGAGGTACTATTTCGGTGCGAAACAAGGATGAAGGTGGACTTGAGTTCACGTTTTCATTGCCCAAAGTCAAAATATAGTGTAACCTATCTCAGATGCGTAACTCGTTGAGATAATCAATGTCTTCGTCTCAAACTTAATTGAATGTGGCGATGAACGGTTTTTCGCTTTTTTACGTTAATATTTAAACGGTAGCGATAATTATGCTGATTTCACTTTTAACACTTGGCTTGGCTGTTGTCGGATTCGTGTGGGGACGGGTCCGTGCGGATATAGTCGCTTTAGTGGCAATGGTGGCCCTGGCTGTCAGTGGCGTAATTTCCACGCATGACGCCCTTTCAGGATTTAGTAATCCTATAGTGATTATGATGGTCGGGCTATTTGTTGTCGGCGGTGCAATCTTCAACACCGGTCTCGCAAAGATGCTCGGAGCCGGACTGTTGAAGCTCGGCGGCGGAAATCCGACAAGATTGTTTCTTGTGGTGGTGCTCGCTACCGGTATTATCGGGGGATTTGTCAGCAATACCGGGACAGTCGCGCTGATGCTTCCGATAGTGGTCTCTATGGCTGCGACATCCGGCACTTCCGCATCGCGGTTTCTGATGCCTCTCGCTTTCGCTTCGAGCATGGGTGGAATGTTAACCCTTATTGGCACACCTCCTAACCTCGTGATTGCTGAAATTTGGGAAGAGGCTGGAAACAAGTCTTTGACCATGTTTTCTTTTCTCCCTGCCGGCGCGATATGTCTTGTTGCGGGAACTTTATTGCTGCTTCCTCTTAGCCGGGGACTCACGCACAAACGTCAATCAGAATCCGGTTCCGATAGCCTCCGCCGCAAGAGCCGTTCATTAAGTGAGATTGTCGATGAATACGGTCTGAACAACGACCTGTGGAGAATAAGGGTTCCGGCGACGTCACCGATTGCCGGACTGACGTTGGGAACTCTCGCTTTGCGCAACATTTACCATCTCGATGTGTTGGAATTGCGGACCGGAGAGCAACCACGCCGCCTTATCAAGAACATTTCACAAGAAGCGCCGACCGCGGGTTCTACCATCGACCCGGGAGATGTCTTATTTGTCCGCGGGGCAAAGGACAATGTAGAACGGTTTGTCGCCGATTACAGTCTGGAACTCGACCACAACCCTGAGGGTACGCGCCATAACCTCAGATTCTATGACATTGGCGTGGCTGAAATCGTCCCTATGCCTGAATCGCCGATTCTGGGCCGGACAATCGCTGAGCTTGATTTTCGGAACTGGTTTAATGTCAATGTTCTCGGAGTGCGTCGCAGCGGAGAGTACATCACGGAAAAACTTGCCACGCATAAAGTCGGTAAAAACGACGTGCTTCTCGCGCAGGGGACATGGGGGGCGATAGATCAGCTCAGCGGTGATACTCGCCGTTGGGTGGTGCTTGGCCAACCTCTTTCGGAAGCGTCGAAAGTGACCCTCGACTATAAAGCCCCGGTGGCAGCCGTCATAATGGTTGCGATGATTGTAATGCTTGTTCTGGATATTGTGCCGGCTGTCATTACAGTCATAATGGCTGCGCTCGCCACGGTATTGACCGGATGTTTCCGCTCGGTGGGAGACGCGTACAAGACAATCAACTGGGAAAGCATCGTCTTGATTGCGTCGATGATGCCTATGAGTGTCGCGCTGGAGAAAACAGGCGTATCCGAAGCGGTATCCTCGGCATTGGTTACACACCTCGGTTCGCTCGGCCCGCATTGGCTTTTAGCCGGTCTTTATTTTACAACTTCATTGATGACTCTTTTTATCTCTAATACGGCAACTGCGGTGCTGATGGCACCGATAGCCTTGCAAAGTGCCATCGCCTATGGAGTCAACCCGCTCCCCATGTTGTTTGCGGTCACTTTCGGCGCCTCGCTGTGTTTCGCTTCCCCGTTTTCGACTCCGCCAAACGCATTGGTCATGTCAGCCGGACAATATGCATTCGTTGACTATGTCAAAGTCGGTGCGCCGCTGCAAATTGTCCTCGGGATACTAATGGTCTTTGTGTTGCCGTTGTTTTTCCCGTTCTGATTCTGTACAGTCTCTGACTGTTTGTGCGCTATTTCCGGATTATGGTAGACCCTTCCGAAAAAGTGATTCTTAACAAAAAACAATAAAATTTGCTTTTTGGTTTGGACTTATTCGTATCTTTGTGGTTTAATTGGCACAGGCAAAACCATAAAAACAGATATACCTCTATGTTTAGGAGCAATACATGCGGAGAACTCCGCCTAAGCGATGCCGGCAAAGATGTCACTTTGGCCGGATGGGTTCAACGTACCCGCAAGATGGGTGGCATGACGTTTGTTGACATCCGTGACCGTTACGGGCTTACGCAGGTAGTGTTTAACAACGAGACCGACGCCGCTCTGTGCGACGCCGCCAACAAACTCGGGCGTGAGTATGTGGTGCAGGTAAAGGGATGCGTGGCCGAGCGCGCCAGCAAGAACCCCAATCTCCCGACGGGCGACATCGAGATAATAGCCTCTGAGCTTAACGTGCTTAATCCCAGTGAGGTGCCGCCGTTCACTATCGAGGATAATACTGATGGCGGCGACGAGCTGCGCATGAAATACCGCTATCTCGATTTGCGCCGTTCGGCAGTGCGCCGTAACCTTGAGTTGCGCCACCGCATGACGATGGAGGTGCGCCGGTATCTCGACTCGAAGGGGTTCCTCGAAATCGAGACTCCGATGCTCGTGGGGTCGACTCCCGAGGGCGCGCGAGACTTTGTGGTCCCGTCGCGCATGAACCAGGGGCAATTTTACGCCCTGCCCCAATCGCCACAGACGCTGAAGCAGTTGCTGATGGTGTCGGGTATGGATCGCTATTTCCAAATCGTGAAGTGCTTCCGCGACGAGGACCTTCGCGCCGACCGCCAACCCGAGTTCACTCAGATTGACTGTGAGATGAGCTATGTGGAGCAAGACGATATAATCAATCTCTTTGAGGGTATGGCTAAGCACCTGTTCAAAGAATTGCGCGGCGTTGAGCTTAACGAGCCGTTCCAGCGCATGCCGTGGAGCGACGCTATGCGTCTCTATGGTAGCGACAAACCCGATTTGCGCTTCGGTATGACATTTGTCGAACTGATGGATGTGCTGAAGGGCCACGGCTTTGCGGTGTTTGACGGCGCTGCTTATATCGGCGGAATCTGCGCCAAAGGCGCGGCAAGCTACACTCGCAAGCAACTTGACCAGCTGACCGACTTTGTGAAACGTCCGCAGATTGGCGCGAAGGGTATGGTCTATGCTCGTGTCGAGGCCGACGGGACGGTGAAATCGTCGGTAGATAAATTTTACACTCAGGAGACGCTTCAACGTCTCAAAGAGGCTATGAACGCCGAGCCGGGCGACTTGATTCTGATACTCAGCGGTGACGATGCCATGAAGACGCGCAAACAGCTATGCGAGCTGCGTCTTGAGATGGGCAACCGCCTCGGTCTTAGAGATAAAGACAAATTCGCTTGCCTGTGGGTGGTCGATTTCCCGATGTTTGAGTGGAGCGACGAGGAGCAGCGTCTGATGGCTATGCACCACCCGTTCACCCATCCCAAGGATGAGGATATCCCCTTGCTTGACACCGACCCCGCCGCAGTGCGCGCCGATGCTTATGACATGGTGGTTAACGGCGTTGAGGTAGGCGGCGGTTCAATCCGTATCCACGACAGCAAGCTGCAGGCCAAGATGTTTGAAATTCTCGGTTTCACACCCGAAAAAGCACAGGAACAGTTTGGATTCCTGATGAACGCGTTCAAGTTTGGCGCGCCTCCTCACGGCGGTCTCGCATATGGGCTCGACCGCTGGGTGTCGCTTTTTGCCGGGCTTGACAGTATCCGCGACTGCATCGCATTCCCGAAAAACAACAGTGGCCGTGATGTGATGCTCGACGCACCCGCGCCGCTCGACCAGAAACAGCTCGACGAGCTTTCTCTCGCTGTTGTGGCTGAAGGAAAAGAATAATCGGTGGGTATATATAGATGAAAGTTGGAGATATAATCGACGCGATAGAGGCTGTGGCTCCCCCCTCGCTGCAAGAGGGGTGGGACAACACCGGCCTGCTTGTGGGGCACCGCGACGCCGATTGCCGCGGCGTGATGCTCTGTGTCGATGTGACGCCCGAGATTATCCTTGAAGCGTTGGAGGCGGGTTGCGATATGATTGTATCGCACCATCCTCTGATATTCAAGGGACTTAAGCGGCTTAACGGCGATGGTCGCGTGGAACGCTCGGTCGAACTCGCCGTAAAGAGTGGCGTTGCCGTCTATTGCTGCCACACCTCTATCGACAACGCCCCCGGCGGCGTGTCGTGGGTGATGGCAAATCGCCTCGGTGCGGATGGGTGCGAAGTGTTGTCGCCTCAGGCGGGAAGTGCCGGCGATACGGGCCTCGGAGTTGTCGGCTGTTTTAGCGAGCCGTTGACCGCAACCAATTTTGTGGAACGGGTCAAGCGTTCGTTCGGCTCGCCTGTGGCTCGTTGCTCCCGTTGTCCCGGGGGTGGGATAACACGAGTGGCGATGTGCGGAGGTTCGGGCTCTGAGTTTATCGCTGACGCTGTAGCGGCAGGAGCGCAAGCCTATGTCACATCCGATACCCGCTATCATGATTTTGTCGATTACGGAGAGAAAATTTTCATAGTCGATATAGGCCATTTTGAAAGCGAGGAGTGTACAAAAGAAATTTTTTATCAAATTATTACGGAAAAATTTCCTAACTTTGCAGTCTGTTATTCAGTTATAGAAACTAATCCAATTAGCTATTTATAGACATATGGCTACCGATAAAACCAAAACCGACCAGAATCTCTCAGTGGAGCAACGCTTGAAATCGCTCTACAAGCTGCAAACAATTTTGACCGAGATAGACCGCATCAAGACTATCCGCGGTGAGTTGCCGCTCGAAGTCAAAGACTTGGAAGACAGCATCGAGGGTCTTCACACTCGCATAGATAACTATAAGCGCGAAATTGAAGAGCTGAATGGGAAGATGGTGGCAGAAAAGGAGAAAATCAATAAGTCCCAGTCGCTTATCGAGCGTTATCGCGAACAGCTCGACAACGTGCGTAACAACCGCGAGTTTGACCTCTTGAGCAAAGAAATCGAGTTCCAGACCCTCGAGATTGAGCTTAGCGAGAAGCATCTCAACGAGTTCTCCCGCATGATTGAAGCCAAAACCAACGAAATTAAGGCCACTGAAGAAACCCTCGGCGACCGCGAGCATATCTTGTCGGAGAAAAAAGAGGAACTTGAAGAAATCGTATCCGAAACCCGTCAGGATGAGGAGCGTCTGCGTCAAGAGGCTAAAGATTTGGAGCCTAATGTCGACAGCCGCACCCTCGCTGCGTTCAAGCGCATACGCAAGAATGCGCGCAACGGCCTCGGCATAGTCTACATTCAGCGTAACGCCTGCGGAGGTTGCTTCAATCGCATCCCGCCGCAGAAGCAGCTTGAAATCAAAATGCACAAGAAAATCATCGTTTGCGAGTATTGCGGTCGCATTATGATTGACCCCGCTCTTGCAGGCGTTGAGGAAAATGCCTAACCGTCAGTCCCCGCTTGACATCGGCTGTGGACACAGCCGTTACTGAATAGAAGAGGCCCCGATTTACGCGGGGGCTCTTTTTTTTGCGCAAAAACTTAGATTTTGCGCAAAAAAAAGTGTTGTGAAAGAGATGATATTTCCACAAAAAACGCTAAATTTGCAGCCTGTTTAAAGCTATCGTATAGCGGCAAACAGATAGTTAATTACTAAGCTATTATTATCACGTTAACTATGACGCTCTTACAAGCAAAACTGTCAAATTATACCACGCCTCAAGAGGCAAAGGCGGCAGGTATCTATCCCTATTTCAGAGCTATCTCAAGCGAGCAAGACCCTGAAGTTGTCATCAACGGGAAAAAGGTGTTGATGTTTGGCTCTAATTGCTACACCGGTCTTGTCAATGACCCGCGTATCAAAGAAGCTGCCATCGAGGCAACAAAAAAATACGGAACAGGATGTGCCGGCTCGCCGTTTCTCAACGGAACGCTTGATTTGCACAAAAAACTTGAGGCGCGTCTGGCCGAGTATATCGGTAAAGAGGACGTGATGATTTATTCCACCGGCTTTGAGGTTAACCTCGGAGTGGTATCATGTCTCACCGGTCGCGAGGACTATATAGTATGGGACGAACAAGACCACGCTTCGATTATCGAAGGCCGCCGTCTGTCGTTCTCGCAGCAGTTGAAGTATCGTCACAACGATATGGAATCACTTGAAAAGCAATTGCAACGCTGTGACCCCGACAAGGTGAAACTGATTGTGACCGACGGCGTGTTCTCGATGGAAGGGGATGTAGCCAATCTTCCTGAAATCGTGCGTCTTGCCAAGAAATACAACGCCAGCGTGATGGTCGATGAAGCCCATGGTATCGGGGTGTTCGGCCGCGGCGGCCGCGGCACTTGCGACCACTTTGGTGTTAGAGACGACGTGGAGTTGATTATGGGCACGTTCTCAAAATCGTTCGCTTCGCTCGGTGGTTTTATCGCAACCAACAAAGAGATTACCAACTACCTCCGTCACCACTCGCGTTCCTATATCTTCACGGCAAGCATCACCCCGGCATCGACCGCGGCGGCTCTCGCAGCTCTCGAAATCATGGAGAAGGAGCCGGACCGCCAGGAGAAACTTTGGGAAGTGACACGTTATGCCCTCGACGGATTCCGCAACATGGGCTGTGAAATCGGCAACACTTCAACTCCGATTATCCCTCTGTTTATCCGCGACAACAACAAGACATTCGCAATCACCCGCGACTTGCTCAATGAGGGTATCTTTGTTAATCCCGTGGTGTCGCCGGCTGTTGCCCCCCATGACACGCTCATAAGATTCTCGCTGATGGCCACCCATACCAAAGAGCAGGTGACCACGGCTCTCGAAAAGATTCAAAAAGTGTTCCGCGCCTATGACCTCATCCCGTGATTGTGGGCGATAGGATAGAAACGAAATAGAAAGGAAACGGGGGCAGGCCGCCAATAACGGTTATGTTCCCGTTACCTCTCTTTTTGACGCAGGGCCATTACTCGCTACTTACCCATAAGGTAGGAAGGACGGGATATAATACAAAATCATAACCTGAAAAGTAGCCATGAGACAAATCAAGAATTTTGACAGCTTGACCGCCCATTTGAAAGGGCTGAAACCCGCTAAGCGTGTGGTCGCCGTTTGGCCAAGTGATAAAAACACCGAGGAGGCCATTAGCCGCGTCTTGCGCGAGGGGTGGGCCGATTTCATTCTTGTCGGTCCGTCAGATATTCTCGATAGATTCTTGTCGTTGAAGCAATATGCCGACCGTTTATCGGTGGTCGGGGTGGCTGATTGCGACGAGGCAGCCCGCGAGGCTGTCAAAATAGTGAGAGCCGGCGGCGCCGACGTGGTGATGAAGGGCTTGATAAATACCGATAACCTGCTGCACGCCGTGCTTAACAAGGAAACGGGGCTTTTGCCGAAAGGGAAGGTGCTGACTCACCTGACAGTCATGCAGGGCGGCAGCTATGGCAAATTCCTGTTTTTTTCTGATGCGGCAGTGATACCCTCGCCGACTTTCGACCAACGTGTCGCCATGGTTAGCTATGCTGTCGAGTCTTGCCGCGCGTTCGGCGTTGAACGTCCGCGTGTAGCTTTGGTTCATTACAGTGAAAAAATCAATCCCAAGTCCCCCGTAACAATGGAATATGCCGAAATCAAGGGGCTTGCTGCCGCGGGTGAGTTTGGCGACGCTGTCATCGACGGCCCTATGGATATCAAGACCGCCTGTGATGCCGAGTCGGCCAAAATAAAGGGAATCGCGTCGCCGATAGAGGGTCAAGCCGACGCGTTGATATTCCCCGACCTTGAAGCGGCAAATGTTTTCTACAAGACGATGACACTGTTTTGCCATGCTGACAATGCCGGGGTGCTACGCGGCCCTATCGCCCCGGTGGTGTTGCCGTCGCGCAGCGACAGCGCGATTTCCAAGTATTATTCTTTGGCCGTAGCCTGTTTAATCAGCTGATATAGAAAAGATGAGAGTACTGACCATAAATCCCGGCTCGACATCTACCAAAATCGCCGTCTATGATGAATCGAGTCGACTGTTTGTTTCCAACATAAAGCACGATGTAGAGGATTTGGCTCATTTCGGCAATGTTAACGACCAGTTTGAATTTCGGCGGAATCTCGTGGTTAAAACCTTGCGAGAAAATGGTTTTGAACTTGACTTTGATGCCGTTGTGGGTCGCGGCGGCCTTTTAAAGCCCATACCCGGGGGTGTCTATGAGATAAACGGCGTGATGCTCGGCGAGATGGAGCACCCTTTGAGGCAGCACGCATGTAACTTGGGTTGCCTGATTGCGAGTGATATAGCCGCCGGTATTCCGGGCTGCCGGGCTTTGATTGCCGATCCGGGTGTTGTAGACGAGCTTGACGACGTGGCCAGGATTACCGGGTCGCCAATGATGCCGCGCATAACCACATGGCACGCTCTCAACCAAAGGGCAATCGGGCGTCGTCATGCCTCGGCGCTGAATGACGGCCGCCGGTATGAAGATTTGAATTTGATTATATGTCATCTTGGCGGCGGTATATCAATCGGGGCGCACCTAAAGGGGCGTTGCGTCGATGTCAACAATGCGCTCGACGGCGATGGCCCGTTCTCACCCGAGCGTGCGGGGACACTACCTGCCGGGTCGCTCATAGATCTCTGTTATTCCGGTCGTTACACCGTTGATGAACTTAAAAAGCGAATCAGCGGTAAAGCGGGTCTCGCAGCCCACCTCGGCACTACCGACGTGCAAGCTGTGGTCAAGGCCATAGAGTCGGGCGATACAAAGGCTAAGCTGGTGCTTGATGCCATGAACTATCAGATAGCCAAGTCGATAGGTGGCGCGGCGGTCGCGTTGCGCGGTGAGGTGGATGGTATCTTGCTGACCGGAGGAATCGCTTATTCGGAGTATGTGACATCTCATGTGAAGGCACTTGTGGGATTTATCGCTCCTGTTTATGTCTATCCGGGTGAAGATGAGATGCTTGCGCTTGCGTTGAATGGCATCGCCGCACTGAAAGGGGAGATTCCAATCAAGGAATATCGTTAATTTATACATGAACGCTGCTTGACGTATTTAAATTGATGTCGAATTTCGTTGGGCTTTCGGGGGAAATGTGTTGGCATTTTTGATGTTTTTTTCAGTGGAAGAGGGCTTTTTGGGAAATAATAGTTATCTTCGTGTATCGTAATCGTCGCAACTATGAAAATCGGAGAATTAGATCTTGGTTTGAAGCCGGTGATGCTCGCGCCGATGGAGGATGTCACCGACCCCTCGTTTCGCCTTATATGCAAGGAGCAAGGGGCCGATATGGTCTACACTGAATTTGTGTCGGCCGATGCTCTTATCCGCGATATTCCGGCTACTACTCGAAAATTGATGATAGATGCGCGAGAACGCCCGACAGCCATACAAATTTATGGCCGAGAGTCAGGCCCGATGGTCGAGGCCGCGAAGATTGTCGAGGGAGCCCGCCCCGATATCATAGATATAAATTTCGGTTGTCCGGTGAAGAAGGTTGCCGGAAAGGGTGCCGGTGCCGGTATGCTCCGCGATATACCCAAGATGCTTGAGATAACAACATCTGTGGTGAAAGCGGTGAGCCTTCCGGTGACTGTCAAGACACGATTGGGGTGGGACCATGATAGCCGTGTGATAGTCGAGCTTGCCGAAAAGCTTCAGGATTGCGGCATAAAGGCTTTGACGGTGCATGGGCGCACGAGAGCCCAGATGTATACCGGTGAGGCTGATTGGGAGATGATAGCGAGGGTTAAGGAAAACCCGCGTCTGACCATCCCGGTCATAGGCAACGGCGACATAACCACCCCGGAGAAAGCGGTAGAGGCTTTTGACCGCTATGGAGTGGATGGAGTCATGGTGGGTAGAGCGTCGATAGGCGCGCCATGGATTTTCCGCGAGATGAAGACTATGGTGTCTACGGGTTTCAAGGGTGAGGAACTGTCGCCCGGGGAAAAATTCGCGCTGCTGCGCCGTCAGATTACCGAAAGTATAAATCGCATCGATGAGTACCGCGGCATTCTCCATATCCGCCGCCATCTTGCCGCATCGCCCTTGTTCAAGGGGATTCCGCATTTCAGGGAGACGCGTATCGAGATGCTGAGGGCGTCGACCTATGCCCAGCTCGACGACGTGTTGCGACGTATTGAAGAAATGATAATTAAAAACAACGAGATATTATGAAGCAGATATTGTCAATGCTGATGTCGGTCGCCATCGTTTTTGGGGCTTCCGCCGCCGACAAGCATCCCGATGGGAACCGCGTGGTTTTGAAGCCGTCGCGAGAGTTCAATTCGATAGTAGTCAACGGTAACGCTGTGGTTGAGTGTAAGTTCCACCCTGAGCGTTGCGGCTATGTGGTTTATTATACGGATAATAATGAAGTGCCGCGCATTAGTGTGGTCAATTATGGCAATCAGTTGGTTATAGACGCTGATACCACTGACAACGCTATCACGAGCCGCGTCACAGTGTTGTGTCACGGTTCGCTTGAGAATGTGGTGGTCAACGATGGCGTGGTGTTGTCAAAACGTCTTCCGGCCAACAGCCAGTTTAGCCTTGTGGTCAACGGTAATGGCGCGGTTTATATAGGAAACATCGAGACGGGCGTGTTCAATGCGATCAACAACGGCTCCGGCGCGATTGGTATCAGGGCCGTGAAATCAGACGAAGTCAACATCGTCGGCAACGGTTCGGGAAAAGTGAGTGTGGCCGATATCAGAACGCCGCAATTGTCAGTGCTTAATAACGGAGAGGGGGCTATAACCCTCAACGGCAAGGCTCGCACAGCCATGTATTCCGCAAACGGCAAGGGTGACATCTATGCGATGGGTCTGAAGTGTTTCGACCTGTCGGCTCAGGTTCAAGATGAGGGTTCGATAGGTTGCGATGTCAAAAATCGAGCCGTTGTCAACATCTTGGGCAACGGCACGGTAATGGGCCGTCGTTATCCTCGCGAAGTGCAAGGGAACGTTGAAAATTCATTTAAACTCGTTCCCAAGACAAAATAATGCATCTAACCGATTGAATCTAAAAAGAGCCGGTGAGGTGATTAATTTAAACGAAACAAGACTATGAAACAAATATATCTGTCATTGTTAATTGCGTTGGCAGGCTCCGGGATGATGTCGGGTGCGGAACAAAAGCGCTATGAGCTTGATGTCAACGACTTCATGGAGCTGAAAGTCGTCGAGGGGTTGAATGTGGATTATAAATGCGTGCCTGACTCGGCGGGAAAGGCAGTCTTCACTACCACTCCCGACCTCGCTTCGGTGCTTATGCTCGCCAACAACAAGGGTAAGCTTGAAATGCAGATTTCCACTGACGGCATCAATTATAAGGGTTTGCCCACAATCACGGTCTACTCCAATTTCCTAACCCGCGTTGAAAACAGCGGTGACTCGACTGTGAGGGTCCTTTCGGTGTCTCCCGGGCCGCAGTTTAAGGCTAAAGTAATCGGCAATGGCCGATTAGTGGTGCGCAATATCAACGCCACGCAAGTTGATGCGAGTCTGTCGACCGGGAACGGCCAGATTGTGCTGTATGGGAAATGCCAGTCGGCTAAATACGGTCTGACGGGTACCGGCTCGATACAGGCTGATGGTCTTAAAGCGGTGTCGGTTAAATGCCGTTCGACGGGGACTGGAACTATTGGCTGCAATGTGTCGGAGACTCTGATGGTTGTCGGCATGGGTTCCGGAAAGATATATTACACCGGTAATCCGGAGAAAATCACGAGCAGAAGCGTGGGTCTGAAAGTGATTCCGCTTGACGGAGTGGCGGAGGGCGAGTCAAAGTAAGCCGATGGGGGAACAGCGCGACTTGAAGTTGCTGACGGCGCGTTCGCTCAAATGGAACTTGATAGACCGTTTGTCGACCCAACTGTTGTATGGGGTCACCGGCATAGTTTTGGCGCGGCTGTTGTCGCAGGACGATTTCGGTCTTGTGGGGGCTGTGCTTGTCTTTCAGGCATTTGCCACGTTGTTTGTAGATGGCGGATTTTCGGCAGCGTTGGTACAGCGCAAATCGCCTACGCGTCTTGACTATTCAACCATTCTTTGGTTTAATATGGGCATGGCGTTGTGCGCTTACGTCATATTATGGTTTGCCGCTCCGCTGATAGCTGATTGGTTTCAGGGCGACGAGCGGCTTGTGCCATTGTCGCGGGTGATGTTCTTGTCGGTTATTATCTCCGCGACCTCAATGGTGCAGATTTACCGTTTGGTGAAACGGATGGATGTCAAGAAAGTGGCTGTTGCCAATTCGGCCGGGCTATTAGCCGGGGCTGTAGTCGGCATCTGGCTTGCGCTGACGGGGTATGGGGCATGGGCGATTGTCTGGCAGACGCTTGTCGTGGCCGCAGTTAAATCATTGTTGGCGTGGTTCACTTCCGGTTGGTTTCCGTTGCTACGGTTCTCATGGGCAGCGTTGCGGTCGTTCTTTTCAGTCGGGGCGGGAGTGACTGTCACTTCGTTTCTCAATACTCTTTTTCAAAACATATATTCGTTTTTCATCGGTAACCGTGTGGGTCTCGGAGCATTGGGCTATTATACCCAAGCTGACAAATGGAGCAAAATGGGAGTGACGTCGCTCACACAGACTCTAACTTCGTCGTTTCTTCCCGTGTTGTCGGCAGTGCAGGACGATGTGGAGCGTTTTTCGCGGGTGGCAGCCAAAACCAACCGGTTCACGGGGTATGTGACATTGCCGGCAATGGGCTTTCTGATTGTAATGGCCACACCGATATTTCATTTGCTTTTTGGCGAGAAATGGGATGCGTCAATCATCTTGTTTCAGTTGCTTCTTTTCCGGGGTGTATTTACCGTGCTGACATCGCTATACAACAATTATATACTTGCGCTCGGCAAGGCGAAACTCATAGTTTATATGGAGATGCTTCGCGATGGAGTGGCGCTTGCCGCCCTTATCGTGACGTTGCCGTTTATAGGTCTGTCGCGTGCAGACGATGTGGTGTATGGGATAGAAATATTGCTTTGGGGGCAGGTTGCCGCTTCGGTAATCACTTGGATTGTCACACTGATTGTGGCGGCTCCTATGTCGGGGCGGCCATACCGGCAGTACCTGACGGATTATCTGCCTTATGTAGTGGAGACTGCGGCGGTCATGGCGGTGCTGTCGGCTATCTCTATTGTGATAGAAGAGCCATTGTGGTTGCTCGTAGCTCAGGCCTGTTGCGCGGTAGCCCTTTATGTCGGGATAAATTATTTAGTGGGTTCGACCATTCAGAGGGATGCCATGGCTTATGTGTGTCGTCGCTTTAAAAGTGGAAAAACAAGCGTCTGATGAGGCTGAGTGTCCGGCTTGCCACTAAAGCGCCGGCGGAGTCGGCCAAAAAGTCAAGGGAGTCGCCCCCACGGCCTATATCCATTGCCGATTGAGCGATTTCGACAGCGAGCCCGAACGCGATAGTGGTTGCCATGATAATAGATAGCCATTTGCCTGACAGCCTTGTGGGCGCGCCGTCTTTAAGCTGCCTGCGTAAGCGGTCAAAGGCAAATGATGAGTAGAACGCCCAAAACATCAAAGCGTGAACTAATTTGTCGGCGTGGGGGAATAGCATTGGGGTCCCATCAGGGAGCGGATGGGGAAATAGTGTGAGGTATATAATTGATATCGTGATCACTATTGTGAACAGATAGGAGGGCGTTTTTAGCAGAAATTTATTCATGAGTACAATCGGGATGCTAAATATAATCGCGCAAAAATACGAAATCAAGTGGAAATGATTGTATGACATTCGCGTTAAATCAATATATTTGTTGCCATAAAACCATGGGAAAGAAAATGACAACAGGCGAAATCCGCGGGCTTATAGCGGCTGCGATAGTTATGGCTATCGGAGTTCTGGCTGTGGCTTGGAGCAGCGGGCGGTTTTCAGAATCGGAGCCTGATGGAGCCGGAGCAGTCGAGGTGTCAACATCAGATAGCTTGGCCTCTGACAGTGTTGAAAGGGTTACGATAGGGAAGCGGTTGGACAATCGAGACGGCGGCCGACGCAAGGTGAAGAAAAAGCCTGAGCGCAAAACTTATAAACAGCGTAGCCCGCTCGATGAGCCTGTGAATGTGGAGTAAAGCTGGCTTACGATGTGATGGTGGCCTGTTTGTATCTTCCCTTCGTTGGGCATAAAAATGATTAAATAGTTTTTTCGCACATGAGTTATGCGTATATTTGCATAAATTCAACGTCAGATGTCAGTAGCTGAAGTCACGATGACAAATCACGGTTTCTATCCGTTTTCGCTTAATATCCGCGGTCGGTTGGTAGAGTTTACATGTCCGGCGGTTATGGGCATCCTTAATGTCACTCCCGATTCGTTTTATTCGGAATCGAGATGCGTTTGTGATGCGCAAATCAAAGGCCGAGTGTCGGAATTGCTTGAGTCGGGAGCGGATATGATTGACATAGGTGGGTATTCAAGTCGTCCCGGGGCGGATGATGTTTCGGTAGAGGAGGAAACCTCCCGGGTGGTCATGGGTGTGGCTTTGACGAGGGAGATTAGCCCGGATGCGATAATTTCAGTCGACACGTTCAGAGCATCGGTAGCGCGGAAAGCCATTGAGGCCGGTGCTGACATAATCAACGATATTTCCGGCGGAAATCTCGACTCTGATATGTTTGCTACGGTAGCGGAGTTAAAAGTCCCTTACATCTTGATGCACACCCGCGGCACGCCCCAAACCATGAGCGGTTTGACCGATTATGAAGACGTGACCGCCGACGTAATCGCCGAGTTGAGCGAAAAAGTCGATAGGCTGTCGCTAATGGGTGTCAATGATGTTATCATCGACCCCGGCTTTGGCTTTGGCAAGACGGTTGAGCAGAACTATGAGTTGCTTCGCGGCTTGTCGGCATTGCATTGCTTTCATCGCCCGCTGCTTGTCGGTGTGTCGCGCAAGTCGATGATTTACAAGCCACTCGGTCTAACTCCGGCGGAGTCGTTGAACGGCACTACCGTTATCAACACACTTTCGCTTGCGCAAGGGGCATCGATATTGCGTGTTCATGACGCTGCTCAGGCTGTGGAAGCTGTTAAAATATTCATGATGACACAAGGGTTATGGAATCATTCGGTATAAAAGATATACTCGACATAGTGATAGTGGCAACGTTGCTTTACTATCTCTATCGCATAATGAAAGAGTCGGGCACGATAAACATTTTCTTCGGAGTATTGGCGTTTATAGCTGTGTGGGTTGTGACGTCGGAGATTTTGGAAATGAGGCTTATAGGGACTATTCTCGATAAATTCATGAGTATCGGTTTGTTGATTCTTGTGATTTTGTTTCAAGACCAGATAAAACGTTTCCTTGTTGAACTCGGCTCGCACCGTCGGTGGAAATTTCTGAAATCACTGTTTCACCACCATCTCCACAGCGGTGGAGAAAGCGGGGATGACCAGCGGCGATGGGTATTGCCGATAGTCTATGCTTGCATGAGCATGTCAAAAAGTAAGACAGGGGCGTTGATAGTGATAGAGCAGAATGTCCCATTGGAAGCGTATGAGAAGTCGGGCGACCGAATAGATGCCGAGATAAACCCTCGGTTAATAGAAAACATATTTTTCAAAAATTCGCCACTTCATGACGGTGCGATGGTGGTGTCCCACGACCGCATCAAGGCTGCGGGCTGCATTCTGCCGGTGAGTCATGATACAAGTGTCCCGCGTTCGCTTGGTTTGCGCCACCGGTCGGCGCTTGGGGTCTCGCAGGCGACTGATGCCGTGGCTATCGTGGTTTCGGAGGAAACCGGCGGTATCTCCATAGCGCATCGGGGTTCGCTTAAGACTCGCCTAACCTCTACAGAGCTTGAGCAGTATCTGTCGCAAATTTCGCTTAATCGGTAATGCCGAAAAACGATGGGATATTAGTCTTTTTGAAAGAGTTTTGGTAATTTTGTCGGTTGAATGAAGCCAACCGGGGAATTAACCCTGCAAAATGTTATTTTATGAAACTATTTGACGTTTATCCGCTGTTTGACATTGAAATAGTGAAGGGCCGCGGGTGTAAGACTTACGATGCTACCGGGCAGGAGTATCTTGACCTTTATGGGGGTCACGCCGTAATCTCAGTAGGGCACTCTCATCCTCATTATATCAATGCGCTTGCCGAGCAGGCCGCTAATTTAGTATTCTATTCCAATTCGGTGGTCAATACCCTGCAACAACGCTTGGCTGACAAACTTGGCAAAGCATCGGGATATGACGATTATCAGTTGTTTCTAATAAATTCCGGAGCCGAAGCCAATGAGAACGCGTTGAAACTGGCCTCGTTCCATACGGGCAAGAAACGTGTAATCGCTTATTCAAAGGCTTTCCACGGGCGGACTTCAGCTGCTGTCGAGGCGACAGACAATCCCAAGATTGTGTCGCCGCTCAACGCTAATGACCATGTGACGTTTCTGCCGCTCGGGGATATAGACAGCACCCGCCGCGAATTGGCCAAAGGCGATGTGGCGGCGGTTATCATCGAAGGTATTCAGGGTGTCGGTGGAATCCGTATACCGGCTGACGATTTTTTGCGCGAGCTGCGTAAGGTCACAGAGGAAGCCGGAGCCGTGTTGATTTTGGACGAAATTCAGTCGGGATACGGTCGCTCAGGCCGCTTTTTCGCTCACCAATATTCGGGTATACGCCCTGATATTATCACCGTAGCCAAGGGTATCGCCAATGGCTATCCGATGGGTGGCGTGCTTATATCTCCGAAATTTAAACCTGTTTACGGTCAACTCGGTACGACGTTCGGAGGCAATCATTTGGGATGCGCCGCCGCCATTGCCGTGCTTGATATATTTGAAGAAGAAAAACTTGTGGAAAACGCAGCCAAGGTCGGGGAGTATCTCATGACCGAGTTGAAGTCTATCGCGGGTATCAAGGAGGTGCGCGGTCGCGGCTTGATGATTGGTATAGAGATGGATTACCCCGTCAAAGATTTACGCTACAAGCTAATCAAGGATAAGCATATCTTCACCGGCGCGTCGGGAACGAACGTGATACGCCTGCTCCCACCGTTGTCGCTCACGATTGATGAGGCCGCCCAGTTCATCAAATCATTTAAAGATGCAATTGCGGAATGAGGAAGATTGCGATTATAGGAGCCGGGAACATGGGTGGCGCGATAGCGCGCGGTATCCTTGGCGGGAAGTTGTGCGGTGAGTATGAAGTCAGTCTTTCTAATCCGTCGGTTGGTAAATTGGATATGGTAAAGGCTGAGTTCCCATCGGTTGTGACCACCGTCTCAAATGTTGAAGCCGCACGAGGGGCGGATATAATAGTCCTTGCGGTTAAGCCTTGGCTTGTGAAGCAAGTGGTTGATGAATTGTCGCCTTCGATTGATGTGGAGAAAGTCACAATTGTGTCGCTCGCTGCCGGAATAAGTGTCGGTGAGCTATGTGATATGTTTGACAGCCCGCATCAGGCGGCTTATAGCGTGACGCGGGCGATGCCAAACACTGCGATAGCCGTCGGTGAGAGCATGACGTTTGTTTGCGGGGACCGGGCCGCAAAAAATAAGATTGACGAACTGAATATGATATTCGGGTCGATGGGCCGTTCGGCTGTTATCCCGGAGCGGATGATGTGTGGGGCTATGGCTCTTTGTTCGTGTGGAATCGCCTATGCCATGCGCTATGTGCGCGCGGCCACAGAAGGGGCAGTGGAGCTGGGTCTGTATCCCGACGCTGCGAAGGAGTACATATTCCAAACAATCCGCGGAGCGGTAGCGCTGCTTGAATCGACCGGGTCAAACCCCGAGGAGGAAATTGACAAAGTCACCACGCCCGGCGGGGTGACTATCAAGGGTCTTAACGCTATGGAGCGAAACGGGTTCACCACGGCTGTTATCGAGGGGCTTAAAGCCTCGTCGCTATAATCCGCAAAAAAGTGGGAGGAAAAGTCAGATGTCGGTCAACAAAGTGATACTTGTGGGTAATGTGGGTCGTGACCCTGAGCTGCGTTATGTCGAGAATCGTCTGGTAGCAACGATGACGATGGCTACGACTGAGCGAGCTTATACCACCGCGTCGGGTGCGCAGATTCCTGAGCGCACGGAGTGGCACACCATAGTGATGTGGGATAAAGCAGCCGAGACGGCTGAGAAATACATCAGAAAAGGTAGCAAGCTGTTTGTCGAGGGAAAATTGCGGACACGCGTATGGCAAGACCGCAATGCCATAAAACGTACCGTAACAGAAATTTTCGTTGAGAATTTTGACATACTGTCGCTTCATCGACAAAAGGAGTAAATTTAAGCATTCATGAGAAAACAAAAAAAAATTGTCACATAATGAGCAGTAAAACAACAACAAAAGAGAATCAGGCCCCGGACTCGGTGGTCTACGCCGATTCAGATCCCATCGCCATACCGGAAAACGCATTCCGTGAACTGGGCGATGATGAGCATTACCGCCCGTTGATGCACCCTGCCCGCGCTTACCGCGAGGCAACTCCTTATTCGGTGTTAATGGGCTTGCTATTAGCCGTGATATTCAGTGCGGCGGCAGCCTACCTCGGATTGAAAGTCGGGCAAGTGTTTGAAGCCGCTATCCCCATCGCCATCATAGCGGTAGGATGCTCAAGCGCATTGAAAATAAAGCATCCGCTCGGGCAAAACGTTATCATTCAGTCAATCGGAGCTTGTTCGGGTGTGATAGTAGCGGGTGCTATTTTCACTCTTCCAGCCTTGTTTATCCTGCAAGCCAAATATCCGGATTTGACGGTTAATTTCCTTGAGATATTTCTCAGTTCATTGCTTGGAGGAGTGCTCGGAATATTGTTTTTCATACCATTCCGTAAATATTTTGTAAAAGATATGCACGGAAAGTACCCATTCCCTGAGGCTACAGCCACGACGCAGGTGCTTGCCAGCGGGCAAAGCGTAGGCAGCAACAGCAAGCAGGCGGTGACACTCGTAATCGCTTCGCTAATCGGAGGTGTGTATGACTATGTTGTCGAGACATTCGGCCTGTGGGCTTCAACGTTGACAACCACCGTTGGACAATGGGGTGAGACGTTGGCGGCTAAAACCAAACTTGTGTTGAGTTGTAACACCGGGGCTGCTGTGCTTGGGCTTGGTTACATCATAGGGTTGAAATACGCGTTTGTGATTTTTGCCGGTTCAATCTTTGTCTGGTGGGTGATTATTCCTTTGATGGGTACATACGGAGCGTCTGAGATAGCCGCGATGACTCCTAATGAGATTTTCACTGACTATGCCAAGCTGATAGGTATAGGCGGCATCGCTATGGCCGGTGTAATCGGGATAGTGAAATCTTGGCCAATAATCACCCAGGCGGTAGGCCTTGCCGGCAGAGAGTTCCGCGGGTCGGCCCAGGGGGTGAAAACAATCAGATGGCAGCGTGACATCTCGATGAAACACATCGTGTTTTTCATCGCAATCGCGCTTGTCGCAGTGCTGGTGTTTTTCTGGGTTGGCGTTATTAATACTTTTTGGCAGGCATTAGTCGCGTGGCTTGTCGTGACAGTCATAGCATTCTTATTCACGACTGTCGCAGCCAACGCTATCGCTATAGTCGGTTCCAACCCGGTGTCGGGTATGACGTTGATGACGCTGATTGTTGCGTCGGCCATCTTTGTGGGGATAGGTCTCAGCGGAACTTCCGGGATAGTCGCGTCGATGGTAATCGGTGGGGTTGTGTGTACCGCCCTGTCGATGGCGGGCGGTTTTGTGACCGACCTGAAGGTGGGCTATTGGTTGGGTTCTACACCCAAGACACAGGAAAGCTGGAAGTTCCTCGGAACACTTGTGTCGGCAGCTACGGTGGGCGGTGTGCTTCTCGTGCTTAATGACGTGTATGGTTTCAGCGGTCCCGACGCTCTTGTCGCGCCTCAGGCCAATGCTATGGCTAAGGTCATAGAGCCGTTGATGATGGGCGGCGATACCCCTTGGATTCTTTATATGGTCGGAGCTGTCTTGGCCTTGCTGCTTAACTGGCTTGGAGTCCCGGCTCTGGCGTTCTGTCTGGGAATGTTTATCCCGTTGTCGCTCAACACCCCGCTTTTGGTCGGCGGCGCAATCGCATGGTTTGTCGGGAACTCATCGAAAGACAAAGCACTCAATGCCGCCCGTCGTGATAGAGGCACACTCATCTCATCGGGACTGATAGCCGGAGGTGCGCTATTTGGCGTTTTCGCGGCACTCACACGTTACTTTGGGTTTACTTTTGACGCAGGCATCTCAGAGGTGTCGCTGCAGATTGCGGGTCTCGTGATTTATGCCTTGCTGATAGCCTATCTCACATGGGATAGCTTTAGAGCCAAGAAATGACCGACGGATTGCGTTTCATCAATGATATGAACCGCAAGATACTCTCGCTCGCCATACCCTCCATAATCGCCAATATCACAACTCCGTTGTTGGGGCTTGTCGATACGGCGATTGTGGGGCATATGGGGAGTGCGGTGTTTATAGCGGCCATCGCAGTCGGTGGCAGTGTGTTTAATCTCCTGTATTGGTGTTTCGCTTTTTTGAGAATGGGCTCGAGCGGCCTGACGGCTCAGGCGTATGGGGCCGATGACACCATCGGGCAGGGTTTAGTGGCGTATAGGTCTCTTTTGGTGGCACTGTGCGCAGGCACAGCCATGATAGCCTTGTCGAGGCCGATAGCATTCGGTGTGTTGCGGTTTATGGATGTTGAGGGGCCGACATTGGATTTGGCTTTGACCTATGTTTCCATCGCCGTGTGGGGCGCGCCGGCAGTGCTCGGTCTTTACTCGCTGTCGGGATGGTTTCTTGGTATGCAGAACTCGCGCTTGCCGATGTGGATTTCAATAATTGTCAACGTGACAAACATCGCGGTAAGCATGACACTCGTCTATGGTTTGAAGTGGGGGGTGTCAGGAGTGGCCGTCGGCACTATGGCGGCGCAGTGGTGTGGTTTTTTGCTCGGCTGTCTGCTGCTATGGTATCGTTACCACCCATCGTTTCCCGGATGGAGCGAAATTGCGAGATGGAGCGGGCTGCGTCGTTTTTTCGCTATAAACCTTGATATATTTCTGCGTACTTTTTGTTTAGTGGCGGTCACTATATGGTTTACGCGGGCCGGTGCGTCGCAGGGAGAGTTGGTGCTTGCCGTTAATGCGTTGCTGATGCAGTTTTTCATGTTGTTTTCGTATATGATGGATGGTTTCGCTTTTGCCGGGGAGGCTTTGGCGGGACGTTTTGTCGGGGCATCTGACGGAGTGAGCCTGAAACGTTGCGTTAAAAACTTAATGTTGTGGGGCGCGGTTTTGGCGGTGCTATTCTCGGCGTTTTATTTTGCGGGAGGTGAATGGGTGCTTGGAATACTTAGTTCTCAAAAAGATGTCGTTTCGGCTTCGGGTGAGTATCTGCCGTGGGCTGTTATTGTTCCGTTGGCCGGTTTTGCGGCTTTTACATGGGATGGGGTGTTTATCGGCGCGACACGCACACGAGAGATGTTGTTGTCGATGATTGCTGCGGCAGGAGCTTTTTTCGCTGTCTACATAACGCTTTTCCCGCATTGGGGTAATCACGCTCTGTGGTTGGCGTTTGTGGTGTATCTGCTTTCTCGCGGAGTTGTGCAGACATTCTTTGCGCTGCGATTATTTCTGTTGTAAAAATCTGATATATAGTAAGATGCCCTGCCGAGTGATGCCGATGTTGCATAATTGGGTCAAATCGTCTAACTTTGCAAGGAATAATAAGATAAAGGCCTCGTATGTTATGTAGAATCAAGGCTGTAATCGCAGCCGTCGCAATAGCGTCGTCGCAGTGTTTCGCTGCGACAACGGCCCCTTATACGGTTAAAAAGGGCGAAACTATCTATGGAATCAGCAAATCACACGGTATCACCATTGAGGAATTGCTCGAATATAATCCATCGGCTCGCGACGGGTTGAGAACGGGTGATGTGCTCGTGCTTCCCGTCAGAGATGACTCCGCTTCCGATGACGCTGCCGGGGAGATGACCAAAAAGGAGCTTGCCGCAGCGAAAAAGAAGACCTACCACACGATAGCGAAGGGTCAGACGCTCTATTCGATAGCGAAATCATATGGGTTGACTCTCGATGAGTTGTTGAGACTCAATCCGGGGATTGACAGTGCTGACTACAAGGCTGGCATGGTGTTGAGGTTGACCGCCCGCACGGCTATTCCTGCCGCGCAGTCAGCAACAAAGGCTCAAGGCTTTGTCGAACCCGGCGAATCGTCGGTCGGCATAACTATGACTGAAAAAAATGATAATAGAGGTCAAAAGGGGGAAATAGGTGGAGAATCAAAGGCGGAAGCTGAAGCGGTGCGTGAAATAGTTAAGGATGCATCGGATGTCCAAGAAGAGAGGCCGATTAGTATAGCACTGATATTACCGTTTATGCTCGGTGAAAATCATGTCTCGAAGCAGGCTCAACTCTATACGGAATTTTATAAAGGTTTTTTGCTTGCAGCCGATTCGTTGTCACACCGCGGCGCGCCTGTCAAAATCTATGCATTTGACTCGGCGGGAAATGCTGATAGCGTCAAGGCTATAATGGACAATCCATTGGTCGCTCGCTCGTCGATAATCATCGCTCCCGACGACCCGGAGCAGTTGAGATATATAGCATCGAAAGCTAAGGATAACGGGACATATGTCTATAACACTTTCGTAGTGAAGGATGAGTCGTATATTGATAATCCGTATATGATTCAGGCGAATGTGCCACATGATGCCATGTATTTTCTCGCGATTAATAATTTCATAAAGCGGTTTGATGGTTTCACGCCTGTCTTCATCTCACACGATACTGTAAAGAACGAAAAGAGTGATTTCACTCAGGCGTTGAAAACCGCCCTTGCGGAAAAGGGAGTCGAATATAAGGAGATATGTTATCCTAATTATCTGAGTGCATCGGATTTAAAATCGTTGCCGTTGGATGAGAAATATGTGTTTGTCCCGGCATCGGGTTCCCGTGCGGATTTCCACAAATTCGCGTCGGCTCTAAAGACATTCAAAAACGAGGGGGCAGATCCGGAGCGTGTCAGAGTGTTCGGCTATCCGGAGTGGGTGACGTTCCGCAGCGATGCGTTTGATAGCCTTTGTGATTTAAACTCGGCGATTTATAGCCGTTTCTATAATGACCAGTCGGCGTATTCGTCTCGAAACTTAAACAGTCTGTTCCGCAGGTGGTTTGGCGGTGAGATGCTTGATGCCGTGCCGTCGCAGGGTGTGCTCGGCTTTGACACCGGTTATTTTTTAATAAAAGCGTTGCGTGATAATGAAGGCGACCTTTCGCGCCGAATCTCGCCGTATGAGGGAATCCAGTCGGCGTTTGATTTCATGACCGCCGATGGAGATGAGGCCGGATTGGTCAACGACGCTCTCTATTTCATCTATTTCCGCCCCGGCGGGTTTGTCGAAAAGGTTAAGCTATGAGGTGTGTCAGAATGATTTTAATGCTGTCGGCGGTCGTTGTGTCGTGCCTGACCGCTCCGGCAGAAACCCATTACAAGCCGCACATCAGTATCGGTGCGAAGGGTGGCGTGACTTATTCGAAGATGTCGTTTTATCCAAACGTTAAGCAGTCGATGCTTCCGGGCATGATAATGGGTGTGACGTTCAGCTATGCCGAGGAGAAAATTTTCGGTCTGACCGCCGAACTATGCGTGGAACAGCGTGGGTGGAAGGAGAATTTTGAGGAGGCAAACGCGCAGTTTGAGTATTCGCGCCGCCTCACTTACATTCAGTTGCCGTTGCTGACCCACATATCGTTTGGGTCGTCGAAGTTCAAGGGTTATGTCAATCTCGGGCCTGAGGTTGCTTATATGATAGGCAGTTCGATATCGGCTAATTTCGATTACCGTAACTATCAGTCGGTGGCTGGTTTCCCGGTTCAGAACAGGATGAACGACCAAATGGGGATGGATATAAAAAATAAATTTGACTATGGAATCTCGGGGGGGCTCGGAATGGAGTATTTTGTGAACCGCCGTCATTCGGTGGCAATCGAAGGCCGATTCTACTATGGACTCGGAAATATATATCCTGATAAGAAAAAGGACACCTTCAGCGCGTCGCGCGGGATGTCGATACAGGTCACACTCGGTTATAACCTGAGGATTAAGTAGATGGCTATGCGCGTCCGAGTGGGTGGAAGATGCGGAAAATAAGGTCGTGGAGGAGGTCGAAAGTGTCTTGGCGCGAGTCGATGCCTTTGGACTGAGCGTCGAAACGCCTGATGGCGGAAATTATCTCGATAGCGTGCCATGCGTTGTACCATCGCAGCCCTGCGCGGATGTCGATTAGCTGGAACGGTGAGCGGAATCCCAAAGCGGCGCATAGCGCGGAGTCGCTTTTGTCGGGGGTGTAAAGGCTTACGAGCAGATTAGAGAAGTAGTTGAACAGCACTGTCCCGGTGACAATCGTCGGGTTGTTTTTGGGGTTGTTGCGAAAGTAGTTTATAATTTGAAACGCTTTAGCCTCGTTGTGCTGGCTGATTGCGGCTATCAGCTCGAAGTTGTTGAAGTCTTTGCTGACACCGATGTTTCGCTCAATGCTCTCCGGGGTAATCATCGCTCCCTGTCCGAGCGTGACGGTCAGTTTGTTGATTTCGTTGTAGATTCGCGACAGGTCGCTTCCGACGTAGTCGCGCAGCATGGCGAGCGCTTTAGGCTCGATGGTCAGCCCTTTTTCTTTGATGAACTCTGATATGGCCGGCCCGATTGTGCGGTCGGTGAGTTTTTTAGACTCGAATATCAGTCCGCCGCAGCCCCTGATGGCGGCCAACAGCTCTTTTCCCTTGGCTTGTGCACCTCGGCAGCAAATGACAAATACCGTTGTGGCCGCCGGGTTGGCTGCGTATGGTTGCAGCGCGTTCAAATAGTTGGCTCCAGCGGCTTGAGCCTCTTTCAGTATGACAACCTGTCTGTCGGCCATCATAGGGTAGCGTCGGCAGGTGTCGATGACTTGAGCCGGCGATAGCTCCGGGGCGTAAAGAGTGTAAAGGTTGAAGTCTCGGTCGCCTTCGGGGATTATCGCCTCAAACATTTTGACAAGGCGGTCGATATAGAAACCCTCCTCGCCATGGAGAAGGTAGACTGGGGCGTATTTCCCTTTGTTGATCTGGTTGCAGAGAGCTGAGAATGTCAGTTGGGCTTCGGCCATCGGTAAAAAGCGGTTGCTTGCTGTTTTGAAAGTGTTGTAATATTTTTGTAAATTTACAGACAAATTTTCATAGAACCATAAATTCGCGATTAAAAAATTGATAGCACTATCCTTACCGCCGATAGCGGCGAAGTTGCAGGAAGATTCCACGGGAACGAGAATCTATGACCGTCTTCGACGCCGGTATGTCGCATTGACCCCTGAGGAGTGGGTCAGGCAGCATTTCGTGGAATTTCTGATAACGGAGAAGCGTTATCCGTCTTCGCTGATGGCTAATGAGGTGGGACTGACGCTAAACGGCACGTCGCGCCGATGTGACACGGTAGTTTTCGACCGTGGCGGCAGGCCTGCTGTCATAGTCGAGTATAAGGCTCCGACGGTTTCGATAACGCAGAAGGTTTTTGACCAGATAGTGCGTTATAATATGGTTTTAAGGGCAGGGGTGCTTATAGTGTCGAATGGGTTGTCGCATTATTGCTGTCGGGTGGATTACAAAAACCGCCAGGTGGAGTTCCTGGCGGATGTTCCTGACTATGAAACCTTGCAGAAGGTCATAGGTCGAGAGGTGTAGTTGGGTGGCTGTTATCGTTTCAAGAAGTATGTGAGCCTGATGCTCCAGTTGCGGTTTTGTGCGCTGAAGTCGTCGAGCAGCTTGGTTTTTAGGGCGTAGGTGACACCCCAGTTGCGGACTGCCGCTATCTGCCAGTTTTTGAAGATTTCGAAGCCGAAACCGACCTCCAGCCCGATATCGGCCGCAGCGTAGCTGAGAGCCGGGATGTGGCTGTGTCCGACAAGGAATGAAACAGAAGGTCCTCCGAACACGAATGGGGCGATGTAGTCTTCAATCCCGCTCATGCGTGTCCACTTGAACCGGAGATTTAGCGGAATCTGGATGTAGTGGAGGTATGCCCGCTCGTTTCCGTAACCTTCGCTTGCCCAAATTTTTTTCTCGCCGAGGTGCAAGTTGGCGCCACGCATAGAGTAAAGCAGCCCGGAGCCGATGCCGAATCCGATGCCTGGGAACATGGTCTCTGTCGTCACACCGGCTTCAAAGCCTGTGGTCTGTCCGACGGTGATGAGGTCTTGCTTGAATTTGAGTGTGCTGAAATCTGCGCCGACTGTGGCTCCGTAGCGGAATTGCGCGGTTGCGTTTGTGCCGCAGACGATGGCTACTATGGCGGCGACGGCTATCTTAAAGTAGATTCTCATTATGAGCTGGTTAAATTTCAAAACTTTAAATTCAGAACTGATATAAATCGGGAATTGAGATTAAATCAGTTGCTTGATAGTTTTTCAAACGTGGGGGCAAATTTACTAAAAAAATGTGATTTGTCAGCGTCATGTAGTCCCCTATTTCAAGGCGGCGGCAACGGCGGCTTTCAGTTCCTCGTCCTGTTTGTCGCGGCTTATGATGGTGCCGTCGGGGGAGAATAGGATGATGCATGGTATGCCCGAAATGCCGTAGAGGTCAGTAGGCACCGCCTGAGCGTTGAGAATCTGCGGCCATGGCAGGTCGTGCTTTTTAATTGCGGCCAAGGTGTTGTCGGGTTCATCCCAGACGGCGACGCCGAGGACTTCGAGCCCTTTAGGCCCGTATTCTTTGAGAATGTCTTTAATAACTGCCGTCTCACGGATGCAGGGACCACACCAGCTTGCCCAAAAGTCGACGAGTACATATTTGCCTTTCCCGACATAGTCGCTCAGTCGTTGTGTAGAGCCGTCGGAGGCTGTTATTTCAAAATCGACAAACTTCTTGCCTTCGGAAGTCATTTCCTTGTTGCGTCCTGCTTCGATTAGTTTCTTCACGCGTACATATTCTCCGAGCGAGGGGTTGGCTGCGATGGCTTGTTCAAGTTCGGGTAACGTCATCTCGTATCCTTTTTGGAGGAAGATGTAGTAGCCTATGGGATTGTCGATATTTTGAGCCATCATTGAGTCGAACAGCTCGTTGTATCGGTCGAGAATCTCTTTACGCTTGTCGGCCGAAGTTGAGTCGTCGGGTAGGGCGCGGTATCGGCTGACGAGAGCTGACGCTTCTTTGTCGAGCTTGTCCATTTTCTCGTTCAGGGGCGTGCCGGCGGCGAGCTTGTTTGCGAGTTTTATGTCGCCGGGTTCAAGGATGAATGTCCCGTAGCGGTCTCCACCGACAATCAGGCGCGCGAGAATCGGGGTGTCGATGTTGCCGTCGAAGTGAGCCGCGCCGTTGTCGACGATGACGCTGTCGATTTTTTCGCCGTTATCAAAGTTGATGATGTAGGCCGTGGCGCCGTCCTCGTCGGGCGACAGGGTGGCGTGCATGGAGTATTTTCCGATCGGAGCCTGAGCCGAGCATGATGCGAAAGAGATGGCTGTTACGGCTGATATGAGTAAAATGTTGCGTTTCATTCTGAAATTCGGTTAAAAAATTATGAATGGTTAAGTCTGTTAGTGTCAGTGGGACAGGATGGCAAAGGTAGGTTAAAATAACGATATTAGCAATGACAGAAGAAAAAAGTGGGGCGTGAGTGGGGGTGATATTGAGATTTTTTAGTAATTTTGTCAACGAGTGTAACAACATTATTATCATTTTACTAATGACCAATTCACTGAATAACCTATTACTCAATACCATAAAGGAACATTGGGAGGATTTGGCCCTCACTGATTTCAATGGGGTGTCGTTTCAATACCGAGATGTGGCAAGAAAAACAGCCAAACTCCACATATTGTTTAAAAGTATCGGCTTGCAGCCGGGCGACCGCGTGGCACTGTGCGGGAAAAACTCGTCGCAGTGGGCTGTGGCTTTCATCGCGTCGGTTACTTACGGAGCGGTAGTTGTCCCGATTCTCCATGAATTCAAGGCTGACAATATACACCATCTTGTGAACCACAGCGAGGCTAAGCTGTTTTTTGCTGATGCCGGGACTTGGGAGAATCTTGATCCGGCTCTGATACCCGGAGTCGAGGGAGCGTTGCTCATGAGCGATTATTCGCTTTTGTTGTCGAGAAGCGAGCGTCTGACCTCGGCACGCGCGCACCTCAATGAGCTTTTCGGCCGCGAATATCCCGAGCGTTTCACTCCCGAAGATTTGAAGTTTCATGAGGATAAGCCGGAAGAGCTTGCGTTGATAAACTATACCTCGGGTTCTACCGGGTTCTCGAAAGGGGTGATGTTGCCCTACCGCGCGATGTGGTCCAACGCTCGCTACTGTCTCGATAACCTTGAGTTTTTGAAGGCGGGCGACGGGTTGGTGTCGATGTTGCCGATGGCGCATATGTATGGCTTGATGATAGAGTTGATATTCCCGTTTATCAAGGGCTGTCACATCTATTTCTTGACGCGAGTGCCGTCGCCTAAGGTGATTATCGATGCGTTTGCGATGGTGAAGCCCAAGTTGGTGATTACCGTGCCGCTGATTATCGAGAAAATCATAAAGACAAAAGTGTTCCCGCTTTTGGATAAACCGTTGATGAAAATATTGCTCCATGTGCCGTTTGTGGATGAACGTCTGTTGGGCCGCATCAAGGAGCGTTTGAACGAGACTTTCGGTGGAAATCTTAACGAGATTATAGTGGGCGGCGCGGCTTTGAACAAGGAGGTTGAGGCTTTCTTGCATCGCATAGGTTTCCACTATACGTCGGGCTACGGAATGACGGAGTGCGCTCCGTTGATATCATACGCTCCGTGGGATAAACACCGTCAGGCATCGTGCGGAGTAGCCGTTGACCGTATGGAAATCAAGGTTGACTCTCCTGACCCCTACAACATCCCCGGCGTGCTTTGGGTCAAGGGAATGAACGTGATGCAGGGGTATTATAAGAACCCTGAGGCTACTGAAGAGGTGATGCGCGACGGTTGGATGAGCACCGGCGATATTTGCACCATAGATGAAGACAATTATATCTATATCCGCGGTCGTGACAAAAATATGATACTCGGTCCGTCGGGACAGAACATCTATCCCGAGGAGATAGAGCAGAAGCTTAACAATATGCCTTATGTCTGCGAGTCGGTTGTTGTCGATGATGACAATTCGCTTATAGCGTTGGTGTATCCTGACTTTGACAATGCGGAGAAACAGGGTGTCACGGATTTGCAGGCTCTGATGGAGGAGAATATATCGCAACTCAACAAGGAGCTTCCGGCTTATAGCCAGATACGCCGTGTCAAAATCTACCATGAGGAGTTTGAGAAGACTCCCAAGCGTTCCATAAAGCGTTATCTTTACAAGTTAGGTTGACGGCTGTGTCAAAATTGAACTGCACCCCAAAAGTTCGACAAAAACTTTTGGGGTGCAGTTCGTAAGTTGCCATGATTTCTATTTTCGTCAGCGTGTTATTTGAGTGCTACCGTAGCAAAAAGGAGTTTAGACCGTTGGGGTATATCGCCAACGGTCTAAACTAAACTTTTTATGCTCGAAGCCCCTCGCGCTTGATTTTCGGCACGAGGTAGGCAAAGCCATAAATCATCATCGAGGCCTGTGCCAGGATGCCGAATACGATGCTTGCTATATTTACGCTTGTCGAAACAAGGTTGTTAGAGAGGAAGTAGCACACCATGTAGATTCCGAATGGAATATTCACACAGACGCTTGCCACCAATCCGGGGTTGTATTTGAAACCAAAGATAAAGAACATTACCACATGGGCAAAAGCATTGAGCGCCGAGAAATAAGCTGTCCACAATCCCCACTCGATGCCGTAGAAATGCGATACAACGCCCGACAAAGGCAACAGGATATAAACAAGCGGAATGTTAATCCAGAATGAGCCTGCCTTTGTCAGCGGATAGTCGCCCAACTTCGAACCGAGAGGCTTGCGGTTGAAGAAGTCGAGGAATCCGCCCGGGCATACGTATTCTTCGAACTCGTGAAACCAATAGATAGGCACCTGCATCCATATAAGAAACAGTGCGTAGTTCTGATCCTTGACATAAAGCCAAATCAAAATAAACGAATAAAGTGCTAAGAAAGGCGTTGCTTTCATCCAGTTGTCATACAACCACTGCATTGTCTTTTTCATGCTATTTGTGTTTAGAGTTTTTTGCCGTTTACAGAAATAATGACACACTGCTTGACCACCACAAGGTCGTACTCCTCGGCGTAGCCACGTACTTGCCCTTGTATCACTACGTTATCACGCTTGCTGACCTTAAGCAGTTTGAGATAGTCGGTGAATGGGAGTACGCACAGGGCCTTACAACTCTCGCCTTCTTTGCTTGCCACTTCAACCGATGGTAGTCCATAGACATCGGGGCCTACCTTGACCGCCACGCCACTGATTAGCATTGTCTTCATGCCATACTTTTTGGCGGCCTGCTCGGCATCGCTACGGAATGCGTCATACAATGCTACTGCTGTAATTTCGTTCATCTTTTTGCTTTTGTTTTGTGCCACTAAGCTGACAGGCAATAATATCATTGCTGCAGCAATCAGTGTATGTAAGAATCGTTTCATCATTTTTTTACTCTTCACATTTTTTGCCGCGCAGAGCCTTCATTCTCTCTTTGCGCTCCATAATCTTGACTATCTCGGCATCAATATCGACTTCAGGATAGTGTAACCCTGATTTGAGTGCCTGAATCATCTGCTCGGTACGATTGCGGATTTTGTACTCCTTGCCATCTTTGATGAAGATGTTTCCCGTCTGCCCGAAGATTAACCGCACATCGTTTGCCCGACACTGCTCATTAAGCGATTTTACCCATTCGTGGTGCAGAGGTCGTGACCCGAGGTAGTTTTCGCCCCCTGCCAAGACAGTTTCAATCTCTCCCGTAGCCAAATATTCCGACAAATCGACCTCGCCGATAAAAGGTTTCACGCTGACCCATTTATGTTTTGATGGTACTTTTAGCAGATATGGCAGACGCTCATCTACTCTGCGTTGATTTTCGGCAGATACGGCAAACTGCACATGATTCCACCCATTACCCCAATCGCGAGGCAGATGGTCGATAATGCGCTCGGCGCGCTTTGTGAGGAGTGAGAATGTGACATCGGGGCGTTGGCGGATGTAGTTCCACGCCTCCTCGCGCCACTCGTCAGCCTCTTCCAAGAAGAAGTCGCTGGTCATGCAGACACGCACAAACGAGCCGCTTGGCAATTTATATTTGCCCGATTTATCACGTTTTATGGGGAAATCAATATTTGACTTGTTGAGCGAAATATGGTTTGTGTCACGCCCGTAACGCTTGTCGAGAAAAAACGCATAGCAGTTCTGGCACCCTTCGCTGCACTTGTGGCACCCGTGCCAAGGATTCCAAGTAAGGTCGTTGATATCCATAATCCTCTGAATTAACATTACAAAATTACGCTGTTTATAAAATTTCTAAAAGGTTTATAACGATAAAATATTGAGCAATATCCACGATTGCTACTAAATATATTTAAAAATTCGGTTGAAATTTCAATCTGTGACTATCTTTGTGATATAAAATGGTAACTAACGAATTAAATGACAGATAATAACAGGACTATATCGCATCATGAAACCTTGCTTTTAGACTATTGGGACAAGGGTGGTTTTGCTCTCTGCACGGATGGCTATGCCGATGTTGTGATAAATGAGCAAAATTTTAGATTGACACGAGGTAGTATTTTTATTGTCACTCCGCTTGTTCAGATATATAGTATCGCGCCATCTGCCGATTTTCGCGCCATTTCGTTTGTCAACGAATTAAAAGTGTTTTATCCGATTTTTAAACTTATAGCCGACACGGGCATTCCGCTGAAGGTCAAGGAATACCCCTGCTGGCAACTATCAGAGGAGGAGATTTCCTATATCGTTCACCAAGACAACCGCATCAGTCAAAAGCAACAACGGCTTGCCGAGGATATACTCGCCGATGAGCGCACTTTGCTTTTGCATCAAATACATCTAATTCGTCATGAGACGATGTTGGAGGTTGTGGGCTACCATCTACGCAGCTATCCGGCGCAGGTTGACAGCTTTAATAAGCGGGAGATTGTCGCCTACCGTTTTATACTTGCGTTGCACGAGAATTATAGTCGTGAGCGCAGTGTGTCGTGGTATGCGTCAGAGGCAAAACTCTCATCGGGGCACTTCACCACACTTATCAAAGCCGCTACGGGAAGAACGCCATCGGAGTGGATAGCGACAGTAACGACAACATACGCTAAACTATTACTCGAGCAGCGGGATAAGCGCATAAAGCAGATTGCCGTCGAGTTGAACTTCCCCGAACAATTCACCTTCCGTAAATATTTCAAACAGTATGTCGGCATCTCGCCAAAAGAGTACCGCAATAGTGTTATAAAATAAGCCGTTATGAAAGTTATGTTTCTTGTGCTGCCGTTGATATATATGTGCGCCAACGGGTATCTGTACTTAAGATTGTTGCAAGGCCTCGCATTGTTGCCTTTGTGGGTAAAGGTGATTATATCGCTACTTTTTTGGATAGCAGCGTTTTCTCTGTTCATGGCTATAGGCTTAAGAGAAACCCAACTCCCGTCGTGGTTTCATAGAGCGCTTTTTACAACAGGTTCGGTGTGGATGGGCTTTTTGCTATACTCGGTAATGCTGCTCATTGTAGCCGACCTCGCAAAACTTGCCATCCCGACAATGGGACATGTGCTGTGGTATGTGCTGCCGGCGACCTGCGTCATACTATTGTGCGGGTACTTCAACTATCGCCATCCAAAGGTGGAACATATTGAAGTCAGCGTCGGCAAAGAGTTTGATGGCGGGGATTTGCGAGTAGTCGCCATTAGCGATGTTCACCTCGGTTATGGCACTGGAATTAAGTCATTAGAGCGTTATGTGGAGTTGATAAACGCACAACATCCCGACCTCGTGTTGATAGTGGGTGACTTGGTAGATAATAGTATAAAACCGCTCATTGATAAGCCATTTGACAAAGTCCTTTCCGGAATTACCGCGCCGCTTGGTGTCTATATGGTGCCTGGCAATCATGAGTATATTAGCGGTATAGACAAGGTCTCCGACTATCTGAAAGAAACGCCGATTACGTTGTTGCGCGATAGCGTTGTGACACTCCCAAATGGCGTACAGATTATAGGCCGTGACGATCGCGCAAACCGCCATCGCAAGTCGCTTGAAAAGCTGCTGTCGCGGACCGCTGCGGACCGCCCGGCAATAGTCCTCGACCATCAGCCCTATGCTCTTGCCGAAGCTAATTCTCTAAAAGTAGATATGCTTTTGTGTGGGCATACCCATCATGGGCAACTTTTCCCATTCAATCTGTTGGTAGATTGTATGTACGACCAGGGGCATGGTTATCGCAAATGGAGTAACTCGCACATTTGGGTATCAAGCGGTTTATCGCTTTGGGGACCTCCGTTTCGCATTGGCACAAACAGTGATATGGCGGTCATTGAGTTGAGATAAAACAGAAAACCCGTTGAACGGTCGAGTTCAATGGGTTTATGATGATAGAAATCGTATTTAAAAGCGCTTTTAATGTCATTTGTCATATTTAACCATTCGCCAAAGGCTCGGTAGCTTTGGAATAACACCTTTGAACTTACCACGCATGTCGGAGAAGCATAGTCCGATAATGGTTACTATGCCCACTGCCGCATCAGCCACCTTCGCACTGCTCTCGGCTCTCTTAATCGTAAGGCTCACACTGTCGGCAAGTTCAAACAACTCATTGAGACTCATCACTCGCTCAACCGTTTGTGCTTGAATAGTCGTAGCCGTTGCAAATATCGCCACAGCCAGAAGTGAAATGAAACGACCTAATTTTACTTTCATCATATCTTCGGTAATTGCTTTGATTTGAGACCGCGAAATTACCCTAACATACTATTGTGATAAAGGTTGGTATTTTGGATAAATTGAGCAATATCCTCGGATGAACTGATAATAATAGTAGGTGTGAGTCTGATATAGGAATTATAACATTTAAGAATTAAAAAGAGACTGCGCCGTAAAGGAAATTTACGACGCAGTCTCTTTTGTTTTTTTTGACGGCAAGCTGTTACTTGCGGATTCCGAGCTCTTTCTGTGCGATGATTGCACGGTAGCGGTTGATGTCTTTGCGGATAAGGTAGTCGAGGAGACGACGACGCTTACCGACCAATGCTTTAAGAGCGCGAGCTGTGCTATAATCTTTGTGATTTGACTTGAGGTGTTCAGTCAAATGAGCGATACGGACCGAGAATAATGCAATCTGCGCTTCAGGTGAGCCAGTGTCAGTCTTGCCCTTACCGTATTTCTCAAAGATTTCTACTTTTTCGTCAGAATTCAAGTGCATTCTTTCTGAGTTTTTATAAGTAAGTTAATAGAATATTGATTTTGCGGCACAAAGGTAGTGATAAAAAATGAGAAACCAATGATTCGCGTTAAAAAAAGTGTTAGTCGAGGTTTGGTTTGTCTTTCGCGGGGTTGCGGAAGTGTATTTTCCCCTCTTCGTATTCTTGGGCGGCGATGAGAGTCGGTTTCGGCAGTTTCTCGTAGTAGCGCGAGATTTCGATTTGTTCGCGGTTTTCAGTGATTTCCTCGAGGTTGTCGTTTAGCGAAGCAAATTCCTGAAGTTTCTTTTCGAGGTCATGTTTCATCTCTCCAGCGATTTGGTTGGCGCGTTTTGCTACTATGCAGACGGTCTCGTAGATGTTGCCTGTGTCCTGGGACATGGCTATCATGTCGCGTGTCACTGTGTTGAGTGGGGCGTTGGTCTTTTTATAATCCATAATTGGAAAAGATGGTTGATATTATGGTGATTATTATTCTTTTACATATTTTTGTGCGATAGCGAAGATGTTTTCGGCCTCCTTGCGGTTGGGGCTATCGGGATAGCTTGTGATGAATCCGTAGTATTCATCGATTACGTCGCGAAATCGGTCGGTCTTTTTCTCTTCGACGCTTTGGTTCGCTTCCTGGAAGCGCGCTTTGAGAATCAGCATCTCAAGTTCCTCTTTGTATTTAGAGTATGGGTAGTCTTTTATCGCGTTTTTTGCCACGATAACCGCGCTCTCATAGTTGTTGCCCATGTAGTTTCCGAGGTTGTAGTAGAGCTGGGCGTTTTGGAGTTGTTTGAGCGTGAGCTTGTCTTGCAACTCGAAGATGGCGTTTTGTGCGATAGACACTTTGTCGCTGCGTGGGTAGTAGTCGAGAAAGCCTTGGAGCTCCTCGATGGCTTTGACGGTGCCTGACTGGTCGAGCTGAGGCTCTGGGGAGTCGAGGTAGTATCCATATCCGGAATAGAATCTCGCCATCTCCGCGTATTTCCCTTTCGGGTATCGGGTGTAGTATGTCTTGAAGTATGCTCCCGAGCTGACATAGTCCTTGTTTTCGTAGTGGCTAAGTGCGAGAAGGTAGAGTGACTCCTCGGCCTTTTCGCTGCCTTTGAATACGGTGATGCAGTCTTGTAGTATCGTGGCGGCTTGGACATATTTTTTTTGCTCGAAAGCGCGTTTTGCGTAGTCGAACTTATAGTTGTAGTCTTTGCTTTTTTGCGCTTTTTGGTATTCACCGCAAGATGTCACGGTAAGCGCGAGCAGGACTATTGCTATGTATCTCCACATAATTATTGCAAATGTGCGAATGATATTAATGAATGGAATTAGTCTGCAAAGTTAGTAATTTATTGTGTAGAGTGACAAATTTAGTTGTAAATATTTGCTGTAAGCGGCCCGGTGATAGTTAAAAAATTAAAAAATATGCATATGATACTAAATTAACACCTGTTTTGAAGTGAAAAATTATTAAATTCGCGGCTCATGCGTAGATACGTAACTAATTAATACATAAAATATTCCAAGAATGAAAAAGATCCTTAAATCTTTGGCCATCGGCTTGTCGCTTTTTGCGTTGCCGATGTCGCAGATTCATGGTGCTACTATCAAACGTGAGTTTAGGTCGACGTGGATATCGACAGCGTGGGCTCTTGACTGGCCTAAGTCTGGCAAGGGTACGTCACCGTCGATTATATCCGCTCAGAAGGCTGAGTTGACAGAATATTTCGAGCAGCTTGCCGCTTGCAATTTCACCTCGGTATGTTTTCAGGTCAGAGCACGTAGCGATGCGTTCTATAAATCATCTTACGCGCCGTGGGCGCAAGAGCTATCAGGCACACGCGGCACCAATCCCGGGTGGGACCCGTTGGAGTATGCGGTCAGCGAGGCTCACAGGCTCGGGCTTGAACTGTATGCTTGGATAAATCCTTACCGCTGGAGCACTGCAAGTTCCGACCCCTCGACCTCGAAAGATAAAGAGTGGATAAACAACGGGTGGATTATGAGGTATAGTTATGTCGATGGGTCTACGACCAAATATCTCAACTACATGAATCCGGGTTTGTCGGCGGTGAAGGACCATGTGCTTAACGTGGCTACAGAAATAGTCGATGGATACGCGATTGACGGTCTCATCATTGATGACTATTTCTACCCCAACGGCATACCGCATAATTCTTCGGCGGCCGATTATAATACCTATCAGAATAGCGGTACCTCTCTGTCAATCGGCGCATGGCGTCGCCAGAATGTCAATAATATGGTGACCGCGATTTACAACATGATTCAGCAGCATAAACCTGACGTGAGGTTCGGCATAGCCCCTCCAGGCGTTGCGGGCGCGTCGGCGTCGGCTCTCGGTTTTCCCGCGAAGCCATCGCGCGTGACTGCCAGCGATTGGCAGTATGACGGCCAAGCTACCGACCCGCTGCAATGGCTAAAGTCGGGCATCATCGACTTTATTTCGCCTCAGATTTATTGGACGCGTTCTCACTCAACCGCTCCTTTTGGCCCGCTCTGCGAGTGGTGGAGCGAGTGTGCCGCACAGGTTAACCGCCATCATTATACGAGCCACACAATTTCTGAGTTCGGCTCGGACAACAATACCTCAAATTGGAGCGAGCGCGTGGAGCAGATTAAGCTCAATCGCCAGTACACCCTCAACAATGCGCCCGGATTCTGCCTGTTCAGAGCGGCATATATCAACGGTCCGCTTGCAAGCGGTTTCGGTGATTACCTGAAAACCAATGCCACACCGTGCAAATCGCTTCAACCCGTGGTGACATGGAAGACCGATAAAGTCTATCAGTTTGGCAGCGTATCGGGTGCTGCAAAAAGCGGCAATACGCTGAAATGGACCGCTGTATCGCACAATAATCGCTTGGTTAGGTACACTGTGTATGCAGTGCCTGATAGTAAGACATTGCTCGACGTGACACGCAGCGACGATGACGGCATCGAGGCCGACTATCTGCTCGGAGTCACCTACACCAATTCTTATTCACTACCCAGCGACAAGCGGAGCGGTTACTGGTATGCCGTGTGTGTCTATGACGGTTTCTCTAATGAGTTTGCCCCCGCATTAATCGGTTATACTGCGCTTGACAACGCTCCTGTCACCACGTTGGTGTCGCCGAATAACAACGCGACGGTTGAGGGCGACATTTCGTTCACTTGGAAGTCGGTCAGCGTCGACAGCTACACCTTGCAGATTGCCACCGACGCAAATTTCAGCAACATTAAGTGGAGCGGAGTCTTTACTGGGACGAAAGCGACTATCAATGCGTCGCAGCTCGGGAAGGGTAAATTTTACTGGCGTGTAGTCAGCCGTAAGGCTAATTGCAATCCCTCGATGTCGTCGTCTCGTACGTTCACCATCACTAAAGTGTCGGTTGGCACTTATGAGGATGGTTACACTGTAGCTACCGATGGTGCGAAGTATAGCACCTACGGTAAGGTGTCATTGACAAATATATGGAGCCGCGGAACGCAGCTTAACAATTTCCCGACGCAGCTTGGCGGAGAGGCAGCGGGAACGTTTAATCGCGATATGGTTGCGGCGGGCGACTATGTCTACCTGTCGGGACGCTCTGCAAACTCATCCACAGCTGAATTATACCTGAGCAAGTATGACAGGTTTACCGGCGAGCATATCGAGGATGTGTCACTTGCGTCGAAAGGCCAGGTAAGCTTTTATCCATGTAACGGTGTCATCAAAGATAGCCAAGGAAATGTGTGCATAACCAATCTGGTGCTTAATGTCTCGACGACGCCGCTGAAACTGTTTATGGTTGATACCGAAACAGGCGATTTGACCGAAGCGGCATCACTGACCTACAGCAGTCTGTCGGGAAATCCCCGAGTTGACCATGCGGCGGTGACCGGTGATGTGGCTAACGGTAATTTCACCGTTTTCGCCGCTGTGGCAGGTACAAAGTATGTGATTAGATGGATTGTGGAAGGCGGTAAACTGAAATCGTCGGCTCATACGACACTTGCATCGCTTTATCCAACGTCGGCATCCTCTATGGGCATAGCGCCAATCGTGGTGCCGGTTGGTGACGACGATTTCTTTATCAACGGAGCAAGTACGGCACTGACCCGCTATAAATTTGTGGCGGGCGGGACGGCTACTTTGACGGGTTCGTTCAGCAGCTCGTCAGGCGATGTGAAATTGACAAGCGCTACATATAACGGAGGAACATTCTTTGACCTTGACGGGACTCGCTATCTCGCTTATCCGGCCTCGAAAACAAGTGCCAATCACTATTTCCATATATCTAAAACCAACAACAGCATGAGTTATGGGTCTATGGAGTTGCGCTGGGTATTGCCTAAAGAGGATGGCGCGGTGTTTGGTGACCACAATGCGGGCGTTTATCAGGCTGTAATCGATTATCTGCCCGGGACTAAGAGTTCGTCGGTCGACGTATATACCTATGTTCCCGGGGCGGGAATTGCCGCTTATGAATTGGTGGTTGACAACAGTCCGGCAACCGGTGTGGAGGATTTGACGAGCGAAAAGCCGTCGGTGACTGTCAAAGGCAGAACAATCGAGGTTGGCGCGTGGGCCGATGAAATCGCGGTGTATAACCTTGCGGGAGCGAAAGTGGCTTCCGGAATCGGCACGAGCCTCGATGCTGAACTTGCGAGCGGTTGCTACATAGTGAAAGTAATCGTTGGCGGGCGTCAATATGCTTCGTGCGTGGCGTTGCGATAGTACAAAGTGAATTAATGATAATCAGCGAGCGGTCCGCTTTTAATGGCGAATCGCTCGCTTCGCGTTTCAACTATTTATTTATGAGAGCCTAAGTACCCAGTATCACTACTCGGTAAAAAGGACGAGGGATTTCAAATCCATGAAAACGCTTGATTGTTATCTCGTTTCTATCCTTGTTTCACTTCTATAACAACTGAAACCCGGCATAGATAGCGGGATTCCAACTAAAAGAGATTAAATTGTGTTTATCAGATGGATTATTTTCAGCTTAATATGCTTAAAAATAGTCAGGCGGTTGAGTCTTATCGCTCGTTGACAGATAAATAGGAGCCATTTAGTGTCAAATCACCCCGGTCGATGAGTTGGCGAATTAACGAGATGATTTTTTCGCGAGGCTGAGACATTTGAGATAATATGTAATCAATTTCGTGTCCGCCAGGTTGTGAGGCGAGATATATTATTGATTCTGAGAGTTGTGATGTGTCGGCGGTCGTGCGTGGATTCCGGCGGTTGTCGCGGCATATATCGCATTTGCCGCATGGTTGAGCCGGTTGTTCGCCAAAATATCGGAGCATGATGTTCACTCGACATTCATCGGTTGAGAATGTGAACGCTTTCATGGCTTCGAGTCGGCGTTTCAGTCGGTCGCGCTGTTGCTCGTAGACGGTACGCGGCAAGGCGATGTATCTCGGTTCTTCGCGCGAGGTAGTGTAAAGGATATAGGGGGTTGATTTTTTAGGGACATAATGTATGGCATGGATGCGCGAGAGCGCGAGCAGCGATTTGTAGACGGTCTCTTCGCTTACGTTGAGCCGTGAGGCTATCAACGGTTCGCTTATGTAGACATAATCGGCAAACAGTCCGGAATAAGTGCGCAACAGGAGTTGGAACACGCGGTCGGTGTCGCCTGACAGGTCGAGAGAATAGAGCTGGCTTTTGTTAAGTAGCACCATTACTCTTGAGCGAGTGGTTATCTCGTCGGTGAAATCGATATAGCCGGCTTGAGTGAGGAGCGATAGCGAACTGAGTGCGGGAATGGGGGCTAACTTAAACCGCTGGCAAAAGAGGTTGAAATTAAATTCGTAGAGGTTGTTGTAGCCGTCGCCAACCGCGACATCGAGGAAGTTGCCTGCCAGTTCGTAAATCCGGCTGATGTAGTCTTTGGGCGGGAATGATTCGTTGAGCAGTCGTGTCAGCACCCCTTTGTCGTTGTGCGATGCTATAATCACGGCAAACGCCGGCCGACCGTCACGTCCGGCTCGTCCGGCCTCTTGATAGTATTCCTCAAGGGATGAAGGGAGGTCGTGGTGTATCACAACTCTAACATCGGGTTTGTCAATGCCCATGCCGAATGCGTTTGTGGCAACCATGACTCGTGTCGTCCCCTGTTTCCATCGGTTTTGTTTCTCGTCTTTGTCTTCCGGGGCAAGCCCTGCATGGTAGAAGTCGGCGGAAATGCCTGCTTTTTGGAGTGACGCGGCTATCTCTCGGGTGCGTTTGCGTGAGCGCACATAGATGATTGCGGTTCCCGGAACGGCATCAAGTATGTCGATGACTTTTTGTTCTTTGTGGTCGCACTGTCTGACGATGTAAGAGATGTTTGGCCTGGAGAAGCTGAGTGCAAAGAGGTTGCGCTCTTTGAACCGCAGGAGTCTCATGATGTCGTCGGCGACCTCGGGTGTGGCGGATGCGGTCAAGGCGAGAACAGGAGCCTGCGGGAATATGTCGCGAAGGGCGTTGATGCGCAGATATGATGGTCGGAAGTCGTAGCCCCATTGGGATATGCAGTGCGCTTCGTCGACCACAATCAGCGATACATTCATCAGGCGCAGTTGCTCAAGGAAATTGTGTGACTGCAATTTCTCGGGGGAGAGGTAGAGGAGCTTGACGCGCCCGAGTCGGCAACGGTCTAAGGCGAGCCGGTGTTCTGACCTTGACAAGCCGGAGTGGAGATGGGTTGCTTTTATGCCGCGCTCTCTGAGGTTGTCGACTTGGTCTTTCATCAGCGAGATTAGCGGGGTGACGACAATGGTGAGGCCGTCCATGGCGAGAGCCGGAATCTGGAATGTTATGGATTTTCCACCACCGGTCGGGAGCAGCCCGAGCGTGTCGCGCCCGGCGAGAACGGAAGTGATGATTTCGCGTTGCATGGGGCGGAATGATTCGTAGCCCCAATATTGCGACAGGATGTCGGTGGCTATGTCGTTTAGCGGGTCGAGTTGCACATTGCAAAGATATGAATTGTTTGCCAAAAAAAATATGGCGGCAAATGTTTCTTGCCGCCATTGGGGTGTTTTCATAAATGATTAAGTAATACTTTGTGTCGCCGGTGTGTCAGTGTCAATGGCTTAGACGAGGCTTGCTTTCGCCGTCCCGATTAGCGGCGGCCATTTTTGCCAATAGCCACAGCTCTTTGATGTTGTTGACAACCCCTGTGATTTTGCGGTCTTGGGTTTTGTCGAGCTCGCGTCCTTCAATCAGATGCATGATTGTCTCGTAGTCAGATTCCGGGGTTGCAGTCGTGTCGTTGTTCATTATCGGCGAATATTCTGTTTACGTATATAATATAAGAGTGGGCAAGTCTCATTAATCTGTCACTTGTTAAAAAAATTATTTTGTCGAGCCGCGGTAGGTAGCGATGAATTGTTGGATGGCTCGCCGCTTAAGGTTGTAGATGTTGTCGACGGTGGTTTCGAGCCTCTTTGCGGCTTCGGCTGAGTCATAACCCTCGATTAGCAACAGACGCAGCAGGTTGGCATATCGTTTGTTGGGCATGGCGGCAAATGTGTTTTCCACATCGATAGATATTTCAATTTCAATGTCAATGTCGGCAGTTGGCGGTTGTCGCTCTACTTCGGCTAAGTCGGCCGTTGCTTGATGAAGAAGCCGTGGCCGGGACCGCATGAAGAAACGCCAGGCCACGACTGATACCCACGAACTGAGCCGGCAACCGTTGAGCGCGCGAAATGTGTCGAGTTTACGCCAGTTGTCGGTCGAGAGATATACATATAGCTCGTTGACAAGGTCGTCGTAGTCGAGTATGCGTCCCATCAAAGAGTTTATAATGTCGGTCAGCGTGTATCGGCACAGGTCGTAGAAAAAGCTGTGAGTGACCACCGGGTCGCCTGATTTTAGTCCATCTATGTATCGCTCATCGGGTAAAGGAGTGAAACCGGCAAGAGAGGATGTGGGTATCGGGGCCATTTTGGAGTTGCAAAAATGAATTACTTTTTTCTCCTTAATGACAAAAAAGCGGGAGAAGTAACCCTCTCCCGCGTGAAAAAGTTTTGTAGTCGCTATAAAATTAGTTGAGTTTGCGTGAAAGCTCGTGGGCGTCATTTTGATGTGGCCCGATTTTGAATCGGTAGTCGCGGATGAGCGGGACGGCCTCGTCGTCGCGCCCGAGCGCAATCAGCAGGTTTATTTTTCGCCATCCGAGATTGTAGATGATTTCTTCGGTTAGGGCTTGTTCGTAGGCTTGCTCCTCGGTTGGCGATTGGACGGCTTTGAGCGAGTTGAGGTCGGAATTGTATCGGGTGTACAATTGATTGACTTTTTCGAGTGCTGGTGCGTATCGACCTGAGGTTATCATGCTGTCGATTTCAGGTATGCCATTGTCGGCGGCGCGGTAAATTACGGCAGAAGAGTCGGTCGGCGGCAGGTCGGTCGGTGATTTGCTAATAGATAGCCATGCCGATAGCCCTGCGATAAGCGCGATGGCTGCTGCCGCTGAGGTGAAGGCAAGTCGTATGCGGCGACGACGGCATCTGTTTTTCTCGTTTTCCCATTGCTTGACGCACTCGCTATCGCGTGAGTATCGTTTCAGGGCCTTTATGGCGGCGTCGGTCAAATAGTCGTCGTTCATTTGTTGGATATGCTGTTTAGTTTGTTTAGTCGGATAGTAATGCGTTCTTTGAGGGCGGCCATGCATTTGGTCTTGCTTGACTTCAGCCCGTTTTTACTTTTGTTCTCAGGTCGCGCTTTAAGAATTTCGTCGAGAGATTTGCCTTCGACATAGAACATGGTCAGAATTTCCCGGCATCTTCTCGACATAGCGCTGACTTCCATGAGAGCTATGCCGTCGATGGTCATATCGAGGTCCTCGGAGTCTATGTCGAGCGGTTCGGTTTGGTCTGTCGCCGTGGCGAATATGTCGTCTTCGCGCAACAGCTCAAGGTTTTTATATCGTGCCACAGCCATTAGATAGGTGTAGAGCGTCGCTTTCATCGGTTTCGGTGTGCCGTTGCGGGAGATTCTGAACACTTTGCCGCCGCTGACGAAGATGTGTCGCGACTGTATTTCAGTCCATAGTTTCATGAATGATTCCTGAAACAGGTCGAGCGGCTGCCGGCTTGCCGAAGAAAATTCAAATACCGCTTTGTGCTTTCCCATGAAGTAGCGTTGGCAGTCGAAGTAGAATCTACGTTCTACAGATTGGTCGCGTGCGGTGATTCCGGCGATTATGTCTTGGTCGGAAAGAGGTTTGTGTCGGTGGAAGATAAAATTCGCCATAATCAGTCAACCATGATAAACGCCGCCCAATAAAACGGTTCGGGATAGGCGGCTCTGATGGCGGCCTTTGCCTTGTTGAAGGCGTCGCGCTTGTCCCAACCCGATGAAGGCAGGTAGTCAAAGAACCTTATCATGAATTCTTTAGCTACCAAATCGCTGACTTGCCAAAGACTCATCACGAGAGTTTGCGCGCCGGCTTTTTTGAATGCGCGTTGCAATCCATATAGACCGTCGTTGGTCGCTTGGCCGCAGGCGGTTTCGCAGGCCGAAAGGGCGACCAATCCGGTAGCTGAGAAGTCGAGATGTGAAATGTCGTCGGATGTCAGCAGCCCGCCCCTGACTCCATCGGGGAGGTCGCGCCCAGTCCACTCGGCGTTGCCTCCGGACATTACTAAACCGGTGAGGTACATGATGTCGTCGTGCCGGGCCAATGTGGTGTGGCTCGGAGCGTGGGCCGGAGTGTAGTAAAATCCATGGGTCGACATCAGCATCATGTGGGGGGAGTTTCCGCTCAGACTCATAAATGCTTCCTCTGAACCGTTGAGTTTGGTATAGAAATTTACGTTCACATTATTATGAGCGAGAATGCGTCCGATTTCTGTCACTTCCTGAGACGAATAATGCAATTTTTTGAAAATGGAGTCGCCTCTAAATGAGTCGCTACCTCTGTTGGAGTCAAATGCCGGTATGGGATAGCGTCGGCTCTGAGCTTCCATATCAATGATGTCGACATCGTAGTCAATGTCACCGAACAGTGCGGCGGTGGCTCGCTTGTTGAGCTGTCGGTTGTTGCGGATAGATACAACCTCTTTTGCTGAGGTGAGCCTGATGATTTCATGTTTGTCTCCAAGTGTTGAGCCGTCGGGCAATGGTATTGATGAAATCGCGATTTGGTGGATGTCACCCGAGGGTATTACATAGATGCGTCGGGCAGCGTCGGCGTATGGTTGCAAGGGATTCCAAAATAATCGGAGCATATCGGCCGAGTGACGTGATTCGTAGAGGCGGTCGGGCTTTCTGTTAACTATATTCAGCAGCGCGTCGATTGAGTCGCTTGTCGTCACGGGTATCAGTCGCGGGTATTCCCATCCGTTGCCCATCACATAGGCCACATATTGCCGGCGGTCACCCGGTAGCCAATAGTCGGCAAAGTCGACGAGTAGTTCTCCGGGTTGCAGTGAACTTGTGACATCTTTGAACGTGAGCGTGTCGGCCGGTTCGGTTAGCCCCATGTCGTGTAGCCGTTTAGTCAGTATGTGGTCGATGGTGTTCATCTCTGTGAATGCTGTGTCGAGCTGTGAGTCGGTATTACTACTCTCTGACAGTTTTGACTTGAGTTTCAGCAGCCGTTGGTATTGCTCGATGAGTTGGGGGTCTGCTGAGGCGTAAATGGCTGATTCCCACGACTTCTCTGAGGACAGAAGTTGCCCTTTGGAAAATAGTAGCGCATTGTAGGCGGCGAGTGAAAATTCGTCGTGGGTTAGATGGTTGTTTATTCCGTAAGCCGCCATTGCCCAGAAAATTGATGAGATGTCGTTCCACCGCGATTCCCTTTCGGCTGATGATGCCAGCCGCAGCTCGCGGCGTGCCGCGTTGAGCATGAGTTCAGCCGCTTGGCGGTAGTGGCGGCTTCCACTGTCGGTTTTGCCCATCGCCCCTTCAAGATTGGCGAGATAACCGATGGCTTCGGCGTATTTTTTTGACTTTTCTCCGTAAGTCGAACGGCAGCGGGCGGCATATTCAGTGTATATTTCCAGTGCTTCGGCTTTTTCCCCGGCTTGGGATAAAGCGCCGGCGTGGAGCGGCATGACTGAGAGCGCGTGATGACGGGCTTCGTTGGTGTCGCAAAGAGCGAGAATCTTTCGGGCTGTCGCGAAGTCGGCTGCCGCGGCTTCATATTTACCGAAGTCCATGTTCCATTCGCCGCGCTGAATGTATAGTCTCATTTTGGTCAATCCTTTGAGCTTGGGGTCGACTTTCAGCATGAGAAACATTGAGTCGGCGCAGCGGAAGCAGTTGGCCTCGTCACCGAGTTTAGCGTAGATGGCCGCTTGGTTTCCGAATGGTCTAAAGCGGTTAGGGTTGTCGGGTTTGAACCCCCTGCGGAATATGTCGACGCAACTGTCTCCGTAGGCCAGAGCCTCGTGAAACTGCCTCATTTTTATGGCATTCTCGCGTAGTTTGAAATAGGCGTCGTAGTAATGTGAACCGGGATTAGCCGGATTGATATATGTTATGGCCTGTTTGTAGAATCGTTCTGCTTTCTGATGTTTGCCTTGCTGCGAGGCCAAATCGCCGTTTATTAAGGACCGCTGAAATCGGAGGTTGTTGTCGTCGGATAAAGCGAGGAGCGAATCGAGTCGGATGTTCAGCTCGTTTTTCTCTATCCATGCGCTTTGTTTGTCTCTCACCAGAATCATGTCAATCAATATCAATCCCTGTAGTTGACGGTCGTTGATTTCGCAGGCTAAATCATAGGCTTGGCGGTATAGTGTCAGCGCGCGGTCGTATAGTCGCAATTTAAGGTCGTTCAGGCTTGCCATGCGCCGAAGCGCGAGAGCCATGTCGTTGGTCGAGTTTATGCCGGTGAATATATCGAGGGCTTTGGTGTAGCTGGCGTATGCTGTCGATAGCGAAGCGTCAATCTCGGCCTGCATACCTTCCATATAGTGGGAGTTGCCTATCGCTCTGATGCATTTGCGCTTCAGGAGGGAGTCGCTTGCGGCAAGCCTTTCCCCTCTTGAGAAGTGCTCGCGCGCTTCTTTGAAACGCTTCATTCTGAGTAGTTTCACCCCTTTGAAGCAAATGTCGGAAATGTTAGCTTGTGTGATGCTGTCGGCGGGGATGTGTGATGCCGCTGCCGGCAAAATCATAATGAAAGAGATGAAAATAGTGACAAATATTCGCATAAGTGTGTGGGCGTTAGAACAATGAACTTAGATCGTAAATAGTGGTTTCTCCCGAGAGGGTAGGTGTCTGAGGTAGTGTTCCTCGGTTGTCGTTGACGTAGTTTACAAGCCGCCCCATTATCTGGATGTTGTTTAGTCGCGGGAAATGGTTGCTCATTGCCGACAGTGCGTAGGAAAGCATTCCGAAATATCCGTCGGGGGTCTTTATCTCGCAGTTTAGTTGGAAACTCTTGCAAGCACTGAGGGTCAGCCAGTTTTCAACGATTCTTTTAGTGCGTCGGGCTTTTGAAGCGGTGGGTATGACGAAGTTGTTGGCAGCGCCTCTTACGCAATCATCACCAATGGTGCGTGACGAGTCGCCGCTGTGGCAGGCGTCGACAACCACAAGAATTTGCCCTTTATCACCTATTTTCTGTCTGATTTTGGTGAGCCATTGCCCGACTTCATCGTCGATCAAGTGTTTTTCGCCTTTGTAATCATTTGAATAGCTCTGCATTGCGTCATAAGCTACCCATGTTTCGTCCCATCCGTCATCTTCGTCTCCGTTGAGGTCGGTCATGCGCTGTCCGTGCCCGGAGAAATGGATGTAGATTAGGTCGTTTTCGCGGCATTTGTCGCATAAATTTGAGAAAGAGGATATTATCGCCGCTTTAGTGGCCTGTTCGTTGACGAGGGTTGATATGTCGTCGTATCCGTGACGGTGCAGCATAGGCTTAATCAAGGTAACGTCTCTGTCGCCATGGATTGCAGTCCAGTTGGTGTCTAGGTATTTACCCAGTCCTATGACGAGCGCGCGGCGTGTCTGTGACGTGCCGTTCAGGGCAAGCAGCAGTGTGATGACGGACAATATGGTTTTAGCGTAATTCATATCTGAGATAAAGGCGGTTGGGTATTGAGTCGTCAGTTCCCGGGGGCGTGTGGGCGTCTCCGGGAGCTGGCGGACTTAGCGGGGTCTGATTTCTTTGACAAGCAACTGGATGGCTCCATTGGAGTTTAGATGTTTGTTGTCTTCGATGGTGTAGCAGATGTCAAATGGTTTGCGTGAATGGATATGCTCGAAAAGCGGAGCCATGTTGAAAGCAATGCCGTTCATTACTTTTCCCGATGTATTGTCGACTAATTCGAGCTTAATGTGCTCGAGTTGTTTCCCGACAAGTTTGCTCGTTCCGAAATCCATCACTGAGGTGGTTAGAAATACTGGTTTCTGGTTCCCGGGCCCGAAAGGGTTGAACCGTCGAAGTGTGGCCAGAAATTCGGGCGTTATCTGAGCGAAAGTCAACTGAGCGTCAATGTCGAACTGTGGCTTCAGTTGCGAGGGCAATATGTTGGCGGCGACGTATTCTTCAAACCTGCGTGTAAACTCAGGAATATTCTCTTCCTTGAGCGATAGCCCGACGGCGTAGGTGTGTCCGCCGAAGTTTTCAAGCAGGTCGCGTGAAGCTCCGATGGCTTTGTATATGTCGAACCCTTGAACCGAGCGAGACGAGCCGGTCGCCAATCCGTTGGATAGGGTGAGCACTATCGAGGGCTTGTAGTAAAGTTCGGTGAGTCGGGATGCGACAATCCCGATTATCCCTTTGTGCCAGTCTTTATTGTAGATTACGAGCGATTTTTTTTCGTGGACGCGTTCGCCTCTCGCTTCGATGATGGCGTTGGCTTCCTCGGTAATCTGTTTGTCAAGCTCTTTGCGGTCTTTGTTGTATTGGTCTATTGCGAGGCTTTTCTCGTAGGCGTCGTTGAGGTCGCGCGCCACGAGCAGCTCGACCGCTTCGCGACCGCTTTGCATACGTCCTGACGCATTGATGCGGGGGCCGATTTTGAAGATTACGTCGCTGATTGTTATTTCGCGATTGCCGAGCTGGCAAATCTTCATAATAGCGCGCAGTCCCATGTTTGGATTGCTGTTGAGCCGTTTCAATCCGTGGAAGGCCATTATTCGGTTTTCATCAACCATCGGGACTATATCGGCGGCGATGCTTACCGCTACAAGATCGAGCATTCCTTCTAACTCGGTATAGGCTATCCCGTTGCTCATGGCGAACGCTTGCATAAGTTTATAGCCGACGCCGCATCCCGATAGGTGCGGGCAAGGGTAGGTGGAGCCTTCCAGTTTGGGGTTGAGGATGGCGGTTGCCGGAGGCAGCTCGTCGTCAGGAACGTGGTGGTCGCAGATGATGAAATCAATGCCGAGGGTACGGGCGTAGGCTATTTCCTCGTTGGCCTTTATACCACAATCGAGGATTATAACGAGTTTGACGCCGGCTTCGGCAAATTCGTCAATCGCACGGATCGATATCCCATATCCTTCGTCGTCTCGGGTAGGAATATAGTAATCAATGTTGGAGTAAAAATTCTGAAGATACTTGTAAACCAGAGCGACAGCGGTAGTGCCGTCGACATCATAGTCTCCGAATACCATGATTTTCTCCTTTGACCCCATGGCTTTGTTAAGCCTGTTTACAGCTTTATCCATATCGGGCATAAGGAACGGGTCGTGCATATCTTTCAACGACGGATGCAGAAAGCGGTTTGCTTCCTCTACCGTCGATATGCCACGCTGTGCCAATAGCTCGCTAACAGGCGGGCATCCGGCGAATTTGCTCGCCAGTGCGGGTTGGATGTGCTGATTGTCTGTAGAATGGGGCGTAAAGTTCCATTTGCCAGTCATTTATGTCGTTTTTTTATTTTGCAGAGACGGCATCGACCCGCAGGCCGGTGTAAAGCTCGTCAAAATCAGGAGAGTGGAGGGTGGTGCAATGTGCGTAACGAGCTGATGCATGGGACAATGGCTTCCGTGTCGGTGGGAGAGAGACGGATGAGCATATATCACATGGAGTATTCTATGCAAAGGTAATGGAAAATATTCGATAATCGTAGCCGATTAAAGATATTTATAAGTGAAAATTACGTTAAAGACACGCTTTTTTAGTTGTCGGGGTTGCTGAGGTGTACGTCGAGTTGGGGGAACGGGAATGTGATGCCTGCTTCTGGAAGCAGGTTGTAGATTTTCTCGTTGACTTCGTAGAAAACGCTCCAATAATACTCGGATTTCACCCATGCGCGTGCCACAAGGATGACGCTGTTGTCGCCAAGCTGGTTTACGACTACTGTCGGCGTGCGGTCGGTCTTTGGCAGCATGGCTTTTATTCTGGCTTCTCTTTCCTGTTGCCAGCGGTCGATGGCTGTCTGCACTTTCTTTTTGTGGGTGAATATGCGTTGCCACCAGTGTGGTTTTGTGATAATCTCCGTAGTGACCTGTGGATTGTCGTGGGTTGCGAGTTCTTTTAGTTTGCGCCGCCGCATCTCTCGGTCGTCTTCGACGAAGTGCTTCACGATGCGCTCGTCGTTGGCGAATATGTCGAGAATCGCTTTGCGCGCGGTGTCGATACTGTCGCCGTAGGATATGGCTACGTCCCACGATACCCGTCGGTAGTCTTCGCGCGACCAATTGTTGATGGACCCCGTCGACAGTCCGCCGTTGGGTATGATTATCGACTTGTTGTCGTAGGTGTTGATTATTGTGTGAAATATCTGTATTTCTGTAACTGTCCCGGCGAAACCTTGGGCTTCGATGTAGTCGCCTATTTTATAGGGTTTAAGGAGGAGTATGAGCACTCCGCCTGCGAAATTCTGCAACGTTCCGCTGAGTGCCATGCCGATTGCGACACCCGCCGAGGCGAATAAGGCCAGGAACGAGCTCGTCTCAAGTCCCAATATGTCGATTACGGTTACAATCAGGATGAAATAGAGCACGATGCGTATCAGGCTCAGGATGAACGTGCTTAGCGATTTGTCGGCCTTGCGGCGTATCATAATCGCCGCCACGATTTTGTGGATTTTCTTTATGACAAACTTGCCCACATAGAAGACCACAAGGGCGATAGCCACATTTATGGCGAACTCGACAGCACCGTTGACAAACCGTTCGGTGAGGTCGTCTAACGACATTGTAGAAAGTTGCCGCAGCTCTTCCCTCGGTGAGGGCAATGAGTCGGGCAGAGCTTCCGGAGGTGTAATCTGTAGTCTCAGAGGCATGGCTGTGGTGGCGGTGAATGATTTATCGGGTTACCATTTGTCGTTGTGAATCTTTGCCGGATCCCACTTGTCTTTAGGCTCGTTTTTGGCCGACGGCTCTCCTATCGGCACGAAAGCTAACGGTATAATCTCGTCGGGGAGATTGAGCAGGTCGCTGATGAAGGCTACGCGCCCGGACGCGGGGTAGACTCCACACCACACCGCGCCAAGCCCTTGGGCATGGGCGGCGAGAAGCAGATTCTCGGTAGCCGCCGATACGTCTTGAATCCAGTAGTCGTGGCCTTCGCCGTCGAGGGTCTTAGTCATGTCGCCGCAAACGACGATTGCAATCGGGGCTTTTTTAGCCATCTTCATTGAAGGTATCGAATCGGATATGGCGGTAAGGGTCGCGCGGTCTTTGATGACAATGAACGCCCAGGGCTGTTTGTTCACTGCCGTAGGGGCTGACATGGCGGTTTTTAGGATGGTCTCGATTTGTGCGTCGGTTACCGGCGTGTCGGTGTAATCTCTGACGCTTGTCCGTGTCATTATGCTGGCTATGACTTCATTTTCTGAGCTTTGTATGTCGGCTCGGCTATTGTCGGGGTTGCAAGAGGTGAAAATCGCGATGAGCGCAAGTAGCGGGAAAAGGGCTGTTTTTTTCATAAATTGTCTTTGTGTTTAGTCATTGAGCGTAGAAAAATCATGCGCAAGTTACGAAAAAAATCTGATATAACCGTAAGTTGGCATGACGGCCATAAACCATAAAAGGTTCGCCTGACAAGGCGAACCTTTTATGGTGATTGTCGTTTCGGACGCAACCGGATTTCGTGTCAGCCTTATTTGGCAACGACACGACGCTCTTTAATACGAGCCTTTTTGCCGGTGAGCTTGCGCAGATAGTAAAGTTTCGCGCGACGCACTTTACCATACTTGTTGATGGTGATGGAGTCGATGAACGGAGACTCCAGAGGGAAGATGCGCTCCACGCCGATGTTGTCGCTCATCTTGCGAACTGTGAAACGTTTTTTCTCGCCTTCACCACAGATTTTGATTACGACACCGCGGTATTGCTGGATACGCTCTTTGTTACCCTCTTTGATGCGGTAGGCTACTGTGATGGTGTCGCCGGGGCCAAACTGCGGGTGCTGTTTGCCGGTGGCGAACGCTTCTTCAGCTACTTTAATTAAATCCATTTTCAGTTTAATTTTTGAAATGTTAACATTACTCGCAATATAACGGACTGCGTGTCCCGCCAGAGATTACGAAATTCGGCCACAAAGTTACATTTTTTTCCCAAATCAGGCAATCATTTCTCCGATTAATTTCATTTCGTTGTGTGGAAAACGGTCGAAAATCAGCATTCTGTCAGAGCTTATCGCATAAAATTGCCCCGACCGTTATAGACTTCACAATCGGCCGGGGCAATCATTGTTTCGTCCTTTCGGCACTTAATAGCGGAGCGCTTTATCCTCATTGCCGGAGTGCGGGAACGATTTCCCTCGCGATTCCCACTTCTGCCTGAGGCTCTTCATCTTCTGGCCAGCCTGGCGCACACTGCTATCCGACATATTGCCATTGCCATAGAAATGCTTCGACAACTGGCTATCATATCTTTCGTATGTGCGTTTATCGGAATTATAATTATTTTGCTCGGAAATAGAAAAATTTCCCGAAGCGGAGGAAGACCGTCCTGACGAATAGCTTGAGCCGGAGTCAGTGCCATAGTTATCGCCACCGTCATAACCGTCTGAATAGGAGTTAGAACCGCCACCTTGTGACTCACTATACGCCGTCATCGTTTGCGAAGCCGCACTGAGGGCCGCGTTTGCCACATTCAAACCGGCGACAATATTATCCCAATTGGGTGAACGACCGTTGAAATTAACTCCGACGGTGATAGCAAACTGATTACGATACTTGTCATGCTCGCTCCTAAACACTGGATTCTCATAATGGAAACTTAAGCTGAGCGCACGATGCTTATAAGTCACCACCGGCGATAAACCAACGTGGACGACCCCGCTCGACACCCCGTATGCGGCATACGGGCCAACTCCAAACTCAAAAGAGTTCTTTTGGTCAAGTGCCAACCGATAGCCAAACCTCAACGGCACCGAAACAAAATTATCGATGTCACTATACAAGAACTCATCACCATACGCCAAATACCGATTGCGGTAGTTCACTCCGGTCTCGATGTGGAACTTTTCCTTGATGATAAACTGCACATCCATTCCGGCCCAGATGTTGAACCGACTGGATTTCTCGGCATCGTCTTCATAGCAATAAGTGCCTTCAAAGCCTTTCTGCATCCAACCACCGGCGTAAAAACGCCAGCTCGTGCGGGCTTCGGTTTCGCAAGTTAAGGCAAGCAATCCTACAGCCGCCAAAAACAAATGTTTTCTCATATCAATTAAGATTTTCGTTAGGCTCGGCACCTGAACCCATATAATTATCAAAGCAAAAACGTGGTGCCGTACATACCACATCTTCAAGTGAAGGTGCTAGGAAAACCTTTGAGAAAAGATATGGAAAACGGCCCCACGCTATAGCGCGGAAGCACTTTGCCATCTCTTGCTCTCGTGGATAAGTTTCCTAGGCTTTTCACTTACAAGATGAAGACATAACGCTTCTGTAATATATTCTATAATCGGCACTCCTGCCGTCACTCGCAAAGTTAATTAATTTCACCAATATCACCCAAATATTTTACATGCCGATCTATAAACTCGTCAAAATGGCATCTTGGACTCTGTGTATTCATCTGAGAAGTCATTGAAGTTTGACTTTTAGTCTGGAAATTGATATATCGGGAGATTTTGATGTATCTTTGCGACATGAAGTTGTCACGGTTTTTGTTGCCGGCGGTTTTTGCTCTGTTTATGCCGGCTGTATCACATTCGGTCCAAAACACCTTTGCGACATTGTCACCTGAGGTGTTGTCGGTAGTCGAGCGCGCCGATAGTGCTATCGCTCATTCTGAGTGGGCCGAGGCGGAATCTCTGTTGACAGAGGCCATTTCTCTCCGTCCGGGTGATTTCGGGAACGTGCTGTTGCTCTCTAACCTCGGCATCGTGCGCCATCAGATGGGAAATGATGCGGGGGCTTTGGAGGCATTGACCGATGCCCACCACATTGCGCCGGCTTCAGTGACTGTCCTTAATAATAGGGCGCGCATCTATCTGTCAATGGGGCGCAAGGAAGAAGCTGTCGCTGACTATGAGAACGTTATGCGGCTCGATTCCACTCTGTCAGAACCGTATTTTTATCGTGGCATGGTGTCGTTTTCCATTGGCGACCTCGAAGCGGCTGAGATGGACTTTGAGCATTTGCGGGCAATGGCACCCGACGCGGAAATGACTTTGGTCGCACTTGCCGCACTCCACACCGCCCGGGGCGATAACGATTCGGCCGCCGCGGAATATTGTCGACTTATTGCGATGTCGCCGGCGGCGGAATACTATTCCGGCCTCATTGAGAACCAGCTTGCCCTTGAACGTCTAACCGAGGCATCTGAAACCATCGCTACCGCTATAGAGCGGTATCCCGCAGACCCCGAGTTTTATGTTTTCAGGGCGTTGCTCAATAAGAAACGTTATCTTTACGATGAGGCGCGTTCCGATGCCCGACGAGCTGTCTCGCTTGGAGCCAATGCTCAGCAGGTCAACGCTCTGCTCAATTCCCGGTAAATTTTTTGAATATGCCCACTTTGTTTTCATATCCTGAAATCAAGATTTGCCCGTTTTTGACTTTAGTTATCTGACCGCTGTATAGCTCTATTAATTTGTCGCCGTCGGCGAATATACCTCTTTCATTTATCGGCTGATTATCTATTGGCTCAACTCTAATTAAAAAAATGGTGTCTCGGTCGTTGTATCTGATGCAGGTGTGGGTGTCTAAGGTGCGTTGGCGTCCGGTCCCTATCACTTTGTTGGCCTTGCGTGTCTTACCGAGCTTTGCTTGAAGCGTCTGTTATGATAGCGCGCGACTCCTTGATTGAACCAAAATCGTTGATTGAGATTCTACTTCGTCCGATTTCGGAGATGTCGAGCTGTTCCTCGTCAAGATGTTGAGAACGGTATATCTCGTTGAGTTCTTTGCGCAGAATGTCCATTTTCGGTATGGATGTGGTCTAAATTTTGCCTATGAACAGAATTTACTGCAAATATACCTAATCTTTTTTGTAACTTCGCGGGATAGTATGAATAAGACGGTATCACTGAATTTAGATAAAGCAAAGGTCGATGAAATGCGTCGGCTGATTAATGATAACGATAATATTGTCATCACGTGTCATCTCACCCCCGATGGTGACGCGATTGGCTCTACGTTAGCGTTATGTCATCTGTTGCGCGCTATGGGTAAGAAAGCTAAGGTGGTTACCCCCGATGTGCCTCCTAAAAACCTTTACGGAGTGCCAGGTGCGAAAGAGATTGTGCCGTTCACCCGTTTTGAGCCGCAGGTTAAATCGCTTTTCGCCGAAGCGGGCTTGATATGTTGTCTTGATTTTAATGCGTCCAAGCGCATTGACCGTTTGGCGCCGTTGCTACTCGATGCATCCTGTCCAAAAATTCTCATAGATCACCATTTGTTCCCTGAAAATTTAGCGGATGTGGTCATTTCGCACCCGGAATCGTCGTCGACTTGCTTCCTGCTCTATCAGCTTATCGTCGCGATGGGGTGGGCCGACATGATTTCCCGCCGAGTGGCTGAATGCATCTACACCGGAATGATGACCGACACAGGCAATTTCACATATAACTCCAACGATTCCGAGTTATATATCGTTATTGCTGACCTTGTCAAGCGCGGTGTCGACAAAGACCACATCTATTCGATGATATGCAATTCCAATTCTGTCTCTCGTCTGCGGCTCAACGGCTATGCTATTAACGAGAAGTTGCGATTGTTTCCCGAACATCGCGCGGCTCTGATTTCATTGACTCAAGATGAGCTGAATCGTTACCATTATGAGCGTGGCGACACTGAGAGTCTTGTCAATGTGCCATTGAGTGTCCCCGAAATGGTCTATTCTGTGTTCCTTCGCGAGGAGACGGCTTACATTAAGGTCTCCTGCCGCAGTCGGGGCGAGTTCCCCGTCAATAAGATGTGTGAAGAGCATTTCAATGGCGGCGGCCATAAAAATGCCGCCGGTGGCGAGTTCTTCGGGACTATGGCTCAGGCCATCGCTAAATTTGAGTCGATTCTTGACCAATATGATAAATATCTTCCAAATGCCAATAATAACAACGATGGAAAAATTTCTTAAAGCGTTATTGTCAGTTATTGTCGCGATTCCGGCCATGATGGCTGTCACATCTTGTGATGACAGCAAAAGTTATGCCGACTTGCTAAACGATGAGATAAAGTCGGTCAACAGTTTCCTGGCTGACAACAGGGTCGTCAATTCTGTGCCTGCCGATTCTATCTTTGAGGAAGGCCCCGACGCTCCGTTCTACCGTATGGACGAGGATGGAATGGTCTATATGCAGGTCATACGGTCGGGCGATCTTAATAATAAAGCTAAGTCTGATCAGCTCATTTTCTTCCGGTTCACCCGTTGCAACCTGAATTACTGGGCTAAAACAGGCGATTTTTTATACGAGGGGAATGCCAACGATTTTGAGTATAATGCCACAAGTTTCCGTTTCGGTAACTACACTTTGGCCTCGTCGGCTCAATATGGGGCAGGTATTCAGCTTCCTTTGGCTTATCTCGGCATAGATTGCGAGGTGAATCTCGTGATTAAATCACAATATGGTTTCCAAAGCGAGATTGCCAATGTGATTCCCTATCTATACAACGTGCGTTATTTCAAAAGCCAAATTTAAAAACATTAACCCTCTAACATAAAAGCAAGATGTCGCTTATCAAATCTATCTCAGGCATTCGCGGTACGATTGGTGGTCGTCCCGGCGAGGGACTCAGTCCTCTCGACCTTGTGAAATTCACAGCAGCCTACGCCACTTTTATCCGCAAGAACACCACTCGCAACTCCAACTGCATCGTCGTCGGTCGCGATGCACGTCTCTCCGGCGAAATGGTTAAAGATGTGGTTGTGGGAACATTGACCGGTATGGGCTTCGACGTTGTCAACATCGGTTTAGCGTCTACTCCCACCACCGAGTTGGCTGTCGTTTGGGAAAAAGCCTGTGGCGGTATCATACTCACTGCCTCTCACAATCCAAAACAGTGGAACGCATTGAAGCTACTTAATGAGAACGGAGAGTTTCTTAACGATGCCCAGGGCAAGGAGGTGTTGCGCATAGCCGAGGCCGATGAATACACATTTGCTGAAGTTGACGACCTCGGACACGAATATATCAATAATACCTATAACCGTCGTCACATTGAGAGTGTGCTCGCTCTCGACCTCGTCGACGTTGAGGCAATTAAAAAAGCTAATTTCACTGTCGCTGTCGATGCGGTCAACTCGGTTGGCGGCATCGTTATTCCACAGTTGCTTCGCGCGCTCGGCGTTAAAAACGTTATTGAACTAAACTGCGAAGCCAACGGACGCTTCGCGCACACACCTGAGCCAATCCCCGAGAACCTCACACAAATCGCCGGCCTCATGAGCCAAGGCCGAGCCGATGTAGGTTTCGTTGTTGACCCCGATGTCGACCGGTTGGCAATCGTGATGGAAAACGGCGAAATGTTTGTCGAGGAATACACTCTTGTGGCTGTGGCCGACTATGTGCTGTCAAAAACTCCCGGAGCCACTGTTTCCAACCTTAGCTCATCGCGCGCCCTGCGCGATGTGACCAATGCTCACGGCTGCGATTACAGCGCATCGGCTGTAGGCGAGGTCAACGTGGTGACCAAGATGAAAGAAACCGGCGCGGTTATCGGCGGTGAGGGCAACGGCGGCGTCATCTATCCCGCCAGCCATTATGGTCGCGACGCTTTGGTGGGCGTAGCTCTTTTCTTGACCTTACTCGCCAAGAAAGGCAAAAAAGTCAGCGAGCTTAAAAAAGAATACCCTGCTTATGCCATCGCCAAAAACAAGATTGAACTCACTCCCTCAATCGACGTTGATGCTATTCTCGCCGCTGTCAAAGATAAATTCGCTTCTGAAAAAATCACTGATATCGACGGTGTCAAAATCGACTTTGCCGATTCATGGGTTCACCTGCGCAAATCCAACACCGAGCCAATTATCCGCATTTACTCTGAGGCTAACACCCTTGAGGCTGCCGACGCATTGGCGCAACAAATCAAAGACGTTATCAATTCTATGATTTGATATTCTCTTAATACATTAATAACTCAAATGGCGGTGGGTTGCTCGTGTAGCCCACCGCCATTTGCGTGTTTGCCTCCTGCTCGATTAGAGACGATAGCCTCAGGATAAGGAAAATAAATTCTATACGGAATCGTATTTTGCCAAAAAAATTGACCAATAAACAAAAATGCTACGATTTTATGTGCTATTTTGACCGGTAAACCGCGTGCCTTTTATGTGTATGTCACGCTTTGTGACTGCGGCTAAAAGGTTGAATGGATGTCAGCAACTTGCAGCGATAACTCGGGCATTACCTCTGATTGAAATGTCGTGTATCTCCGCCGGTATCAGCAACGAATGCCCGCAGCTCAATCTGGTGATTGTTCCGCCGGCCGCTATCTCTGCTTCGCCCGATACGCATGTCATTGTCATAAAGCTGTCGTCAGGACAATCAACCGACAAATCTCCGTCGACGGTGAGCATCCTCACCTCAAATACCGGACACTGCACTAACACATCTATGCCCTGTTTGATAGGTATAGGGTCGATTTTATAGTTATCATAAACTCTGAAATCGATTGCTTCGGCTGCCTGTTCGGTATGGAGATTGCGCTTCACTCCGTCTTTGTCGCGGCGGTCGTAGTCATAGATGCGATAGGTGATGTCGCTGCTCTGTTGCACTTCGAGCACGAAATTGCCGCTCCCAAGTCCGTGAACGCGGCCGGCCGGTATGAAAAACACGTCACCGGGTCGCGACGGGTGCTGAGCCACTGATTGCAGTATTTCTCCGCGCTTCACCTGCTCGCGATATTGTTGGCGGGTAATCGGTTTCGAGAATCCCGATATGATTGTCGACTCGGGGGCCGAATCGATAATATACCACATTTCTGACTTGCCGGGGCAATTATGGCGGCTACGGGCTATCTCCTCTCCGGGGTGTACCTGGAGCGACAAGTCGTCGCGAGCGTCAAGAAATTTAATTAATATCGGAAACTCCTTGATGCCGCGTGAATGTAGGCGGTTGCCGATTAACCGTGCCCCATAGCGCGACATCAATTCACTTATGGTTTTACCTTTATGCGGACCGTCGGCAACGATGGTCTCATGCCCGGGAATACCTGAAATCTCCCAGCTTTCGCCCACCGACGGCAAGCCTAAATGCTCATGTTTATATTCGCCTATGCGCACACCGCCCCATATCACAGATTTATAGACGGGGATGAATGTCAACGGCGTTAAAGCCGGCAACTCTTGCGCAATCAGTTTATTTTCAGTAGCTTCCTTCATTTGCTCAGCCTGCTCGGCGAACTCAGCGTGAAATTAAGCCGCTAAATTACAAATTTTATTCCAAATTTCACCTATTTTTATCAGCGACAGTGCCGATGATGTCGTAAATGGTGGGTTCCGAGACTCTTTGATTCACCAATTTTCTTGCTGAGTTGTTATATTTATGTTTTAATTGTACCTTTGTAAGCACATAGATTATTTGTCATTGGGCATAATCTCATAGTGCGAATATATTAATCAATCGATTTGATATGAATAGGATATTGGAGAAAGAGCATTTCTCGGAAAAAGTGGTGAAATTGGTGGTCGAAGCCCCATTGATTGCGAAATCGCGCAAAGCCGGCCATTTCGTAATAGTCCGTTGCGGCGAGCATGGCGAGCGCATCCCGCTAACTATCGCCGATGCCGATCCGGTAGCCGGGTCAATAACGCTGGTCGTTCAAGCTGTGGGTGACTCCACAACCAAGATATGCGCCTTGGAACCCGGTGATTACCTCACCGATGTCGTAGGGCCGTTAGGAAAAGCGACCCATATCGACAACTTCGGCACAGTCGTTTGCTGCGGAGGTGGAGTAGGTGTCGCCCCCCTCTTGCCAATCATCAAGGCGATGAAAGCCGCAGGCAACCGAGTTATCTCGGTGCTCGCCGCTCGCACCAAGGATCTCGTGATCCTCGAGGAGCAAGTCGCATCTCATTCCGATGAGGTCATAATCATGACCGACGATGGCTCCTACGGCAAGAAGGGATTGGTAACCGATGGCGTGGAAGCTGTCATTAACCGCGAAAAGGTCGATTTGGTCGTCACTATCGGCCCGGCGGTAATGATGAAATTTGTGTCGTTGATGACTAAAAAATATGATGTTCCGACAATCTGTTCTCTGAATACAATCATGGTTGACGGCACCGGGATGTGTGGCGCCTGCCGTGTCACGGTCGGTGGCAAAACGCGTTTTGTCTGCATCGACGGCCCTGAGTTTGACGCCCATAAGGTCGATTTTGATGAAATGATGATGAGACTACGCTCTTACAACTAACAATCCATCCATAGCGATACAACTACAATGAAAAAGAATGATATGACGTCTGCGCCGCGTGACACCCAATGGCGTGAGGAGCTGCGCAAATCAAAAACGGCAAAAGAGCGCACATTGATTCCTCGTGTAAAAATGCCTGAGCTTGATCCGGCCTATAGAGTGACCTGCAATGAAGAAGTCAACCAAGGCATTTCAGCCGAACAGGCTGTGCTCGAGGCCACGCGCTGCATGGATTGCCCTGACCCGCAATGCGTCACAGGCTGCCCCGTGGGGATAAACATCCCCGGGTTTATTAAAAATATCGAACGCGGCGACTTCCACTCTGCCGCCGTTGTGCTTAAAGAAACAAGCGCGCTCCCCGCTGTGTGTGGACGCGTTTGCCCTCAGGAAAAACAATGTGAGTCGCGATGCGTCTATCACAAGATGAAGAAGCAACCGGTGGCGATTGGCTATCTTGAGCGTTTCGCAGCCGACAACGAACGCCTTTCAGACGAAAAAGTAACACCGACTGTCGCCCCTGCCAATGGGAAAAAAGTGGCTGTCGTCGGTTCGGGACCAGCGGGCTTGTCGTTTGCAGGCGACATGATTAAGCGAGGTTATGAAGTCACAGTCTATGAGGCTCTCCATGAAATCGGCGGGGTGTTGAAATATGGCATTCCCGAGTTCCGACTACCCAACTCAGTCGTCGACGAGGAAATAAACGTGCTCTCGGCTCTCGGCGTGAAATTCGTCAAAGACTGTGTCATCGGCAAGACTTTGAGCTACGACGACATTATGGCGTTAAACTACGACGGTCTATTCGTCGCTTCAGGTGCCGGGCTTCCGCGCTTCATGAACATCCCCGGAGAGAATCTTATAGGCGTGATGTCGTCTAACGAATATCTCACCCGCGTCAACCTCATGGGCGCAGGTCGCGACGGTAGCGACACTCCCGTGCTCAAAGGCAAACGCATAGCCGTCATCGGCGGTGGCAACACGGCGATGGACTCCGTGCGTACGGCTCGCCGCATGGGAGCCGAGGTTGCCATGATAGTCTATCGTCGAGGAGAAAGCGAGATGCCCGCCCGCGCCGAAGAGGTCAAACACGCTAAGGAGGAGGGCGTGGTTTTCATGAACCTCTGCAACCCAATAGAATATCGTGGCGACGAGAAAGGCCGCGTAAACATGATGCTGGTTCAGCGCATGGAGCTTGGCGAACCGGACGAATCGGGTCGTCGCTCTCCCGTGCCCATCGAAGGGGCTATCGACGAGATACCGGTCGATTTGGTGATTGTCAGCGTCGGTGTTTCGCCCAATCCACTTATCCCTAACTCAATTGACGGCCTTGAAGTGTCGAAGAGAGGCACGATTGTGGTCGATGATGCCACTATGCAATCATCGCTCGCTCCGCTTTATGCCGGAGGTGATATTGTGAGAGGTGGTGCTACGGTGATTCTTGCCATGGGCGATGGCCGTAGGGCTGCCGCCGCGATGGATGAGGCCTTGTGCGGCTGATTGCGGCTCCGAGCCTAAGCTATTGACCGATAGCGTTAATTCTTTGATTTATTCTTTATTAAAGATGCGGAAATTTATCTTATCTATAACCCTCGTCGCGTGCGGCTTATGCGCTTTGGCAGTGCAACCCGCTCGCGACGAAGTGTTTGAAACAATTGAGAAAGCCGGTGGAGTTTACTATGCCTATCCGGTGACGGAAAGTGCCAATACCCCTGCCCCAAAGGGGTATAAGCCTTTTTATATTAGCCATTACGGCCGACACGGCTCGCGCTACCTCATCAGCGACAACGACTACACGTGGGTCCTCGACTTGCTTGCCGACGCTTGCAAATCCGATGCGCTCACTCCGCTCGGAGCCGATGTCTACAGCCGCCTCGAAACTGTTTGGGAAGAAGCCGAAGGCCGCGGAGGCGATTTGTCACCGCTCGGTGTCAGACAACACAAAGCCATAGCGGCGCGTATGTACGACGCTTTCCCCGAAGTGTTCGCCGGCAACCCGTCGATTTCGGCACGCTCCACCATCGTGATGCGTTGCGCTCTCAGCATGGACGCTTTCTGCGAATCGCTTAAAGAGAAAAAACCATCGCTCGACATCACCCGCGAAGCCTCCAACCGCCACATGAGCTATCTCAATTACCATAGTCCCGCATCATGTGAGTTCAACTCCGAGCGAGGCCCTTGGCGCGAAGAGTTCCGCAAATTCCGTGAAGAGCACACCCGCCCTCAGCGACTCGTCGACGCTCTCTTTTGCGATGCCGACTACGTCAGGTGCAAGGTCAATCCGGCCGAACTGATGTGGGGGTTATACTGGATAGCTGTCGATATGCAAAATATGGAAACCCGGCTCTCGTTTATGGACATCTTCGAGCCGCAAGAGCTTTTCGACCTCTGGCAAGTGTTCAACTACCAATTTTACGCCGCCGATAGCAACTACACCCTTGCCGATGGCATGAATATCGACAACGTGAAACCGCTGTTGACCAACATCTTGACCTCAGCGTCCGACATAATCGACGCAGGTCGCAACGGAGCCACGCTACGCTTCGGTCACGACGGCAACCTAATCCCGCTCACGGCAATCCTCGGCCTTGACGGTTGCTACAACTCTGTCGCCGACCCCGGGCGGTTTAAGGATGTGTTCCGCACCTACGCCATATCACCCATGGCTGCCAACGTGCAGATAATCTTTTTCCGCAACAAAGCCGGCGACGTGATAGTCAAATTTATGCTTAACGAGCGAGAAATCGCCGTCCCAGCCATCGACACCGACAGCTTCCCCTTCTACCGCTGGACCGACGTCAAAACCTACTACCAAACGCTACTCTCCAGCGGCCCCATCAAGCCGACCGTCCACTCCCGCCCACACCATTCCACCCCCAATTAACCCCGCCCACCGACACCAAATGGCTAAAAAAGCTAAAACATATTCTCAAGTAGAAGCTACCGACGCTTTGGAGCAGCTCGGTCAACGTGGCACTTCTGCCGAGGAATTTATGGGAACTCCCTAACGGATTAATTGGGGGGCGTTGCGGCGGGGCTGCCGGGCTTTCGTGAACCGAGCCTAAACCCCGCCCCAAAGGTATCTATTGCCAACTCGTTTAAATATGGCTAAACAAGAAATATTGGCGACACTCTTGAAGCTTGTAATTGTAGTTTTTAAGAATAATTCCTTATCTTTGCACTTTTAAAAGTGACTCTAAAGAATGGAAATTAATCACGATAAACTCGACTTGTTGTTTGAAGCCAGTTGGGAAGTCTGTAACAAAATCGGAGGTATTTATACTGTCCTGTCAACCAAAGCAAAGACATTACAGTCCTATTATAAAAACAATCTTATATTTGTCGGCCCCGACGTGTGGTCAGATGAAAATCCGTCACCTTATTTCGTTGAATCGACCACTCTGCTCAAAGCTTGGCGTCAAAATCCGCAGTTACCCGACGGAGTGACCGTCAGGGTAGGGCGTTGGGACATTCCAGGGCGTCCGTTGACAGTTTTGGTGAAGTTTGATTCCATGTATGCCGGTAAAGATGAGATTTACGGTAAAATGTGGGAGCTTTACGGTGTCGACTCGCTCCACGCCTACGGTGACTATGATGAGGCTTGCGCCTTTGCCGTCGCATCGGCAATGGTGATTGAAAGCCTCACGCGCTTCCTCGGCAAAACCGACGGTCGAGTGATAGCTCATTTCGACGAGTGGACTACCGGTATGGGTCTGCTTTATTTAAAGTGGAAAATGCCGTCGGTGGCAACCATTTTCACCACACACGCCACGAGCATCGGGCGAAGCATCTGCGGCAACAATAAACCGCTCTATGACTATCTTAAAGGTTACAATGGTGACCAGATGGCTGGCGAGCTTAATATGCAATCAAAACATTCTCTTGAGAAAGCGGCTGCTCATCAGGCCGATTGTTTCACGACTGTTAGCGACATAACAGCCATAGAGTGCGAGCAATTGCTGGAAAAGAATCCCGATGTGGTCACTCCCAATGGGTTTGAACGCAATTTTGTCCCCACAGGTGTGAAATTTGATTCTACACGGGCCGATGCGCGTGAGTTGCTGCTTAAAGTCGGTCGTGCGTTGACCGGCCGCGACTTCCCCGATGACACGTTTATAGTCGGTACTTCTGGCCGCTGTGAATACCGTAACAAAGGACTTGATTTGTTCCTTGACTCCATGAGCCGTCTTGCCGGCGAAAATGTAAACCGCCCCGTGCTTGCTTATGTCATGGTTCCGGCATGGGTTAACGGCCCTCGTCGCGATCTCGCCGATGCGATGGAGCACAATGCGAGCCAGCCCCTCAGCGCTCCGTATATAACTCATTGGATAAACAATCCGGGCCAAGACCCCATTGAACGTTATCTCAGCGCATTCCGTCAACCCGATAATGTGACGGTGATATATGTGCCGTGCTATCTTGATGGTAACGATGGCATTTTTAACCGCTCATATTATGATTTGCTGATTGGCATGGATGCGACTGTGTTCCCCTCATATTATGAACCTTGGGGTTACACACCGCTTGAGAGCGTCGCGTTTGGCGTTCCGACGGTGACCACCTCGCTTTCAGGTTTCGGCCAGTGGATACTGTCATCATTTGAAAATAATTTTGAAAGTTGCGGGGTCAGCGTGATAGCGCGCGGCGATTTCAACTATGATACCGTCACTTCATCCGTGGCTCGGGATCTGCATTATCTCGCGGGATGCTCAAGCAGCGTCCTTGAACGCATTTCAAAAGCAGCTATGCGCACCGCACGCCACGCAGCTTGGAGCAGTTTCATCACCTACTATGAACGAGCCTTTGAGACAGCTCTCGTCAACTGCATTAAGCGTGAGAAAAATGATATAAAGTAAATAATTCATTAATTACCAATAATTTAATATGAAATTTCAAGTAAGTAACACTAATACTCCTGCGTGGCGGGAGATTACAGTTAAATCAGATTTGCCCGGCAAACTGAAACCGTTGGAAGATCTCGCACGCAACCTATGGTGGGTATGGAACAGTGAGGGTAAATCGCTTTTCCGTGACATTGACCCAAATTTGTGGCGTAGCACAGGCGAAAATCCTGTGATGTTGCTCCAGCAGCTATCTTCGGTTCGTCTGCAAGAAATTCTCGCTGATGCCGAGATGATGGCTCGTATTGAGAGCGTCTATGCTTCGTTCAAGGAGTACATGAAGAAACCGATGCGCAAGGATGTCCCATCTGTGGCTTACTTTTCGATGGAATATGGACTCTGTAACGCCTTGAAAATCTATTCAGGTGGTCTTGGCGTGTTGGCAGGTGATTACATCAAGGAAGCGTCGGACAGTTGTATCAACATGACGGCTGTCGGATTCCTGTATCGCTATGGCTACTTCACCCAGTCTCTGTCGGTTGATGGTCAGCAGATTGCCAACTATGAACCTCAGAATTTCAATCAGCTTCCCATCGAGCCGGTCCTTGACGATAATGGCCAGCCGATGATTCTTGAAGTCCCGTTCCCGGGTCGCATTATCTACAGCCACGTTTGGCGTGTTAATGTCGGACGAATGAACCTCTATCTGATGGATACCGACTTTGACATGAACAGCGAGTTTGACCGCGTGATTACCCATAGATTGTATGGCGGTGACTGGGAGAACCGCATTAAGCAGGAGTATCTCCTCGGTATCGGTGGCGTGTTGATGCTTGAAAAACTCGGTATCAAGTCTACCATCTACCACTGCAATGAAGGCCACGCGGCTTTGCTCAATCTCCAGCGTCTTGTCGATTATGTGCAGAAGCAGCACCTCGACTTTAATGTGGCTCTTGAACTTGTGCGCGCTTCAAGCCTATACACTGTTCATACGCCCGTTCCCGCCGGACACGATTACTTCGATGAAGGCTTGTTCGGCAAATACATGGGTGAATATCCCGCAAAACTCGGAATCAGTTGGAACGACCTTATGAATATGGGCCGTGAGAACCCCGATACAAACGAGCGCTTCTCTATGAGCGTCTTCGCTCTTAACACCTGCCAGGAAGCCAACGGCGTGAGCTGGCTCCACGGTGAGGTCTCTAAAAAGATGTTCGCCGGAATTTGGAAGGGTTATAGTTGGGAAGAGTCTCATGTCGGCTATGTGACCAATGGCGTGCATATGCCCACTTGGGCCTCAAGCGAGTGGAAAGAATTTTACACTGAAAAACTCGGTAAGCAGCTATTTGAAGACCAAAGCAACCCCGAGGCGTGGAAAGGCATTTTCAAGGCCAAAGACGAAGAGATTTGGGAGATGCGAATGAAGATGAAAACCAAATTCATCAACTTCGTTAAACGTGATTTCAAAGAAAAATGGCTTGCTAATCAGGGCGACCCGTCGGCTGTGATGAAGATTGTTGACAAAATCAACCCCAATGCGCTCATCATCGGTTTTGCCCGCCGTTTCGCAACTTACAAACGCGCTCATCTTCTTTTTACCGACCTCGACCGTCTCGACAAGATTGTCAACAACGAGCAGTTCCCGGTGCAGTTCGTATTCTCGGGTAAGGCTCACCCCGCAGATGGCGCGGGTCAGGGCTTGATTAAGCGCATCATGGAAATCTCGCGGATGCCCCGGTTCCTCGGCAAGATTATTTTCCTTGAAGACTACAACATGATAGTTGCGAAACGCCTCGTCTCAGGAGTGGATATTTGGTTGAACACCCCGACACGTCCCCTTGAGGCTTCAGGTACCTCAGGTGAAAAGGCCGAGATGAACGGCGTCCTCAACTTCTCAGTCCTCGACGGTTGGTGGTATGAGGGCTACCGTTTCAATGAGCAAGCCGGTTGGGCGTTGACCGACCAACGCACATTCACCGATCAGGCTCAGCAAGACAAACTCGATGCGGCTACAATCTACTCTATGCTTGAAAACGAGATAGTCCCCCTCTATTTTGCCAAAAATTCTAAGGGCTATTCTCCCGAGTGGATTCAGTACATCAAGCGTTCAATCGGTGACATCGCGCCTAATTTCACCATGAAGCGTATGATTGACGATTATATCAGTCGCTTCTATGACAAAGAAGCCGCCCGAACCAAAAAACTCGTGGCCAATGACTACACTCTTGCAAAAGAAATCGTAGCATGGAAAGAGAAAGTAGCGACTGCATGGGATGGTATCAAGGTCCTTGATGTGGCTCGTAGCGGAGCAGCCAACGGCATTACCGGCGAACCGTACGAGACAACTGTCAAAGTTGACACCAATGGTCTCGGTAAAGACCTCGGCCTCGAACTCGTCATATACAAGCAGAGCAACGGTAACGAGAATTTGTGGAAAACGATTCCGTTCAAGGTGACGGCTGAAGATGGAGGTGTTGTGACCTACCATCTGAAAGATCATTTCACCGACGCCGGCGTGTTCCGCTTTGCTTACCGCCTTTACCCTTATAATCCCGCTTTGCCCCACCGCATGGATTTCGCCTATGTGCGTTGGATTTGATAGTCCGTAGTTTTAGATTTATCATTCTATAATTAAAGACTCCCGCTGACAAAATCGGCGGGAGTCTTATTTCTTAGATTTGAGCCTGACGGCTTGTAATTATTCTTTCACTGTCTCGGGCTGATGCTCTTTGATGAATCCTACGCAAAGTGCGCCGACTGCGAGTGACACGCCCGCGATAACCATCATCATCCATTGAGGTGCGAGGGCATCGGGCGAGCCGATAGCAGCGAGAATCCACCCTCCGGCAAGTGCGCCGATAATTTGTGGAATGCATATAGAGCAGTTAAACAGGCCGAGATATGCGCCGATGTTGCCACCCTTGAGCGAATTTGTCAGGATGGTGAACGGCCATGCGAGCATTGCTGCCCATGCGCAACCGATTAATGCGAATGACACAAACAGCAAGTAGGGATTGGTGATGTAGCCGGCTGATATAAATCCGGCGGCACCGAGGAGCAGGCTCAGAGCGTATGAGAACTTACGGTTGCGGAACATCGGCAGAACTATAGCCCAAAGTACCGAACCGATCGCTTGGATGGCGAAAAGGATGCCCACCCAGTTACCGGCATCGTTATATTGTTTCGATTCTGTATTGAGCACTACATGAGTGGCATATTGAGCCTTGGCGGGAGCGTCGAGTGTACGCACCTCAGCTTCGTCGATAAACAGTTCACCGCTGTGGGGATCGTGAGTGACGATTCCGGCAAGAGTAAGTTCCACAGGTTCGCTCTTTTGCTGTATGAGTGTGAGGTAATCGACTAATTTGATAGATTCAGGCGCGTCAATCGGAAGTCCGCCGTTGATTGACAATTTGGCATTTCGGGTGTCTATGCTTTCGTTGAAATCAAAAGCGGCAACCCCCTCTTTCGATGCGATAAGCCCGTTCTCTACCACTGTTATGGACGGTGTGTTGTCACGCTCGATTGAGAGCCTGTCGACCTTGGTCAGAGTCCCATTGGTTGCTATGAAACCGGCGACGGTCGCTTTCCCGTGCTCAAGAATGACGGTTGTGTCATTGATGAGGATATATTTCGCTTGGAACACCTCGCCGTTTGCGTCGGTTATGCCATAATTTGACACTGTTTCGGGTGTGTCAAACGCATTCTTGGCAATAGTCCCGTTGGTATAAGTCCACATGAACAGGAATGCGAACCAGCAGAAGAACTGTACGAGACCCACTGTCCAGAAAGTCTTGGGAGCGTTGACGAGCAGTTTGATTACGTTTGTTTTCTCCTTTTTAGCGTCAGCTTTCGAAGTGTCAATCCCGCCGTTATATTCCGCATAGACGTGAGGAGGCCACTCCTTGATTTTAGCCAGCGAATAGACCACACACAGCAGCAATATCGCTGCGCCGATATAGAATGAATAAATCACAGTCTCAGGTATGACACCCTCGGCGGCGGTGTTTTGAAACCCGATCCATGTCAGTATAAATGGGAATACATAGCCCACTATTGACCCTGCGTTGCACAGGAAACTTTGGATAGAGTAGGCCAGCCCTTTCTGCTTTTCATTGACCATATCGCCGACAAGCATCTTGAATGGCTGCATGGCCATGTTGATTGATGTGTCGAGGATCATAAGAGCAAACAGCCCTACAAGAATAGCCGATGACACTGTCAGCCCGAAACTTCCGGCGTTGGGAAGCAGGCACATTACGACTACGGCAACGATAGCTCCAAGAATCAGATAAGGTAGACGGCGGCCGAAACGGGTCCATGTGTTGTCGCTCATGGTTCCGACTATGGGTTGCACAATCAAACCCATAAGTGGTGGTAAAATCCAGAAATAGCTTAAATCATGGGGATCGGCGCCGAGAGTGGCGAATATGCGTGACACGTTGGCACTTTGCAGCGCATAAGCAATCTGAACCCCAAAGAAGCCGAAACTTAAATTCCAAAGTTTCCAAAAGCTTAGATCAGGTTTGGTTTTCATGTCCTTTTTTTTGTGATATGTTATTGATGTTTTACTTTGTTATCGTTTGGTCAATCGTGAATCTCTCTGATTATGCGTTGGTCAAGGAGTAGAGCCACGCTATTTCTTCTGCCCAGATTGTCTCGTCGGGAGTTTCGAGTATCAAAGGGATGTTGTCCATTCGCGGGTCATTCATCAGCATGGTGAAAAACCCTTCGCCCAATGTCCCCTTTCCGAGTGGTTCATGGCGGTCAATCTTGCTGCCAAGGCCTTTGCGGGAATCATTGATGTGCATACCGCTCAGATACTTTAACCCTATGGTGTCGTCAAAAGTTTTCCATGTAGACTCATAACCTTCAGGAGTGGCTATGTCATATCCGGCTGCGAAAGCGTGGCAGGTATCGACACACACGCCGATTCGGCTCTTGTCTTCGACTCGGGAAATGATGCGGGCTATCTGTTCAAATTCGTAACCGAGATTGCTACCTTGTCCTGCCGTGTTTTCTATGACGGCCTTCACCCCCGATGTTTGATTGAGCGCGTCATTGATAGAGTCGGCTATCAGGTCCAGGCAGTCGTCGGTCTCGATTTGGTTGACGTGGCTTCCCGGGTGGAAATTGAGCATCGTCAGCCCCAATTGCTCGCAGCGGTGCAGCTCGTCGAGAAATGCCACCCTCGACAAGTGCAGTTTTTGACTGTCTGGTGAGCCGAGATTTATCAAGAAACTGTCGTGGGGCAATATGACGTCGGGGGTGTAGCCGGATATTTGGCAGTTTGTCCTAAAGCTGTCAATCTCCTTGTCGGTGAGCGGCTTCGACACCCACCTCGACGGGTTGCGTGTAAATAGCGCAAACGCTTTCGCCCCTATTTCTTTTGCGCGCAAAGGGGTGTCGCTGACGCCTTTCTTTGCCGCAACGTGTGCTCCGATGTATTTCATGCCTTTTGTAGAATCTTAAAAAGTTTACAAATATAATGAATTTTCGGATTATCTACACCTAAACCTCTATAAAGCCTTGTGCGGCATATATTTTGGATTAATGGCAGGTGCAACGGGCAGGTGCAAAATTAGCGATTGGTTTGAAGAATCCTGTTTTTGAATTTGAAAAACCAAGTTTTTAACGAGGTGTGAGTTTTTTTCAATGTTCACGGTATGGACGTAAGCTCGTCGGTCTATGATTGCGGTTGATGGGGGTAGGCGAGGTTGTTGTACAGTTCTCGGTATGCGCTCCACACTTTTTTCTGTTCATATCTGGCTTCGACCATTTTGCGGGCTGTCTGCCCCATTTTTATGATAGTGGAGTCGCGGCGGTTGACGGCGAGTTTCATCGCTTCAAGCAGCGACTTTGGGTCGCGCGGCTTTACGAGGTATCCGTTTTTGCCGTCAATAACCACTTCGTTGCATCCGGGAATGTCTGTAGCGATAGTGGGAACTGACAATGCCCCGGCTTCGATAGGTACGGTCGGGAGTCCTTCCCGGTAGGATGGCAGCAGAAGCATATCGCAGGCGACGATGTAGGGTTTGACATCTGATTTTGAGCCCAATAGGTGTATCTTGGGATGATTGCGCAATGTCTCGCGTGTGGCGTCGTCGATTGGATTCTCGGCATCCTCAAACGGCCCCACCATGACCAATGAAATGTCTCCTCGCTCATCGCAAAGGTGTGAGAATGCCTCGGCCATCTCGTTGATGCCTTTGTCTTTGACTATGCGTCCGACGAAGCAGAATTTAAAATCTCCGGCGGGTGTAAGGTCTGTTATTTCCTTGGCGGGGGTGATTTTGTCGCGGTCAAAGAGCGATAGGTCGATTCCGCCCGCGGAGCCGTCGCCGACAATCATTATTTTCTCGGGCGGGCAGATGGAGTCGTTCAGCAATGTGCTTTTCGTGCCATGGCTGACTGCGATGACGCGGGTCGCGCAGCGGCATGATATGCGCTCCATCGCCATGAGCAGGCGGCGCATACGCCCTTGATAGCCTTGGTAGCGCAGTCCATGACACATATAGATTCTGACAGGTACGCGTGTGAGCCATGCCGCTATCATTGAGAGGAAACTCCCTTTTGGGGTGTTGCCGTGGACGATGTGTGGCCTTGTGACGGCAAAAAGGGCTATGAAACGTATTAGGCTGATGGGGTCTTTCCACAGCGAGACGGGGCGTTCCATCGGGATGTGTATCGTCTGTATGCCTTCAGCTGCGCCGAAGCGCTTAAGTAGGTCGTTTTGGGATGATATTGCTGATACTTGAAAGCTTTCGTTCAACAGGCGTAGCTGCCCCTTGAAAAAATCGAGTGAACCGGGTATGGTGGTCACAATGAAAAACTTCTTTTTTTTGTTGTCGGATGCCATGGCCGTGTTGATTATCGGTTAATCATTTTTTTTAACCAGCTGATTGAATTGACACCGAAATAGCGGTGGATGCGTCGTGTTATCCATGTTCGGGCTGGCCCGTAATTGTTGACCCAAGTTTTTGAATACCAGTGAATGCTACGAGTGTTGGGCGTTATTTCGAGCCGCCCTGTGGCATCGTCGAGCGGGTTGAAGTATTCGTTGGGGTAGATATTGATTCCGGCTATTGACTGGAAACGGTCTTCCTCTTTGAACCCGTGACGTTTTAGCACGTCTGTCGTGTGTTTGACTACGGTGCCGGGAATCTGATTACCGGCGCTGTCGACAAAAGATAGTGAAGCGTAATAATCAATAATCTCTTTGTAAATCGGTTCCCCGTTTTCTGCCGCGAGTCCGAGTCCGGGATTGACCCCTAGAGCCGCTTTTTCGATGCCCATAAACGCCCCTTTGGCGACGATGTCGTCAATCGGCTTAATCAGCTCAACATCGGTGTCGAAATACAGGCCGCCGTGCGTGTGCAGAATCAAAAAACGGGCGTAATCGCTGACAAACGCATATTTTCTCCGGCAGTAGGCTTGTTCGGTAAAAGGAGTGGAGTTGACATCGAAATTGTCTTCGTTCCACTCCTTAATTTCGTAGTCAGGGCAGAATTTGCGCCACGACTCTATGCATTTTAACGCCGACTTGGGCAACGGGTTTCGTCCAAACCAGCAGTAGTGAATTACTTTGGGTATCATACCGACAAAATTACGGAAATTTTGGGATAATTGAGGCGATTTGGGTAACTTCGCGTCAAAGTATAACATATAATAATGTATTAATAGGTTACGCTATGGCAACAAAACCGTTCAAATATCAGGAAATGTTTCCGCTCGGGCCAGACAAAACCGAGTATTATCTGTTGACATCTGATTACGTCAAAGTTGAAAACTGGAATGGACACGAAATGCTTGTGGTCGATCCCGAAGCGTTGACCGTGCTTGCCCGACAGGCCACGCATGACAACGCTTTCATGCTACGTCGCGAGCATAACGAAATGGTGGCAAAAATTCTTCATGACCCCGAGGCGAGCGAAAACGACAAGTTCGTGGCTCTGACGATGCTACGCAACGCCGAGGTGGCTTCAAAAGGCCAGCTCCCGTTCTGTCAAGATACCGGTACGGCTATCATCATCGGCAACAAAGGCCAAAACGTATATACCGGTGGCGGTGATGAGGAGAAGTTGTCGCACGGTGTTTATAAAACCTATACCGAGGATAATTTGCGCTATTCACAGAACGCGCCTCTGAATATGTACGATGAGGTCAACACCGGTTGCAACCTCCCGGCTCAAATTGACCTCCACGCCGTTGATGGCAACGAATATAAATTTGTCTTTGTGGCAAAAGGCGGCGGTTCGGCTAATAAGACTTACCTCTATCAAGAGACGAAGGCGCTCATCAATCCCAAAACGTTGATTCCATTCCTCGTTGAGAAGATGAAGACACTCGGCACCGCTGCGTGTCCACCCTATCACATCGCATTTGTAATCGGAGGCACTTCGGCCGAGAAGAACCTTGAAACGGTTAAGAAGGCTTCAATCAAATACTACGACAATCTCCCCACCGAGGGTAACGAGCTTGGCCACGCTTTCCGCGATGTTGAGCTTGAAAAACAGTTGCTTGAAGAGGCTCACAAGATTGGTCTCGGCGCACAGTTCGGCGGTAAGTATTTCGCGCATGACATCAGGGTGATTCGCCTGCCCCGCCACGGAGCATCGTGCCCGGTGGGCCTTGGCGTTTCTTGCTCGGCTGACCGCAATGTCAAGGCAAAAATCAACAAAGAAGGCCTTTGGATTGAAAAACTAGACGCTAACCCCGGAGAGTTGATTCCGGAGGAATACCGCAAAGCCGGCGAGGGCGAAGTCGTTAAGATAAACCTCAACCGTCCTATGCCTGAAGTTCTTGCCGAATTGTCAAAATATCCCGTATCTACCCGCTTGTCGCTTAACGGAACAATCATAGTGGGACGCGACATAGCCCATGCCAAGATTAAAGAGCGTCTTGACAAGGGTGAGCCAATGCCCCAGTACCTCAAAGACCATCCGATTTATTATGCCGGCCCGGCCAAGACTCCAAAGGGGATGGCATCCGGTTCGTTCGGGCCGACGACAGCCGGGCGTATGGACTCGTATGTCGACCAGTTCCAAACCGCTGGCGGGGCAATGATTATGATTGCCAAGGGCAATCGTAGCCAACAGGTGACCGATGCCTGTCACAAACATGGCGGTTTCTATCTCGGTTCAATCGGAGGCCCTGCCGCCGTCTTAGCTCAAAATAGTATCAAGAAAGTAGAACTTCTTGAGTACCCCGAACTCGGCATGGAAGCAATCTGGAAAATCGAGGTTGAGAACTTTCCGGCATTCATCCTTGTTGATGATAAGGGTAATGATTTCTTTAAACAGATTTCCCAAAAGTGTGAAGGTTGCGCTCTGACTAAATAATGATGACTGTGCGCAGCTAAAATTTGAAACTACAATAATTATATATAATGGGAAAAAAAGCATTATTAATGATTCTCGACGGATGGGGAATCGGTAACCATTCAAAAGGTGATGTTATCTACTCCACTCCGACCCCTTATTGGGACTATCTTTTGAAAACATATCCTCACTCCGAGCTTCAGGCCAGTGGCGAAAACGTCGGTCTGCCCGACGGTCAAATGGGCAACTCTGAGGTGGGTCACTTGAATATCGGTGCGGGCCGCGTGCTATATCAAGACCTTGTCAAGATAAACAAGGCCATTAAAGACGGTTCGATAATGGATAATCCTGAGGTGAAAAGCGCATTTTCTTATGCCAAGGAGAACGGCAAAGCTATCCATTTCATGGGCTTGACTTCCGACGGTGGCGTTCACTCCTCGCTCGAACATCTCTACGCGCTCTGCGACATCGCAAAGCAGTATGGCCTTGAAAAAGTCTTCATCCATTGTTTTATGGATGGCCGCGACACCGACCCGCGCAGTGGTAAGGGCTTCATCGAACAGCTTCAGGCACATTGTGACAAAAGCGCAGGCGTGATAGCTTCGGTCATAGGCCGTTACTATGCAATGGACCGCGACAAACGTTGGGACCGTGTCAAAATAGCTTATGACCTTCTTGTCAACGGTAAGGGTGAGCAGGCTACCGACATGGCGGCCGCCGTTCAAGAATCATACGACAACGATGTCACCGATGAGTTTATCAAACCGATAAACAACTCTGCGGTTGACGGCACAATCAAGCCCGACGATGCTGTGATATTCTTCAACTACCGCAACGACCGAGCAAAAGAACTTACGATTGTGCTGACTCAGCATGATATGCCGGAAGAGGGTATGAATACGATTCCGGGCTTGCGGTATTATTGCATGACGCCTTACGATTCGTCATTTACAGGCGTTCATATTCTTTTTGACAAGGAGAATGTCTCGAACACTTTGGGAGAGTATCTTTCATCGCTTGGCAAAAAACAGCTTCATATCGCAGAGACCGAGAAATACGCTCATGTCACGTTCTTCTTTAATGGCGGCCGCGAACAGCCCTATGACGGAGAGGAGCGTATACTCGTGGCTTCGCCAAAAGTCGCCACCTATGACCTCAAGCCTGAGATGAGTGCCTATGAGGTTAAGGACAAACTTGTCGATGCCATCAAATCGGAAAAATATGACTTCATCGTAGTTAACTTCGCAAATGGAGATATGGTGGGTCATACCGGTGTTTATGAGGCTATTCAGAAAGCGGTGAAAGCGGTTGATGACTGTGTGCATGAGGTCGTTGAGGCCGCTAAAGCCGCTGACTATGAGACAGTAATCATAGCTGACCACGGCAACGCTGATAACGCAATCAATCCCGACGGTACGCCCAATACCGCTCATTCGCTTAATCCCGTCCCGTGTGTCTATGTGACTCCGCGTGCCGACGCTAAGATCGGTAACGGTATCCTTGCCGATGTTGCCCCTACCGTTTTGAACATAATGGGTCTACCTCAGCCGAAGGAGATGACCGGCAAGAACCTTATAGGCTAATCTGCGAGATAACGCAGCTGATATAATTGCGCCGGATGAAATCCTACAGGATTTTATCCGGCGTTTGCGTTTGTAGTTCGTGGTATGGATCGGTGTCTCTTTGATATAAAGATAATGAGGGTCTTAGATGTTTTTGGGGCGTATTTTTAGACGTTTCGGGTGTTTTTTAGTGCGCAAAACATTTTGCGAAACATCTTGCACAAAAAACACCAAAAAACGCCCCAAAATGCGCTATATTTCACAGAATTTAATGCGTATATAAACGACAAAGGCGTCAAGAGTTTGATATAACCTGCTAACTCTCAACGCTTTATCTTTTGAGCGGTAAACGAGGCTCGAACTCGCGACCCTCAGCTTGGGAAGCTGATGCTCTACCAACTGAGCTATTACCGCATTGGACTTTTGCGTGATGCAAAGTTACAACTTTTTTTGAATTTATCGAATCGTTGCGTTAAAAAGTTTCTTTGACACATGATAATAATTGATGGCCTCCCGGTGCCCCATTTTAATGAAACGATGTGTCGTTAAGTTAGTAATTTTTTTTGTCTGTATTCTGTTAGTCAACGTGAGGTGTTAAACGCATATATTTGAATGGTTCATTATGTACTCTTGATAAAATTAACCGGTGTTATTGCAATTAGGTCGCGACTATGCAGCAGTGTGGTGCGGCTTCATGGTTTGACTTATGATAAAGGTGCGGATTGCTGTAATCGTTACTTGGGTTTGAGTGTTGCTATGTGTAAAATGAAAATACTTGAAATAAAAAAGTGATTAACTTTTGTTGAGTGGAAAACAATTTGTAAATTTGCTGTCGAAAATCACTTTGAGTCGAGTGGGTATGTTTCAGTACCCGCTGTCCGAATAGGGAAAGATGCCGGAGTGGTCGATCGGGACGGTCTCGAAAACCGTTGTACCCTTACGGGTACCCAGGGTTCGAATCCCTGTCTTTCCGCCAATAAGATGTTTGAAGCTCGCTGAAAATCAGCGAGCTTCTTGTGTTTGTTGGTTCAGGTCGGGTTGGCCCGCCGGGAAAATCCGCTGACCCGTAAAAAGTGATATGCTGTGATAAAGAATCTGTGCTTTTTGGCCGGTTGCAAAATCTGATTGGAACACAAGGATTGTGCTTTTATATTAAAGAAGATGCAGTCGGTTGTGAAAGTAAGTTATATAGTGGAATTTGGTTTAAGCGAAATGTCGCTGAAATGTTTGGATTCGGCCAATGTTGTATGAAATAATGTTAAATCGCAGCAAATTTCTTTGATAATTGTTTGTGGTGTGGCAAAAGGATACTATCTTTGCGCTGTGTTTTTCATGGTATTAGATTTAAGGTTAACTAAGATTGGTTGTCGTGAGACAATCAATTTTTTTGTTTAAAGCGAAATATATTTCATGTAGGAGTGTCCCCATGAGTTTGTTAGTGTTAAGCTGTGATAGTGCGGGGCGCAGAAATGTGGAGCATTTGATATAACGGTGGGAGTGTGATGCCAATTATTCCGGATGCATAGTTTGACGTGCCGAAATAGATGTAGCGGTCGCGCTCACGCTCGCCATTCGTCTGCGACATCGTTGGCGTGTGCTTGCTGCGGGTGTGTGGCGCGTGGGCTTTTCTGAAAATTTATGCGCCGCAATTATGGCTTTAGTGATTCATTAATGTCGTTGCCAAGCGAAGTGAAATTAAAAGAAAGAGCTTAGGGCATTGATTATTTATCACCATTGATGAGCTTTAGTAGGGAATTGTGTATCGTTGGCGTTGATGCGAGCATCGACACGTTGCGGTCATGGCGAAATCGTGTAATTGATGCGCCTCCTTCGCTTGCTATGAGCGCTCCGGCGGCTACGTCCCACTCGTGGAGGTTTATTTCCCAATATCCGTCAAGGAATCCGGCTCCGACATAGCTGAGGTCGAGTGCCGCAGACCCTAACCGGCGCAAACCCCTCACTGCGGGTAGCACTCGGCCGGCTGATTGAAGATTGTTGTCGGGGTTGGTGTCCTTGTCGACCGGGAACCCGGTCGCGACGACCGATTGATTCAGCGCAGTTTTGTGTGAAACGGTTATCCTGTGTCCGTTAAGCCACGCTCCTGAACCTTTGATGGCATGGAACATCTCATTGAGACGGGGAGCGTAGACGACACCGATGGCGGCGGTGCCGTCGATTTCTACCGCTATTGAAACTGAGAACAATGGTAGGCCTTCGCTGAAATTTGTCGTGCCGTCGAGCGGGTCTATTACCCATCGTACACGGCTGTCTCGGGATGTCAATCCGGATTCTTCCGACAGTATAGAGTGGTCGGGATATAACTCGTTGATGTGCCCTATGATAATCTTCTCGGCGGCTTTATCGGCAGCGGTGACTATGTCGCTCTGATTGAATTTTGTGGCAATCTGAAGACTGTCGCTGCGGAAATAGCGCAGCAATTCGTCTCCTGCCTCTTTGCCCCACCGGGTGGCATGATTAAGAAAAACGAGCTTTTCCGATTGTCCCCCCGATATCGCTTTTTCGTCCATCGATGTGATGATTTAAACGTCGTTGCGGCTGTTGATTGGGACCTGACGTTTGAAAACTTCCTTGAACGAAATCAACGATTCTGTGCGGGCAAGTCCCAACTTCTGCAATCGGGTGTGAATCAGATGGAGTAGATGGTCGTTGTTTTGGGCATAGAGCTTGATGAACATATCATATTGGCCGGTAGTGAAATGGCATTCAACTACTTCGGGTATTTTTTTCAGTTCCTCAACCACATAGTGAAACTGGCTTGGGTCTTTGAGAAAGAAACCGATATAGGCGCAAGTGTCATATCCTACAGCTGATGGCTCTATGAGACACTCCGAACCTTTGATGACACCTAAGGAGGTGAGCTTGGCGATGCGTTGATGGATTGCCGCTCCTGAGACGTTGCATTCGCGCGCTATTTCAAGAAACGGTTTTCGGGCGTTATTAGCCAACATTTGGAGAATCTTGATATCTAATGAGTCAAGCTGAAGACGTTTCATCTGGTCCATTGAGTTAAGGTTAATTTCTACTGCAAAGATATAAATAATTCTTAGTTTTTAATGAAATTTGATTACAATTTCGCTTATAATTGCTACTTTTGCGGCATAATAAGGCTTATTGAATCTATGTTTTCTTTATCATTCAACCATTTAAGGCTGTTTATAGTTTCGCTTGCAGCTTTAGCTACGATGTCGCTTTTGTCGGGTTGCAAGGGTAATAATGACGCCAAGCCGTTACTGATTGTTACAATTCCACCGCAAAAATATATTCTTGAACAGATTGTAGGGGATAAAATGGAGGTGAAGTCTCTGTTATCACAAAGTGCTAACCCCGAAAACTATGAACCGGGCATTACCCACATGGTCGACTTAGACCGTGCGATGGCCTATTTCACAATTGGCAATATCGGTTTTGAATCAGCAATGCTGCCCAAGTTGAAAGAGAATAACCCCGATTTGCCTGTTATAGGCACTATCGAGGGCTTGGAGCTGCTTACGGGGACCCATGACCATTGTGGCCACGACGCTCATGAGCATGGTATCCCTGATCCGCACACTTGGAGCTCAGTTAAAAACGCAAGGGTGATTGCGGCCAACATGGCAGCGGCTGTCGAGAAACTCGATTCGGTAAACAGAGATTACTATCACAGCCGTTTCATCGCATTTGATTCACGTCTTGATTCCATGGACCGCGCCATAGAGAAGCGGTTATCCCCATTGCGGCGACGCTCGTTCTTGATATGGCATCCGTCATTGGCTTATTTCGCCCGCGATTATGATTTGGAGCAGATAGCCGTCGGTCAAGAGGGGAAGGAGGCGTCGGCGATAGAGCTTGGCGGAAAAGTCGATAAAGCCATCTCTCAGGGTGTGTCCCTGTTTTTCTATCAACGTGATTTTGATTCTCGACAAGCCGAAGCGTTTAACAAGCAAATTAACGCCGTGATAGTTGGAATTAACCCAATGAATGGGAATTGGGAGGATGAGATTAACCTAATAGTCAATTCGCTCGATGGTAACAACTGACGCTATGATACGGCTCGAAGAGGTAGGGATGCGTTGGGACGGTCGTGTCGCTCTTGAAAACGTTAGTTTTGAAATAAACAAGGGCGATTTTGTTGCCATAACCGGCCCTAACGGTGGCGGTAAAACGACTTTGTTGCGCATAATATTGAAATTGCTGCACCCCACAGCAGGGTCTGTTTCTTATTATGATAACGGTGCTGTGACCGATAGGCTCGACATCGGTTATTTACCGCAGAAAAACATGATAGACAGCCGTTTCCCTATCGATGTGCGCCAAGTTATATCGTCGGGTCTCCTTGCGGTCAGGTCAATCGATGAAACCGAGCGTCAGGCGCGTGTTGATGATATGCTCGGGGTCGTGGGGTTAAGCGAATTGCAGCATAACTCCATCGGAGAGTTGTCAGGCGGACAGCTGCAGCGAGCATTGCTTGGGCGCGCGTTGATTTCTCGACCGAGTGTCATAGTGCTTGACGAGCCTTTGAGTTATATTGACAAACGTTTTGAAGACCACATCTATGAAATATTGTCGTCACTTGAAAAATCGACGACAATACTGCTGGTTTCTCATGAAATAACAGCCATAGCGTCGATGGCCAACCGACATCTGATTGTCGACAGAACGGTTCATGAATGCTCGGCGGCTCATCATTATGCCGCCCGCACTCCATGTGACGACTGATTTTTTTACCAACCTCCCGATGCACCGCCGCCGCCGGTGAATCCGCCGCCAAAACTGCCACCCGAGAACCCGCTCCCGCCACCGTGGCCACCCCCGCCGATGATTATCGGGGCCGCAGAGGCCAATCTCGCGATTTTGTAGTGTTTCTCTTTGCGGCTATGGCAGTTGAGGCACCGATAGGTCTTGACGCCGCTCCCTTCCTGGTCGCTTGTCGGGGATAATAGGGTTCGGTCGCTTTCAAGTGTGCAGGTTCGAGCTCCGCATTTCTCGCAGGTCGTGTAGCTTTTGCTCTTGTTGACATATGGATAAATGTCAGTGGCATTGCATTGCGGGCAAACCCATACATCATAATCCACTGAATTGAGGTTCTCCTCCATATCCTGCGCTGGTGTCAGATAAGCGTTGTCGGCAGTCTCATCGAGTTTATGCATTCTCTCGCCGCAATTCCCGCAGGTGTGGGGCTTCGAACGCAACCGCTTCATGGTCAGTATTATAAGTAGGTATGCGACTAACGGTATGCCGAGCCCGAAGAATGTGGCGATAAGAGCCGGAAACTTTAATGAATCAAGCCGGTTATATCGCTCGAAATCAGTCAGTTTTTTTGATACGGCGGTACCTGTATAGGCTATCAGGAAGCCGATGGCCAATATCCCGGCCAGCGCGAGATAGGCTATAAACAATTCTTGTCCGGAGTCATCTGACGCCGCGGCGTCATTCTCTTGCTTGGAGATTATCTCATCCACTGCGTCCGGGTCTTTGAGAATCCGCGAAATTGAAGTGAGTGTGGCTAAGACTCCGCCGTCGAAGTCTCCGCGCTGAAACCGCGGGAACATCTGTCCGCGGAGTATGCGGCCGGCCACCACGTCGGGCAGAACCCCCTCGACTCCGTAGCCTGTGCGAATCACAGCTTTGCGGCGGTCTTTGGCGACAAAGAGCAGCACCCCGTTTGACTTGTCATTCTTGCCTATTCCCCATTTTGAGAACAATTCGGTAGCGAACGTGTCTATGTCGTTTCCGTCAAAATCAGTGACCACTACAGCCACCACTTCAGCACTGCTTGTCTTCCAAATATCAGAAATTATTGAGTCGGCCTGCGCCTGCGCTCCGGCCGATAAAATGCCGTCGGGGTTTGTCACGAACCGGTTGCGGTTCTGAAGATGCACGTTTGGAATTTCATCGATTTTGTATGCGGCGGCCACACACGTTGCCATGACCGAGAGTGTCAACAAGATGAATGATATGAATCGTTTTGATGGTCTCATATGCTAAATTTTGAATATTTAGATTATTATACAGCTGGCAGGCTCATGCCGTTGAGCTTGCGGTAAAGGTCAAGGGCATAAACGTCGGTCATCCCTGAAATATGGTCGATGGCCGCCTGGATTTTACCGAAGAGGGTGGGGGCGTTGACATCATATTGCTGTGGCACTTTTGACAACAGTAATCTGGAATAGTTCAGCTCAGGATAACGCACGGCGTGGATGAGTTTGCCGAGCAGAAAAGTGATGATGCGATTACCGGCAAGTTCTATATCGACCACCTCGCTCGCACGGTAAATCTTGTCCCACGATACAGCGTTGCAGCGGGCATATCCTTCGCGTTCAAGTGTGGGTATGTGGTCAAGCAACACCCCGTTGAACTGACCTCGTAAAATATCGTCCTCATTATCGACAAATGCTTTTGCGCATCGGTTGACGAGTATTCCTATGACCGACGATCTCAAGTAAGATATTTTTTCATTCGGGTCATCGAGCCGGCTCATTATCTCCTTGATATGATTTTGACGGTGTGGGTCGAAATAGGCGAGAAACAGGTCAATGACGCAGTCGGTTGACAATATCTTGAGCTTGTGGGCGTCCTCAATATCCATCACTTCATAGCAGATGTCGTCGGCGGCTTCCACTATGTAGACAAGCGGGTGACGTGCGTAGCACACCGACCCGTCATCGCTTGTGCGCGATAACATCCCGAGCTCGTCGGCTACCTTGACGAAAGTGTCTTTTTCTGAGGAAAAAAAACCGAACTTGTTTGATTTGACAGCGAGCGATGATTCAAAAGGATATTTCACTATTGACGCGAGGGTGGAATAAGTCATGGCGAAACCTCCCGGACGCCGCCCCTTGAACTGGTGGGTGAGCAGCCGGAACGCATTGGCGTTTCCCTCGAAGTTGGTCAGGTCTGTCCATTGTATCGGAGTAAGCTGATTTTTAAGTTCCGCGCCTTCCCCTTCGGAAAAAAACGTTGATATCGCTTTCTCACCCGAATGCCCGAATGGCGGGTTGCCGAGGTCGTGAGCGAGACAGGCCGCGGCTACGATTTCGCCCATGGCGTCGAGTGAATCAGCCCACGTTTCACCCTCATATTTACGGCGCAGCTCTCGGCTTACCTCTCCGGCTATGGACTTGCCGACACACGACACTTCAAGGCTGTGAGTCAGTCGGTTGTGGACGAATATGCTGCCGGGAAGCGGAAATACCTGAGTCTTGTTCTGAAGGCGGCGGAACGGTGACGAGAAAACCAGCCGGTCATAATCGCGCTGGAAGTCACTACGCGAACCTGACGAAGGATTGTGATACTGTTCCAGTCCGAAACGCTTGTCGCAAATCAACTTTTGCCACTCCATGGCTCTTGGCGCCGTCGCCTGTCTTGTTCCTGCTGTGCTATTGGTCAGAGAGTTCTTGCTCGTCATATTTCTGAAATAGGAAATCGTTGTAGGGGAAGCGCGTCAGATGTATCTCACGCGCTTTCTCATAGAGTTTGTTTTTAAGTTCTTCGATGTTGACTTGTTCCCTGGCTGATATAAACACACAGTTGTCTGACATCCGCGCCATCCACGATTCTTTCAACTCGTCGAGTGAAAGGTTGGCGCGTGTGCGAGGTGTCAAGTCGTCGTCATCTTTAGGGGTATATGTGAATGCGTCGATTTTGTTAAACACCATTATCATCGGCTTGTCATGGCCGCCGCAAATCTCATTAAGGGTTCGGTTGACAACCTCTATCTGTTCCTCAAACTGCGGGTGGCTGATGTCTACGACGTGCACGAGAATATCGGCTTCCCGCACCTCGTCGAGAGTCGATTTGAAAGAGTCGACCAGATTGGTCGGGAGTTTGCGTATGAACCCCACAGTGTCGGTGAGCAGGAATGGCAGGTTGTCGATAATCACTTTGCGGACGGTGGTGTCGAGGGTCGCGAAAAGTTTGTTCTCGGCAAATACATCGCTTTTGCTCAATAAGTTCATCAAGGTTGATTTGCCGACGTTTGTATACCCGACGAGAGCCACGCGGGTGAGTTTGCCGCGGTTTTTGCGCTGTATTGACTTCTGCTTGTCGATGCTTTTAAGTTCCTCTTTCAGACGGGATATTTTGTCAAGTATTATGCGTCGGTCGGTCTCTATCTGGGTTTCGCCGGGGCCGCGCATACCGATACCGCCTCGTTGACGCTCGAGGTGGGTCCACATTCGAGTGAGCCGTGGAAGCAGATATTGATATTGCGCCAGTTCCACTTGGGTTTTGGCGGTAGCTGTTTGCGCTCGTTTAGCGAATATATCGAGGATTAGGCTTGTGCGGTCGAGAATTTTGACCTGTAGCTCACGCTCGATATTCGACACCTGCTTTGTCGATAGGTCATCATCAAAAATCACCATCCCGATTTCGTTATCCTCGACAAATTGCTTGATTTCCTCAAGTTTCCCTTTGCCTACGAATGTGCGTGGATTAGGGGTGTCGAGTTTCTGAACGAATTTTTTTACGGTGGCGGCTCCCGCAGTGTCGGCAAGAAACGCCAGCTCGTCAAGATATTCGTTGGCTTTGGTTTCGTTTTGTTGGGGAGTGATAAGCCCGACGAGCACAGCCCGTTCGGTTGTCTCCTTGCTTATGATTTGGTCCTTCATAACTAACTTTAATTCATTTACAAAGGTAACACTTTTTCGCTGTCTTTGCTTAATTTCATCCAATTATACCCGCCCGTCACCATCCGCGACATTACATTTTCATTAAATTCAGGCATCCGTGTGACACGTTTTTGAAAAATGCTTACCTTTGCGATAGAATGACATCTGCTATGAGTAGAGCAAAACTCCTGGTGGTGGACGATGAGCCAACACTATGCGACACATTGAAATTCAATCTCGAGTTGGAGGGATTCGACGTCGACACCGCTTATAGTGCCGAAGAAGCCCTGACCTTGCCATTGACCGACTATTCTCTGATATTGCTTGACGTGATGATGGGCGAAATCAGCGGTTTCAAACTGGCTAAAATAATAAAGGAATCATCCAAACTCGCCCATATCCCCATAATATTTTGCACCGCCAAAGGCTCGGAGGATGATATGGTAGCCGGGCTGCAACTCGGTGGCGATGACTACATTACAAAGCCATACTCCATACGCAATGTCATTGCGAGGGTCAATGCAGTGCTGCGCCGCTCAACCATCGTCCGTTCCACAACCGATGATAATAGTCTGTTGCGCTGTGGAGGTCTGTCCGTTAATCCGCAACTGAAAAAATGCAGCGTCGACGGCAATGATGTCAGGCTGCCGCGCAAAGAATTTGAGATATTGAGCCTTCTGCTCGCCAACCCGGGGAAAATATTCTCGCGCACGGATATTCTGAGCAGCATCTGGCCTGAAGATGTCGTTGTGCTCGAGCGTGTGGTTGATGTCAACGTCACGAGACTCCGCTCCAAGATTGGGCCCTATGGCAAACTGATTGTGTCGCGTTCAGGTTATGGCTATGTTTTCGACCCAAAAGATTAAGATTTCCTATCACACGCGCCTGTTCTTGCTCCTCTTGGCAGTGTCGTGGGTTCTTGTGGCCTGTTTCGTGGCATTCCAGTACAGGCGTGAACGGCAATATAAAATCGAGAAACTTGATAGCCAGCTTCAACTCTATAATTCCCATCTGATTGACGCTCTGTCCAATGACTCTATCGATTTTGAGGCCGTTGTACATAAACGTCCCATTGCAGCTCTGCGCATATCGGTGATTAACGCCGACGGCACATTGGCCTTTGACAACACTTTGGATTCGTTGCCAGGCGATAGTCACCTCAACCGTCCCGAGATTCGCGAGGCGATGGCCTCCGGAAGCGGATACACACTAAGAAGGCATTCTTCAAGCACTAATAACAACTATTTCTATTCCGCTACCGCCGGCGATGGGCTAATCGTGCGTTCTGCCGTTCCCTATTCCATGTCACTTCAGGAGATTCTCGATGCCGACCGTTCATTCCTGTGGTTCATGCTGTTGGTGACGTTGGGGATAAGTCTTTTGGGCTATTTCGCTACCCGCCGCATCGGACGCACTATCACCCGGCTCAACTCTTTCGCGGAAAAAGCCGAGAAAGGGGAATCGGTCTATGACACCGAGCCGTTCCCATCCGACGAGCTTGGAAGCATCTCAACCCACATAATCCGCCTATACGCCCGTTTGCAGCAGACAATGGAAGAACGCGACCGCGAGCACCGCAAAGCGATTGCGGGCCAGCAAGAGAAAAACCGCATCAAGAAGCAGCTTACCAACAATATAAACCATGAGCTCAAAACCCCCGTTGCGGCAATCAAAATCTGTCTTGAGACCGTTTTGACCCACCGTGACCTCCCACCCGCAAAGCATTGGGAGTTTTTGGAAAACAGTTATGGCCACACCCTGAGGCTCGTCAATCTGCTTAACGACGTGGCAGCAATCACGAGGATGGACGATGGGGCGGCAAATATCGAAAAGTCGCCATTGTCGTTGCGCGAAATTGTCGATGAGGTTGCACATGGCTTCACTCCCTCTCTACAACGTGTCGGCATCAAATTTGAGTGTTCATTGCCCCATGATATGCCCATTGTCGGCAACCGGGCTTTCCTGTCGTCGATTTTTCGCAATCTTATCGACAACGCTATCGCCTATAGCGGCGGCTCGCTCATATCCCTTAAACTTGAGGCGGAAACCGACACTATGTATAGATTCGCTTTTTCCGACAACGGATGCGGAATCCCTGATGAACATCTCGAACGCATATTCGAGCGTTTCTATCGAATCGACAAAGGCCGCTCAAGATTGCTCGGTGGCACCGGGTTGGGCCTGTCCATCGTGAGAAATGCTGTCAAGCTCCACGGCGGCACAATCAGTGCTGCCAATGTGGTGGCCGGTGGAATACGGTTCACGTTTACTCTCTGTAAAAGATAGTTGGCTCTATTTCGCTCTCACTGTTTCATGACGCAGCTGTGTGAGGCGATATAGCGAAGCCCGTCACCGTGAGTTTGCTTCGCGCGGCGACGGGCATTGGTGTGGCCATTGCGGCGTGTCCCGCAGTAAGCCGTTGATTTCGCTGTTAATGCTCTTAACTGTTCGTGATTGATGGAGATGGTGTCACGTTGAAGTGGCGCACGTTGACCGGCCCGTTGTTGAACTTGACCGAAGCTCTGAGTAGTTTCCGTAGCGACGACACTATCTCTTGCGACTCTTGAAGAAGATTGAGATAGACATATGTGACTGTCAGTGTGTCGTTCGCGCATTCGCTGATGTGTGAGTAGATTGCGTGGGTCTGTTCAGATATAGTGTCTTTTAGCTTGTCGCATTTGGTCCTCAAGATGGCCACTGATCTCACGTCGTCGCTCCCTATCAGATTTATGGCTTCGGTGATGAGGCTCGACACATCTTTCTGCATAGGATATAGCAGATCGCGCAGTGAAGCGGGGAGTGGATGAAAATTGTTCTCAACATGTTCTTTGCAGGTCTCGGTTATGCGCCGCAGGCTGTAGTTGATTGATATACAGCTGTTGTTGATGGTGTGAAACCATGTGCTGTTTTCTATCGCCGTCTCGACAGGAATGCGGCGCAGGCCTACAGTCTCTTTGCGTCGGATGCTTTTTAGCAGGGCTTTTTCCTTATACAGCGCGCGGTCTGCCCTACTTAGCGCTTTTACGTCATCTTCGATAAACGCTTTGGTGATAAGCGCGTACTTTTCTTCGGCAAATTCAAGAAATTTTTTCTGATGCTCGATGACATATATTTTCAGCAGTCCCCAGGTCTGTTCGCGGTCTTCGGTCGAGAGAATTGTCTGGAAAAGCGTGTCACCGCGCTCGTTTTCGTTTTGTTCCTTGAATTTGATATTGCTTCTGACGATGATAACTATCGCCACTATCGCCACGACAATCATCACAACAGTTCCTCCCCAATGCATCAGTGCAGCGATGAGCGCGGCTCCGATAAATGCCACTCCGGCGGTGATAAACCATCCGCCTATCACGGATATGACACCCGTGATGCGGAACACTGCGCTCTCGCGCCCCCATGCGCGGTCTGCGAGCGATGACCCCATCGCCACCATGAAAGTGACAAATGTCGTGGAGAGCGGCAGTTTCATTGATGTGCCCGCCGCGATAAGCATCCCTGCAAGCATCAGATTGACTGACCCGCGTATTAAATCAAACGATGCCCCCTGTTCAACTGTCATTTTTGTCGTGTCAAATCGGTCGTTGAACCAGTTGCGCGCTTTAAGGGGAACATGTCGGTTTACCCACGAAACCATTGTGATTGTTGTCCTCACGATACGTCGTCCTATCCTTGATGACCCGAACATTTCATCCCCTCCGCTCTGGCTTCCAAGCCCGATTTCGGTCTTGGTCACATTGTGGGCTTTCTTTGAAGTGGCGAGTGCCACAACCATGATGATGCCTGCGCCGACAAGAAAATAGAGTGGGGTGTTGGCTGGCCCGTTGAGCGAATCCATGTAAAATCCGTGCGGGTCGCCCGAACCGTTGGCCATGTAGTCCTGATATGATGAAAAACCGCTTAACGGCACACCGATAAAATTCACGAGGTCGTTCCCGGCGAAAGCCATAGCGAGGGCAAATGTCCCCATGAGCACAATCACTTTCAGGACATTTACGCGCAATATGTGTAGCAACTGCATGATGAGGGTAAAGGCGATGAAACACACCGTCAGTATCATTGTTGTGTTCGCGCCGATCCAATCTTTTACCGCCGGCGTCATCCACACAAGGTCTTTTGCGCCTTTCAGCAACAGGAAATATATGATGGCAGTGGTGGCGAGGCCGCCGTAAATGCCGATTTTCCACTTCAGGTGGCTTTTAAAATCAAACGAAAATATCGTTCTGGCTATGAATTGCACTATTGTGCCAAAGAAAAACGCTATCGCTACCGATAGGAATATTCCCAAAATCACCGACAGCGCTTTTTCTGTGTTTATTAAATCCATCAGCGATAAAGCCGAGTCATCGCCCCACATTTTTATCAGCGATACGATAAACGCGGCTCCCAGTAGCTCAAAAACCATCGAGACTGTCGTCGATGTCGGCATACCGAGCGAATTAAACACGTCGAGCAAGATGATGTCTGTGACTATAACCGCCATGAATATGCAGATGAGGTCGTAAAATGAGAAATGTTCCGGCCTGAAGATTCCGTGGCGTGCTATATCCATCATGCCGTTGCTGGAGGCTGCGCCTATGAATACTCCGATTGCGGCAACCGTGATGATGGTTTTGAACGCGGCCGCCTTCGAACCAAGTGCCGAATTGAGAAAGTTGACCGCGTCGTTGCTCACTCCAACCGACAGGTCAAATACCGCAAGAATAAACAGAAAAATGATTATTCCCAGAAATAAAATATCCATATTGTTATGACTTAATTTTTCAACGACAAAAGTCTTACAAAAATATTTCCAAATCATTTCATAACCGTTAATCTATTGTTGCAGCACCTCTGAACCCGTTGCCTGACAAAATCACCGCCATTCCGTTATAATAATTGATTCTGTGCGTTTCAGATTATTCCCTTAATTTCGCAAGTGAAAGGGTTGATTTGTCTAGCAGAGGCGAAATTTTATGAAGCATTAAAACGGAACGGGGTGAGAATCCCCGACAGTACCCGATGCTGTAATTCATAGCTTTGTATAAAGCTGTGTCATTCGCAAAATAAGTCACTGGCCTGCAAGGCTCGTTATTAAAAGCAAATGTCAAGTATGGCGATTAGGACGGCTTCGAGCCGGGACTATACATTTGGCGCGGTCCTTCAGCGTCGCATAAGTTTCGGGAACTTTAGCAATCGTTCATAACGATGACTCAGGTTATAGAAATCCCGTTAGATTTGACGGGATTTCTTTTATGTCGCGACCGTGACCGCCGGCTATCATGCTATTCTTGATGGGTTGTCGAATCTCAATTGTCTATAATAACGGTATTAGTGTTATTTCACATTCAGGGGCCGTGGTGTTGCCCATGTTTATGCTATTTTTGCCGATGATAGTTTTTAATGTCCTCCGTATAACTTAAAACTAATAGAATGTCGTTTTGGAATTTTCTTGGCGAATTAGCCTTTCTCAACATGATATTCAGACGCCTGTCAGGCAAGCATAAGCAGCTGCCCTACGAGAATCCATCAAGTGCGGATTACGTTGACAGTCCTGAATATGAGGCACGCGTAGCGGAATTGCAGCGCAAAATAGATTATTCTAAAGAGGAGATAGCCAAGTGTCGGCAAATAATAGATGATGGTAAGGCTCCGGCTTCCGACTACATTGATGCTGACACCAATGCCATTCAAGAGCGCATATACGAACTTGAAGACCAACTTGACTGTTGTGACGAGACATCCGACAGATACGACCGTATCCAGGATGAGATAGACCGTCTACAGACCCGTCTTGACGATATAGAGGACAGGCAAGATTTGTATGACTTTTACGACGAGTTTGATGAACTTGAGGATTATTTTAACGAGTTGGATGAACTTGATGAGTTTTAAGCCGACTTCCATGAGCCGGGCTAAGATAAGAATAATCCAGTTCATGACTTGACTGTATTTTAGTTATCCTGCTCGAGGGCTGCAAGCAATCGGCTTGTCAATTAAGCGGCGAGATTCTCGGCGTCTCATTCCTGAGGCTATGCAAATGTAAGCAATAATCATGAGATTTCCGACTATCAATCAACGCATAAAAAAAGACGAAGCACCCTAAGTCCGGATGCTTCGTCTCTATGGTTATTGCTAAAGTCGCCTGAATCAGAACGCTACTTTGCGGCATGAGCCGTCGCCGTAGACCACGATGTTCAAGCCGTCCCACGGCTCGTCGGCGCGCACGCCCTGCAAGTTGTAGTAGCCTGTCACCTCGGCTGCCCCGGCTGCGATTACGTCGTCGACACCGCTAAAGCCGCCGTCGACAATATTTTGGAATTTTGACCAAACGGTGTCTGCCTTGTAAGTGTCAACACACCCTGCGGGCACATACAACGTCGCACTCATGTAAGTATTATTGATAAAAGTGTCGTCTTGTATTGCGGGCGGAGTCGTTGCATAGATATTGATTGAGCTCAAGCTAGGGCAACTGATGAAGGCGGATTCTCTGATTTCGGTCACAGAGTTACCGATGGTCACCGATGTCATGGCGGTGCAACAGGCGAATGCACGGTTGCCGATTTCGGTAACTGAGTTGGGGATAGTCACCGTGGGCAAGTTTTCGCATAGATAGAATGCGAATTCGCCGATTTTGAGCACCGATTCGGGAATGGTTACCGATGTCATGTTGCACCCTGAAAGTGCGCGTTTTCCGATTTCGGTTACCGAGTTGGGGATTTCGAGCTCTTTTATTTCAGTCCCGTTAAGATATAGCGAGCCTGCAATGTCTAACGGATTGGAGTTTAAGCTGTTGAACTTAATATTGAACCAAGCGTCTAAGTCGGTGATATGCACCGATGTCATGCTGTCGCATCGGTAGAATGCGTAGCTGCCGATTTCGGTTATAGAGCTGGGGATGGTCACCGATGTCAGGTCGCTGCATTGTTGGAATGCTTCCGTGCCGATTGTTGTCACTGATTCGGGGATGGTTACCGATTTCAAGCCGCTGCAACCATTGAATGCGTGGAACCCGATTTCGGTTACCGAGTAAGTTATGTCATCGCTTTCTATGCTTGGCGGGATGACCAAATCGCCCGACACATAGCCGCTGTTACCGTCTGAATTACTATCCAGATATGTCACTTCAGCGGTTTTCGCGGCATCGTCAAGGTTGTAGTATAAATCTCCAATCTTGACTGATGCGCCACCAAGCATGTGTGTGGTAAGCAATAACGCTAACGAGAGCAAACGCATTGTGTTGAATCTTTTCATGATTATCAGGGGTGCCGCGGGGCTCTCGGCGTTGGCTTTATAATTAACGATAAAAAAAGCGTGAGAGCCATACTTGTTGCTCGTCCCGCTTGCGGAGGCTCTGGAATTGCCCATCTCAGTCGAACGAGCAAACGCGCAGAGACCTCACGCAGAATATGTCAACACGCCATCAACCTGCGCTCACGCGCCTTGATGACGAATTTTGTACATATCCGCATAAGCCATCTACTGTCTGCCTCATCCTTGACTGAGATTGAAATTTTCCAGATTTCCACAAGCCAAGAAAGAGCGTTGAGTAAACGCTTTTCAATAATATGTTGTCACTGTCCCGCCCGCTTTGCCCAAGACCGGGCCTCTGCTTGCGGTCAGCACCGCAAATATAAAGAATTTTTCAAAAAAAACAAAAAAATGTGAATCGCCAAACTTTCGTCGTACTCACGTCGCTTCAACTGAAAGAGTCGTGTACTCTTGGCCTCACAACAGTTCTAATATGAACAAAAGAAACGTGCCGGAGTCGTTGAGCTGACTTCCGGCACGTTTTATGATAATGTCGCGTTGCGGTAGCTTTGGTTTAGTCGAGCTTGTGGATTACCAGCCCTGATCTTAGTTTCGGTTCAAACCATGTGGTTTTGGGGGGCATGATGTTGCCGGTGTCGGCTATGTCCATCAGCTGTTTCATTGATACGGGATAGAGAGCGAGCGCAACTGCCATCTCGCCCGAGTCGACACGGCGTTTCAGCTCGCCAAGCCCGCGTATCCCGCCTACGAAATCTATGCGCTTGTCGCTCCTTAAATCAGTGATGCCGAGGATGTCGCGCAGTATCAGGTCGCTTGAGATGGTGACATCGAGCACGCCAATCGGGTCGTTGTCGTCATAGCGTCCTTCTTTGGCGGTTAGCGAATACCATGAGCCGTCGAGATATAGCGAGAAGTTGTGAAGTGCTTTCGGATGGTATATTTCAGTGCCTTTATCTTCAACGATGAAATTTTCGGTCAGTTTGCCGAGAAATTGTGTCGGAGTGAGGCCATTGAGGTCTTTGACCACTCGGTTGTAGTCTATGATTTTTAAATGAGAGGCTGGGAAGCACACGGCAAGAAAGTAGTTGTATTCCTCGTCGCCGCGGTGGTTGGGGTTTTGTTCCGCTTTTTCGTTGCCCACCAAGGCTGCCGCTGCTGTGCGATGATGTCCGTCGGCTATGTACAGATAGGGGATTTTGTCAAATTCTGCGGTGATGGCTGCTATTGTCTCATCGTTGTCGATTACCCAGAAGTGGTGGCCGAACCCATCGGGGGCGGTAAAGTCATATTCGGGCTCTCCTTTGGTGGTTTCTTCGATGATTCTCTCTAATGCCTCGTTGTCGGGGAAGGCGAAAAAGACCGGTTCGATGTTGGCGTTGTTGATGCGGACATGTTTCATGCGGTCTTCCTCTTTGTCGCGGCGTGTAAGCTCATGCTTTTTTATGCGCTCGTTCATGTAGTCGTCCACGTATGCGGCTACTACTATCCCATATTGGGTGCGACCGTCCATCGTCTGGGCGTAGATGTAGTAGTGTTCCTTGTCGTCTTGCACGAGCCATCCGTTGCGCTGGAAGGCTTTGAAGTTCTCAACCGCGCGGTCATACACCTCGGGCGAGTGTTCGTCTGTGCCGGGTGCGAAATCTATCTCGGGCTTTATGATGTGATAGAGCGATTTGTCGTTTCCCTTGGCTTCGTCGCGCGCTTCCTCTGAGTTGAGCACGTCATAGGGTCGTGATGCCACTTCTGTGACCATCTCGCGGGGAGGTCTTACTCCCTTGAACGGTTTTACTTTTGCCATGATTATCTGCGTGGTTAGGGTTGATTGATTTGTTTATTTCTTGCTTCTGATTATGGTCTGTTCGCGGTCCGGACCGATTGACACTATTGTGATAGGGGTCTCAAGCTCAGCCTCAAGAAAGTCGATGTATTTGCCGAATGCCGTTGGGAACTCTTCCTCTGAGCGGAATTTTGTCATGTCGGTTTTCCATCCGGGAAGGCTTACATAGATGGGCTCAACGGTGCCGTCTTCGATAGAGTAGGGGAACTCTTTGGTCTCTTTGCCGTTGATTTTGTAGGCCACGCACGCCTTGACTTCGTCGAAATCGTCGAGCACATCGCTTTTCATCATGATAAGCTGCGTGACACCGTTAATCATGATGGCGTATTTCAATGCTACTAAGTCAATCCATCCGCAGCGGCGTTCGCGCCCCGTCACCGCTCCATATTCGTGACCCAGGTCTCTGATGCGTTTGCCGGTTTCGTCATGTAGCTCGGTCGGGAATGGCCCGCTGCCCACGCGTGTGCAATAAGCCTTGAATATGCCGAAAACTTCACCGATGCGATTGGGGGCGACGCCAAGCCCTGCGCACGCTCCGGCACAGACCGTGTTCGACGATGTCACAAACGGGTAGCTGCCAAAGTCTACATCGAGCATGGTGCCTTGTGCTCCTTCGCAAAGCACGCTTTTCCCGTCTCGGAGCAATCCATTGATTAGGTGCTCGCTGTCGACTATCTCATATCCTTTTATGTATTCTATGGCGGCGAGCCATTGCGACTCAAGTTCTGAAATGTCGGGGGTCTCGCCCATTTGTTTCAGAGTTGACAGGTGTCGATCGCGGGCGGCTGTGTATTTCGCGGTGAAGTCATGCTCGATATCCCCGAGTCTGAGACCGTTGCGGCTCACTTTATCGGTATATGTCGGGCCTATGCCTTTCCCTGTCGTTCCGATTTTGGCACCACCTTTGGCTTTTTCGTTGGCGGCGTCGAGTAGTCGGTGGGTGGGGAGTATCAAATGGGCTTTCCGTGATAGCTTTAATACTTTTTTCAAGTCTACTCCGCTACGTTCAAGCGCTTCGGCTTCCTCGCGGAAAAGCACCGGGTCAAGAACTACCCCGTTGCCTATAATGTTGACTTGCCCGTCCTGGAATATCCCTGATGGGATTGAACGCAGAACATATTTTTTACCCTCAAACTCAAGGGTGTGTCCGGCGTTTGGGCCTCCTTGGAAACGTGCCACTGCGTCGTAACGCGGAGTGAGTACGTCTACCACTTTTCCTTTTCCCTCGTCGCCCCATTGCAGGCCGAGCAGTACATCTACTTTCATAGTTTCTCGTTGTTGCTGTAAGCTGTTTTATGTATTATAGTTAGTTCGTTTATTTCTTCTTCAGACGACGAGCACATCGCGAACACACACCATAGATGCATAACGTGAAATAGGCGGTGTGAAACGTCGGGAATCGTCGAGAATTAATTGCTCTCGAAATTTCAGTGTCTTTTACCGCTCTAATTTTTCCGCATTCAGTGCATACTATATGTAAGTATATGTTCTCGTTTGCCGATGACGCCCGTTCGTACCGTGAACCCGTCCCGTCAAACGTGTGCCGCCTGACAATACCGGCTCCGGTCAAAAGTTGCATCGTGTTGTAGACCGTGGCAAGACTGACCCTTTCGGCTTGTGAGAGTGAAGCGTGTAACGCTTCAACGCTGAAGCTGTCGGGCATCTCCAACACTTTTTCCAACACAATGTCCCGTTCTGTCGTATGACGTAACTTTCTCGATTTTAAGTAAGCCGAGAGCGCGGCGCGGGCCGTTTCTTTGGATTTCTCGTCGTTCATAACCGATACAAAGGTAAGCCAATCCGTTGGCATAATCAAAACTTCATCTCTGTTTTTTGGCAAACCTTTAACGATTGAATCTCTGTTCTCGTTTATTTGCGATATTCGAACGGGTTGCTATGCGGTTCATTTACATATGTGTTTATGTTAGGAGATGACCTATATGACTTCTCTTATATATGCTGTTATTGTTCTGACTTAGTGAGGCTATTGTGGCTTGCCGATTTCTGCAATGGAGCTGAGAAGACAACAATTTATATGTATTGACCCGATGTTAAGAAGCCGTTTGTCTTTGATTAAGAGATTGTTGATTAGACGATGCTCTGTTTCGGCCTCGTAAATCGCCCTTACGATCCCACTGTCAAAGGCGGGCGCAAAACTTTTAAAAACAATTTTCCTCGCTCTGCGTGACAGCTGCGCAACACGCGGCCGCGTCGCCATCTTTCGATAAGGTAAATTTAATCCGTTTGGCACTGACGGTCTTTATTGATAATGGCAGTCATGCTAATTGCTTGATTGATAGAAAATTATGGAGTGACCGTATGTTCCGATTTGTTAACTGAAGTTAAATATAATGATTTTTTTGCCGGGAAGTTTGGTCG
>CAZFNR010000002.1:0-181781 GCA_964520525.1 uncultured Muribaculaceae bacterium
ATCCCGTCAACCGTCGAATATGACGGCACAACCTACTCGGTGACCTCAATCGGCGGCTGGGCATTCTACTGGTGCATGAGCCTGACCTCGGTGACCATTCCCAACTCGGTGACCTCAATCGGCGACAACGCATTCGAAAATTGCTCGAGCCTGAAATCGGTGACCATCCCCAACTCGGTGACAGAAATCGACAACTGGGCATTCGCCTTTTGCAAGAGCCTGAAATCGGTGACCATCCCCAACTCGGTGACCTCAATCGGCAGCTACGCATTCAACAGATGCACGAGCCTGACCTCGGTGACCATCGGCAACTCGGTGACCTCAATCGGCGACAACGCATTCGAGTATTGCACGAGCCTGACCTCGGCGCATATCACCGACTTGGCCGCTTGGTGCAAAATTAAGTTCGGCAGCTACTCCTCCAATCCGTTTTGTTACGCCTGCAAGCTATATCTTAACGGCACGGAAGTAAAGTACCTTGTAATCCCCAACTCGGTGACCTCAATCGGCGACCGAGCATTCTCCGGTTGCAGCGGCCTGACCTCGGTGACCATCCCCAACTCAGTGACCTCAATCGGCGACGACGCATTCTCCGGTTGCAGCGGCCTGACCTCGGTGACCATCCCCAACTCGGTGACAAAAATTGATGACTACACATTCGCCGGTTGTAGCGGCTTGACCTCGGTGTCTATCCCCAACTCGGTGACCTCAATCGGCTACAAAGCATTCGTCAATTGCACGAGCCTGAAATCGGTGACCATCCCCAACTCGGTGACAAAAATTGATGACTACGCATTCCGCATTTGCACGAGCCTGAAATCGGTGACCATCGGTGGAAATGTTTCCGTTATCGGCAACTACGCATTCTACGATTGCACAAATCTGAGCACGGTCTATAGCTACGCCGCGACTCCGCCTCAAACGAAAAATTCCCGCGTATTTTCAGATGAGACATATCAAGCCGCGACACTGTATGTGCCCAAGGGGTGTGTGCGTGGTTACAAGCTAGATATTGACTGGTCTCAATTCTACAATATCGTCGAAGGCAACTATGCCGGTGTTGATGACATAATCGCCGACGGAGCCGCCGCCGAAATTGTGGGCTACTACAACTTGCAGGGTGTGCGCTCGGCTGAGCCGTGGGACGGGATGAACATCGTGGTCTACGGCGACGGCTCGCGCCGCAAGGTGATGCACGAGTAACCGACGTTCCCTTTCACTACCGAGCAGGGGATAAACGCTGACCGCAGCTGTTTATCTCCTGCTTTCATGCTTCGGGTTTATGGGCTTCATCTCAGTTGCTGAATGACAGTCACAAAAAAAGTCTGCCCGCAAGGATTACCTTACAGGCAGATTAAATTATTTTTCAGCCGCACGACACTATCGCATTGCGAGGCGGAATGACCGAGAGAAATTTATTCCTCGTATTTCTTCACAATCACAGTAGCGTTGTGGCCGCCGAAACCAAACGAGTTTGATAGCGCTGCGCGCACAGGGCGGTTTTGTGCCTTATTGAATGTGAAGTTAAGGTTGTAATCGATGTTTTCATCCATGTCATCGTCGGCATGGTTGATGGTGGGGGGCACCACATCGTTCTGAACCGCTTTCACACTGAACATCGCTTCAAGCGCGCCGGTTGCTCCAAGGAGGTGTCCGGTCATCGACTTTGTAGAGCTGATGTTGAGTTTGTAAGCGTGGTCACCAAATACTTCCTTTATCGCTTTGACTTCCGATATATCACCCACGGGTGTCGAAGTGCCATGGACATTAATGTAGTCAATGTCATCGGGCTTCATACCGGCATCAATGAGTGCGTTGTTCATCGCGAGGATGGCACCCAAGCCTTCGGGATGCGTAGCTGTGAGGTGATAAGCGTCGGCCGACATGCCACCGCCCGCAATCTCGGCGTAAATTTTGGCGCCGCGAGCTTTGGCGTGTTCAAGTTCCTCAAGGATGAGAACCACCGAACCCTCTCCCATCACAAAACCGTCGCGGGATGCGCTGAACGGTCGAGACGCGGTTTCAGGGGAATCATTGCGAGTCGACAGAGCGTGCATCGCATTGAAACCACCCACACCAGCGGGATAGATGGCGGCTTCGGCACCACCGGTGACCATCACGTCGGCCTTGCCGAGACGGATGAGGTCAAACGCTGATATGATGGCGTTGTTGGAAGAAGCGCAAGCCGACACTGTACCGTAGTTTGGTCCGTGGTAACCATATTGCATTGAGATGTGTCCTGATGCAATATCGGCAATCATCTTGGGGATGAAAAATGGGTTGTATTTGGGGCCGTTATCGGCGTTCATGGCATAGTAACCGGCTTCTTCCTCAAATGTGTGAAGACCGCCGATACCGGCTGCTACGATAACGCCTACGCGGTTTTTGTTGAGTGTCTCGTCATTTTCAAGACCCGAATCGGCCACAGCCTGCTCAGCGGCGACCATTGCATATTGGGCGTATAGGTCGAGAGTGCGAGCTTTCTTGCGATCAAAATGGTCGGCTGCGTTGAAGCCTTTGACCTCGCAAGCGAAATGGGTCTTAAATTTGGAGGCATCAAAGTGGGTAATAGGAGCCGCTCCGCTCACACCGGCTAAGGCGTTAGCCCAAGTCGTATCCACATCGTTGCCGATGGGTGTAAGCGCACCGAGTCCAGTTACTACTACTCTTTTAAGTTCCATTTAAGATGTTATGGGGAGAAGAAGGTCTTATTTCTGCTCAGCTTCGATGTAGCTGATAGCGTCGCCTACAGTCTTGATTTCCTCGGCCTTGTTATCGGGGATAGTGATGCCAAATTCTTTCTCAAACTCCATGATGAGCTCAACGGTGTCGAGGCTGTCTGCGCCGAGATCGGTTGTGAATGCAGCGGCTTCTGTTACTTGATTTTCATCTACGCCAAGTTTGTCAACGATTATGGCTTTAACACGAGATGCAATTTCTGACATGATAAATTAATTTATAATTAGTAAATTCATTTTTTGCGGTGCAAAGTAAGTCATTTTTATCGAATTAACGAAATATTTCCCCAAAATATTAATCGACGCGCGCCGTATATCAGTGTTGCAAAACATCATTTCACAGCGACATATCTAAGATATTACCACGTTATTTATCGCCGGCGGGATGTTACAATTACATTACAATCGATATGGCAAATTATCCCTGCCGACAACTTCAATAGGCCCATTGACGCGATGGGCCCACAGGGTTATAATATGGGTAATGAATCGAGTGGAGGAATAACGGTTCGGGCGGCATTGAAACTCCGGCGGCGCAGCGGTCGCGTGCGGCAATAACCGCAGCGAAATCATCAATGGTGAGTTTTCCTCGACCGACATCCACAAGCGTCCCTGTGACGGCCCGCACCATATTACGCAAGAACCTGTCGGCGGTAATCACAAACACCATCCGTCCATCCCCCGCATCTACCCACTCGGCTCGGCTAACGCGGCAGATGTTGGTCTTTGAGTCGGAATGTAGCTTTGCAAAGGAGGTGAAATCGTCAACATTGAGCAACAAAGCCGCCGCCCGGTTCATGGCCTCATAATCGAGCGCGGGAGGTGCCAGCCAACTCAATGGGTGAATGAACGGCGATTTAATCCGATGGGTATAATAGTGGTAAGTCCGCGATGTCGCATCAAATCGGGCATGAGCGTCGTCGGCCACAGGTGTAATGCCATAGACCGCTATGTCGCGGCCGACAATGGCGTTAACCCCTCGGACAATGCAACCGGGCTGCGGCTCGCCGTCGAGCAGGTCAAGGTGGGCGACCATCATGGAGGCATTTACCGCGGTGTCAGTTCGCCCCGCGCCCGTTATTTTCACCTGTCGGCGAAGCAACTTGGCGAGAGCGTCCTCTATTTCCGACTGAACGGTAATTTCGCCCGGCTGCGTCTGCCATCCATGGTAGCGCGCTCCCCGGTAGGCAAGTTCCATGAAATAACGCATACCGCCTTGACAATTATCGGTTAATCACGCTCAAGATAGGTGTATCCATAAAGTCCCGAGCGGTAATTGCTGAGGAACTCACGGCCCTCTTCAGGGGTGATTGACCCCGCTTTCATTGACGATGTGACCCACGCCTCGACGTTGCGCACGAGTTTTTTGGGGTTGAATTGCACATAGTCAAGCACCTCAGCCACAGTTTCACCGTCGATTATCCGGTCGATTTCGTAACGGTCTTTATAGACACTGACATGGACGGCATTGGCGTCGCCGAACAGATTGTGCATATCCCCTAAGATTTCTTGGTATGCCCCCACAAGGAACACACCGAGATAGTAAGGTTCATTTGGTTTTACCGGGTGCACCGGTAGCCACGGGGATGTGCCGTGGTCGGAGATGAAGTTTGTTATCTTTCCGTCGCTGTCGCAAGTAATGTCTTGAATCGTGGCCGTACGGGTCGGTTTCTCTTCAAGTCGCGAAATCGGCATGATGGGAAACACCTGGTCAATAGCCCATGAGTCGGGCAACGACTGGAACAACGAGAAATTACAGAAATATTTATCGGGAATCATTTTGGCGATTTTGCGCAGCTCTTCAGGGGCGTGCTTCATTGAGTTTGCCATCTCCCCTACCTCACGCGCCACCGACCAGAAGAGTTTCTCAATCATGGCTCTCGTGCGCAAATCAAGCATACCGAGGCTAAACAGGTCAAGTGCCTCCTCGCGAATCTGCAACGCATCGTGCCAGCTCTCAAAGAGGCGCGGTTGGTTCAGTTTATCCCATATTTCATAAAGTTCCCTTACGAGCTCGTGGTCGTCGGGCGACACCTCCTCGTTGTCTTTCCAGACTGGCAGCGATGTCGTCTCAAGCGCCTCGAAAATCAGCACGGAATGATGGGCTGTCAGAGACCTGCCGCTCTCGGTTATGATGTTCGGCTGCTTCAAGTCGTTTTTGAGACAAGCGTCGACCAAAGCGGAAACCGAGTCGTTGGCATACTCCTGAATCGAGTAGTTCATCGAGCTTTCGCTGGCTGAATTGCGTGTGCCGTCATAGTCCACGCCAAGTCCGCCTCCAATGTCGACAAAATCTATGTCGAATCCCATTTTTGAAAGCTGGACATAGAACTGCATAGCCTCACGGAGCGCGTTTTTGATGCGGCGTATCTTTGTAATCTGACTTCCGATGTGGAAATGTATCAGTTTGAGGCAGTCGGTCAATTTCGCTCTTTCAAGAATATCGATAGCTTCGAGCAACTCGCTGGAGTTCAGACCGAATTTTGATTGGTCGCCGCCTGACTCCTCCCACTTGCCGGAGCCTGAGCTTGACAATTTGATGCGTATACCTATATTGGGGCGGATGTCGATACGTTTAGAAATTTCCGCGATAAGCCGCAATTCGTTGAGTTTTTCCACCACGAGATAAATGCGACGGCCCATCTTTTGAGCCAGCAGAGCCAGCTCGATGTATTTTTCATCCTTATACCCGTTGCATATAATCAAGGCGTTTTCGACGATATTTGTCGCTAACACGGCGTGAAGTTCAGGCTTTGAGCCGGCCTCAAGTCCGATATTGAATTTTTTGCCATGCGACACTATCTCCTCGACCACGGGTCTCATCTGATTGACCTTGATGGGGTAGATGATGAAATTCTGAGCTTTATAGCCATACTGGGCAGAAGCCTGTTTAAAGCAACGCGATATTTTCTCGACGCGGTTGTCGAGAATGTCGGGAAAGCGCAGGAGCACCGGCGATGTGACATCGCGCACCTGCAACTCATCCATCACTTCTTTCAAATCCACCGAAGCGAAGCCATCACGAGGGGTGACCGCGACATGGCCGCGCTCATTGATGGAAAAATATTTCATTCCCCACCCGTTAATATTGTACAGCTCCGCGCTGTCTTCCACACGCCATTTTCTCATGGGCAAAAGATACTTGTTAAGGGAGCCGGCCAAACGCCGAGCTCAAAGTTACAATAAAAAACTCAACAAAATTAGTGATAATTCCTTAAATAAACACACTAACCCATTAACAACTCTAAGAAAAATCATAAATTTGCAGTATCAAAAAAATATCAGACAGAGAAACCAATAAAACATAATTAAGCATACACGACACATTATGAATCGCAAAATCAGCTATGCCCTCGCGATGGGAGGGTTAATTGTTTTGGCCGGCTGCGGCTCTAAGAAATTAGCTCAGCCAAAAGCAGAGTACTTCACGCTCAATCCTTCTCCGCTCGAAGTTGTGGGGACAAACGTTCCCGGCAATGTTCAGGGCAAACTTCCCGCAGGCTATTTCGTGAAAAACGCCGAGCTGACCGTAACTCCCGTGCTGTCGTTCGACGACAAAGTGCTGAAAGGCTCCCCGGTAACTGTCCAGGGAGAAAAAGTGCGCGCCAACAACCCTGTAATCAATTTTGAATATGGCGGGTCTATGACCGTCCCGGTCAACTACACGTTCGAGCCGGGGATGGAAGATGCGACATTGTCGCTTGACTTCACCGCGAAACAGGGCAACAAGACCTATGCCCTCGCACCTGTGACAATCGGCAAAGGGATACTTGCCACAGCCGCATTAGCCACAGCCGCCGACGTGCAGCCCGCTATCGCCGCCGACAAGTTCCAGAAGGTAATCAGCGAGAAATACGCAGCCGACATAATGTTCCTCATCAACCAGGCCAATATCCGCGACAACCAGCTCCGTTCAGAGCAAATGAAAGAGTTTAACGACGCTGTGGCCAAAGCGAGCAGCGACTCGTCGCGACGCATCGACGAAATCAACATCTCATCGTACGCCTCACCCGAGGGGGGTGTTGAGTTAAACGAACGCCTTGCCGCCAACCGCGAAAAGAACACCTCGGCCTACATTAAAGGCAAGCTCAAAAAAGACAAAATCACGAACTTCGGCGAACTGACCGCCCAGTTCACAGCCCAGGATTGGGAAGGGTTCCAAAAACTCGTATCGCAGAGCGATATACAGGACAAAGAGTTGATACTTAGCGTATTGTCAATGTACAAAGACCCTGAGCAGCGCGAGCGCGAGATTCGCAACCTCTCATCGGTATTCGACCAACTCGCCGACGAAATCCTTCCACAGCTCCGCTACTCGCGCCTCACGGCAACCGTGAGCGTCATCGGGAAGAGCGACGAGGAAATCCAAAACCTTCTCAGCACCAATCCCTCAGCCCTATCGGTCGACGAGATCCTGTATGCGGCCACTCTTACCGACAACAACTCCAAACGTATGTCAATCTATGACAAAGCCGCACGTCTCTACCCCAACGACTACCGCACCTACAACAATCTCGGCGCCACACAACTCGCCGACGGTGACTACAGCGCCGCAAAAGCCAACTTTGAAAAAGCCCTCAAGCTCGCTCCCGGCAACGCTGAGGCAGAAATGAACCTCGGAGTGCTCGACATGATCGACGGTGATTTCTCGGCTGCCAACAATAAGCTCGGCCAAGCGGCAGGCGCGACACAGCTCCCCGGCGCGCTCGGGACTTACAACTTGCTCCAAGGCAACACAGCCGCCGCTGTCAACACATTCGGCGACACCAAGTCAAACAACGCCGCTATCGCACAGATTCTCAACAAAGAGTACGCCAAGGCAAAGACAACATTGTCGAGCATCACTAACCCCGACGATACGACCTACTATCTGATGGCAATCGTGGGAGCGCGTACCAACAACGACCAAATGGTCAAGACCAACCTGCGTCAAGCAGTCCGCATGAACTCAAAACTCGCCGACCGCGCCCGCACCGATGTCGAGTTTAGCCGCTATAATCTCTCAGGCATCATCTAACAGGCTATCGCCGACATAATCAATAAGCATTTTGAGCGCCGAGCATAACCTCTCGGCGCTCATCATTTTCCGAGCGAAACGCCGGTTTCACGACTCCGTTTATAACATTCAATACGTGTCAATGCTATTCTAATCGCCGCCCCTATCCCGCACCGCCTTCCCATGCGCTAAACGATGAATCGGAAAATGTTGGGGAATTGAGCATTAAGCTTAGTAGTTTTGGCTGATATTTGTGGTGTTCCTGACCTTTTTTATACTGTCTGTGTAGAAATCTCGCGTTTTTTTTGTTAAATTTGCGTTGACAAATTTATGCTAATGAGTTTAAAGCTCTATCACTCAATGATGAACACGATTAAAGTGGTATTGTTGCTGCTGTTAGTGACTGCCGCACCGATGCTCGCCTTCGCAAGAGGCGACGGTGACTTTGTGCTTGTCATTGACCCCGGCCATGGCGGTAAAGATTACGGAGCGATAGGCAGGATAACCAACGAAAAAAGCATAAATCTCGCAGTCGCCCGATTGGCAGGCAAGATAATCGATGAGGAATTTGACAATGTGAAGGTCGTCTATACCCGCAAATCAGACACATTCGTATCGCTAAAAGAGCGCGCCGACATAGCCAACAAAGCCGATGGGAATCTGTTCATCTCAATTCATGTCAATTCCGTAGCCAAAAAGTCTAAAAACCGCACAACAGTCAAAGGTGCGTCGGTCTACACCCTTGGGCTCCATAAATCAGCATCAAACCTTGAAGTCGCCAAGCGCGAAAACGCCGTGATTATGCAGGAATCGGACTATTCGACAAAATACCAAGGCTTTGACCCAAACTCGACGGAATCGTACATCGTTTTCGAGATGAGCCAAAACAAACACATGGAACAAAGCGTGGCCTTTGCCCAAGAGATTGAAAACGAGCTTATCGAAAATGCCGGACGAGCCGACAAAGGGGTGAGACAAGCCGGTTTTTGGGTTCTTTGGGCCACCGGAATGCCGTCGGTACTCATTGAGCTTGACTTTATATGCAACCCATCGCAGGAAAAATTTCTGGCATCAGACAAAGGTCAGAAACAATTGGCCATGTCGATAGTAAACGCATTCAAGAGATACAAAGCGAGTTACGACAAATCGACGAAAGCACCCATAACGGAAAATCGCGTCTCGGATGACGGGGATGACAACAAAGATAAATCAAAACAGAACATAAATAAGCCCAAGAAAAAGATGGGCAAAAAATCAAAAAGAGACAAAAAGGCAACCGACCGCCACGAACTGATTATCCCCGAATCCACGACTTCAGCGGGTAACGACGCAAAAGCAAACCCCGTCGCGGCTGAAACCGGAACTGAAACCAAAGCCAAAACCAAAACAGGAACTGAAACTGAAACCGAAGCTAAAGCTGAAACCGAGCCGAAGAAAACCGACAGCACACCCGACAATTGCAGCCAAAGTCCAAACTCCGTTGCCGGTAAGATATACAAGGTCCAATTCCTCACAAGCGCCCGACTCTATGAAAAGGGAGACAAATCGTTTAAGGGGCTATATCCTGTAAGCAGCTACAACGAAAACGGGGTGTGGAAATACACGTTCGGCGAAGCCTCGACATGGAGCGAAGCAGAAAAAATATTGAAAAAAATCAAGAATAAATTTCCCGATGCGTTTATCATCACAACCCGCGACGGCAAACGCCTGTAACTATTTTGACCAACAACGATAACAAAAATTTATATGAACAAAATATTCAAAAAAGAGGTAGTAATTGGCCTATGTGCCATTCTAACGCTCGCACTGCTGTTTTTCGGCATTGACTATCTGAAAGGTATCAATCTGTTTAAAGCAGCCAACTATTACTACGCCACCTACACAAACGTTAACGGCCTCGCAGTGTCGGCACCCGTGACTGTCAACGGATTCAAAGTAGGCCAAGTCAGAGAAATAAACTACGAGTACGACAACCCGGGACACGTTAAAGTGGAATTAAGCCTAGACCGTCAGTTAAAGGTTCCCAAAGGCACGAAGGCCCTGCTTGTGGCAGATATGCTCGGCACAGCCACAATTAAGTTGGAAATGCCGGCAAGCGATCACTATCACGCAGTGGGCGACAATCTGGTTGCCGAAACTCCCGGAGGATTGATGGAAAGCGTTTCCGATGAGATTCTTCCGTCGGTTGCCGCAATCGCGCCGAAAGTTGACTCGTTGATTTCGTCCCTAAATCTGCTCGTAAGCGACCCCGCACTGCTCTCGTCAATCAAACGCCTTGATGCCATAACAGCAAATCTCGAGACCTCTACCCGCGCGCTCAACGCCTCGATAGCCACTTTGCCACCGGTCATGAACAACGTCAAGACGCTCAGCGACAATGCGGCTTCAATCTCTTGCCATCTTGACACATTCACCGCCACGCTCAACGATGCGCCAATCGACTCGACAATCCGCAACCTATATGCGACCACCGAAAGCCTGCGACAGCTCACTGACGAGCTCAACAGCCCAAATTCCTCGCTTGGCAAACTCGTCAAAGACCCTGCGCTATACGATGGGATAACGTTGATAATGAGCGATTTAGATTCAATCCTCGTTGATTTGAAACGTCAACCGAAACGCTACATCCCACCAATCAAAATATTCTAAGCCACGCCCTGTTTGCCGCCGCAAAGCCGCCATACGACAAATATGATTAAATCAATTTCACACAATTCATATTAGGTGTGAACGGTTCTTGCCCATCCGATGGTGTATCTTTGCAACGGCTGACAAAGTGTCAGATATTTTTGCGTAACTTTGTAATCAGATGTGCGCTCGTGCCGACAAAGGCCACTTAAGTAAGAAACGTTTTTTTTACAACATATTACGGAACTTCCTTGTAGCCGCATAAAGGTTTGGTCGTCTGTCAGCCTACAATGGAATTCCTCTCTATAAGAATGAGAAGCAAATACAATCTTGGATTTATATCAGACGAAGACATATATGAGCATGTGAAATTAACAGTCGAGTCATATCGTCGAGAAATCACATTGCTACAGTTCAACGAAAACATCGTTGACCCAATTAAATTAACTTTCGACTCTAAAGTCTATGGTAAAACTATACAGCAGGCAATAGAAGATGAGTGCTTTCGTCAAATTGACAAAAGCAACTCAAATAGAATCGGTTATTTCCATCAAAACCTATTCCGCTATGCCGGTAATGGGTGGGTCGTTCCTACACAAGGATTTGATGTGGAAAATGAGAATCTTCATATTTTTGTTGAGCTTAAAAATAAGCACAACACTATGAACTCTGCTTCTTCACAGAAAACTTACATGAAAATGCAAGCAAAGTTACTTGATGATGATCAAGCTACTTGTTATCTTGTTGAAGCAATTTCTGCGAAATCCAAAGATGACACTTGGCGTATTACGCTTGACAAGAAACCACGGTCGCACAATCGCATTAGGCGTATGTCTATGGATAAGTTTTATGAACTCGTTTTTGGAGACTCTACAGCATTCTACAAACTTTGTATGGCTCTTCCTCAAATCATCGAAGATGTCGTAAGTGAAGACAAGACTCTTGCGATGAAAAATACAGTTTACAAGGAACTCACCAAAGGACATGAAGATTTATTAACCGCTCTATATCTCATGGCATTCTCGACATACGAAGGCTTTGAACAAATCATTAATAAATAGGATGCAGCCTAAATCTATTTCTGTAAATAACTTTGCTGACTTGGTCGGCGTTTCGAGGTCTACCGTAGAACTTTGGATCCGCAGTGGTAAGTATCCATTGCATATTAATCTTGATGGTAAACGGATATTTCTTCTTGAAGAAATTAAATCTGTACCTGAAATTGCCGCAATGTTATCCTCTCAGTGGAAAGAAGAAGCAAAAACCGTACCGACTCTTAAATATACATCAGCTGAATTATTTGCAGGTGGTGGCGGTCTCGCACTTGGCATGGAAAAAGCCGGGTTCCATCATTTGTTATTGAATGAATTTGACCATAATGCTTGTGAAACACTTCGTGCCAACAGACCTCAATGGAACATAATAGAGGGCGACATCCACGATATTGACTTTACTCCATTTAAGGGCAAAATTGATTTCTTATCAGGAGGATTTCCTTGTCAGGCTTTTTCATACGCCGGAAAGCGTCTTGGCTTTGAAGAAACTCGCGGAACCCTTTTTTTTGAATTAGCCCGTGCCGTTAAAGAAATTCAGCCATTAGTTTTTATGGGTGAAAATGTTCGAGGCTTGTTTGAACATGATAATGGTCGGACCCTGCAAACGATTAAAGATGTAATCGCAGAATTAGGATACTCGCTTATAGAACCGAGAGTGTTACGAGCATTGCAATATGACGTTCCACAAAAAAGGGAAAGGCTTATCCTTTTAGCCATACGCAACGATGTTGCACCCTTTGTGGAATTCAAGTGGCCCGATGTTTGTCCGTCAGTAAGAACTCTTAGAGATGCTTTCTTTGCCGGTGAGCTTTTTGACACTGATGTACCTTTGTCAGAGGGACAAAAGTATCCCGCATCCAAACAACAAGTAATGGAACTTGTCCCTGAAGGAGGAGATTGGCGAAATCTCCCAGAAGATGTGGCTCGCGCTTATATGAAAGGTAGCTATAATCTTGGAGGGGGCAAAACCGGAATGGCTCGCCGACTCGCTATGGACGAACCAAGTTTAACTTTGACTTGCGCACCTGCGCAAAAACAGACAGAGCGTTGTCATCCTATTGAAACAAGACCACTTACCATACGAGAATATGCCCGTATTCAAACATTTCCGGATGATTGGAAATTTTGTGGCAACTTGACAACTCAATACAGGCAAATTGGGAATGCCGTTCCGGTTAATCTCGCCTGGGCTATAGGCCGTTCTCTAATCAGGCTATTCAATTCCCTTGCCGAATTAGGTCTTGTTTCAGATCATAACGAGATTAATGCAATTCATCATTATACTAAACTTCACGGAATATTTGAAGGTATGGCATGTGAAAAGAGTGCTAAATATTCATCATCCTCTGACAAATAATGCACGAATAAACTATTACACTCGCTTACAACTTTTTATACATCTAAACTCGGAAGCAAGTGGGAGAAAGAAGACGGTGTGCGATTGATCTAATTTGAGCTTTAACGGGCAACAATGTTTAACTTTGCACTCGCAAAATAAGCATATCACATGAACAATCAAGTTAAGGGTTATCTTTTGGCTGCATTATCGGCAACGACATATGGCATGAATCCGTTGTTTGCAATTCCGCTTTACAATGACGGAATGGATGCCAACTCGGTGCTGCTATTCAGATACCTGCTTGCAATACCGGTGCTTTTTATCATGGGGAAAATGCGCGGTCGCAGTTTCTCGCTCAGAAGGGACCAATGGCTACCGGTAATAGCGCTCGGGTTGTTGGTCGCACTGTCATCGCTCGCCTTGTTCCAGAGTTACAATTTCATGAATTCAGGCATAGCGTCGACCTTGCTCTTTGTATACCCTGTGATGGTCGCGGTTATCATGGCCGCGGTTTTTCGCGAGCGGGTGCCTGCGTTCACCTGGCTCTGTATCGCTGTCGCCGCATTTGGCATAGCCTTATTGTGCAAAAGCTCCGGAGACAGTCATATCGGCTTGAGCGGAATCGGGCTTGTGATGTTATCAGCCTTATCTTATGCCATTTACATGGTAAGCGTTAGCAGAAAGAGGTTGTGTGACATAGCGACTCTGACTTTGACATTTTATGTTTTGACATTTGGAGTTCTGCTATTTTTGATTCCTGCAATAGCCGGCGACGGCATAAAAACGCCTGAGCATTCGGTTTACTGGGCGAACTTGGTTGGACTTGCGGTTTTCCCCACGGCGATTTCGTTTTTGTGCACTACCTCGGCGATTCAATATATCGGTTCCACGCCGACAGCGATACTCGGGGCATTGGAACCTGTCACCGCTATACTTTTCAGCGTGACACTTCTTAATCAACCTATATCGCCGCGCGATACCGTCGGAATGATTCTGATTATCGTTGCGGTAACGCTAGTAATCGCCGGCGGCAAAATCGCCACTCCGTTGATTCGCATAAAACGTCTTTTCCCGAGATTAAGACGATAAACTCTGAAATAATCAACTTCATGACAGCATATTCGGAATAAATTGTTTAAATTTGCAGCTGATATTGACGAGTGCATCCGTAAGTTACTTGTCGCAAATATAATTAATTGATTCTCAAATGATAAACATTACATTTCCCAACGATGACGTCAAGCAATATGAGAGCGGCGTGACCCCTTATGATATTGCTCAGAGCATCAGCCCCCGCTTGGCTCAGGATATTCTGGCCGCATCGGTTAACGGTCAGGAGTGGGACATTACGCGTCCGATCACTGAGGACGCTTCGATCAAGTTGTTCAAATGGGACGACGCCGAAGGCAAACATGCGTTTTGGCATAGTTCGGCCCATCTGTTAGCCGAAGCTCTCCAAGAGTTGTACCCTGGAGTGAAATTCGGCATCGGACCGGCTATCGAAACCGGGTTCTACTATGACATTGACCCCGGAGACAACCAGATTACAGCCGCAGATTTCCCTAAAATCGAGGCCAAAATGCTCGAACTCGCGCAAAAGAAAGAAGATATCCGCCGTGAGAGCATCACTAAAGCCGACGCCCTCGAGATGTTTGGAAATCGCGGAGAAACATACAAATGCGAGTTAATCAGCGAGCTTGAAGATGGGCATATAACGACCTATACGCAAGGCAACTTCACAGACCTGTGCCGCGGCCCGCATATCCCCAACACCGCTCCTATCAAAGCTGTTAAAATAACCTCTCTCGCCGGCGCATATTGGCGCGGTGACGAGAAACGCAATCAGCTGGTGCGCGTCTACGGCGTAAGTTTCCCGAAAAAGAAAATGCTTGACGAGTATCTAGCCATGCTTGAGGAGGCGAAGAAGCGCGACCACCGCAAACTTGGCAAAGAAATGGAGTTGTTCGCATTCTCGGCCAACGTTGGCGCGGGGCTACCCCTGTGGTTGCCGAAAGGAGCTGCGCTCCGCGACCGACTGGAGCAATTCCTCCGTAAGATTCAGAAGCAATACGGCTACCTTCAGGTGATTACCCCCCACATAGGTAACAAAATGCTCTATGTCACCTCTGGGCACTACGCCAAATATGGCAAAGATTCATTCCAGCCCATTCACACCCCGGAAGAGGGCGAGGAATACCTGCTCAAACCGATGAACTGCCCCCATCACTGCGAGATTTTTAAGGCATATCCCCGCAGCTACCGCGACCTGCCACTACGTCTCGCGGAGTTTGGCACGGTATATCGCTATGAGCAGAGCGGCGAGCTCCACGGATTGACGCGAGTGCGCGGCTTCACGCAAGACGACGCACATATCTTCTGCGCTCCCGACCAAATCAAGGATGAGTTCCTGAAAGTGATGGACATTATCTTCTACATTTTCAAAGCTCTCAAATTTGATAACTTTGAGGCTCAGATATCGCTCCGCGACCCGAACAATAAGGAAAAATATATCGGTAGCGACGAGAACTGGCATCTCGCCGAAAATGCCATCATCGAAGCTTGCAAAGAAAAGGGGTTGAACGCCCGTACGGAATTAGGCGAAGCCGCATTCTATGGGCCAAAACTCGATTTCATGGTGAAAGACGCGATTGGCCGCCGTTGGCAATTGGGGACAATCCAAGTCGACTACAACCTACCCGAGCGTTTCCAACTCGAATACACCGGCGCGGACAATCAGAAACATCGTCCCGTGATGATACACCGCGCTCCGTTCGGCTCGATGGAACGTTTTGTGGCCGTTCTGCTTGAACACACCGCAGGTCGTTTCCCGCTTTGGCTCGCACCCGACCAGGCAGTGGTACTCCCCATCAGCGAAAAGTTCAACGACTACGCCTACCAAGTAGCCAAAGAACTCAATGCCGCAGATGTAAGAGCAATCGTAGATGACCGCAATGAGAAAATCGGCAAAAAGATTCGCGACAATGAACTTAAACGCATCCCCTACCTCCTGATAGTGGGCGAAAAAGAAGCCCACGACGGTGAAATATCCATAAGAAAGCAAGGGGAGGGTGATAAAGGTACAATGAAAATTAGTACCTTTGCGCAAAATTTGACTGAAGAGGTCAACAATATGATAAATCAATAATCCACTGAATGGAGAAAAAACCTCTGTATACCGGACCGCGTCCTCCCATGAGGAACAACGGACCGCAACAACGCCGCCAAGGCGCTCGTGACAACGCTAAAGATGCATACGCCATCAATGAACGCATTCGCGCCCGTGAAGTGCGGCTTGTTGGTGACAACGTTGAGACAGGCGTATATCCCATTCAAGAGGCATTGAGAATCGCCGACGAGCAAGGTCTTGATTTGATTGAAATCTCGCCCAACGCGGCACCTCCGGTGTGTAAGATTCTTGATTATCAGAAATTCCTCTATCAGCAGAAGAAACGACAAAAGGAGCAAAAAGCCAAGTCGACTAAAGTTGTTGTCAAAGAGATTAGATTCGGCCCACAAACCGATGACCACGACTATAACTTCAAGTTGAAACACGCTATGGGCTTTCTACAGGAAGGTTCCAAAGTTAAGGCATATGTATTCTTCAAAGGCCGTTCGATATTGTTTAAGGAACAAGGCGAAGTGTTGCTGTTACGTTTCGCCAACGACCTCGAAGACTATGGGAAGGTGGAGCAGCTCCCCGTTTTGGAAGGGAAACGCATGATTATCATGTTATCCCCAAAGAAGAAAGCCCAATCCTGACAGTCGCCATTGCGGAAAAGCAATATTATAAAGCCACGAGCTGGCAACGATAATATATAACTCGAATTAATAACTTTAATGTAACAAAAATGCCCAAGATTAAAACTAACTCCGGTGCCAAAAAGAGGTTCGCCCTTACCGGATCAGGAAAAATCAAAAGAAAACATGCTTTCAAAAGCCACATCTTGACCAAGAAGACTAAGAAGCAGAAAAGAAATCTCACCCACACAGGTCTCGTTTCACGAGTAGACGAGGGCAATGTAAAGGCATTACTTGGTTTCAAATAACCTGACAAAGAGAGATTCTCCGTTTTTTAATTCGTGATTTAAATTTTTTATTAACCGAGTGTTTAGCAACAAAGAGCAATAGCCGCTAACATTCAAAAATTATCAAAAAATGCCAAGATCAGTCAACCACGTAGCTTCAAGAGCTCGTCGCAAAAAAATCCTGAAATTAACAAAAGGTTACTACGGATGTCGTAAAAACGTTTGGACCGTCGCTAAAAACACATGGGAAAAAGGTCTGACTTACGCTTACCGTGACCGCAAGAATAAAAAACGCAATTTCCGCGCGCTTTGGATTCAGCGTATCAATGCCGCCGCACGCATGGAAGACCTCACCTATTCTAAACTGATGGGGCTTATCCACAAAGCCGGCATCGAGATTAACCGCAAAGTCCTTGCAGACCTCGCGCTGAACAACCCCGCAGCATTCAAAGCAATTGTTGACAAAGTGAAATAATTCGCTTCAATTGAAATCTATAGAATACGGGCTGTGCCACAAAAATTGGCACAGCCTGTATTTTTTATGAAAACCATCATGTCGCACCCCAAAAAAATGTTTGACATTTACAAAAAAACATTACCTTTGCCATCAACAGGAACCATCTATGTGAAGACGAATAAAACAGTTGCTCCCTGTGATAGTCACATTCCAAGCTATAATTCAAGCAATAATAAATAACAACAAAAAAAAACGATTGCAGATGAATAAAACACGTTATTTATTTTTCTCGGTGATTTGCCTGTCATTCTTATCACTTAGTGCCGCGTCAAGCAAAAAAACAGCACAGTATAACGAAACGACACAAGAGCTCATCAACCTCGTCGACAATGACGCGCGCATCAAGTCGCTCCTTGAGACAGCCATCGCAAAAGGCGTGGAAATAAATCCGGACAAAGAGACCAACCCTGTGCAATCATTGAATGAATACTATACCTTCATCGACCGTTCACAACACGAAATGCCGTGGAACATCATCACAACCACAAGCCTGAACTCAATCTTCGGTCGAATGTACCAAGCTCTGTGTTACTGCTATTTCATAAATTGTATGCCACTTGAAGAGCTCGATGGCGATAATTTCTTCACATCGTCAGTACAATATGTCGAACCTTACAACAAATGGCTTGTAAAATACTGTAAGTCATGGGGCAACTACTTATCGTCGCCCGAATCATGGAACGAGCAATATAAAGAATTGATGATGCAACAAGAGGAACTCGGCATGACCAAGGGATGGTATGAAGACCCATCAAATTGGCACTCATTTAATGACTTCTTTGCACGCCGACTCGTCTCACCCGACAAACGCCCAGTTACTTTGCCCGACGACAATTCAATCGTAGTATCCCCCGCCGACTCAGAGCCTCAGGGAATCTGGGATATTGACGAGAATTCTTACATCGTAACCGGTAACGAGAGCAAGATTCAGGTAAAATCGCGTGTATTCGACTCTATTACGCAACTCATAGGTCCAGATAGCCCATATAAAAACTCATTTGCAGGAGGCAAGTTCTATCACGCATTCTTAAATGCAAATGATTATCATCGATATCATTTCCCGCTCGACGGCGTTATCAAAGAATTGCGCGTAATCCCCGGCGAAGATGCCCTTGGAGGCTCAATCACATGGAATAAAGAGTTAGGCCACTATGTAGTTGACAATTCCGTACCCGGATGGCAGAGCATAGAGACACGTGGCTTGGCAATAATAGACACCGAGCAATATGGGCTTGTAGCGGTTATGCCAATCGGCATGTCACAGGTATCATCCATCAATTTCACCGAAGGATTAAAAGTAGGTGATAAGGTCAAGAAAGGCGATGAGCTGGGCTATTTCTTGTTTGGCGGCTCTGACTTTGTACTCGTATTCCAAAAAGAAGCCAATTTCAAGCTCACATCTCCTCGCAACGGTGACAATTGGGAACATATCCTTGTCGGCGAACAACTTGGCACACTAAACAAGTAACCCTAATTCTCACTACACAAATAAATCGGGGTCGTGCTGTAATTTGCCACAGCACGGCCCCGACAGCTACTGTGAGGTCGCCGTTTACCAAGAAATCACCAAAGGGTTTTACGGCATAATCGTTTATTTTGCCGATTCGTATTGCTCGTTGCCGAATGGCTTGATTGAGAATACAAATAATCTTATTCGTCAATACATTCCAAAAGACGCCGATTCCTCACAAATACTACTCGATTCGTCAAAAAAAAGTTCAAGTTAAACGGAATCGAAGACCACGTGAGAAACTAAATTTCTCGATGCCCGCTTGGGGTCAGCGAATATTTCAAACAATTCCTTAATATCGCATTTGCCCTTGCACTCTACTTATATAAATTTTCAGCGGGGATTGGGGCAAATTAGTTTTGGGGAAATGAGAAAAGATGATTAATTTTGCTGTGTGAATTGCATTGACCGCCATATTAGCTATCTGATAAGTCATCACGATTGTGTTATCGTGCCGGGGTTTGGCGCGTTTGTAGCACAATACGCACCGGCTCGCATCGACACCGCGCGCAACACCATCACCCCTCCGGCGAGGAGAATCGGCTTCAATCAGTCATTGAACCACAATGACGGGCTGCTCGCATCGTCAATCGCCAGGGCAAGCGGCATCAGTTATGACTCGGCAGTAGCGACAGTGGCTCAACAAGTGGCAACACTGCGATCCCAACTCCAAACCGACGGTGAAGTTTCAATCGGCCACATCGGCAGTTTCACCGATAAAGGCAATGGGATTATGGAGTATCAGCCATTCGCCACCCCCATCGTCCACCCCGACTACTTCGGTCTTACGGAGCAACCTATATCAAAGGTGATTAAGATTGCCAACGATGAGGAAAACCGCAGAGATACCGCAGAGACACGACATCGCAACCGACTATATATTATAGCCCGTAACTCGGCAAGAGTGGCCGCGTCCATAGCCTTGCTTATCGGACTCGGAATTTTGCTGTCGACCCCTATTATCGTAGACCGCCAAGCACCGTCGATGGCATCAGTCTCGTCAGTCACCACAATAACATCCCCCAAGACGACAAGCGCAGCCGCTTTGTTGCCGACGAATCATGACGCCACGCTATATCTCGCCGCTACGACCGAGGGCTATGAGATTGCTGACACTGCGGCACGTAACCGATATGCTGCAAGACTCAAAGCGGCAGAACAGCAAAAGGCATTTAGAGGAGAGACGGCGATGGCGCCTTCGATAAGAATGAACGAGAGCGATCCTTATTGCCTGATTGTTGCGTCACTTCCATCCGCCGAAGACGCAGAACGCTATCTGTCGCAGAGCAAAGACAAGAGCTTGCGCTGTCTAACCAAAGACGGCAGGTTCCGCATATATGCCGCGACGGGTTCAAATGTCACAGAAGCATCTGCGCCCACAAGGTCGTCGGCATTTAGCAAACGCTATCCCGGCGCATGGGTATGCCACAGGTAATCCCACCTTCTAAAATCGCAAAAACAAACCATACAATAACTATGAATCAATTTCAAGAGCTGCTCGTAAACCGTCGCAGCATACGTCGCTATACCGATGAGCCTATAGACCCCGAAAGCGTGAAATTATTGTTGGAAGCGGGCTTATTAGCTCCGACATCCAAAAGTTCACGTCCATGGCAATTTATCGTCGTCGAGGATAAGGAAAAACTCCAACGACTCAGCGAGTGCAAGGAGCATGGCGCAGGCCCGATAGCCCGTGCACCGCTCGCTATCGTCATCGCTGTAGACCCGTCACTGACCGACCCTTGGATTGAAGACGCATCAATCGCTGCGTCGTACATTCAGTTGCAAGCCGCCGCTCTTGGGCTGGGTTCATGTTGGATTCAGGTCAGAGGTCGCTTCAGAGCCGACGGAGTCCCGGCTGAAGAGTATGTACAGGAGTTGTTAGGGATTCCCGAGACCTTCCCCGTGGTTTGCATTATCTCAGTAGGCCATAAAGACGAGGAACGCAAACCTGTCGACACGTCGAAACTGCTTTGGGAAAAAGTGCATATCGAGACTTGGAAAGAGGTCTAATCAATAGTGGCAAGGCACGACCAATGAGACTCGTCATTTTCGGTTCGGGAAATGTGGCGACACATATTGCGAAACCGCTCAGCCTCCATCATGACATAATCCAGATAGTAAGCCGCAACCCTGAACACGGCGACATGCTTGCTAAAATGATTGGAGGGTCGGTTGAGATGACTACACGCCTATCAGAGGTCAGGGATGACGCTGATGCCTACATAATATCGGTAAACGATGACTCGATTGCCGCTATCGCCGCCGATACACCCGCCAACGGTCTTTGGATGCACACATCGGGGAGCATAGGCATGGAAGTTTTCCATGGGCATAAACAACACTATGGTGTGCTTTACCCTTTACAGACATTTTCACGAGATATCCCTGTCGATATGCAGAAAGTGCCCATATTCATCGAAGGCAACGACAGTGGGTCAACCGTCGGCATAGACGCCTTAGCCAAGAGTATATCGCGCCACATATATCACGCCGACAGTTCACAACGTCGCCAACTGCACATAGCAGCCGTTTTCGCCTGCAACTTTGCTAACCGACTTTGGGCAATAGCTGACGATATACTCAAAGGCGCGGGCTATGATTTCTCAGTTCTGTCGCCACTGCTTAAAGCCACTCTCGAAAAAGCCGAGCGTACAAGTCCGGCAGAGGGGCAAACCGGTCCGGCAAGGCGCGGCGACCGACAAGTGATGGAGTCGCACCTGAAATCTCTCGACACCGAAAAGGCGGAAATTTACAAGATTATCAGCAAGTCTATCTTCAACCAATACAATGAGCAAAATTAACTACGACCTCACGAGAATAAAAGGAATAGTTTTCGATGTAGATGGAGTGTTATCACCCTCGACAATTCCACTGGGAGCAGACGGAGCACCGACGAGAATGGTGAATATCAAAGACGGATACGCACTTCAATTGGCCGTGAAACACGGATACAAGATAGCGATAATCACCGGTGCCGACTCAGAAGCTGTCAAAAAACGTTTCAACGCACTCGGTATAACCGATGTCTATCTAAAAGCGTCAATGAAAGTCCCTATACTAAAAGGATGGATGGAGAAAGAAGGTCTATCACCTGAAAATGTCGCATATGTAGGCGACGACATACCAGACTACGAGGCGATGCAGATTGTAGGGTTGTCAATATGCCCTGCCGATGCCGCAATCGACATCAAAAACATAGCGGGCTACATCTCCAAAACCAATGGCGGTGAAGGCGTCGGACGTGACGCGCTGGAGCAAATAATGAGAGTTAACGGTGATTGGTTAACGTCGGAAAAGGCATTCGGATGGTAATGGATACACACGGAAACGACCAATTCCAGTTGCCGTCGCTTGCCGGGAAACGATTGTTGTTAGCCAGTGGCTCGCCGCGTCGCAGGCAGTTGCTATCGGATCTCGCACTAAAATTTGAAATAGCTCCGACATTAGATATTGAGGAGACTTACCCTGCCTCTCTTGCATCGGACCAAATAGCATCTTATCTATCGCAACTGAAAGCCAATGCTTACCGCTCCATCATCGACGAGAATGATATTGTCATAACGGCCGACACGGTAGTGGTGAATAACGACGAAGTGCTCGGGAAACCGGCAAACAAAGAGGTTGCAAAGACGATGCTGCACAATCTTAGCGGTCGCACTCACAAAGTAATCACGGGAGTCACGATAATGAGCACAGATAAAGAGACGACCTTTTCCGCAGAGACTGAAGTGGAGTTTGCCTCGCTAACCGATGATGAAATAGAGTTTTATGTAGAGAAATTCAACCCAATCGACAAAGCCGGCGCTTATGGCATACAGGAATGGATTGGGTGCATTGGCGTAAAAAGCATAAAGGGCAGCTTCTATAATGTTATGGGGTTACCACTACACAAGCTGTTTAACGAACTGAAACGGTTTTAAAGCACCGAAAGCAAAAAAGAGAAGAATGAATCAGGAGGGGTGAGCGACATCGTCCCCGACACTATACGGCCCGAGTGTATCACTTTGGATGAGTCGCTAATAGAGTCTCGGAAACCGACACGCATTAACGCGTCGACATCCGGAGCCACAACACGCTGCCGTAAATGATGAGCGACAACCCCCATGGTCATACGCAGATTCACCTCAACAGCCGGCGCGACAGCAAAACCACTGCCGTCATCAAGACGATATACCATCATATCAACACCAAAATAGCCATCGTAGCCATCACCAATCAGAGAAGACAGAACTGCGGGCATAGTCGATTCAAGACTGTCGAGAATGTCAACAGGCAAATAAGGTCCCAGATAATCGGTTTTAATTTTTTCATCGCTCATAACGAGATTTCCGGAATATGCAACCCCGTTATCGGCCATAAAGGCAGAGTAGCCAATGAACTCAACCCGAGAGCAGTGAGCCTTAAACAACATCGCAAAATCAAGAGTTTTGTCAAGAGCCCGCTCCACCATCACTGACTGCTGTCGACGCAACATAGCTTCGACACGTTTAGCCATATCTGTCACAGACATCCCGCTAAGGTTGACCACTCCCCTACCCGTGCTCGAATAAGGCAATTTCACGAATGCCTTCCCACCGAACCGCGACACCGCGACAAGAGCGTCGGCGACCGAAGACACTTCAACCGGCATAGGCGGAAGTTCAAAGGTCAACCGCTGTGACAATTCGGCCATGAGCGCGACAGTGAGTCGCCGATGGCTCAAAGAGGCCATACGTCGCAATTCATCGTCGCCAGGAAGACTACCAACCGCAATTCCGGCATCGACAAACCGGCTACGAGCATCAACCGACCAGCCCCACGGTCGGCATCGAGCGACCTGTTGCCCCCGATAGACCTCAGCTTCGATACCAAAATCATTTGCCACTGATTCCATCCAATCGTCATCGGGTTGAGCCGCTAAAATGAAATCGCCGGGACTGGAATACCACAAAGGTAACAATCGGCCCGCCCATGCGAGGCGGGCAGCATTAGCAGGCGGCGTGTAGTGAGACACACCGGCGGCAAGCGCTAAATCGTTGTGAGGGTTAAACCAGAGTAAATCGCTCATATTCTCAAAAGTTTGCAGCATCTGAGGATAAAACGTTTTACCATCCTCACATGACGCGTGCTATGATTGTATTGCTCGGCGAGGTTGTAGATTGAAACCGCATCTTTATTCAATATCGCCGCGACTACAGATTCAGTTGTGAAATTGTCAACGGCTTTAACATCGTTGAGCATCGTCCAATATGGTTGCTCCAAACGATTGGCTATAAGCGATTCAATTTCGGAACGAGTGCCGACTTTATACAAAATCCGCTGCTCAATATCAGTCATCAACACATTTTTTATTTCAATTAACACATAATCCAAAGCCTTATGATAACTATAGCGGTCGATTGATTCTAATTTTCGTTGGAATAGAAATTCAAGATTATCGTATAAATAAGGATTGTAACGAGAAGTCATACCACCATACCTATATGCGTAGGCCACATCGTCCATTACAAATATTTTTTTGAGAAGTGGGAACAGCTGCATATTGAAATAAAAATCTTCACACATCCTCAACCCTGAAGGGCTGAGACCCGACGATTTAATGAGCGACAGTTTATAGAGCATATTTGTCATATAAGTGTGGAGTTTAAACCATCCGAAAAACGACATATAAAATTCATCAAAGAGTTTAGGTTGCTCAATTAAACCGCTAACGTTGTGATCGCTTTTACTCCCAATCAATCCAAATCTATCCATAACTTTTTTACGTTGAAATTCAACGTAGTCTGCACCAGTATCGATTGCAATCTCTCTTGCTTTGCGAAGAATATCCTTATCAATCAACCAATCATCAGAATCAACAAACACAATCCAGCGACCCTTTGCCACATCAATAGCCGAAAAACGGATTGCATCCACCCTTCCCCTGTAACGTTCCACCTATCGACCTTATACGGTTATCCAATGATTAATAGCGTTTAATAATAGATAGCGAATTATCTGGCGAGGCATCGTTGACGACTATTACTTCGAGATTTTTGTAAGTCTGTGACAGTATCGAATCTAAGCATTGAGATAGGTAACGCTCCGTATTAAATACCGGAACTACAACTGAAATCATAATGTTTGAAATATTAAATAGTATGCAAAAGTAGCTATTAGAGTTAGCCTACTCAAACCGCAAGATGTTAAAAAACATTTCAATCGGCATATCGAGAGAAGTGATTGCCCAAGAGCGGAAGATTTTGTAACTTTGAAGTTGGAAACAACGAGAAAACAAGAAACAACGATGAGCGACGTCATAAGATTATTACCAGACTCAGTTGCCAACCTGATTGCCGCCGGCGAAGTCATTCAACGGCCGGCTTCAGTGGTAAAGGAATTGGTAGAGAACTCGGTGGACGCAGGAGCCGATAACATTCAGATTATCATTAAAGACGCAGGGCGCACGCTAATTCAAGTAATCGACAACGGTTGCGGTATGACGCCAACTGATGCCCGTCTGGCCTTTGAACGACATGCTACATCAAAAATCAAAGTCGCCAACGACTTGTTTTCACTTCACACAATGGGTTTCAGAGGCGAAGCACTTGCAACCATCGCAGCTGTGGCCGAAGTCGATTTGCGGACGATGCCTCCCGGCGAAACAATAGGCACCCGTCTTATCATCAACGACGCTAAAGTCGAAAGCCAAGAACCGGAAGCGTGCGTTCCAGGAAGCAATATGATGGTAAAAAACCTTTTCAGCCGCCAACCTGCCCGTCGCAAATTTCTGAAAAAAGACTCTGTCGAATTGTCGCACATTATCCACGAGTTTGAACGTCTGGCACTGGTAAATCTTGAGGTCGAATTCACACTGATGCACAACGGCACTGTGCTCCACAAATTACCCAAATCGCCGATGAAGCAACGTATCGGCGACTTGTTCGGGAAATCGGTCGGACAACAGCTTATCCCGGTCGAGACCGAAACTTCTATCGTAAAAATAAGCGGGTTCGTAGGCCTACCGGAAAATGCACGCCGCCGAAACGCATTGCAATATTTCTTTGTTAACGGCCGCAATATGCGTCACCCCTATTTCCACAGAGCAGTGATGCAGTGCTACGACCAACTGATTTCCTCAGAAAGCCATCCTACCTACTTTTTGAATTTCTCGGTCAATCCTCAAGCAATAGATGTCAACATACACCCGACTAAAAACGAAATCAAATTTGAGGACGAACAGGCTATCTGGCAAATTTTGGCTGCGGCAATCAAAGAATCTCTCGGAAAATTCAATGCCGTACCCGCAATTGACTTTGACTCGGTGGACGCTCCCGAAATCCCGGCATTTACGCCAGACGCCACTGCCAATCCTTCGTTTAAACTCGATCCCACCTACAATCCGTTCAATCAACCATACACCTCCCCTACCGGTGGCACCTCAGGAAGTGCGATGAACTCATGGTCGCGGGAACGCAGAGCCGCCACCGACGACTGGGATAAACTGTACCAACGATTCGAAGGCAACAAGGAAGAATTGTCGATGCCCGCCACTGAAACGCGGGAAAGCGCATTGAATTCCGATTTTCCGCCATCAGATTCGCTTGACCTCGGCACACAGAAAAGTAACGTCGGTGTCATGCAATTGCGAAACAAATATATCATAACGTCCACTCATGGAGGACTTATGGTAGTCGACCAGCACCGTGCGCATGAACGCATATTATATGAACGTTTTCTTAACATGATAGAAAGCGGCACGTTTTCATCTCAAAGGTTGATTTTCCCCGAAGCGATAGACCTGACTCCATCACAGCACGTTATGCTTGAAAGCATATCACAGCAATTAACCGAACTCGGATGGGACATTTCGTGCCTGGGTCCCAACTCATGGGCCATAAACGGCCAACCGGCTGTAATCGGGAATAGGAATCCGGTGGAAATACTGTTAGCAATCTTGGCTGATTTTATCGAGACCGGCCAACCTATCGCCGACGAAATAGTGTCACGCACAGCACAATCATTAGCCCGTGCCGCGTCAATTCAGCCGGGCCAGCCATTAAGCACGGAAGAAATGGATCTACTCCTGAGCGACTTGTTTAAGCTATCATCGCCAAATTATACAGCCGACGGACGAACCGTGCTAAGCGTCATCTCTCATGAAGATATAAACCGATTGTTCGCGTGAACCGAATCGACCGACTTTTTATAAAACGGCATTAAATAGAAAAGTCGTCTTTGCGGTACTCGCGAGGGGATTTACCCGTGTGATGTTTGAAATATTTTCCAAAAAAAGATTGATTTGGGAAATTTAAATCCCGGCTAATCTCCTGAATAGACCTATCGCCATCTGACAGCATCATTTTTGCAGTCAAAATGACATATGAATCAATCCATTCTCCGGCGGTGCGCCCACTTGTCTCTTTAACTACGGATGACAAATGCTTTGATGTGACACACAACTTATCAGAGTAAAATCCGACAGAGCGTTCACTGCGATGGTGCCGCTCTACCAATGTGATGAAACGATAGAACAATTCTTCGCCTCGTTTATGTCCCCTCCATGCGTATTTTCCGAGATGCTTTGCATATAAGCCAAGGGTTTCATACAAAATCGCTTCTCCAAGCCGCTTAACCACCATCTCAGAACAACTGTCGTTTCCATCACGCAGTTTATGCCGCAGCAAATCATGAAACATGACCTGTGTGGCAGTTTCCTCAGGCGAGATGGAAATAACGGGATTATCACGGAAACTCATGAAACAAACCACTACCTGCGACAGATAAGGTAGCGCACGCTCAACCGCTTTCCGCGTGGCCGAAATAGAGAAACCGCTGAAATCATCGGTGGCCTTATAACCGGCGATAATATGCCCCGGACCGATAACCATCATTTCATTAGCCCGAATCACGCGCGCCGATAAGTCTATATCAATCGTAAGTTCCCCTTGAACACCGACAACAGAGATTACCGATTCGGTCTTCAAGGGGAACTTGAAACTTTTCAACATTTCAACACTGCTAATCACCGTCAACCGAGAGGATTGGATATCTCCACTCATATCCATGTCGGAATGCGAACCCCACATTTCGATTAACGACAACATAGCATTGCTTTGTTTATCGATTTTAAAGAAGCTCTTTCAACTTTTGTTCAGCGACCTTGATGCAGTCGGAGTCCTTACCGCCGGCTTGAGCAAATCCCGGCTGACCACCGCCTCCGCCCTTAATCAACTTGGCCGCTTCACGGACCATTGTTGAGGCATTACGGCCATCTTTCACCAAATCTTCGGTTAACATGACTGTCAGCAACGGTTTTCCTAAAGCGTCGGTAGTCGCCGCAATAAATGCGGTGTTTTCAGGAGAGAGCGCGCGCACTTTAAATGCGACATTTTTGACAATCTCAGGCACGCGGATTCCACTAAGCACAACTGTCTTGACATTATTAATCATCACAGGCATTTCAAGCAAGCGATTAGACAAGATTTCGACACGTTCGTTCATATATTCCTCAGCCTGCTTGCGCAAGTCGGCATTATCCTCAATTGATTTGCGAAGGGTCTGTATCAGATTAGGGGCGTTATTAAACATCGCCGCAATCTCTTTAAGGGTACCAGCCAACTCTTCAAAAGCGGTCTCGACGCGTTCGCCCGTGATGGCTTCTATACGCCTTACTCCAGCTGCAATGCTGCTTTCTGAGACGATTTTAATCATACCTATGTTACCGGTATTCTCAACATGAGTGCCACCACATAATTCAACTGAATCGCCATACTTGATGACTCTCACCTCGTCGCCATATTTCTCCCCGAAGAGAGCCATCGCGCCCATTGCTTTAGCCTCTGATATAGGCACAGAACGACGTTCGTCACGAGCAATAGCCTGTCGCACCTTTGCATTAGCGAGACGCTCGACCTTAGATATTTCCTCGGATGTGAGTTTTTGGAAGTGGGAGAAATCAAATCGCAACACGTCAGGAGAGACAAATGAACCGCGTTGCTCAACATGGGTTCCAAGCACCTCTCTCAACGCTTCATGCAACAAGTGTGTCGCTGTGTGGTTGCAAGATGTCGCAAGACGAGCCTTCTCATTTATGCGAGCCTCAAACGTTGCGTTTATATCTTTTGGCAACGACTTTGTCAGATGCACACCAACGCCGTTTTCGCGTTTAGTGTCGTATATCTCTATCACTTCATCATCAGTCGAGAGAGTGCCGCAATCACCTACCTGACCACCCATCTCAGCATAGAATGGTGTCACATTGAGTATAATCTGATAATACTCGTTGTTTTTCTGCTTCATTTTGCGGTAACGAAGTATTTGAGCCGGGGTGGATGTCATATCATATCCGACAAATTCCTGCTCGCCATCTCTAACCGTAATCCAGTCGCCGGTTTCGACAGCGGCAGCGTTGCGCGCTCTCGTTTTTTGAGCGTCCATCTCTTTGGCAAAACCCTCGTGGTCAAGGGTCAGCCCTTTTTCTTTCAAGATAAGCTCGGTCAAGTCTAACGGAAATCCGTAAGTGTCGTAAAGCACAAACGCCTGTTGACCCGAGATTTGAGTTTTACCCTCTTTCTTTGTAGCCTCAATAGCGTTTTCAAGCAAGTGTATACCATTTTCAAGAGTGCGCAAGAAGGAATCTTCCTCTTCTTTAATCACTTTCATGATAAGCTCACGCTGTTGGGCAATTTCGGGATAAGCCTCACCCATGCTTTCAATAAGCGTGTCGACCAGACGATACATGAACGCTTGCTTTTGCCCGAGGAACGTATAGGCATAACGAACGGCACGACGCTGTATACGGCGTATCACATAACCGGCTTTAGCGTTACCCGGCAGTTGCGAATCGGCAATCGAGAACGCTATTGTGCGCACATGATCGGCAATAACCCTCATCGCGACATCCACTTCGTTATTATCACCATACTTTTTGCCCGACAATGCGGCAATAGCACTAATGAGCGGGGTAAACACATCTGTATCGTAATTGGACGTTTTTCCCTGAAGCGCCATGCACAGACGTTCAAACCCCATGCCGGTATCGATAACTTTTGCGGGAAGCGGTTCAAGCGACCCGTCGGCCTTGCGGTTATATTGCATGAACACGAGATTCCAAATTTCAATCACTTGAGGATGGTCATGATTGACAAGATCAGCACCGGCAACTTCGGCACGTTCGGCATCGCTACGCAAGTCGACATGTATTTCAGAACATGGGCCGCAAGGACCGGTATCACCCATTTCCCAGAAATTATCATGCTTGTTACCGTTAATTATATGCGAAGCTGGCAAGTGCTTCTCCCATATGGCGGCAGCTTCGTCGTCGCGGGAAAGGTCTTCGGAAGGTGAGCCCTCAAAGACTGTGGCATATAGCCTTTCGGGGTCAAGTTTCAAAACGTCGACGAGATATTCCCACGCCCAGTCAATAGCCTCTCTTTTGAAATAATCGCCAAAAGACCAGTTACCAAGCATTTCAAACATCGTGTGATGATATGTATCATGCCCAACTTCTTCAAGATCGTTGTGTTTACCGCTCACGCGCAGACATTTCTGGGAGTCGGCTACCCGCTGATATTTCGCAACCGCATTGCCGAGAATTATATCTTTAAATTGATTCATACCGGCGTTGGTGAACATCAATGTCGGGTCATCTTTAATAACCATTGGAGCCGAGGGAACTATCTGGTGTCCCTTGCTTCGGAAAAACTCCTTGAACGACTCTCGTATTTCCTTTGCTGTGAGCATATTTCGATTGGTTAGGTAGTTATATATTCTATAATAAATAGTGTCTTATTGGCGTTCTTTAATCCAATTAATCTACAAAATTACTGCGATTTTATTACTTTTGCAAAAATAAAGCGACTAAACGATTTCACACGTTATGACCGATACTTTGCAAAAAAAATATTACAAAATCAGCGAAGTTGCCGAGATTCTCTCCATTCCGGCCTCGACGCTGCGTTTTTGGGAACGGCATTTCACAATCATCAGTCCGAAACGCAACGACCGCGGCACCCGATTTTATACGCCAACAGATGTAGAAACCATCAAGATGGTATACTTTCTTGTAAAAGAAAAAGGGTTGAAACTCGATGCCGCGCAGCAACAAATCAAACGGAATCGAACAGGGATAGAGCGTAAGTCACAGGCCATCGAACGGCTCAAGTCGGTCAGATCCACACTCCAACAGATGCTCGATGCGTTAAACGAAAAGAGAATGCGTATGTGACCCCCCCAAAAAAAACAACAACTCATTTTTCGGCACATAAGTATAAAAAACAAAAGGCCCTCGCAAAAGGACCTTTTGTTTTTTATGTGCATGAAACGTTAGTTTGCTTCTTCAATAGTAACCGCACGGTCAAGAGCGACATATTTTTCGCCCAGATCGCAAAGGTTTCCGGCATTGATGGTAGCTTGGAGCTGAGATGCGGGAACACCACACTTCAACAGATACTTCTCAACCCCATTCACACGGTTGTGGCGCAGACGAGTGTTAATCTTATCGTTACCGGTGTAGTTATCAGCCCAACCAGTCAAGACATACTTCTTGTCGGGATTGCTCTTCATAACTTCGGCAACAGCCTCAAGAACCGACGCATCTGTGCGGCTAATCTTAGACACGTTGATCGGATAATATACAGTTGCCAACGGGCCTTTTTCAACGACCGGTTCAGGTTTATCAAGACAATCCTGAAGTTGTTTTTCAAGATCAGCTATGCGCGCATCGGCAGCCTGAAGACGGGCAACATAAGCATCGCAATTTTCGGGTTCGGGGCAAACGGGGACAACGGGATGGCTCCATTCACGTTTCTTGAACAGATAAGTTACGCCGAGGTAAGCTTGAAGATTATAAGCTGTCTTGTTCCAAGCGTAACCATCTTCATTGGGGTGATTATCGATACCGTTGAAGCGGAGATCGAGTGACAGTTGGACTTGTTTCGACACATTCAGGCTGTTAATTATACCGGCACGGAATGCGAGGATACGGTCATGCATATTTTTCCAACCATCAGACTTTCCATCTTTATATGTAGGAGAAAAAGTCCAATAACCGCCGCCACCGGCATAAACTGTTAAGTTATATTTGCGTCCTGGTTTATACCCCCATATACAGTTGGTGACATTCAACATCACATCAAACACAGGGCCAACTTGAGAAAACTCCTGTTTATAGTATCCGTTAACCATATTCTCTCCTGGGCGAACACCGGGGACATTGTTAACCTCGGAAAGTCCTTTTGACTTAAACCAGTTTACACCCGCACGGACACCCAATAACGGTGAGAACCATTTACCGACATAAATAGACGCAGCGGGTTCCCAACGGTCCATGAAGTCACGTTCAGAGGCGTTAGGTGACAAATAGACTCCGGCACCGCCTTCACCCGTAACAAACCAATTGTCTTTAAATTGATTGAAAAGCCAGCCTTGCGACGGGTCTTCAACATAAGTAATCTCTTGTGCATTCTCCTGAGCCATAAGCGATTGACTCAAAGCAATAACACTTAAGCATACTAATAAAGTAAACTTTTTCATATATAAATTATAATTAAGTATTTATCTAACCCTAAATTATTATAATTTGCCGCTAAGATACGAATTTTTCCTTATTTAGTAGCAATTACCACAAAATTATTTAAAAATACAGCGGGACTTAATGTCAGATTTAATATCATTTAACACTTAAGTCCCACTTTAGGGTAGTAATCAATTTATTTACTTACTAATAAACCGTTTCACTTCATTAAGGATATTCTCAGGGGTAAAACCGAATTTTTCGTCGAGTACTTTATATGGAGCGGAAGCGCCAAAACGGTTCAATCCATAGACATACCCATGAGACCCGACAACCCCACGGAGAGTTGACGGCAGACCTGCCGTTAATCCAAACACGGGTACACCTTTAGGAATCACACTGTCACGATATTCATCGGGCTGCGATTCAAACAGGCCGAGCGAAGGCACCGACACAACACGGCTGGGAATGTTCTCTTCATCAAGGAGCTCAGCCACCTTGCAAAGCAATGATACTTCCGAACCGTTTGCGACGAGAACGACCTTGGGCAATGGGGAATCCATCACCACATACCCGCCACTACGCATGGCGAGAGCCTCGTCATACCGATTCCCTGTCGCAGACGGTAAATCTTGCAAATCCTGACGGCTGAAAATCAGAGCCGTCGGCGAGTCTTGATTTTCCATGGCCATCTGCCATGCCACAGTGGTTTCCGCTGAATCAGCAGGGCGTAAAACCAGCATCGACGGATGTCCGCTAAGATTGCGCAATTCCTCCAACAGCCTAATTTGGGCTTCTTGTTCAACCGGTTCATGTGTCGGGCCGTCCTCGCCGACTCTGAAAGCATCGTGACTCCAAACATACTTAACCGGCAGTTCCATCAAGGCCGACATTCTCACTGCAGGTTTCATGTAGTCAGAAAAGACAAAGAATGTGCCACAAGCAGCAATCATACCACCGTGAAGGACAATACCGTTCATAATCGAGGCCATGGTCAATTCCGACACCCCGGCATGGAGAAAAGCCCCTGAAAAATCGCCATGGATAAACGCCTTTGTCTTTTTCAGGAAGCCATCTGTTTTATCAGAATTAGCCAAATCAGCCGACGACACAATCATATTGCCCACTTTTTCAGCCAGGACGCCAAGTATATTTGAAGAAGCCGTGCGGGTAGCGATATTTGCTTTATGCTCAATTGAGCTGTAATCGATTTCAGGGATGCGACCGGCAATGAAGTCATCAAGCTGCGCCGCTTTTTCGGGGTTGGCCTTCGCCCATTCATCGTGCGCGGCCCTGCGAGCTTTGACAATTTGCCTAAGTTGCTCATCGCGTTTACGATACAGGTCTGCCACATCGTCCCAAATCACCCAAGGGTTTTCGGGATCGCCACCAAGATTCTTGACCGTAGCAGCATAATCCGCGCCTGATTTTGACAACGGCTGACCGTGAGTGCTACACTGGCCTTCGAAATTCGACCCATCGGCTTTCACGCAACCGCGCCCCATTATGGTTTTTCCTATTATCAAAGTCGGCCGTTCAGTCTCAGCAATCGCCGTCTGCAAGGCATCGGCAATAGCCATCGGGTCGGTACCGTCAATTTCTATGACATTCCAATGCCAAGCGCGATATTTAGCCGCATAGTCTTCAGTATCGACAGCATCCACGTCGGTCGACAACTGCACGTCATTGCTGTCATAGAACATTATCAGATTAGATAGCCCGAGGAATCCGGCAATGCGCCCTGCGCCCTGCGATATTTCCTCTTGAATGCCACCGTCAGAGATAAAAGCATAGGTTTTATGAGCTATTGTCTCACCAAAACGAGCCACGAGGAAACGTTCAGCCAAGGCGCATCCGACAGCCATTGTATGCCCCTGGCCAAGTGGCCCAGAGGTGTTTTCAACACCCCGTTCGGGATTGAGCTCGGGATGCCCTGGGGTAACGCTGCTCCACTGGCGGAACTGTTTTAGTTCGTCGATAGTATATTTGCCCGACAACGCAAGTACGCTATAAAGCATTGGCGACATATGTCCGGGGTCAAGGAAGAAACGATCGCGGGCAAACCATGTCGGGTCATCGGGATCGGACACAAGGAATCGGGAGTAAAGCACATTAGCGAAATCAGCTCCACCCATAGCACCGCCGGGATGGCCAGACTTAGCTTTTTCAACCATCGATGCCGCCAAAATGCGGATATTGTCGGCTGCTCGATTTAAAAGGGCGTTATTTTGCTCCATCTCTGACTATATATTATGAATTAATATCAAGTTTTATTGCACGAAATTACTATAAAAACTTTGACCGACCAAGTTATAGTGTTAAATATTCTCATTTAAAGCGCAAGCGCCTCACTCGGGCAATAAATCTATGTGTTGAATCGCGTCGACTAAAACCGCGTTAGCGAGTGTGAGCCCAAAAATGGCCACTGTCGTAGGAAAAGTCCCATTTACTGCCACTTTATTAAATGTCATAGAACCATCAAGCGATTCACAAGCATTTTCTTTGTTTTTTATAATTTCATCGGCATACACACATTTGAATTTACTCGACGGGAATTGCCCTGTCTTACGGAATTTACGGCGAAGCGATGCGGCAAGAGGGCATCCTTTCACTTTCCAGAATTCATCTACATCTATTTTTGACGGATGTATTTTCAAAGCCGCCCCCATCGACGAATACAACTTACGTCCGCTTGCGGTGGCGTTTAGTATTAGCAAAGCCTTGTCAGAGAGGGAATCTATCGCATCAATTATTACGTCGTAGGATGACAGGTCAAATAAATCGGCGGTTTCGGAGGAATATGACAAACGCACTGCTTTGATGTCAAGATCGGGGTTGATGTCCAACATACGTTTTGACAACACGTCCACTTTTGGGATTCCGACCGTAGAGTTCAGTGCAGGCAATTGGCGATTGATATTGGTGACGCACACGACATCTGGGTCAACCATGGTCAACGCTCCTATGCCGGAACGAACCAACCCTTCAGCGCACCAGCTACCCACACCGCCCACGCCAAAAATAATTACGCGAAGCGAAGCTAACCGCCGCATAGCATCGCTACCGACCAATAATTCGGTTCTCTGAAACATTTCTCGTGACATAATTATTCTTCAGTTTAACACACGAGCCCGAAGTTTTATCGGGCCCGCGGTGATAATTAACACAAATATGGTTCTGTTTACTTTGTCAGCGGAGAATAATCGCGTGAGTACCGAAGCATCTGAGAGATATAATCCTCGTCGTAGCTTATGGTGACATCAACCACTTCCCCATCGGGATTCATGACTGCCGTGTAAACCGGATTGACAAACCCTTTGTATGGGGCAATCGACAGATTCGCATAACGGTCGAGTACCTCTTTATGGATTTTGGGGTCGACCTTAACAGCATAATGTTCCACCAAGTTACGTCCGGCTTCATAATCGCCTTCGCTTTTTATTCGCTGTATCTCTCCGAGAAGTTGGCCGAAAAGCTGGCGCAGACGCGGGTAATCATTAATTTTAATGAAAGTCTTACCATCGCGCTTCACGAGTTCAATCACATTGTCGGGTTTGCCTTTTTCATAAACCCATTCAGCGATTAGTTTGCGATTACGCATATGCGCTTCTTCGACATCTTTACCCGGCTCGATACGCATCAGTTGCGTCATAAGCCCGTTCAGAATATATTTATAATACTCTGCCTGATAAGCTTCGGGGTTATCAAGGAGTCCAAGTTCCACTAATTTCGGGTCGGCGAGATAATAGAGAGCGAACAAGTCGGCGCGTGTCTCCTCCAATGTTGACCCGTGGGCTTTGAGCGCATCGGGATCGACGCCGGGGAGCAGTTGGCCTGACCCGTGGCCGAGACACTCGTGGAGGTCGGTGTGAAGATTGTCAGTTATGAACAGATATTTATCCATCAAGTCACGAGTCGGCTGGTCAATGACAAACTCTTCGTTGAAGCCGTTTCCGTGACTTGCCTCGTCATACGCCTGGGTTATGTTTTCGAGAGTTACCGATTTTGAGCCATGCGCGGCACGAATCCAGTTGGCATTTGGCAAATTTATACCTATGGGTGTAGCGGGATAAGAATCGCCGGCGAGTATCGCTGCGGTAATAACTTTTGCGCTGACGCCCCTTACCTCAGGCTTACGGAAACGCGGGTCAACAGGTGAACGGTCTTCAAACCACTGCGCATTTTGGCTTATGACCTCCGTGCGGTGTGAAGCAGCCTCGTTTTTGAAATTCACGATTGACTCCCAAGAGCCGGTCATGCCCAACGGGTCGCCATAACTTTCGATAAATCCATTGATAAAATCGACTTTAGAGGCAAGGTCCTCAACCCACATAATCGAGTATTCGTCGAAGTCGCGTAAATCACCCGAACGATAATACTCCACCAATTTGTTTATGACGTTCCTTTGTGTGTCGTTCTCGGCATACAGCGCAGCCTTTTCAAGATTTTCCACAATCTTTTCGATTGCTTTGGAGTAAACTCCTCCGATTTTATAAACTTCCTCGACCACTTTACCATCTTTTTTAACAAGACGAGTATTCAGCCCATAAGAAATCGGGGTCGAGTCATTTGGATTCTTTATCGCGCTAAAGTAGTCTTCTACCTCTTTTTGCGTCACACCTTCATAGAGGTTATTGGCCGATGTCGCAATCAAATCGGCGCCTTCGGCCTGATTAACCCGCTTTGCCATTACAGCCGGGTTGAAAATCACCTCGTAGAGCGTCTCGGCATCGGCGGGACGTTTAGCTGCGGGGAGGGCTGCAACTTGAGTGGAGAGGAACTCGCGGGTGAACTCGGGGACAAACTTATCCATCGAGTAGTGGTGGTGTATGCCGTTTCCAAACCATATTTGTTTGAGGTACTTTTCAACGGCTTTGAAATCGGCTGAATTCTTATCGCCCTTATAGTTTACATAGACCGCCTCGAGCAACGAGCGAATGGCGAGATTGTACTTGCCATTCTGGTCCCAAAGTATGTCGCGACCTTGCAACGCAGCCTCGGTGAGGTAGTAGACGAGTTTCTTTTGCGAGAGTGTCAAATTCTCAAAATCAGGGACTTTATAGCGCAGCACCTCAATGTCAGCGAAACGGTCCACGACATAATTGAAGTTTTTAGCGTCAGTAGCCATAGTAGAAGTTGTTATTGCCAGCCCAAGCAACGCTCCGGGCAGAATGGTTGTGAGTTTAGACATATGTTTTGTATAATGATATGTGTTATTATTCGACATAAAGCACTAATCCCTTCAGATACTCACCCTCAGGGTGATATATGTTGATGGGATGGTCAGCGGGTTGAGTCAACTGATGCAATATTCTGACCTTGCGTCGCGACTGAGCCGCCGCAGAAAAGACTCCGAGCCGGAATTGTTCACGCGTTATCGCTTGTGAGCAAGAGAATGTAAACAATATGCCTCCCGGGGCTATTTTTTCAAAAGCCTTGGCGTTCAAACGCTGGTATCCGCGCAATGCGTTTTTAATCGCGCTGCGATGTTTGGCAAATGCAGGGGGATCAAGGACAATGAGATTATAGTCGCCCTGTTCCATCTGGTCAAGGAATTTAAAAGCGTCCTCGGCATAAGCCTTGTGGCGGCTGTCGCCGGGGAAATTCAGCCCGACGTTTTCTTCCGTCAGCGCTACCGCCTTGGCTGAACTATCAACAGAGTGCACCAGTTCCGCGCCACCTCTCATGGCGTAGACCGAGAAACCGCCGGTGTAACAGAACATATTCAACACCTTGCGCCCGCTACTAAAACGCTCGAGTAGCGAGCGGTTGTCGCGCTGGTCTACAAAAAAACCGGTTTTTTGGCCCTTAAGCCAATCGACATGAAATCTAATTCCGTTCTCAATTGCCACATTCGTGGTGAACCCACCGATTATGTAGTCGTTTTGCGGGTCAAGGTGAGCCTTATAGGGTAGTGTTGTCTCTGATTTGTAATAAACGTTCTCAACTCCGAGACCTTCCATCCCGACGATGGCCGTAGCTATAATATCACGGCAGAAGTGCATTCCCGGCGAATGCGCTTGAACGACCGCCGTGTTTCCATATATATCGACAACCAGTCCCGGCAAGAAATCGCCTTCTCCATGAACGAGGCGGTAGGCGTTATTATCATGCCGAGCCAATCCAAGGCACTTTCGCAAAGCATATGCGTCACCCAGCCGCCGCTTGAAAAACAGCTCGTCGATATCGGTGTCGCCGAAATCGAGTATACGCACCACGATACTGCCTATCTGATAGTGGCCTGTTCCTATTAACCGCCCATCAGACGCATACACCTTAACCACCGAGCCTTCTTCAAGACCGTCGGGAATGGCATTTACCGCTCCCGAAAACACCCACGGATGGAACCGGTCGAGCGAGCCCTCTTTCCCCTTTTTCAATATTATTTTATTGTCAACCATCATTTTAAGCATTTATAATACAGCTCTTATAAGGTCAAGGCCGTTAGCATAAACCAAGAGCAGCAACAAAAATACCATACCGGCTATTTGAGCATATTCAAGGAATTTTTCACTTGGTTTCCTTCGAGTGATGATTTCATATAGCACAAACATGACATGACCGCCATCAAGAGCGGGAATGGGAATTATGTTCATAAAAGCGAGAATCACTGAAAGGAAAGCGGTAATTTCCCAAAATGAACGCCAATTCCATTTGTCAGGGAACATACTTCCTATGGCACCGAAGCCGCCCATACTTGTAGCGCCTTCTTTAGTGAACAGATGCTTTAAAGACCCGACGTACGCCGTCAATGTAGTGGTTCCTATCTCAATGCCCTTTGGGATGGACTCAAACAGAGTGTAACGGATGTCGGTAACAGGATATATATCAGTTATGGGAGTCAAAGCTATACCAATTTTACCGTTTTCGGTAGGGGTAATAGGCACTGTTAGCTCCGAACCATCGCGCACGACAGATATAGTCGTAGTTAACCCTTTTAGGGAGTCGAGAGCCGATGAGAACTCAACAAATGCCGTTGTTGGCGTTTTGCCGACAGCCACGACCCGGTCGCCGATTCTCAACCCGGCATCGTAAGCTGGTTGACCTTTGACGACATCTTTGACTTGCACCGGTACCCTGTAGCTAAAAAATCCCTTATCGTCATTGAGCCGGAACAAGAAATCGTCGGGGATAGCTATTTTGACTTCTCCCGTCCCAGGGCGCAACACAGTGACAGTGTCGGCTTCTATCATTTTGATAATGTGGTTGCGGTCGGTAGCCCTAATTGTATCGCCGTCGGCAATCAACGGTATATCTCCGTTACGGAATCCCACTTTCTGAGCCGCGGGGACATAATCGAAACCCTCGGTAGCATCGCTGAAATCAATGGTCTTTTCGCCCCAATAAAAAGCTATACCGGCGTAAATGACTATCGCAAGGATAAAATTAAACAACACGCCCCCTATCATCACCATAAGCCGTTGATATGCCGGTTTTGATCTGAACTCCCATGGTTCAGGGTCTTTTGCCATCTGGTCCTTGTCCATCGACTCATCAATCATCCCGGCAATCTTGCAATAACCGCCGAGAGGAAGCCACCCTATTCCGTATTCGGTGTCGCGCCAAGTGGGGCGTTCGCTGCCGTCGCGGTTGAGTTTGACTTTTCCTTTCTTGGGTTTGTACTTAAACAACGAAAACCAGGGGTTGAAAAAGAGGTAGAATTTTTCGACCTTTATGCCAAACACGCGGGCAAAGAAGTAGTGTCCAAATTCGTGTATGATGACCAGTAAGGCCAGTGCGAGCACGAGCTGGGCGGCTTTAATCCAAAATGTTTCCATTAAAAATCTTTATTGATTATCATCGACTCGGCTGTGGCACGAGTCAAAGAGTTTATATTCACATAATCTTCATATAGCGGAGCCTCAATAAAATCCACTTTCTCAAGGCAACGGCAGATTATGCGGTAAATATCCAAGAATCCAATGCGTTCTCTAAGGAAAGCAGCAACTGCCACTTCATTGGCCGCATTTATGACACACGCGGCCGTTCCTCCCTTTGACAATGCGTAATGTCCTAACTTGACACAGGGGAACCGTTCTTCATCGGGACACTCAAAAGTGAGATTGGAGAGTTGTCCGATACTTAGTGCGCTATCGTCGGTGTGCAGGCGTGTAGCGTCGCCAAGAGCATATCGTATCGGCAATCTCATATCGGGGACTCCGAGCTGAGCTTTAACCGCTCCATCCACAAACTCCACCATCGAATGGACTATAGACTGCGGATGCACAATCGGCGTTATTTTTTCAGGCTCCATATCAAATAGCCAACGCGCCTCGACAATCTCGAAAGCCTTGTTGAGCATCGTTGCAGAGTCAATGGTGATTTTCGCGCCCATCGACCAATTGGGGTGCCGCAATGCGTCTTTGACCGTGACATCGGCAAGACGGGATTGAGGCGTAGTGCGGAAAGGCCCTCCTGAAGCGGTAATAATTAGACGACGCACACAGTTCTTATCCTCTCCTACAAGACACTGGTATATCGCCGAATGTTCCGAATCGACGGGAAGCACACGCGAAGATGATTTTATCAATTCGCTTGTCACCAACTCCCCTGCCACGACAAGGGTTTCTTTATTAGCGAGGGCAATATCCTTTCCTGCTTTAATGGCTCGCAACGTCGGAGCGAGACCGCTATAACCGACCGTTGCCGTCACAACGGTATCAAAACAGTCAAGCTGCATCGCATCAGCAATCGCCGACGCCCCGGAAGCGGTCTTGATGCCAAGCGGCTCAAGAGCGTCACGCAGTTTCCAATAATTGCGGTCATCGGCTATTATCGCATAGTCAGGTTTGAATCTAATCGCTTGCCTTATCAAAGTGTCCACCTTTGTCCCTGCGATGAGAATCCGCGCCTTGAATCGGTCGGGATAGCGTGCGATTATATCAAGAGTCTGCGTGCCTATCGAACCGGTGGAGCCCAATATGGCTATATTTTTCAGTTGAGTCACTTTCCTCTATTAACGTAATACTTTAATATATTATGAACGTAACCGCGAAGTTAGGGCAAATTCTCGATTCATTCAAGCCTGAATCGGCATAAACTTCCGCAAATGTTAAAACATCAAGCCACTAATCTCTTTTTGAACAAAATTTAGCTACGTTATGTTATTGAAGTAAAATCGAGAGAAAGCGAGGTATTCCTTTCAATCATTTGATTCATTAGACAAATAAGTTCATATAACCGAAATTGAATGTATCATTAAATTTTACTCACGATGAAAACAAACTTGCTTTTAGTTATTGCCGTATGCGGAGGTATGCTACTCACAGCCGGCCATGCCAATGCTCAAGAAGAAGTGGTCGTTGTACAAGAGGATGTTACAGTCACTGAAAGCATTCCATGCAAGAACCATTATTACGCAGCGCCACGCGACAACTGGTTTATCCAATTGGGTGCCGGAATCAACTCCCCGTTCGTGGAGAACAAATCGGCCGACGGGGATGCCAAGCATCAGATTACCGCAGCTTACAACGTTGGATTCGGCAAATGGTTCTCCCCCTATCTGGCGTGGCGTTTGAGTTTTACCTACACTAACCTGCACTGGCAGAACTGGGATTACAACAAAGCCAAGTCTATCAATGCCAATTTTGATTTAATGTGGGATATGTTCAATTCCTTAGGTGGTGTCAACACAGGCCGCACGTTCAGTATCATTCCATTCGTAGGAATCGGCGGCACATATAATTGGGATTTCCGCGGGCACCATGGCAATGTGATGACAAAACACGGCACACGCCACAATCAATGGACTCTTCCGGTGTCGGCAGGTTTGCAACTCCGCTTCCGGCTATGCAAATATGCGGATTTCTTTATGGAAGGCCGCGCCAGCTTCCACGGTGACAATTTCAACAACTATGCATTTGGAGGCCCCATCGACATTGATATGGCAGCGATAGGCGGATTTAGCTTCAACATCGGTGGCGCAGGGTTCCATACCTACAACCCTTGTAACGACGCAGCCTATATAGCAGGCCTCAACAACCAAATCAACAACCTCCGCGGAGAGCTCGCCGACTGCGTGGCCGCTCAAGCAGCCACAGCCGCAGCACTTGCCGATTGTCTGAACCAGGAACCGGCAGCCGACTGCCCTGAGGTTAATGAACAACCGTTAATGTCTACCGTGCGCTTCACTCTCAACTCTGACCGCATCACAGATGAAGAAATGGTCAACATCTACAACACAGCTGAATGGATGAAAGCCCATCCCGACGCCAACGTGACAATCAAGGGATATGCCGACAAGGATACCGGCACGAGCGCCTATAACATGGAGTTGTCAAAACGTCGCGCACAAGCCGTCTACGATGCGCTCACAAAGGCCTACGGTATCAGTGCCGACCGTCTCACTGTGGATTCATTCGGAAGCGATACTCAACCCTATCGCACCAACAACTGGAACCGCATCGTAATCTTCGCTCCCGGAAAATAAGGGCATATATAACACCGTTAGATGTTAACACGAAGTGAGCGCCGGCTTTTTCGACGCTCACTTTTCATGCTGCGGCGTGAACCTTATGAGTTCCTTTGTCGTTTTAAACCAGGACAAACATATAATACCCAGTCAATAAGATGAAATCGGTAAAAGACACCCTGCTCCAGCGCCGCAGCATACGCCGCTATGAGCGCGAAGATATCAATCCCGAATACATGGATATGATTTATGACGCGATTCGCAACACCCCCACCAGTTATAACGGGCAACAATTCACTGTCATAGACATCGATGACCAAAAATTGAAAGAAAAGCTTTATGAAATTGTAGGAGCCAAGCAAATCAAGACCTGCAACCACTTCCTACTGTTTTGCGCCGATTACAACAAGATAACACTCATAGCAGACGAGAAAAACATCGAAATGCCCGGTTTCACCAATACGATGGATGGTGTAATCGCGGGTGTGGTCGATGCTTCCCTTGCTATGATGAGCGCATTGGTAGCCGCTGAATCATGTGGTCTTGGCACTTGCTGCATAGGTTATGCACGCACCGCATCGCCCGAAGGCATTGCCAAGGCACTCAATCTGCCACAAGGGGTATTTGCAGTATGCGGCCTCGCCATCGGAGTGCCGCGCGAACTCCCCGACATGAAACCCAAACAACCTAAGTCGCTGCTAATTCACCGCAACAGTTACCGAAATGATGACATGACAGCCGAACTTGTCGAATATGACGCTGACGTTCGCCATTTCAACGCGACACGAAGCGGCTTGCGAAACAACAACGATTGGGCATCGCACATCATAGGCTACTATCAAGAGGCGATGGGCTACGATATGCTCCACGCGCTCGCCCGTCGCGGTTTTGACATTGTGAGCTAAATTAATTGCCACAATTGGATGAGAATGTTGGAGATTATTCGTAACTTTGCACGGTTTTCACGATAGAAATCATGTTAACCACAAGAAAAAGAATTAATCAACAACATCAATCTATCGTATGCGCGAAACACGACGCGCCATCCTCATTTTGGAGGACGGCACCACGTTTGAAGGACGCTCCTTTGGCTATGAAGGATCAACCGCTGGAGAAGTTGTATTCAACACAGCGATGACCGGTTATCCCGAAAGCCTTACAGACCCTTCCTATGAAGGTCAGATTCTTGTCACGACCTATCCCATTCTTGGCAACTATGGTGTGCCTCCACGCCGCGAAAAAGACGACGTGAGCGAGTACTACGAGAGTCACCACATTCATTGCAAAGCGATTGTGGCGCAAGACTATTCGTGGAACCATAGCCACTGGCAGGCGACTCGTTCGCTGTCGGAATGGCTCAACGAGGAGAAAATCCCCGGAGTTTACGGAATCGACACCCGCCAGCTGACCAAGCACCTTCGCGAGAAAGGTTCAATGCTCGGCAAAATCGTTGTCGAGGGTTGCGAAGAGCCTGATTTCTATGACCCAAACAAAGAAAACCTTGTAGCAAAAGTGAGCTGCCGCGAGGTAGAATATCACGGTGACGGTGAAAAGACCGTGGTGCTCGTTGACTGCGGCGTGAAACACAATATAATCAGATGTCTCACCCGCCGCGGCGTCAAAGTGGTGCGTGTGCCTTGGGACTATGACTTCACGTCAATCCCCTTCGACGGTTTGTTTATCTCTAACGGTCCGGGCAACCCCGACATGGCAGAAAAAACTGTCGAGAACATCCGCAAAGCTATCGAAATCGGCAAGCCTATCTGTGGCATCTGCATGGGCAATCAATTACTGTCGAAAGCAGCCGGAGCCAAAACCTTCAAACTCAAGTATGGCCACCGCAGCCACAATCAGCCCGTGCGTATGGTGGGCACCAACACTTGTTTCATCACAGCTCAAAACCACGGATTCGCTGTTGACCAAGCAACGCTTCCCGCCGATTGGGAACCGCTGTTTGTCAATATGAACGATGGCACCAACGAGGGTATCCGCCACAAGACAAAGCCGTTTTTCTCGGCGCAGTTCCACCCCGAAGCGTGCAGTGGTCCGAAAGATACGGAGTTCCTCTTTGACGAGTTTATAAAAATGTTGTAGAAAACGGGCTGGAGAAGCCTCAATACCCCATCACGACAATGAACCAACAAAAAATAAAGAAAGTGTTGCTGCTCGGTAGCGGCGCACTCAAGATAGGCGAAGCCGGTGAATTTGACTATTCAGGCTCGCAGGCTCTGAAAGCGATGAAAGAGGAGGGTATCACAACGGTGCTCATCAACCCTAACATCGCAACGGTGCAGACCTCAGAAGGTTTTGCCGACAAAATCTACTTCCTTCCCGTGACTCCCTACTTTGTGGAGAAGGTAATCGAGAAGGAACGCCCCGATGGCATTTTGCTTGCGTTTGGCGGCCAGACGGCTCTAAACTGCGGTGTGAGCCTTTACCGCTCGGGAGTCTTGGAAAAATACAACTTGCAGGTACTCGGCACTCCCGTTCAGGCGATTATGGACACTGAGGACCGTGAACTCTTTGTCAAGAAACTCGATGAAATCGACGTAAAGACAATCAAGAGCGAGGCTGTGAGCACAACCGACGACGCACTCCGCGCCGCTCGTGAGCTCGGTTTCCCGGTGATTGTCCGCGCCGCGTATGCATTGGGCGGTCTCGGTAGCGGTTTCTGCGACACTGAGGAGGAACTTATCGCTCTGACCGAGAAGTCGCTGTCGTTCTCTCCCCAGGTGCTAATCGAGAAGTCGCTTAAGGGCTGGAAAGAAATTGAGTATGAAGTGGTGAGAGACCGTTTTGACAACTGTATCACCGTCTGCAATATGGAGAACTTCGACCCGCTGGGTATCCACACCGGCGAGAGTATCGTGGTGGCTCCGTCTCAGACTTTGTCAAACGAGGATTTCCACTTCTTGCGTCAGCTCGCCATTAAGATTATACGCCACATCGGCATCGTCGGCGAGTGTAACGTGCAATATGCGTTTGACCCCGAGTCGATGGAATACCGCGTAATCGAGGTTAACGCTCGATTGAGCCGTTCGTCGGCACTTGCGTCAAAGGCTACCGGTTACCCCTTGGCATTTGTGGCGGCTAAATTGGGCTTGGGTTATGGCTTGTTTGACCTCAAGAACTCTGTAACTAAGGAAACTTCAGCGTTCTTTGAACCCGCAATCGATTATATCGTGGTGAAAATGCCTCGTTGGGATCTCGGTAAGTTCCACGGTGTGAGCCGAGAAATCGGTTCGTCGATGAAATCGGTGGGCGAGGTGATGGCCATCGGCCGTAACTTTGAGGAGGCAATCCAAAAGGGTCTCCGCATGATAGGCCAGGGAATGCACGGCTTCGTTGAGAACAAAGATATTTCAATCCCCGACATTGACAAGGCATTGAGCGAGCCGACCGACAAGCGTATGTTTGTCATTGCCAAGGCCATGCAAAACGGTTATACGGTTGACCGCATCCACGATTTGACAAAAATCGACAAGTGGTTCCTCTATAAACTCCAAAACATTATGGAGACGAGCCACAAGCTCGAGGCTTATAACGAGATAGAGTCAGTCCCGGCGTGCTTGCTCCGCAAGGCCAAGGAACAGGGGTTCAGCGACTTCCAAATCGCCCGCTCGGTGCTTAAAGATGGTATGACCAATGCCGAGCAAGCTAATAAGCAAGTCCGCGACTATCGTAAGAGCCTTGGTATCACTCCGGTGGTGAAGCAGATTGATACCCTCGCCGCCGAATACCCGGCTCAGACAAACTATCTGTATTTGACCTACAACGCTTCGGCTCACGATATAGATTATCTACATGACCATCGTTCAATCGTGGTGCTCGGTTCCGGAGCTTATCGCATCGGCAGCTCGGTAGAATTTGACTGGTGCTCGGTCAATGCGTTGATGACCGTCAAGAAAGAGGGATGGAGATCGGTGATGATTAACTATAATCCTGAAACCGTGTCGACCGACTATGATATGTGTGACCGACTCTATTTTGACGAGCTCACGTTTGAGCGCGTGATGGATATTCTCGAATTGGAGCAGCCACACGGCACAATCCTATCGGTGGGAGGACAGATACCCAACAATCTTGCCACACGCCTTGATGCAGAGGGTGTCAATATACTTGGGACAAGTGCCAAAAGCATTGATAACGCTGAAGACCGACATAAGTTCTCGTCAATGCTTGACGACCTCGGCATAGACCAGCCTCGCTGGCGTGAACTGACAAGTTTCGACGACATTTACAAATTTATCGACGAGGTCGGATTCCCAGTACTCGTAAGGCCCAGCTATGTGCTATCGGGAGCCGCGATGAACGTTTGCTCCAACAAAGATGAGCTTGAACGTTTCTTGCGCCTTGCTGCTAATGTGTCAAAGCAACATCCCGTAGTGGTGTCGGAGTTTATCCAACACGCTAAAGAAATCGAGATGGACGCTGTGGCGCAAAACGGTCAGATTAAAGTGTATGCAATCTCTGAGCATATCGAGTTCGCCGGTGTCCACTCCGGTGATGCCACAATCCAGTTCCCACCTCAAAAGCTCTATGTAGAGACCATGCGCCGCATCAAGAAGGTGTCGTCGCAGATTGCTAAGGCATTGAACATTTCGGGTCCGTTTAACATCCAATTCTTGGCTAAGAACAATGAAGTGAAGGTAATCGAGTGTAACTTGCGCGCGTCACGTAGCTTCCCGTTTGTGTCGAAGGTGTTGAAGATTAACTTCATCGACTTGGCAACTAAGGTTATGCTTGGACTCGAAGTCGAGAAACCGGCTAAAAACGCTTTTGACCTCGACTATGTGGGTATCAAGGCGTCACAGTTTAGCTTCTCTCGTTTGCAAGGTGCCGACCCCGTGCTCGGCGTTGATATGTCGTCGACCGGCGAGGTTGGGTGCATAGGCGATGACACTTCAGAGGCTATTTTGAAATCGATGCTTTCGGTGGGTCTGAATATTCCCAAAAAGACTGTGTTGTTGAGCACCGGCTCTCCCAAGCAGAAAGCCGATATGCTCGAAGCGGCTCAACGTTTGCACGCTAAGGGCTACCAAATTTATGCTACCGGCGGCACGCACACGTTCCTCAACGATAACGGCATACCGGCAGTGCGCGTCTACTGGCCCAGCCAAAGCGATATGCAGCCCCAGGCGCTTGACTTGCTCCATAACAAGGAGATAGATTTGGTGGTGAATATTCCTAAGAATTTGACTTCGGCTGAGCTTGATAACGGCTATAAGATACGCCGTGCGGCAATCGACTTAAACATTCCGTTGCTCACTAACGCACGTTTGGCGTCGGCGTTTATCGATGCGTTCACGACAATGTCGCTCGACGATATTGAGATCAAGAGCTGGGACGAGTATTAGCCCCATCATTTGTATGAAAAATCAATCGCCGCGGAGATGATAAACTCCGCGGCGATTTTTTCTCTTACACTGCATTGTCAATCGCTGTCCCGCAACCCTCAGTGTCCCGGAAGTCACTCTTTGATTTAAAGAAACCTTTGATGAACCCGACAAGTGACAGAAGTGCCATCGAAGCCCCCGCCGCCACCAAACCGACGGTGACAATCGCCACAATCGCCACGCATATAATGCCGATAAATTCTAATACCATCATTTCCTAATCGGTTATTTATAATAATTACAAGTTGCTCTCTTATAGTGGGAAACGTCCATCCATAACTTAATAACACACATACGATAATTTTTATCGAACGAATCGATAAAATATTTCAAAAATATTTGTCATTGAGTTGTCATAAATTTACTATATTCGCAACGTGAAACTGCCATGAGCCTCAGATCTGCGGTTCAGGGCGGCAATTAGCATAACATCAAATCGACAAAACTATATGATATTCAATTTCCGAGTAGTCTCTGATGAAGTCGACAATTTCAAAAGAGAAATAAAGATTGACGCTGACGCAACGTTTCTCAGTCTGAAAAACGCTATCTGTGACGCTGTCGGTTTTGACAAGAACCAAATGTGTTCATTTTTCCTGTGCGACCAAAACTGGGAAAAAGAAAAAGAAATCACCCTTGAGGATATGGGCACAGACTCAGATCAAGATGTATGGCTGATGGATGAGACAATCCTAAGCGACTACATCGAGGATGAGGGACAACGCTTGATATTCACCTTTGATTATATGACCGACCGCTCATTCTTTATTGAGATGAAAGAAATGATTACGGGTAAAAATCTCAAAGACCCATTGTGTACTCTGTCTGTGGGACAAGCTCCGGCTCAGGTCATGGATATGGATGAGTTTGAAACTAAAATCGACGCAAAAGCGGCCGCCGCTACAGCCGGCGTTGACCTGGACGAGGATTTCTACGGTTCAAGCGAATTTAACGAAGATGAATTTGACGCCGCAGGTTTTGACGAAATGACTTTTGACGAATAACCCACTTTATAGAAATAGCCCAATCGGCTGGTGTGAGTTGCTTGCATCAGCCGATTGGGCTACTATAGCGGATAAGATTGTTTACCAGAAGCGTTTTATGCCCATGACATCGCGCACTTCGGCGAGAGTCTTCGCGGCACGCTCGCGTGCGCGTTCGGCTCCACGCTTCACGACCTTAGCTATGTACTCATCATTGTCGCGGATGTCGAGATAACGTTCGCGAATCGGTAACGTTATTTTCAATATATCCTCTGCGAGTTGCTTTTTAAGATCGCCATAACGTATCGAACAGTCGGCATAGGCATCAGTGAAATGCTTGACAACATCCGGTGTTGAAGTCAGTTCAAGAAGAGTGAACAGGTTTTTTACGGGTTGCGTCATGGGCGAGTTCGGAGATTGGGGGCCTTCGTCGGTGACGGCACGCATGACTTTCTTGCGCAATACCTTCTCTTCATCGGCAAGATAGATGCAATTGCCTTCGCTTTTGCCCATTTTGCCTGAGCCGTCGAGTCCGGGAACTTTGACGGGAGCGCCTCCGAAGTCGAAGTTTGTCGGTTCGGGGAACAGGTCGACACCGTAGAACGAGTTGAATCGGCGCGCGAATCGGCGGGTCAACTCAAGGTGTTGCTCCTGGTCTTTTCCGACGGGGACCTTGTGGGCCTTCTGAATGAGGATGTCAACAGCCATTAAAGTCGGGTAAGTGAGCAGGCCGGCGTTGACACGCTTGTTGGACTCGTTCCCGATGATTTCTTTTTCGATTTCATCGTTGTCGTTTTCGGCTTTGATGCCTAGAGCTTTACGCGCTTTGTCTTTGAACGAAGCGGTGCGCATCAACTCCCCGATACCGACGTGCATATTCAAAAGTAGGTATAGCTCAGGAATCTCTGGGACATCGCTCTGCACGAAAATCGTCGCTTTTTCAGGGTCAAGTCCCGCGGCGAGATATTCGGCGATAATGTCCTTAACGTTTCCGTGGAGCGATTTGGGATCGGGGTGTGTGGTCAAGGCGTGGAGGTCAGCGATGAAAAACAGGCAATCATAATCGTTCTGCATCCTGACAAACTTGCTCAACGCCCCGAAATAATTACCGAGGTGGAGATTTCCAGTAGAGCGTATGCCGCTCAACACTACTTCTTTCATTTTTATATAGTATCTGTTTATTTCTAAGCGCGAAGTTAGTCAATCTGCGATGCCGAAGCAAATCAAAATATATTTTCACATTGTATGTAACATTTTTGGCTATCTTTGCGCGTTAATATCTGGTAAACCATTAATCAATCACATTATGAAACTGAAATCCACTCGTCTGTTTCTCATGGTAGTGTCGGTAGCCTTAGGCTTTCAAGTCCAAGCAGGCAGATACCAATATGAAACAGTACCCGGCGACCCGATGAAAACGATGATATACACACTGCCAAACGGTTTGAAAGTGTACATGAGCGTGAACAAAGATATGCCGCGAATCCAGACTAATATAGCAGTAAAGGTGGGTAGCAAGAACGACCCTGCCGAGACGACCGGTTTGGCCCACTATTTCGAGCATATGATGTTTAAGGGCACGACCGACTTCGGCACAACCGATTACTCGGCCGAAAAGCCGTTGCTCGATAAAATCGAGGAGTTGTTTGAGACGTATCGCCAGACGACCGACACGACCGCACGGAGAGCGTTGTATCACGAAATAGACAGCATATCGTATGAGGCATCGAAGATAGCGATACCGAATGAGTATGACAAATTGATGACGACAATCGGAGCAATCGGCACAAACGCATACACGTCGTATGATATGACCTGCTATGTGGAGGATATACCGTCGAACGAGCTTGAGCGTTGGGCAAAGATACAGTCGAACCGATTCGAGAAACCGGTGTTACGCGGATTCCACACGGAGTTAGAGACGATATATGAAGAGAAGAACATGTCTTTGACCAGAGATGGGAGAAAAATGAGTGAGGGACTAATGGCTGCGATGTTTCCACACCACCCATACGGACAATGGTCAGTGTTGGGTCATCAACATCATCTGAAGAATCCATCAATCACTAATATCAAGGAGTACCACAAGAATTGGTATGTGCCGAACAATATGGCGATATTGATGTCGGGAGATTTCGACCCCGACACCGCAGTAGACATTATCACAAAATATTTCGGGCATTTGGAGGCTAATCAGAATCTGCCAAAGCTGGAGTTCACGCCAGAGCCACCTATCACGTCGCCAGTGGAGAACGAGGTGTGGGGCAACGAGGCCGAAGCGTTGTTGCTTGCGTGGCGACTACCGAAGGCGAGCCATGATGATATAGAAAAGATGCAATTGCTCGAGTATATAGTCAACAACGGACAAGCCGGCTTGATAGACTTGGACATTAATCAAAAGCAGAAAGCACTCAGAGTCGGAGCGGGTTGTGAGTTGCTGAGCGACTACTCAGTATTTATGGTGTCGGGAAGGCCCAAAGAGGGGCAAACGCTTGAAGAATTGAAGCGCTTGTTGCTCGACGAGTTTGCGAAGCTACGCAACGGAGAGTTTGACGACAACTTGATACTTGCGACAATCAACAACTTTAAGGCGAGCGAGCAGAGAGAGCTTGACCGCAATTATGGCCGCGTGAACAGAATGGAGACATCGTTTGTAAACGATATACCGCTGTCGGCTATGGTGAGCCGCAATGAGCGATTGAGCAAGATGACGAAAGAGGATATCGTGGCAATGGCAAACAAATATCTCCGCGAGGATAATTATGTCGCAATCTATAAACGTCAAGGCCAAGATACAACCGAGCTTAAAATCGCCAAGCAGCCAATCACTCCGATAGAGATGAACCGCGACACGGCGAGCGCATACATCAACGCCATCGTCGCCGAGGAGGTGTCGCCGATAGAGCCTGTGTTTGTCGACTTCGAGAAAGATTTGACATTTCTAACAGCTAACAAGAACATACCTGTGATCTATAAGCAAAACTTGAGCAATGATATGTTTTCGGTCACATACGTCTATGACTATGGCGTGAACGACGACAAAGAAATATCAATGCTCAACTACTATATGGAATTGCTCGGGACAAAGAAAATGAGCAACGAAGAGTATGCCCAGAAATTTTATGAACTTGCTTGCTCTTACCAGATTAGCGTCGGAAAGCGCCAAAGCACCGTGACGCTCGAAGGACTGTCGGAGAATATGAAAGAATCAATGGCGCTACTTGACGACTTGATGAACAACGCTGTCGCCGACAAAGAGATGTATGACAAAGTGGTGGAGCGCACGATAAAGAGCCGCGAGAACCGCTTGAAAAATCAAAGCGCCAACTTCAACGCCTTGTATGAGTATATTTCAACCGGACCCGAGCAGATGAAATCGCACAAGCTGACCAACGAAGAACTGAAAAATATCAGTCCCCAGCACTTGACCGACCTGCTTAAATCGTTAAACAAGATGGAGCATGCCATAATATATTATGGGCCGATGGATGAGAAGACGGTTATCTCCACGATAGAGAAGTGTCATAAGACGCCGAAGAAGCTAACCAAAATCGCGAAAAAGGAGGCAGACAAGCCGTTAGAGCCTAAAGAGACGACCTACTTCATAGCTCCATATGATGCAAAACAGCTTTATATGGTAGAATACAGCTGCGATGGAGAACCGTATAACCAGTCGATAGAGAACCAGCGCATGATGTTCAACGAATATTTCGGCGGCGGCATGAACTCGATAGTATTCCAAGAGATGCGCGAACGCCGCAGCTTGGCCTACTCGGCAGAAGCTTATTTCCAAAGACCTACATATCTTGACGAGCCATACCGTTTCAGAACGACGATAGCAACCCAGAACGACAAGATGTCAGACGCTATCGAAGCATTTGCCGAGATAATCGAAGAAATGCCGTTGAGCCAAAACGCGTTTGACCTTGCAAAGCAGGGGATGGAAGCCCGATTGCGCACCGAACGGTTTATCAAGGAGAATGCCGCATGGGTATATATCGGCTGCCAACGTCTTGGCCTTAAGAACGATTGGCACAAAACACTGTATGAGGCATTGCCGAGCATGACACTCGAGACGGTATCGGATTTCCAAAAGAATCACGTCAAAGGCCGCAAATACCACGTAGGCATTCTCGGTGACCCCAACGACCTTGACCTCGATTACCTGCGCAAACATGGCAAAGTGGTCATGCTGACGACCGAAGATATATTCAGATTCTAAGGTTAAACACTATATTCCATTACTTTCCATAACGGCTGTTTCCGATTAATCCGGCAAACAGCCGTCTTTATTTCGTTACTCATCTTTTTTTTCAGAGCATATCACAAATTTTAATATTTATTTCCTAATTTTGCGACTAAATCGGAAATAAAAATAATTTATGAATTAAAAACTTTTTGTCTATGAAAAATCCACTTACCCAAAGATTTTTACTGGCGATAGGTGTAGTTTTGTCAATGGCCTCATGCGTCGATGACAATTATGACCTGAGCGACATAGATTCCACCGCAAGAATCGAAGTCAAGGATTTGGTTGTACCAATTAATCTTGACGTCATTTCTCTGGAAAGCATTCTCGACATTAAAGAAGGCGAAGCCATTCAGGTGATTGACGGGCAGTATGCCATCGTCAAAGAGGGCAATGTCGACGCAGCGCAAATCAACATTCCCGCTGTCAGCGTCAAGGCTCCGGTCATCAAACCGACCGAATCGACTGTCTACGCTGAAGGCAGCCATTCGAGCACTCCAATGAAAAACGGATTGGGTTCTCTGCGGTTCCCGCTATCATCGACTCCGCCCGACTGTAAATATAGCACATCAGACGTGAGCGACTATATCGTCGCTATCAATTCATGCGAGTGCGATGTATCGCTTGACCTTATAGTATCGCTTGTTGAAGCCAAAGATGTCATAAAAAGCTGCGATTTTTCCGACATAGTCTTCCAGCTACCTAAAGGACTGAGCATGACCGAGAGTGCGGGTGGCAGTTACAATCCAAACACCGGCGAGCTTTTTATCGCCGACAAGCGAATAAGCGGCAGCTCCCTCACCGTGCATCTTGAAGCTGACGGCATAGATTTCAGCAAGACAAACTACAGCTACGACAATCCCACCCTCACCGTCGACGAGAAAATCTACCTCAAATCAGGCTTCGCCACCATATCGGCGAGCGATATAGTCGGCGACATAAGATCTATACCCAAAGCCCTTACTCTCCGCACAGAATACGTGTTATCAGACATTGACATCAAATCGTTTACAGGCCGTATAAAATATGAGGTCGATGATGTTAACATCCCCGAGGTCAGCCTTAACGACCTGCCTGACGTACTGTCGCAAGAAGGGACTGACATTTCCATAACCAACCCTTGTCTATATCTGCAATTTAACAACGCTTTGCAGCAATATGAGCTTAAAGCGCAATCAGGACTGTCAATGACTGCTATCCGTCCCGGTGAAGCCGACAAGACATTCGGGCTCAACCCCGGTCAGCTCATCGCAATCAACACCAATCATCCCGATGGTAGCTATAATTTCTGCCTGTCGCCCGAAATGCCCTCGACAGTCGACGCGGAATTCGCGGAAGCCGAACATGTCGGCTACACGTCACTGAGCAATGTATTGAGCGGCAACGGAATGCCCAAAAGCATCAAGGTGAATCTCGTAGACCCCATTGTTCCCGACCAACCTGTAGATTTCTTCCCTCTTGGAGCCGATATGGGTAAGATAAGTGGAAAATACAAACTCGTCGCTCCCCTAAACTTCATGGACGGCTCACATGTCACATACACCAACGACATGGACGGATGGAACGACGAAGAATTTGACAAAGTCACCATCAACACTCTTACAATAACTATGAAAGCCAGCTCAGACGTTCCAATCGCACTTGACTTCACCGCATATCCGATTGACGTTGATGGCAAACAGATTGGGGATGTCGAAGTCTCAGGCGCTCAAATCAATGCGAACGCCCAAGATCAGGAAATAACCCTTCTTATCACGGGCCAAATCCAGCATCTCGACGGCTTGCGCTATCGCGCCGTCGCCACAGCCGCTGCCGACGGGAAAAACCTTTCGCCCGACATGACTATCACACTGAAAGATGTGAGACCTGTCGTTTCAGGTTACTATGAGAAAGAATTATAAACTACCAAACCATCAATCGACAATCAAATCATGAGATACAGCATAAAAACAGTTGTAACGACAGCAATCGCAATCAGTGCCATCACATCGGCCAATGCGCAAAACACACGCTCGGGCTATTTCATAGACGATTATACATATCGTTTTGAGATGAACCCGGCATTCGGCAATTCAAAAAACTTCATCGCCATGCCCGGACTTGGCAACATCAACGCCTCGATGAACGGGACCATCGGCATCAACGATCTGCTCTACAATGTGGACGGGCACACCACAACGTTCCTAAACCCACAAATCAGCGCATCGGAATTTTTGGGCAATATCAATGATAAAAACCGCATAGGCGGCGATGTTAAAATCACGCTACTCGCAGCCGGATTCAAGGCGTGGGGCGGTTACAACACCATAGCAATCAATGCCCGTAGCGGCCTCGGAATGAAGGTGCCCGGCGAATTGTTCTCGTTGATGAAGGAAGGCATCGGCAACAAAGAGTATGACATCTCAGACGTAAGAGCGTTTGCAAACGCTTACGCCGAGATTTCACTGGGTCACTCACACCAATTGAGCAAAGAGTGGCGCATCGGAGCAAACGTAAAATTCTTGCTCGGCGGCGCAAATATAGATGCGAAACTTAAAAATGCGAAGTTGACGCTCGGTGAAAACGAATGGACAATCACATCGGAGGCAGAGCTGAACGCCAATGTCAAGGGTCTGGAATACGAAACTGACATAAACGAGGATACTAACCACGAGTATGTGAGCGGAATGGATGTTGATAACACGGGGCTTAACGGCTTCGGCATGGCATTTGACTTGGGTGCAGTGTACACCCCCGCCGCCCTACCCGACTGGAGCTTCAGCGCATCATTGCTCGATTTAGGATTCATCTCATGGAACAACAACGTCGTGGCATCGACCAACGGTGTTAAAACATTCAATACTGACCGATATACATTCAACGTTGACGACGACGCCACCAATAGTTTCGAAAATGAATGGGACAAAATCAAGGATGATTTGTCGACCCTCTATGAGCTCGAAGATATGGGAGATAAAGGAGGTCAGACCCGTATGCTTGGCGCGACTATGAACCTCGGGGTTCAATACACACTGCCGGTCTATCGTCCTTTGACTTTCGGATTACTCAATACGACCAGAATCCAAGGGGCTTTCAGTTGGACCGATTTCCGTCTATCGGCCAATGTCGCACCCGCCAAATGCATCGATGGCGGCATCAATATGTCGCTCGGGACTTTCGGTGTCGGATTCGGATGGATTGTAAACTTCCATACTACCGGGTTCAATATGTTCCTGGCAATGGACCGCACGCTCGGCAAACTTGCGAAGCAAGGAGTCCCGTTGTCAAGCAACGCATCGGTCAATTTGGGTATCAATTTCCCATTCTGACGCAGATTTGAATGATTATAAACCAGGCTCCGCAATTGGTATTGCGGGGTCTGTGTTTTTTATGTGGAAGTTTTTTAACGTGAGCCGCAGAAAGTGGTTAACATAATTTAACCCATTGTAGATCTTTGAAAATCTAAGTTTTAGTACAGCTATATCACTATATATAAGGAAGATATGAAGTCACAGGGGACTGATTTTTTCGTAAATTTGAGTACAAAAACAACGATATAAACGAAAAAAATCAAAGTCATGTCAAAAACTTATCTAAATCAAGTTGAGAAAGTGAAAATGCTCGTGGAGGGTGTACGCAGCCACCACGATATAGTTAAAGAACTGGGCATCACACATGAACAGCTTGACAAAATGGAGAAAATGTCGAAAGAAGCTGAACGCTTGAATGAAGAGGTGGAATCGCTACGCTACGAGACATCTCTGAAAATCAAAGAAGCAAATGCGCGATTAGAGGAACTGAAGGCTGAGTGGCTACCGGTAAAGAATAAAATCAAATCGTCGTATGACCAACTCAAATGGGCTATGCTCGGTATTCAAGACAAACGTTAAAAATAGATTATTATAAACAGCCGAAAGGCGACAGTGGCAAGAGCCACCGTCGCCTTTCTATTTAAATGTTTCAATAGAGCGGCGTGAATGGAGCGGCAGGGCGCAACAAATGTGTCACGTCGCCAAGATGACGTGCCGCAGCAGCAGCAGAATCAAGTCGCAGAACCGGAGCCCCAACGTTAAGATTGCATTTAAGCAGGTCGACGTAATAGATGCCAAGATTTGTCACTGAATCAAAGTAGTAGAGCCTATCACGGATATTTGCGAAAGAACGCCACTGCGTCGAGCTTACATTTGGCTCGGATTTGACGGTGTATTCATATGGCACAGACACATTAAAAAGAATACTTCGAATAATCGCCAGTCCCAAGTCAGCATCATTGGATTTAGCGACATGACCTTGAAAATAATAGCCTCGCACATATCGGTCGGGACTTTTGACCGTGCCCGGAAGCATATTGCCACCACCTACTTTCGTCCAATAGTCATTTATCGCTGTCATTTGCGGAAAAGCGGGGTCATTGGTCATGGCAGGCATATCTTTACCTTCATAAATCATCACTTTCCCATGGTCAAATTCAAGAATCGCACAACGACCCTCGGCATCTGTGATTCCCCAATGCAGGGCAGCCACCGTTCCCCCGTCGAATGTTGAACCGGAGATATTGAACTCTTGCTCTTTCAAGGTCTTAACCACTTCGGGGGTTGTTGCGTTTAGGTCAAGAAGCCATGCCACAAACATCGCCAACGACATGGGTGGCCGTGACGATGTCTCGCGGTTATCATAAACAGTCCCTTTGCAAAACAGCCCGTTAATCACAAGGCCCTTTTCGTTCATCCCCTCCGTGACACCGCCACCATAGCTGACGGCATAGACCGCACCATATTTTGAAGTCCATTTGACTGAACCGGGGAGGTTGTTCCCGAATTTGTCAATACCTCGGGGATACACATACAAATTGGTTGGAATGGGTGTCTTCCAGTCAAGTGACCGACCGACTATGCGCAACACCTGCTCAGGGCGGGCCGCGGTGTCACCGACATAAAGGATACGGGAACAAGCATCGACCTCAACAGCCGTTCCAGCCGCTAATAGCACCGCAGCAGCGAGTGCCAATATTCGATTTTTCATGACAAAAAAATAAAAACGTTTTGTACAAAAACGTTTTTACAATTCACTTTGTTCAACTTTATAAGACAGAATCACCGCCTTGGTTTAGACCAAGTGAAATTTTCTTTACGATGCCGACGCTCTACTATTTTATAATAAAGATTATAGAATGGGCGTATCATGACAAACCATGGCACTGTCAAAAAAAGCCTCCGTCCGGCGAGAGCGCGTAACGCTCTGCGCCATGTCAGCATTATTAAAGTCCAAAGCGACAGGCCGACCACTGCCATCACAGTCGACGGGAGCATATTAGGAACGCTTTCAAAAATCGCCGCTATTGACGATACCACACCCAGCCACAAAATAGACGAGAAAAACGAAAAGATATATCGTGACCGATGTGACACATATCGGCCGGTAAAAATGTGCCCCCATTTCCACCGACGATGGAACGCTCGAGGGGAATCTCCGCCAAGAGTTACCCGTGACGCATCAGACAATTCAACCATAGTGTTATCGGGCAAGGCTATCTCCTCGATAAAAATATCATCAGCCCCGTTATGAAGATTCAATGACTTAGAAAAGCCTTTGTTTATGAAAAAAAGCTCTCGATTAATCCCGAAATTGTCGAGATGACCGCGATATGGATGTCTTTTCAACGCCGACGACAAATATGTAACCGCATCGGCTGCTGTGTCAAAAGACCTGAGACGTTTGCCTATCTGAGTGTCAGCATGGCGGTCAAAAGCAGCATAACCAAGCACAATATCCTTACCATCAGGGAAATGCCGCGCCATCGACCGCAACCAGTCAGTCGACCCGATTGACGACGAGGCATCGACAAATAGCACAAATTTGTTGCGTGCCGCCTTCAAACCAAGAGTGATGGCCAGTTTACGGCGGCTAAGATTGTGAGCCTCGCCGGGAATAAATGTCAAGTAAAGATTATGATGCTCCAGCGACAATCGGTTGAAAACATCTTTGATCGACTCTGAAGAACCATCGTTGACAATTATAATCTCGTAGGGCGCATTATACCGTTGCGACAACAGCATCTCAAGAAGCCTGCCCAAACTCGAAGGATTATCGTTACAGTAAACAACGACAGAGACCTGAGGTAGCGCGGATGGAGAATCGTTTAATGTCACATTGCCGCGCCGGTTTTGTTTCCACACTAATGAAACCCGACGGCAGTAAAGAGTCGAGAGCACTATGGCGCAAGCAAAGGCAACGCCCATCAGAGTCCAGCACAAAGGCGAGATGTCAAGAGAAAAAACCATCACGACTGATTGATTAGATTTTCGACTGACAAAGTTAACATATTCGCGCCAAACGACAAAGCCATGAGAAAGAGTGAGACAATGACAGAAAAAAAGAAAGGTGGATTCCGCTCCACCTTTCATGTCTTGTCTTATGTATCAGATAATAAATCCAGTTTCTAAGATATGTGTTTATTTATCGCACAAGGTGCCTGAACATGATTCGATATTCTCGAGCACGGCGGCGTCGAGCACAGCTATTGTCGTCAGATTAATGATGTCGCGCACAGGCGAGTCAACGCCGATAAAGTGTATCGGCTTATTCAGGCCCATCTGAATCGGGCCTATGGCATCACCTAGACCCATTTCAAGCATCATGCGGTAGGCCGTGTTGGCCGCACTGAGGTTGGGGAAGATGAGAGTGTTGACATCCTTGCCGTTAAGGCGCGAGAATGGGAACGCGGCATCGCGGCTATCGCGGTTGAGGGCATAATGGACCTGCATTTCTCCATCTATTGGGAGATCGGGATAGAGCTGCTGCATTTTGTCGACCACGTTGTGCACGGTGACACACTCAGGCTCCTTGCCTGAGCCGAAGTTGCTGTATGACACCATGGCCATCACCGGGTCGTGGGCGAAATACTCCACAGAGTTACGTGCGAGTCGGGCCACATCGAGCAATGTCTCCTCGTCGTTAGACTGATTAATCATAGTGTCGGCAAGGAAGTAGGTGCCACGTTTGGTATTCATAATGTGCATCGTGGCGAAATGTTTGTAACTGGGACGAATGCCGACAACCTCCTTGGCTATCTGAGCGGCATCATCGCTACCAGAATAGGTCCCGGCTATAAATGCGTCGGCCTCGCCTTCCTCGACCATCATCATGCCGAAATAGTTACGGTCATACATCTTTTCAAGAGCTTCCCTGAATGTAAGCCCTGAACGCTGACGTTTGTCGGCGAGTTTGGTTGCGAAACGATTGCGACGGTCGGCTTCTCTATCATGACGCAGATTGACAATCTCGATGCCGTTTATGTCAATGCCAAGTCGAGCGGCACGCTTCCCTATCATTTCCTCGTTGCCAAGCAGAATTGGGATACAGATGCCCAAACCGCGAGCCAAGACAGCCGCACGAAGAGTATTGTCGGTATTCGCTTCGCCGAAGACCACACGTTTTGGATTGGATTTAGCCTGCTCCACAAAACGACGCATCATCTTATTGTCAGAACCCATAATCTGGCGCAGTTTCTGTTTGTAGGCATCCCAATCAGTGATGGGACGACGAGCGACACCCGACTCCATCGCACCACGGGCGACTGCGGGAGCCACCGTTGTCAACAAGCGCGGGTCAAGCGGTTTGGGCAGGATATAGTCACGCCCAAACGAGAGCTTGGTCATATTGTAGGCAGCATTCACTACCGGAGGCACCGGTTCTTTGGCCAAAGCAGCAATCGCATAGACCGCTGAGAGTTTCATCGGCTCATTTATCACCGTTGCTCCTGAATCAAGAGCACCGCGGAATATGTATGGGAATCCGAGTACATTGTTTATCTGGTTGGGATAATCGGAACGCCCCGTGGCAAAAATCAAGTCATCACGCGAGGCCATAGCCGCATCATATGCGATTTCGGGATCAGGATTTGCGAGAGCGAAGACGATAGGATTTGGAGCCATCGATTTAAGCATCTCTGGAGTAACCACATCTTTTACCGACAACCCGAGGAACACATCGGCATCTACCATCGCTTCGGCAAGAGTGTCGATATCGCGGTTAGTGGCAAATTCGCGTTTCTGAGAGTTGAGATTAGTGCGTTTAGTATTAATAACCCCCTTGCTGTCACACATCACCACATTTTCAGGTTTCACACCAAGTGCGATGTAAAGTTTTGTACAAGAGACTGCGGCAGCCCCGGCTCCATTAACAACGAGCTTGACATCTCCGATTCTTTTCCCTTGAATCTCAAGGGCGTTAATCAGACCGGCAGCCGATATAATGGCTGTCCCATGCTGATCGTCGTGCATCACCGGTATTGTACATTCCTCTTTAAGACGACGCTCTATCTCAAAACACTCGGGAGCCTTGATATCCTCAAGATTAATGCCGCCGAATGTAGGGGATATAGCCTTGACAATCTCTATGAACTTATCAGGGTCGTTTTCATCGACCTCGATGTCAAAGCAGTCGATTCCTGCAAATATCTTAAACAGCAGCGCCTTCCCCTCCATCACAGGTTTTCCGGCGAGCGCACCGATATCGCCAAGACCAAGCACAGCGGTGCCGTTGGAAACGACTGCCACGAGATTACCCTTGTTAGTGTATTCATAAGCATCTTGAGGCTGTTGCTCTATTTCAAGACATGGATAAGCGACACCGGGGGAATAGGCCAACGCGAGATCGTTTTGCGTCGAGTATGGTTTTGTGGGGACTACCTCGATTTTACCAGGCTTCGTATCACGATGATAATCGAGTGCCATTTCTTTTGTTACCTTTGACATAATCTTCTTATTTTTCCTTAAAACATAAAGCCAGCCCTACACGTTGGCAGTGAATTATAGAATTTATGCCCGCAAAGGTAATAATTTTTCAAATAACAGCACGTCTACACAAACAATTTATTATTTATGGAACAAAATTAAGACTTTTTCGATTATTGGAGCCATGTCATAATACCGATACTCGGCAAGACGGCCGCCGAAGATAACCGAAGTTTCGGTATCGGCAAGTTGTTTGTATTTACTGTAACACTCGCTATTGACAGCGTCATTAATGGGGTAATATGGTTCAAGCCCGTCAACCCATTCCGTTGAATATTCCCGCGAGATTACGGTCACCGGATTTTCATAGACCGCATCGCCAAACGCCTCGAAGTGCTTATGCTCAATCACTCTTGTGAACGGCTCGCTATGACTGGTGTAGTTGACCACGGCGTTGCCTTGATAGTTGGGTGTGTCGACCAATTCCTCTTCAAAACGGACAGTGCGGTATTGCAGTCGCCCGAATCGGTATCCATAAAATTCATCAATTTTACCGGTAAAGACTATTTTGTCGGCGACAGATTCCCAATAAAGCCTGTCAGCGAAGAAATCAATATCGGTCTTGCATTCAATGCCGTCGAGCAACGCATCGATAAGGCGATTATAGCCGCCTATGGGTATCCCTTGATAACAATCGTTGAAATAGTTGTTGTCGTAGACGAATCTTAGCGGCAGACGACGGATGATAAACGCGGGGAGCTGTGAACAAGGACGGCCCCATTGTTTCTCGGTGTATTCTTTGATGAGCTTGTGATAGATGTCGGTTCCGACGAGCATCAGTGCTTGCTGTTCGAGGTTTTGAGGCTCGGCCCCGTTAAGCTGCTTTACAACTTCTTGCCGCTGGCTGTCGATAATGGCTCGGGCTTGGTCGGGAGTAGCGACGCCCCACATGCGGCTGAAAGTGTTCATATTGAACGGCAAGTTGTAAAGCTCGCCGTTGTAGTTGGCAACCGGGCAATTGGTATAGCGGTTAAACTCGACGAGAGAGTTTACGAAATCCCACACTTGACGGTTGGATGTGTGGAAAATGTGGGCACCGTATTTATGAACGTTAATCCCGTGTTTTGATTCGCAATAGATGTTGCCGCCAAGATGTGAACGTTTGTCGATGACAAGACACTTCTTACCCTCTTTGGCGGCGAGATGAGCGAATGTCGCTCCAAACAAGCCGGAGCCAACAATTAGGTAGTCGTATTGCCTTTTCATTTCACTTTTTTTATTTCCGGGTTAAAGAACATGCCGTCCCAAAGCCCTTTGCGTATCTGGCGTTTGAACAGGGCTACGTTACCATCTTTACGGCGATTGATGCGGTGGGCGTAGATGCGATAGTGGTTGATTTGCTTGAAAAAGAAAATAATCCAAGACTTATTTGACGCTTTGCGCCGCATAAAAGAGGTGTTGCGCGCTTGGTAGTAGAATTTCCATGCGCCCTCGGGGGGAGTGTGCTCGGGATGACCGAAATAGTTTTTGGCTGTCTTATGACAGACTATGCTGTTGTCGACATAAAGTCCCACGAAACCGGCTTTGGTGATGCGGCTTGAGAATTCAATATCATCGGACCAGATGAAAAATTCCGCAATTGGCAGCCCCACTTGACGAACGGCTTTAGCGCTTATGAGCATAGAAACGAAAGTTGCGGAATTAACGAGAAATGCCGGACACTGCGGAGAAGAAAAGAGGTTGAACATCTCGGAGCGGTCGCGGCTGGCAACAAGCAATCCGGGGCTGTTCATCTTATGAGGTTTGCCATCAGTCCAAACTGCTTTGCTGACTGCGAATCCAACGTTGTCGGTGAGTGTGAAAGCGTCGGCGAGTGCGCGAAGAGCCGTCGGTTCGGGGATGGTATCGTCGTCCATAACCCAGACATAATCATACCCTTGCTCGACGGCCAACTTGATACCGAGCGAAAAGCCTCCAGCCCCACCGATGTTTTTGTCGAGATTGACAATCTGGAATTTCGACGGGTCGAGCGTAGTGAGATAATCGGCTGTTCCGTCGGTTGATTTATTGTTAATAACGATGATAGAATCGAGATTGAGTGTCTGTTTTTCAATAGCCGAAAGTGATTCTTTCAACAAGTCAAATCTGTTATACGTAACTACGACCGCAGCTATTTTCATTAGGATTAATTTAAGTAAGTACAAAATACAAGACAAAGATAGCATCATTAATTGAATTTACCTAACTTTGCGCAACATTAAGCAACAGAAACAAGCAACAAAAACGAGCACCAATAATATGCCACAAGATTTACATCTAAGTGAAATATACCGTGCGGCGCAAGTATTGAAAGATGTCGCACGGCATCCTCGCCTGATAGGCCCCACCAATCTCGCTCCCGACTCACAAGTTTATCTAAAACCAGAGAACTTGCAACACACCGGGTCCTTCAAACTGAGAGGGGCATATTACAAAATCTCACAACTGACCGATGAGGAGAAATCCCGCGGTGTCATAGCCTGTTCAGCCGGCAATCATGCCCAAGGCGTGGCACTCGGAGCCACACATAATGGCATAAAATCGCTAATCTGCCTTCCTGCCGGAGCGCCGATATCGAAAGTTGAAGCCACCAAAGGTTTTGGAGCGGAGGTGTGTCTCGTGCCGGGAGTTTATGATGACGCCTACCAGCGCGCCCTCGAACTTCGCAAAGAGTTCGGCTACACGTTTGTCCATCCATTTGACGACCCTAAGGTAATAGCCGGCCAAGGCACTATCGGCCTTGAGATTCTCGAAGAGATGCCGGATGTAGAGGCCGTCATAGTGCCTATTGGCGGAGGCGGACTTATTTCAGGTGTCGGGATGGCCATAAAGGAGCTACGCCCTGAAGTAAAGGTCTATGGTGTGCAGTCGAGCGGTGCGCCGAGCATGGCCACCTCACTCCAAGAGGGGAAAATACAGCATCTGGCATCAGTATCGACCATTGCCGACGGCATCGCCGTGAAAGAGCCGGGGGTAAACACATTCGAGATGTGCAACCGCTATGTCGACGAGGTAGTGACTGTCACCGACGACGAGACCGCCGCAGCCATACTGACCCTTATCGAGCGGCAGAAACTTGTGGCCGAGGGAGCAGGAGCCGTTTCCGTAGCAGCAGCCATGTTCAACAAATTACCTATCGAGGGGAAAAAAGTGGTGTGCCTCGTATCGGGAGGAAACATCGATGTCAACATACTTAACCGCATCATCTCGCGCGGTCTCGCCAAAAACGGCAGAGCTTGCACGCTCATCCTTGATTTGGACGACAAGCCCGGGCAATTATCAGGAGTTTGCAACGTCATAGCCAACCTCGGAGGAAATGTCATATCGGTAGTACATGACCGCATGAACCCAAGCTCCCACATCAACGGCTGCACACTGCGTATTGAGCTGGAGACCCGCAACCCGGGGCATATCGAAATTATAAGACGTGGGCTTAGCGATGCCGGTTATCGAGTGAATTAATGTAAACAAATGTTTTAATTAATTTAGCACATAGGTCAAAATGCCTCATAATGTGGACATTTTGTACAATTCACATGAAACTATGTGGCTATTGGCTAACTTTGTTCGGAAACACACCAATATTCATATTTCTCTAACAGAATAAAAGATATTTTGAAAATGAAACCATTGATATCGGTAGCGATGCTTGTGGCGGTCATATCGACAGCCAGCCCCGCCATTGCCGCCACCGACATAGTTCCAAGCGACACACTGTCAGTTTCACTCGACGAGTGCATAGCAATCGCGCTTGACAAAAGCCCCACGATAAAAGTAGCCGACATGGAAGTTACCCGTGTCGATTACTCAAAAAAAGAAACAATCGGCCAACTTCTGCCATCAGTAGCGCTCGGGGGGCAGTATAACCGCACACTCGCCAAACAAGTCGCATACATGAATATGGGCGATGCAGGACGGCGGGGAATAAAAATGGGTCTTGACAACTCATATAATGTCGGCTTTTCGGCGACAATGCCGCTGATAGCGCCACAGCTATGGAAATCATTGAAATTAAGCGACAGCCAGATATTACAGAACGTCGAGGCCGCCAGGTCATCGCGACTCACCCTCATTAATTCAGTTGAAAACGCTTACTACTCCCTGCTTTTGGCTGTGGACTCCAAGAAAGTAATCCGGGAAAGTTATGATAACGCCGTGTTCAATCACGACGTGTACCAAAAGAAATTCCAGGTCGGAGCCGCCTCTGAATATGACGTGCTCCGCACATCGGTTGCCGTGAAGAATATCGAGCCGGAACTAACTCAAGCCGACATCGCAATAAAACAAGCCCGCTTACAGCTTACGATTCTGATGGGACTTGACGCCACCCACGCCCTTGCGCCCACGACCACATTGAGCGACTACGAAAAGACAATGTATGACAACACACTCGGCATTGACCGCTCGATTGAAGGGAATACAGACCTCAGAATGCTTGACTTGCAGACGCGTTCACTGCGCGACGCCCTCTCCATTCAGAAAATGTCGTGGTATCCCACACTGTCGATGAGCGCTTCGTACAATTGGACATCCTCTAACGATGGTGTCCCGTTCAAAAACCTGCAATGGAATCCATACTCTATGGTCGGGCTGACACTCAACATACCACTGTTTGAAGGCGGTCAACGTTATCACCGCATAAAGCAAGCCCAAATCCAGGTCGACGAGATGAAATGGCAACGCGAGAATCTGGAACGCAACATAAATATGCAGGTAGACCTCGCCATCGACAACATCAAAATGAACGTGAAACAAATCGCGTCAAACGCCGAAAGCGTCAGGCAAGCCGACAAAGCACATTCCATCATGGAAAAGAGTTTTGAAATCGGAGCGGCGAGCTATCTTGACCTGCGTGACTCGGAGCTTGCGCTGACACGCGCACGATTGGCATATTTCCAGTCAATCTACAACTACCTTGTGGCCGACAGCGACCTCCGACAACTTCTCGGCAACGCCGATTTGCAAAAACACGAAACCTTCACACCTTCACACAAATAACGTCAATGAGAGCAATAGTTATTCTGACCGTTGCCGCATCTATCACCTTTGCCGGGTGCGGCTCATCGGAGGGCAAAAACGACAAAAACACAGTCGAAGAAAAACCAATGGTAGACATCGAGAGGGTAAATGCCCGCTCGGTGGCACAAATTGCGCAATATACCGCTACGGTAGAGGCATTCAAGACCAACAACATCACCACCTCTACCCCAAACCGCATCAAACACATCCTTGTCGATGTAGGTTCGGCTGTGTCGGCGGGACAGCAAGTTGTGGTTCTCGACAACGTCAACATCGAACAGCTTAAAGTCAGGCTCGACAACACCGAGCGAGAGTATAATCGCGCGGTACAGCTTTTAGAGATAGGCGGAGGTACACAGCAATCGGTCGACCAACTGAAGACCGAGCTTGACGCAGCCCGCCGCCAATACACTAATATGGTGGAGAACACCGTGTTAATTTCGCCAATTAACGGCGTTGTGACCGCCCGGAATTACGACCCCGGCGATATGACCTCCACATTGCCGATTCTCACCGTCGAGCAACTCAAGCCGGTGAAAGTGCTGGTCAATGTCAACGAAAACGATTTCGCGAAAGTACACAAGGGAATGAAAGCCGAAATCAAGCTCGATGTCTATGGTGATGAACTGTTTACCGGCACGGTGGCCCTCATTCACCCGACAATCAATCCCGACACACGCACGTTTACCGTTGAAATCAACATTGACAACCGCGACGAGCGTGTACGCCCGGGTATGTTTGCGCGCGTGTCGCTCAGTTTCGGCGAGGCAACCCATGTGGTAGTCCCCGACCGTGCGGTAGTCAAAATGTCAGGGTCTGGTAACAAATATGTCTATGTCTACAAAGATGGCAAAGTCAGCTACAACAAGGTTGAACTCGGGCAACGGCTCGACAACTCCTACGAGGTGCTGTCAGGCGTTGACGATGGAGACAACGTAGTAATCTCAGGCCAATCACGTCTCGCTGACGGCACAGAAGTCGAACTCACAAATAAGACCACACAGAAATGAGCATATATGCCAGCGCGGTAAAACGCCCGATTATGACGACCCTCTGCTTTGTCGCGGTCGCCATTCTCGGTCTATTCTCCCTATCCACACTCCCAATCGACCTGTATCCCGACATAGAGAGCAACACCATCATGGTGATGACAACCTATCAGGGAGCGAGCGCTCAGGACATAGAGCAAAATGTCACCCGTCCGCTCGAAAACAGCCTGAACGCCGTCAACGACCTTAAACACATAACGTCAAAATCGCGCGAAAACATCTCGGTAATAACCCTTGAATTTGAATACGGGAAAGATATTGACGTGCTCACCAACGACGTTCGCGACAAGCTCGACATGGTCAAGAGCTCATTGCCCGACGATGCCGAGACCCCAATAATTTTCAAGTTCAGCAGCGACATGATTCCTATCGTGATGCTGTCCGTACAGGCCAATGAAAGTATGCCTGGCCTGTACAAAATCCTTGATGATGCCGTGGCCAACCCGCTGGCGCGTATCAACGGTGTCGGCTCGGTTTCAATCTCGGGAGCCCCAAAGCGCGAAATCCACATCTATGTCGACCCGAAACGTCTCGAAGCATACGGACTATCGGTTGAGACCATATCGTCAATTGTCGCCGCCGAAAACCGCAACATACCGGGCGGCTCATTCGACATTGGCTCTGACACCTATTCGCTCAGAGTGCAAGGTGAATTTACTTCATCTGAGCAGATGAGAAACATAGTTGTCGGCTCGCACGACGGCCGCAACATCTACCTCAGCGACGTAGCCCGTATCGACGATTCGCTTGAAGAACGCGCTCAACAGACATATACCGACGGCGAAAAGGGAGCTATGATTATCATCCAAAAGCAATCAGGAGCCAACTCGGTCGAAATATCCAACCAGGTGCTGAAACTGCTGCCACAGTTGCAGAAACGACTACCGAGCGATGTGAAGCTCGGCATAATCGTCGACACATCCGACAACATCCGCAACACCATCGCCTCGCTCGTCGAGACAGTGCTCTACGCATTGTTGTTCGTAGTCATAGTGGTTTTCACCTTCCTCGGACGTTGGCGAGCCACCATGATTATCACAATCACCATCCCAATATCACTAATAGCATCATTCATATACCTCGCGGTCACAGGCAACACAATCAATATCGTGTCGCTGTCGGCATTATCCATATCAATCGGTATGGTAGTCGATGACGCTATTGTTGTGCTTGAAAACGTGACCACCCATATAGAAAGAGGCTCCGACCCCAAACAAGCCGCCGTACATGGCACCAATGAGGTGGCTATCTCGGTCATAGCTTCGACGCTCACGCTTATAGCCGTGTTCTTCCCCTTGACACTTGTGACCGGGATGACCGGAGTGCTGTTCCGCCAGTTGGGTTGGATGGTGACAATCATGATGATTATATCCACCGTCTGCGCCCTATCGCTCACCCCCATGCTGTGCAGCTTGTTGTTGCGCCGCCAAAACTCACACGGCAAACTATACACGCTGCTGTTCACCCCCATCAACCGCGGGCTTGATGTTATCGACAACGCCTATGCGCGGCTGCTGCACATCGTCGTAAGCCACAAGTGGCTCACAGTCCTTGTATGTACCCTTATTTTCATCGGTTCACTTGTATTGGTGCGGCACGTCGGAACCGAGTTTTTCCCCACAGCCGATGACGGACGTCTCGGCGTAAACCTCGAGCTACCGATAGGCACCCGCGTTGAAATCTCACAAGAAGTCACTGAACGGCTTGCCAAAGAGTGGCGGGATAAGTATCCTGAAATAAAGGTGCTGAACTACACTACAGGCCAGGCATCAAGCGACAATACATTTGCATCGCTCAGCGACAACGGCTCGCATATCGTTTCGATGAACATACGCCTCGTGGATCCGGGCGAACGCGAGCGCGGCATCATCGAGATAGCGTCACTGATGCGCCAAGACCTAAAGCATTACCCTGAGTTCAAAAAGACGCAAGTGAATGTTGGCGGCAGCCGCGGCGGCAGCATGGGCGGTCAATCCACTGTCGATTTTGAAATCTACGGCTACGACTTTAACGAAACCGACTCTGTAGCACAGCATCTCACGCGGATACTTCAAGGGATAAAAGGCACCGCCGACATCCGCATTTCACGCGCCGACTACCAACCGGAATACCAAGTTGACTTTGACCGTGAGAAACTCGCATTGCACGGATTAAACCTCCAGACGGCAGCCAACTATCTGCGCAACCGTATAAACGGCAGCATCGCGTCACGTTTCCGTGAAGACGGTGAAGAGTATGATATCAAAGTCATGTACGCCCCCGAACACCGCACATCCATAGCGGATATTGAGAATATACTCGTCTACACCCCATCAGGCAACTCAGTACGCATAAAAGATGTCGGCACAGTTGTCGAGCGGTTCACCCCGCCGACCATCGAGCGTAAAGACCGCGAGCGCATCATCACCGTTTCGACGGTAGTGTCGGGAGTGCCAATGAGCGATGTGGCTGCAGCCGCCCAACAGGAAATTGACCGCATGGACATTCCCGTAGGTATAAACATCGACCTTGCCGGCAGCTATGAAGACCAGCAAGACTCATTCAAAGACCTGCTCACCTTGGCTGCGTTAATCATAATTCTGGTCTACATAGTCATGGCCGCGCAGTTTGAATCATACACCTATCCGGGCATCATCATGACATCGCTGCCGTTCGCATTCTCCGGCGTGTTCATTATCCTGTATCTGACAGGTCATACACTTAATGTGATGTCGATGATTGGCGCGATTATGCTAATCGGTATCGTGGTAAAGAACGGTATCGTGCTTATCGACTACATTTCGCTCAACCGCGAACGCGGTATGTCAATCAGGCAATCAGTCATACTCGGCGGCAAGTCGCGCTTGCGCCCCGTGGCGATGACCACGTTGACCACCATTCTCGGTATGGTGCCTATGGCTATCGGCTCGGGACAAGGTTCAGAAATGTGGCGTCCCATGGGCACAGCGGTGATTGGAGGTCTGACCGTATCAACATTACTCACACTGCTGTTCGTCCCAACCTTATATTGCATCTTCGCATATTACGGAGTGAGACGCACACGCAAAAAACTACGTCAACAGCCATTACAAGCGACAAAGGAATGATAACCACCTAAATAACGACCAATTATCAGATGAAAGCGATATTTATAGCATTTGACCAGGCTTACTACGAACGCATTGTCAACCTGCTCGAAAAAAGCAACTGCCGCGGTTTCACCGCCTGGGAACAGGTGCTGGGGCGCGGCTCGATAAACGGTGAGCCACACTACGGCTCACACGCATGGCCGTCAATGGCGTCATCGATACTCACCATGGTCGAAGACCACAGGGTTGACCCTCTGCTCAACACACTCCACGCTATGGACCTCGACACGCCCAAACTTGGGCTGAGGGCTTTCGTATGGGACATCGAAAAGACTATTTAACGCAAATATTCACGATAGACTTGCACGACTGCAAAGGAATCATTACCTTTGCAGTCGTGATTGTATAGCACAACACTTCCCCCAAAAGCGCATGTGGCGTAATTGGTAGCCGCGTTAGACTTAGGATCTAATGTCTCAGGACGTGGGGGTTCGAGTCCCTTCATGCGCACAACAAGCCCTCTTTAACTCGCTGAGTTTTAGAGGGTTTGTTATTCCCCATACTGCTCCAGATATGCTTCACAAGCAAGACACAACTCGTCGTACCACTCTTTGCCGAAACGTTCAGTCAACGGTTCTTTGAGAAACTGATACAACCGTATGCCAAGTTTGCGACCGAGAGTCTCAGCAGAGCGGCATATCTTCCACCGATGATAGTTGACCGCGGTAAAAGCAGGATATTTAGTCAGCCTCACGGGATAAAGGAAGCACGACGACGGCTTGCGAAAGTCGATGCGCCCCTCGCGATAAGCCTTTTCGATAGCGCACTGGCACAAGCCATCTTTGCCATAACAGGTGAAAGCGCAGTTGCGGCCGTCGATTATGGTAGTGACAAGGTCGCCCTCCTCATCGACATAGCCTACCCCCGATTCCTCGACAGCGGTCTTCGCCTGAGGCAGCATTTCATCCCAAATCTCAGGGAGTATCTTCTTAATTTTGTCGTATTCCTCCCGCGTTATGGGGGCACCCGCATCGCCCTCAATGCAACACTCGCCATGACAAGTGTCGAGATCACAGCAGAAAAAACGCTCTGCAAGGTCGAGCGAGACCAAAGTATTTTGAATTTCAAGCATGATTACTTCTTCATCCATAATTGTTAACGTCCTGAATATATTACGGTCGCCCCTATCAGACGGTCATAGCGGCTCGCAGGCGCGCGGTGGTAAACCGTCACCACATATTCGTTGACCGTAGGGAAATAGTCGCCTTCGACCGGTGCGGTATAGCCTACGGTGCTACCTGCCGGGACTGCGAGATACTGATAGTTGTAGGCTCCCTGCTTCAACAGCATTGACCGCTCATAAAGCCCCGTAGCACGATTGAACACCATGCGCGACTCCGGGTCGAAACGCCGCGACGTGAAATCGCCGTCAAGGAATATATCGACATCGGCGCGTGGCGGCATATCAAGTGTGAAATGCGTCACGACATAGTCAGCCTCCGTGTCACTGCTGGGTGAGTTGTATTCCCTTATTGTGTAACGGCCAAACTGCGTTTGGTCATAGTTATAGCTGCCATCGCTACGAGGCGAGTCGGTCATCAGCTTAAAGTGGTAGTAAGGTTCGTAGTAACTGATTTCTTCGACCCCCATTCCAGGGAATGAAGTAGAGACAGTTTCAAAACGGCGGTATTCATTTCCGGCAGGGAAAATCAGCGGTCGCTGGTGCTCATAGAAGGCACACTTACCCGAGACCCTAAGCGGTTGCCGCATCACGATATTATTGTCGGAACGGCCATCCTGACTGATGCTGACAATCAAATCATTGAACGAATCACGCACAAAAGCCCGTTCGGCATCCACTACTACCGACAATTGCTGATGCGCCTTGTTATAGTCTATATCAGTGCGCGATGTGACATCGCCTGTCACATCGGCCCCACCCTCGTTCACCATGAACCGAGCCTGCAATAAAATCTCATCGGGGCGTTCCTCGTCCCACACCTTTAGGAGATAATTTCCTGAAACAGTGAAACGCATCTGCTCATTGGGAAGGGTTATGCTATAATGGACGTAGTGTACGGTAGTCGCACGCGAAAACTCATAGTCGGTGACATCACCCTGATTGAACCCGTCGAGGTATTCGAGTTCCACCAACTGCGACGGTCGCCAATCGGCATTGCAGTGCGTCAGTGAGTAACGCAAATAATGTCGGTCTTCGGCCAGCTCGTCGAAAGAGATAACCACACGGTCGCCTGCACCGAGATTGATAATCGGAGGAGCGAGAGGATTTTCGGCAACTTGAATCTGCAACGAGCGGAAACGGTCATTGAATACACCGGTCATGGTATCATCGGCGGTTGCGACAGCAATCGCCGGTTCAAAAAGGGCGCATAGCGAAATCGCGAATAGGGAAAGGCACCTCATGACCGATTATTGGCAAAATTCGTTATAAACCAGCTTTATGGCGTCTTCAATAAGCCCCATGCAGGGTTTCCGGCGCGAATCAAGCAACTCTCCGCATATCAGCGACCCATTTATCTCCTTGAACCGCTCTGACATCTGTTGGGTAGCCGCATAAATCATCTTTTTGTCGGCAGGCGAGCCAAACCGTTTCAACCCGAGCACCATACCCATGCCCGACACTGCGCCACACAGATGCCGCTGTCCGCCAAAACCGCCGCCGAACGATGCCGAGACCCTGGCGGCATCCTCGGCCGACAACCCGTACAGGTCATCGAAAACCATCATTACGCATTGCGAACAGTTATATCCTTGTTTATGCAAGTCGCGCGCGCGCTCAAAGCGGCGCTCCAATCCGACATTTTCCATAAGGTTACCAGTTTATAGGAGATATATTGCGTGATTGCAGATAAGCGTTGGCTTTCGAGAAATGGTGATTCCCGAAAAAGCCGCGGTAGGCCGATAAAGGCGACGGATGAGGCGACGTCAACACCAAATGACGCTGACGGTCAATGAACGCGCCCTTCTTAATAGCGTGACTACCCCAAAGCATGAACACTAGACCCTCACGGTCGCGCGCAAGCCGCATGATGACCTCATCGGTAAACTCCTCCCATCCGCGACCTTGATGCGAAGCGGCGCGATGAGCCTCAACCGTCAATGTGGCATTGAGCAAAAGCACTCCCTGGCGCGCCCAACGGCTCAAATCCCCGTCGGCAGGAATAGGCGCGCCAATGTCATCATGGATTTCCTTGAATATATTGATGAGCGATGGCGGCATTGGCACTCCCGGGTTCACCGAAAAACATAGTCCATTGGCTTGTCCATAGTCATGATATGGGTCCTGCCCCAGAATCACAACTTTCACATCTTCAAACGGGCAAGCGTCAAATGCGGCAAAAATTTGTGAGGCAGGAGGGAAAACGGTTTTAGCAGCATATTGCCGGCGCACAAAATCGGTCAGATTAATGAAATAATCCTTACTCCATTCATCTGACAGACGCCGTTTCCATGACTGCTCAATCCTTACATCCATACGCATTTGTTTTGAGGGTGGTTTGCAAAATTACGAAAAAAACGTTACTTTTGCCATGGTTTTGCACGAAACCGCAGGAAGTCTCCGTAGTTCAATGGATAGAATATTGGATTCCGGTTCCAACGATTGGGGTTCGACTCCCCACGGGGATACAAACCAAAAGCCGCAAATCACTGTCAAGCAGGTTTGCGGCTTTTTCATGAAGTATAGCAATTTAACTTCCTTACCTCCGCGCTATGCAAATTTTATGTTTTCAGATTTCATATCCAAAAGATATTATCCGGTTCATCTATCGCTCGTGATTGACATACGGTTGTCAATCATGCGGCAAGTGTAATCCTGCATGAACGCGCGCGCCCAACGCATCATGCTGTCGACCTCCTCTCCGTCGTAACCATCAAGAGGGGTCGAGAGCGATTGGTCGGCAACTATGTCGTAGACCTCATCGGGCAACGCCGCTTTCATATCGGTCATCACCACATATTTCTCACCGGTTATCATCAGCCTGCCATTCACCGAGCTAAGGGCGTAATGCTGACGCGACAGGTCAAACAAATCTGTCCCCAACGAAACAAACGGCTTGTCGTATCCCATGATATGCAGAAGTGTAGGCGCGATGTCAATTTGCGACATCACTCGCCCCTCCACCTCGCTCGGCTTAACACTCCCGTCGGGAGTGTACACTATGAACGGGATATGGTATTTGATGTAGGGAGTGTCATATTTGGTATGTTTCAACTCACGGCATCCATGGTCACCGGTGATGACGAACACAGTGTTGTCAAACCACGGCTGCTCTTTCGCGATATTGAAGAAGTGGCGTAAAGCCCTGTCGGTGTACTCCATGCTCTGCTGCACAGTTCTGTGTTCCGATTTGTATCCGTCAGCGTTCCAATCAGTTGGCACGGTAAACGGGCCATGGGCGTTGATTGTGAACCATCCCGCGATAAAAGGCTGCGGCAATGTTGACATATCGCGGGCGGCATAAGCCCCCATAGCGTGGTCAAATATCCCCCATGTACCGTCGTAATCGCTGTAATCGCCATAGTCCACACACGTTATCACATCGCTAAAACCAACGGCAATAAGAGATTGGTCGATATTAACCGAACCGGGCTTACCCCCGAAATAGGCTTTAGCCGAGTAACCATTCTTTTTAAGCAAATTGACCGGCGTGTCCAAAACGTTACCGTTGTAAGACGAAACCACATAACGAAACGGCTCGTAGGTCGGAAAACCGCCGAATATAGCAACCGTACCGCCCACCGAGGTTACGCCTGTCGCCATAACATTGCGGCACACCAACGACTGCGTCGCTATCGAGTCAAGGAACGGCATCAGCCCGCGCTTTTCGTCTCCCTCAACAATGTTAAATGAATCGAGCCACATCAAACCACCGCTTTCAAGTTCGATTATCATCACGTTTTTTCCGCTTTGTTTCTCTACGCCAGGAATCGTGTCGTTGACAGAAAAATGATGGACCGACCGACGCATAGACGATAATTCATTATCGCCATAGTGTACTACACGTTCTATCTCACCTACTTTCCCGATTGAGCGCAACACCGAGAACGGTGTGTTCAGAATCAGATTGACCTTGGCGTTTACTCCATAATGCATCGCATCGGCGATCCCCAACGGACGACTTAATTCTGTCAATTGCCCTCTTATGCAAACGATTGTAACAAATGAAGCCACGATGAAGACGAGGACTCTCAACGCAATTGTCAGCCACCTGCGGCCGACCCGGATTATACCACCGGATATGACCGGAATGTAGGCTACCGCCAATGTGACGCCAATGGAAATCACGGCCAACAGATAGACCCACCAATAATCGTGAAAATAAGATATAATGATTCCGACCATATTGGAATCGCCGAACGCGCCCGCAAGGGTCGACCATCTCATGCGTCCTCCGATAAAGGATGATAACGCCACATCGGCAATGTTGAGCGCGAGCATCACGGCGTTGCACACTCCAAAGATTATATTGGTGGCAAGTATCCACCGTCGGCGCGTGACAAAGCCGAACGGCAGAAACCTCATGGCAATGAACAACAGGTTGAAATAGGCGACCGCGCAGAGATCGAAGCGCAGACCGCCCCACAATATAGGCATCCACTCCGCCGGGCTTATCTCACCTACCTCACCGGCATTGTAGACATAATAGGGGAATCTCGTCAGCCACAGCGCGACTACCGACACAACGAGTTGGTAAACCGTGGCTGTATAATATCCGCATCGGAATCGAAGTCGAGAGCGTGTCATGATTCTTTCTTTTCTGATTTGTCAACCTGGTTCATTTTAGCTTCACAGAGGTGCTTGTCAAGGTCAGTCACCGACAGTTTTCGGCGTTCCTCCTCAAGTTTAGCCATCACGGTGAAACGATAGAACCCGTCCATAACAGCCCTGATGAAGCCTTCACGCCCAAGCCATATCCCGCCTTTAAGAAAATAGCACTTGAAAAAGCGGAACAACGGGTCGGTCAGAAGTTTCCATCGACGATAGCCCACACGGTAACGGCATTTCGCCTGGTCGGTGTAATAGTTCATTTTGGCGACACGCTGCGCCATAGTCTCATTTGCGAGATGAATCAACGATAAATCATCGCAAGAAGCCGGAATCTTAACCTCAGCGCCCCGGTGCGTTGGCCGGGAATGTATGGAATAAGGCCAATTGGTACCGTCACGATACATGAAACGCGGGACATAGTCGGGATAATCGCACTTCATCCAACGCCCCATGAAATAATTGCGCCGCGGGATTAGCACACAACGCGGCGAGGGGTCGCGTTCTATCTCGTCGTAAAGATAGCGGCACAAGCCCGGAGGAACCACCTCGTCGGCATCGACCACCAATACCCATTCGTGCGTCGCCTCGTGAATCGCCCGGTCGCGGTATGCTTCACATATACGGTGGTTTTCCCGCGGATAAACCACAATTCTCGCACCGTGGCGGCGCGCTATCTCGAGAGTGTCATCGGTGCTCTCCATATCGGCCACGACAATCTCATCAAATCCGGCGAGCGATGACAACACCGTGTCGAGATGCGATGACGCGTTATATGTCTGGACTATTACTGATATTTTTTCCATAACAAGATGTTTAAATCACTTTCATAATAATCACGGCTCAACAAGAGCGTTCTCATATATCTTTTGCATTCTTGCGGTGAACACTGGGTAAGAGAGGGTTTCGCGGAAGTCTGACAATGCGTTCCGACCAAGCCGCAGGCGCAACTCGGGCGAGGCGATGAGACCTCTTATGGCTTCGGCCAAACCCGCCGAATCGCCGGGGGACACAAGTACCCCATTATGACCAGATTTTATATACTCAACCTGACCACCATTATCAGTCGTGATAACAGGTCTACCGTGGGCCATACTCTCAAGTACCGACAACGGACAGGCTTCCCTAACGGTTGAAGGACACACCACGACATCGGCACTTCTGATAAACGGATGCACATTTTCATGGAAACCAAGCCAGTTTACACGCTCCGATAGGCCGTTGTCTTCAGCCATCCGCTTTAACTGCTCGACATAACTGTCATCTCCGGTGCCCACGACATCGAGCGTCAGACGCTCATCCTTGAGTAACTTCAGCGCATCAAGCAGCACCTCAATCCCTTTGTCGCGGCACACACGCCCGACAAACAACAACTTTAACGGAAGACCGTCGGATGTCGGCTCAGGCTCAATTCGCGTTACTGCAGTGTCTACCTTGACGCTATTGTGCACCACCGACAGTTTGTCACGGTCTATTAGAGGATTGGTTGTGAGAAACCTTTCCATGACCAGCCGCGACACAAAAATTATATGATCGGCACCTCGATAGACCCACCGATGCAATCGACCGGTTTTAGCCTCCTTTACAAGATGGCGGGTGATGACCACTCCTACTTTTGCCCGGTGCGTAAGACGCCGGGCGCGCAAGGCTGTTATCGCATCCTTGAAATTATGGCAATGGATAATGACCCGATTGTCTTTGCACGAATTTATGATTTTCGCAATTCGGTGAGGTGAGATAAAATCAATAATGCCACCTAACGGAGCCACCGACACCGTAAAAGCGTCATCAATGAACCGTCCTGCCATATCATTGTAACCACGCGCCACTATCTCTACGTCGCAACCTTCCTCTCGAAGACTCTGAGACAGGTCTAATACATAACGCTCGCCACCGCCCCAAAACTTGTTGCTCACTATTTGTATCACTTTCATGGTAAACACCGTTCCATCAGAACGTCCTCATATATCTTTTGCATTTTTGCGGTGAACACTGGGTAAGAGAGGGTTTCGCGGAAGTCTGACAATGCGTTCCGACCAAGCCGCAGGCGCAACTCGGGCGAGGCGATGAGACCTCTTATGGCTTCGGCCAAACCCGCCGAATCGCCGGGGGACACAAGTACCCCATTATGACCAGATTTTATATACTCAACCTGACCACCATTATCAGTCGTGATAACAGGTCTACCGTGGGCCATACTCTCAAGCGCCGACAACTGAAAGGACCCCCTAACGGTTGAAGGGCAGACAATCACATCGACACTTTCGATAAACGGATGCACATTTTCATGGAAACCAAGCCAGTTTACACGCTCCAACACCACCTTGTCGACAGCCCCACAAATCCATCGATTAAACAACGAGTGAGATCCCTGCTTCACAATATCCCGCGTCACAACGATAGCGGCCCGACGACGTCCGAACTGCAATCGAGCCATTACCGCCGGAAATGCGTCAAGAAAACCGTGTACATGGATTATCGAAGGTTCGCCACTACCTATGATTTTGGAGAGCACAGAAAGAGAACGCCAATCGCCGAACTTCTTAAGCGGGGCTTTCACTACACGCAGCCCGCAGAATCTGAAATTATCATCAATCGAGTCTGTCGCGCCGGATAAAAGTGTCACCTCGTGGCCGCTACTATCCATGGCCGCACAGAAGTCCAATACATAACGTGCCACTCCGCCCCACTCGCCACCTTTTATAAGATGTATTATCTTCATGGAGATGATGAATCGATTGCCAAAAGCTCCCCTGTTTATAGCAATACTTGGCTTCGTTGTTACATACAAAAAAGCGTGGGGAACCTACCAGTTGCTCGTTCCACAATCAGAGGCTTTCGCAATGCCTACTCAGTCGAAAACGAACAACGCAGAAGCCCACGCTTGTATGTATGAATCGCCCGACATCAATGAATTAAAGCCATGACGACTCGAAAATCATTGACGCGCGAGGATAAGACATACCCCGTAAGACATCTACCGTAGCGTTGTCCCTTGACTGAGTTTATAGAAGTTGCGAAGTTCTAAAGAGTCAAGAACAAAGCGTCAAGTAAACGCTTTTCAAAAATAACTTATAACCCGCCCGCAAACCCCTCTGGGCTTCTACGAGCGGATATTTAGCGCAAAATTAGCGCATTTTATCACATCGCCGCAATTATTATTTCATTTTAACAGTCGTTATAACAAGAGAGTGGCTGCGGTGACGCAGCCACTCTCTTGTTATAATGCGATACTTTCGCTTTATTTTTTCAATGCGGCAAGTGAAGCTTTGATGGTCGCTATCTTTGTCTCGGCGTCGGCTTGCTTGCGACGTTCCCCCTCGACCACGGCAGCAGGCGCATTGGCAACAAAGCGTTCGTTACCGAGTTTTTTCAATACTGAGTTCAAAAAACCTTGCTGATACTCGAGGTCTTTTTCGAGACGCGCTATCTCGGCATCGACATCGATATTGTTGGCCAGTGGAATGTTATATTCCGTGGTGCCGACAAGGAATGAAGCCGCAGCCGCATCCTTTTCAGCGACCGATGCAAAAACCGATAGATTTGCCAATTTCTTAACTACATCAGCAACAGCCAACGGCTCAGCGCCGACCGCCCTCAATTCCAACGCCTCACGAGGCGAAATATTCTTAGACGCGCGCACTCCGCGCACTCCGTTGACTATCTCCTTAGCTGCATCCATAACGGCAAGCGTTTCGGCCTTCACTTCACCATCAGCAATAATTGAAGCATACATAATCGATTCCCCATCCTTGCGTTCGGCTAAGTGCTGCCAAAGTTCCTCGGTGATGAATGGCATGAACGGATGAAGCAGACGGAGCAAAGAGTCGAAATATCCAAGCGTTGCGTCGTAGGTAGCGCGGTCGATGGGTTGCCCATAGGCGGGTTTTACCATTTCAAGATACCATGACGAGAACTCGTCCCAGAACAGGCGGTAAACTGCCATCAGAGCCTCAGATAAGCGATATTTTGAGAACAGATCCTTAATCTCTGCCGCAGTCTCGCCCAATTTAGCCGCAAACCATTCTATAGCCTGGCGTGCGTAGACCGGTTGTTCGGCATCGGCTACCTCCCACCCCTTAACGAGACGGAACGCGTTCCATATCTTGTTGCAGAAATTGCGGCCTTGCTCGCAGAGTTTATCATCATAAAGGATGTCGTTACCGGCGGGTGCCGACAACAGCATACCCATTCTGACACCGTCGGCTCCATATGTGGCTATGAGGTCGAGCGGGTCGGGCGAATTGCCGAGCGATTTTGACATCTTGCGACCCAATTTATCGCGCACGATACCGGTGAAATAAACATTCTTGAAAGGCATCTTGCCGACATACTCATAACCGGCCATAATCATACGAGACACCCAGAAGAAGATAATATCGGGTCCGGTAACCAAGTCTGATGTCGGATAGTAATAATTAATCTCGTCATTGCCGGGATTGTTAATGCCATCAAACAGCGACACAGGCCACAACCAAGAGCTGAACCAAGTGTCGAGAGCATCTTCGTCTTGACGCAAATCATCCATCGTCAAGGCTGGATTTCCACTCTTTTCGCGAGCAAGCGTCAAGGCTTCTTCGGGAGTCTCTGCCACAACATAGATCTCCTCACCCTCGGGAGCGGGAAGGTAGTAGGCGGGAATGCGGTGCCCCCACCACAATTGACGGCTGATACACCAATCCTGGATATTTTCAAGCCAGTTCTTATATGTCGACTTATACTTAGCCGGATAGAACTTCAACTCATCATTCATCACCGGAGGTAATGCCAAATCAGCGAAATGCTGCATATTTAGGAACCATTGCAAGCACAGACGCGGTTCGATAGGAACATGCGTACGTTCTGAATAGCCGACCTTATTATTATAATCTTCAACCTTTTCAAGCAGACCGGCAGTTGCAAGATCTTCAGCGATTTGCTTTCTCACATCGAAACGGTCCATACCGACATAAAGTCCGGCGGCTTCCGACACGGTAGCGTCGGGATTGAAAATATCTATTGTTTCAAGATTATGCTGCTTGCCAAGCATATAGTCATTGGTGTCGTGAGCAGGCGTCACTTTCAGACAACCCGTACCAAACTCCACATCGACATATCGGTCTTCGATTACCGGAATAACGCGGTTAACCAACGGCACTATTACCTTTTTCCCGCTCAACCAACGGTTTTTCGGGTCTTTGGGATTGATGCACATCGCCGTGTCGCCCATAATAGTCTCCGGACGAGTGGTAGCCACAACGGCATAACGACGGCCATCGGCATCGCGGTGAACCACCTCACCTTCCTCGCCGGTCTCGCCGCTGCCGTCATCCTCAGCCACATAATACTTCAAATAGTAAAGTTTGCTATGTTCGTCTTGATAGATAACTTCCTCATTGCTGAGAGCGGTTTTTGCTTCCGGGTCCCAGTTGACCATGCGTAGGCCGCGGTATATCAAGCCCTTGTTGTAAAGGTCGACAAACACTTTGTTCACGCTCTCGGAGCGGGTTTCGTCCATCGTAAAGGCCGTGCGGCTCCAGTCGCATGACGCGCCGAGTTTCTTCAGCTGTTCAAGGATTATGCCACCATGCGTATGGGTCCAATCCCAAGCATGTTTAAGGAATTCATCGCGCGTCAGGTCGGTTTTCTTTATGCCCTCTTTTGCGAGTTTGCCCACGACTTTCGCCTCGGTAGCTATCGAAGCGTGGTCGGTACCCGGCACCCACAAGGCATTCTTGCCCTCCATGCGGGCGCGGCGCACAAGAATATCTTGAATAGTATTGTTAAGCATATGCCCCATATGAAGCACGCCGGTCACATTTGGCGGCGGTATCACGATGGTGTAGGGTTCTCGCTCATCAGGAACTGACTTAAACAAATCATGGTCCGTCCAATAAGCATACCATTTGCTTTCAACATCGGCGGGATTGTATTTTGTCGCTAACTCGTTCATCGGTATAATTTGGTATATAGCGGTTTATATTTGAAAACGCAAAATTACGAAAATATCATCACATCCTAAAATCAAATTTTCACATCTCACCAACATGATTAACGTGGCGGGGCGAAAAAGACGCATCACGAAAGCGATATAAATAGCGGATAAGTCCATATTCCGATTATGCGCCGTGCGCTTGAATCGGATTGCGGCCCAAACCTTTATGAAAAATCGAGTAGAGAGGTTAATAGTATGTCGGGGATTTTGAGTAACTTTGCGTTCAAGAGTTTCACACCACATATACAATCAACAAATTTGTCAACAGATCGACCATACAAACTCGGAGTGGCCCTAAGCGGCGGCGGAGCGCGGGGGTTTGCCCATGCGGGAGCTTTGCAGGCTCTTGAAGAGGTCGGTTTGCGGCCCGATGTGATAGCCGGAGTGAGCGCGGGGTCAGTGATAAGCGCGTTTTATGCGGCCGGAGTCGTGCCATCGCTAATGCCGACGATATTTTCAAACGTAAAGTTTAAAACCTGCTGTGAACTTTCGGTCAACAAAGGCGGACTGTTCAAAATCGACAAATTCGAGGCGTTTGTCGACAAAGCCCTCAGGGGGCACAAACAGATAGAAGACCTGCGCATACCCACCTACATCTGCGCCACAGACATCGACCATGGTGTACCCGTAGCCTTCGACTCCGGGCCTATAGTCAAATGCGTGGCCGCATCATGCAGCATCCCCATACTGTTTAACCCGATTGTAATCGACGGCGTGTCGTATGTTGACGGCGGCGTGCTGCGCAACCTGCCCGCATGGGCCATCAGAGACAAATGCGAACGACTGATAGGGATAAACTGCTCCCCCTTGGTCAACGACAGCAAACGGATGAATTCGATTGTCGACATCGCCCATCGCACCTATCGTCTCATGGCAAAAACAAACGTTCTGACCGACATGGCCATGTGTGACCTTGTGGTGGAGACCAAGGATATAGCGCACTACAAGGTGTTCAATATGAAGGAAATCGAGCGCGTGTACAAAAGCGGATACCAATGCGCCATGGACTCACTGAAACGCAACAAATGGATTTGAAAAACGACCATATCCCACTATAAAGAAGTTAACCATACACAATGAATACCAAACCTATCATCTATCAACTAATCCCAAGGCTGTTTACCAACATGAATGACAATTGTGTGCCAAACGGCACCATGGCTCAGAACGGCTCAGGGAAGCTGAACGACATAACTCAGGCTGTGCTGAAAGGGATAAAGGAACTGGGAACGACCCATGTGTGGTACACCGGCGTAATCGAACACGCCCACGCCACGGATTATACCAGATATGGCATACCGCGCCACAACCCACACATCATAAAAGGGCTGGCCGGATCGCCCTACGCAATCACAGACTACTATGACATCGACCCCGACATCGCGGTCAACGTGCCAAAGCGCATCGAGGAGTTTGAAGACCTCGTCACCAGAACCCACGACGCCGGGATGAAAGTCATAATCGATTTCGTGCCTAACCACGTCGGTCGACAATACCACTCCGATGCGAAGCCCGCCGGCATAAAAGACCTCGGAGCTGACGACGACAACACTCTATACTTCGGCCGCGACAACAACTTCTATTACATACCGCGCCAACTGTTCGCTCCGAACATAGACCTCGGAAGCGGCAAAGACGCGTATAGCGAGTTCCCGGCAAAAGCGACGGGCAACGACTGTTTCACGGCATTTCCCGGCCCATACGACTGGTATGAGACCGTAAAACTGAACTATGGCATAGACTACGGTGACGGTTCGCACCACTTCTCCCCCATCCCCGACACCTGGTTCAAGATGCTGCACATACTGCGCTACTGGGCAGCCAAAGGGATAGACGGATTCCGCTGCGACATGGCGCACATGGTTCCCCTCGAATTTTGGAAGTGGGCTATTCCTAACGTTAAAGAGCACTTCCCGCACATCATATTCATCGCCGAGATATACGACGTGGGTCTATACCGCAGTTTTATAAATGAAGGCGGATTCGACTACCTGTATGACAAAGTCAACCTCTATGACACCCTGCGCGCTATCCAGTGCCACAACCACTCGGCAGCCACAATCACAAATTGCTGGCAGACGGTCGATGGGATTTCAGACCATATGCTAAATTTCCTTGAGAACCACGACGAGCAGCGTTTCGGTTCTCGACAGTATGCCGGAGACCCGGCAAAAGTGGTGCCGTCGCTTATCGTCAGTTCAATGATTAGCACCGGGCCGATGATGATATACGCCGGACAAGAGCTTGGGGAACAAGCCACCGACGCTGAAGGATACAGCGGGCACGACGGACGCACCACCATATTTGACTACTGGAGCATACCGACACTGCGCCGTTGGCTGAGCGACATCGAGAAATACACTCATCTGACCGCCCGCGAGAGATGGTTACGGGAACGTTATAAAACGATACTCAACATATGCCGCGATGAAAAGGCCATAACAGCAGGGCGATTCTTTGACCTGATGTATGTCAATTATGAAAATTCATCGCTCAATCCCCACAAACAGTATGTCTTTATGCGCAGTTACGCGACCGAGACCCTCGTGATAGCGGTCAATTTCGACTCTGCGCCATGCGACTTGAACATCAACATCCCCCAACACGCATTTGAGACTCTTAACCTGCCCCAAGGGGATGCTGTCGCAACCGACTTGCTGACAGGCGACAAAATGCGCAAAAGTTTCTCTCAGCACAAGCCGTTCGAGACGTTTGTCGCACCCTTTGATGCCGCCGTCTGGAAGATTAAACACAGAAATATCTCCACCTCCGACTAAAAATAAAGGCTAAAGCAAACCACTCTCGCCAAAAATGACTAATTTTGCACCATCATTCATCCTCACAAAAATATGAGCAATAATTTACCCCCTTTCAAGGTATTTGCCGGCGAGAAGTCTCGTTACATGGCAGAAGAAATCTGCAAAGATCTTGGCGTGGAACTTGGCAAAATGAACATCCAGCACTTCGCTGACGGAGAATTTGAGGTGTCATTTGAAGAATCAGTGCGCGGTTGCGAGGTGTATCTCGTACAATCCACCTTCCCTAACACCGACAACCTAATGGAGCTGTTGCTGATGATCGACGCTGCCAAGCGCGCATCGGCCAAATCGACAATCGCCGTTATCCCCTATTTCGGATGGGCGCGTCAAGACCGCAAGGACAAGCCGCGCGTGTCGATAGCAGCGAAACTTGTCGCCGACCTGTTGAGCACCGCGGGCGTTGACCGTGTAATCACGATGGATTTACACGCCGACCAGATTCAAGGATTTTTCAATGTCCCTGTCGACCATCTTTACGCCTCATCGGTCTTCATTCCCTACATCCAATCGCTCAATTTAGAGAATATGGTAATCGCCACCCCCGATGTCGGCGGAGCGAAACGCGCCAACAGTTATGCGAAATATCTCGATTTACCGCTCGTGCTGTGCCACAAACAGCGCGCCAAGGCCAATGTGGTTGAGAACATGACTGTCATCGGTGATGTCAAAGATAAAAACGTGATACTTGTTGACGACATGGTCGACACAGCCGGCACCATCACAAAAGCAGCAGACTTGATGCTGTCGCAGGGAGCCAAGACCGTGCGCGCGCTTGCCTCACACGCCATCATGAGCGACCCCGCTACCCAGCGCGTGGAGGACTGCGGCTTGTCAGAGATGATTTTCACAAACAGCATCCCCTATGGGAAACGCTGTTCAAAGTGCACAATTCTAAGCGTAGCACGTCTGTTTGCCGACACGATACGCCGAGTACATTCCAATGAATCTATCTCATCACAGTATCTATTCAAGTAACCCCGACACTATTTTTCTGAAATCAAAAGCGCGGCCCTGTCATGGGAGCCGCGCTTATTTTTTATCTTTATCACAGGCGATTAAAAATCGACGGTCAAACGCACATTGAATTGTCGACGTGTCAGATAGTTCGGAACAGCATACTGAATATTATTGACATCAGTCACCCAATAATAGGAGCTTACATTGGAAATGTCGAGCAGATTGAACACATCAAGTCCAAGCCACACGCTCTTTATATGGCGGAAAAGGCCATCGCGCGATTCCCCCTCCTTGAGCGGTGACAACAATGCGTAAGAAAGACCGATGTCGATACGCTTATAGGCCGGAGCCCGGAAATATCCCTTGTCACGAGAACTGCGAGGAGCTGTTGTCGGCAGCCCGTCAGAGAAAATGCCGCGAAGGCTGAATTTTAGTTTGGGAATCTTCGGAAAATAGTCAGTGAAATACGCAGCGAAGCTATAACGCTGGTCAGTGGGTCGAGGCACTTTTACCCCATTTAACGTTTCCTGCGTTTTCATCAATGAGAAACTCACCCAGGAATCAGTCCCAGGCACAAACTGCCCGAACAGTTTCATGTCAAGCCCGGCGGTAAAACCGTTGGTGCTGTTCACTCCGGCATAGACAATCTTCAAATTATCAACCTCATAAGGAATCAGATTGTCAAGTTTCTTGTAGTAAGCCTCTCCCGACAACTTAAACGGTCGATCAAACGCCCTGAATGTATAGTCGGCACCGAGTATGAGATGGAAACTCCGCTGTGACTTTATATCTCTGTTGAGGGCAATAACCGTATTGCCATTCTCGTCAGAAACCGGGCGACGATATTCTTTATAAAATGGGGCCTGATAATAAATGCCCGTGGCAAAACGAAACGCCCACCGGCTATAACGCTCAGGGACAAAAGCCACGTTAATCCTCGGGCTAAACAATGTCTCTTTGTTGAAATCCCAGTGTGAGAGCCTCACACCTGCATTGAACGAGAAATATCCCGATGATGTCGACAAGCGGTAGGCGTCTTGAACGAAAAACGACACCCGGTTAGTCGAAAAATCTTCACGGGATGTCAGATTGTAAACCATATTGACCGCATCACCGGTAGACGGGAGAGAATAGCCCGAAGAATCGCGTAGTTCCCACTCACGGGTGCGGTCCATAATCGTCTCTCGGTTATAGGAGACACCATAAGTGAGATTGTGCTTGTTTATGCCGGTATTCCCTTTCAAAGCCATTGAGAACACAGATGCCTTAAGGCGGTTACGCGCATGCTCCATATACCGCCCGACACCAAGCTCGCCACCAATGCCATCACCACCGCTACCGCCGGTTGTTCCAGCCTGATCGAGCCAATATTCACCCGAAATATCATACGCCACAAGCTCATTAGTCAGATAGCCCGATGTCAGGAAAGTGAAATCGGTTTTATTTGACGGTTTATATGTCAGCGACAACGCTCCAAAAAATGTCTCGAACTTATCCTTTTCATGACCGTCAAAATAAACCTTGAACTGTTTTGCATCGTCAGAAGTCCCGAAATTGGTCGTTCGGTCAGTGGGTTTAAACTTATAGTTGTTGATTGCTATATTACCCAAAAAAGAGACTCTCAACTTTGAAGTAGGCTTATATATCAAATTGGTCTGATAATCAAGAAAATTAGGGTCGTACTCCCCCTTTGTATCCATAGAGCTGAGCAACGAGGAATTACGTTTGTAGCGGAATCCGTGCAATTGCGAGAATTTTTTTGAGCTCTGACCCAATGTAAGACTCCCTCCCATCAAGCTCAACGACGCAGAACCTTCAAACGCCTCAGGTTCACGATACTGAATATCAAGAACCGACGACATTTTATCGCCATACTCGGCAGTGAAACCGCCGGTTGAAAAGCCGATAGCCCCAACCATATCCGGGTTTATGACACTAAGGCCCTCTTGCTGTCCGGATGACACCAATTGAGGCCGATACACTTCAACCCCGTTGATGTACACGCTGTTTTCATCGTATGTTCCGCCTCTTACCGAATACTGCGACGACATTTCATTGCTTGAATTGACACCGGCCATCGTGGTTATCAACGACTCGACGCTTCCTCCGGAGACATCGGGCGACAATTTATAAGAACCTCCGTCAATAGTCTGCATCTGAGAAGTCTGTTTCTTGAACTCAGTGATTTCGACCTCATTAAGTTCACGGTTGACAGGCTGCATCGAGACATTGAGCGTCACTTCACCTTTGGCATCTATCAAATCTCGTTTAACCTCTTTATATCCAAGACAGGTGAATATGACAGTAATCGTATCACGTTCGGCCACCGCCAAAGAATAACCCCCGTCCAAGCCGGAAGTGCCGCCTATCGCGGTACCGGCTATTCTTACAGTGGCAAATTCAAGCGGCTCATGTTTCTCATCTGTAACCTTTCCATGAATCTTCACCTCGGCTAACGACGGGATAGAAACAGATAGAGCCAACAGAGCAAATGATATATATCGTAGTAACAGATTCATTATATTTAAGTGAAATTACAACTCTATCATAACGTAATTTGCCATCTATAAATTATATATCACGATGAAAAAAGCGAGTTTCATAATGACTGCATCCGAATAAATAATTATCTTTGTAACTGAATTAGGCCGAAGAACCTCATTCTGACGCCAAGTCATATTTTTGCGAATGGCAAATGCTTTATCCGGATGGAAAAGAAAATCGCAATCAGCTGCAAACCAGACATTTAATGCCTTTGGTGTCCCTAAGTATTGCCTCACACAGCCGCATCAGGTCAAAAATGAACGTTTCCGACACCCAGACAGTCAAATGGTGGGCATTAAGAATCGCCTACAATAGAGGTCTGAAGGTCAAGCATGAGCTTGACCGACTAAAGATTGAAAACTTTTTGCCCATGACCTGTAAAATGGCCATGAGAGGGGAGCGGAAAGTGAAATATCTCGTTCCCGCTATCAACAATCTGATTTTCACGAGATGCTCATTTGACAAGCTGAAAGATTATCACGATTCAACAGAGCTGCCGGTAAGATATATCATTGACCGGGCAAACGCAGCCCCGATATCCGTACCCGACCGCCAGATGAACAGTTTTATTGCTGTCGCAGGCCAACCCGACCAACAGATAATATACCTTGAACCCGATGTAAACGGATGGCAAAAAGGTGACATGGTCAGAATAACCGGTGGAGTATTCGCCGGGGCTGAGGGGCATTTTCTTCGGCTCAAAGGCGATAGAAGAGTCGTTGTTTCAATCGACGGCGTTGCTGCCGTCGCCACGACATTCATCCACCCATCATTAGTCGAAAAAATCAATCAACGATGAATATAGCAATTGTAGGGACAGGCTATGTCGGACTCGTTTCAGGAGCCTGCTTCTCTGAGGTCGGCATAGATGTAACTTGCGTCGACGTTGACGCTAACAAAATCGAAAAATTAAAAAAAGGCGAAATCCCAATCTACGAACCGGGGCTCGATGACCTCGTCACTCGAAACGTCGACGCCGGACGCCTGCACTTCACCACAGACCTGGCCTCCTGCCTCGACAATGTGGAAGTAGTGTTTTGCGCCGTCGGCACTCCGCCCGATGAAGATGGGAGCGCCGACCTGAGATATGTCGTCGAAGTCGCCCGAGCATTTGGTCGCAACATAAACAGCTATGCCATACTTGTGACAAAGAGCACAGTTCCCGTCGGGACTTCAAAAATCATCAAAAAAGTGGTTCAAGAGGAACTCGACAAACGGGGCATCAGCATACCGTTTGAAGTGGCGTCAAACCCTGAGTTTTTGAAGGAGGGGGCGGCAATCAAGGATTTCATGTCGCCCGACCGTGTTGTCATAGGCATCGAAAGCGAAAGAGCCCGCAAAGTAATGGAGCGCCTATACCGCCCATTCCTGCTCAACAACTTTCGGGTCATATTCATGGATATTCCATCGGCCGAGATGACCAAGTACGCAGCCAATTCAATGCTTGCAACGCGTATCTCGTTTATGAACGACATAGCCAATCTTTGCGAACTTGTCGGCGCCGATGTAAACATGGTACGCAAAGGAATCGGAACCGACGCTCGTATTGGGAACAAATTCCTTTACGCAGGTTGCGGATACGGCGGCTCATGTTTCCCGAAAGATGTCAAGGCATTGATGAACACCGGCCGTCAGCACGGCTATACCATGAAGGTGATAGAAGCTGTCGAAGAGGTGAATAAAGCTCAAAAATCCATCGTTTACAGGAAACTTAAACGGACCTTGGGAAATTTGAATAATAAAAAAATCGCTATCTGGGGGCTCTCTTTCAAACCGGAAACCGACGATATGCGCGAAGCACCCGCATTGGAAATTATTGACAGGCTAATCTCAGATGGAGCAAATGTTGTGGTATACGATCCGGTAGCTATGGACGAATGCCGACGCCGCATAGGCGACAAGGTGGCTTATGCAAAGGATATGTATGAAGCCATTATTGACGTTGACGCGCTCGCCATGCTCACAGAATGGAAGCAGTTCAGAGTCCCGTCTTGGAAAATAATGGCTCGTGCCATGAAACGCAAACTCGTCATTGACGGACGAAACATTTATGACCCTGCGGAATTGAAAGAAGAAGGGTTTGAATACCACTGTATAGGTAAATAAGCCTCTATGTCGGTAAGCGTAATCATTCCTGTACACAACCAAGAAAAAACGATTGGTAAAGCGATTGAATCAGCTTTAAACCAACGTGCCGCCGACATTGAAGTAATCGTGATCAATGACGGTTCAGACGACCGGACAGTTGAGATTGTCAAAAAATACGGAAGCCGCGTCAAGATAATCAATCACAATCAAAAATCAGGTCTGTACAATTCTCGTTTTGACGGAATATCAGCAGCCTCCGGCGATTGGATAACATTCATAGACGGCGACGACTTCATAAGCCGGTCGGCAGTAGCTGATTGCTTGTCAACAGCAAACGCAACCGGTGCCGACATCATCCAAATGAGAATAAAACGACGTTTTAACCGTTTAGGTGTCACTACAGAACTGCGTCATCAACAATACGACACAGACAACGCGTTCGACTCGGTCGTATACAACGACAAGCTATTTCCGGTCCAATGCTGGGGCAAATTGTATAAGTCTACTTTATTGAGACCTTTGGTCGACAAACACATCGCATACCGTGGAATGTGGGGAGAAGACCGTCTGTTTAACCTCCCGATATTTGCGAAATCGCCAAATATTTCGATGTGCGAATCGGCTGAGTATATATACTGCTGGGGTGGCTTTACGTCCCGACAGACCGATTGCCTATCTGAATATGTAGCCGTCGAGTCATTAAAGCGGATGTTTCTGAATGACAACGGGCTTATGAACGACCGTATCAGCCGTTTGATGAAAATGGAATTAATCAAGATAATCCGCTATGGCACTCGCCAATTAATCAATTCCGGGCAAAGCCGAAAACAGATTATTGACCGATTGGTTAATTGCGGGATAGATTATTCCGATACTGACATAAATACCTGCCCGATTGCTATATACCGCCAATCTAAATATTCTATGACACGTATCGCCAAACGCCTAATCCGCACGTTGCTATAAAATCATGCCATCCATTAAGCCACGCATATTAATCAACATCCATTATTTGGAGATAGGCGGTGCCGAACGAGCATTATTGGGGCTCTTAAACGCCATCGACACCGACAAAGTCGATGTCGATTTATTTATAAATCAGCATACGGGTGAGCTAATGCGTCTAATCCCTCCCGGCATAAATTTGCTCCCTGAAAACAAAAGATACGCGACCATCGAACAGCCGATGATTAACGTTTTGCGCAAAGGTCATATTGATATTATAATCGCAAGACTAATTGCGAAAATAAGGCATCACCGTTACATCAAGAGATTGGCCGAAAAGCCAAAGGAGGACGGGTCGATATTTCACTATGTCGCCACTTGCGTTACCCCATTGCTGCCATCACTATACGATTTGGGGAAATACGATTTGGCGATTAGTTTCTTGACGCCCCATCACATAGTGGCTAAAAAAGTTAATGCTAAAACTAAAATAGCATGGATTCACACCGATTATTCCACGGTCAACATCGACAAAGAAAAAGAGCTGCCAATTTGGGATAGTTTTGACTATATCGCATCAATTTCGCCAGACGTAACGAGAAGTTTTGCCTCGGCATTCCCATCACTGGCAACGAAGATAATTGAGATAGAAAACATCATCAGCCCCACATTCATCAAAGCGCAATCAAAGACATTCGCCCCTGAAGAAATGCGAGGCGACGAATTCAAGATATTGTCCATCGGCCGCTTCTCATACGCCAAGAATTTCGAAAACATCCCGTTCATCGCCGACCTGTTGCGACAACGCGGGCTACGCTTCAAGTGGTACATCATCGGCTTTGGCGACGACAACGAACTGTTGCGCAACATAAGGCTCACTCAAACCGACGACTGTGTAATCATCCTCGGGAAAAAAGAGAACCCATATCCCTACATCTCCGCTTGCGACCTGTATGCGCAACCGTCACGATACGAAGGCAAGTCAATAACCGTCAGAGAAGCCCAGATACTGCGCAAGCCCGTATTGATAACCGACTATCCAACGGCTTCATCACAAGTAGTCAATGGCTCTGACGGGATTATATGCGAGATGGATAATGAAAGCATCGCTAAAGCGATTTTGCTACTCGCTAAGTCTCCACAAATGAGAGAGCGACTAATTAATCATTTGCAGACCATCGACCATGGGAATGAGCAAGAAGTCAGGAAACTGTATGATTTAATTTGAACTTACGCTAAAATTTAATCTACAATAGATTGATACACGCTATATGTTAAGCGGAATATTTTCAAATTATAATTGGATGGTAGCCTCCACAATAATTGGTGTGCTATATGCATTCTATCTAATGTCGCTTCCAAATAACCGACTAATCAAAGGGACTGATAAAAATGTAGTTCCCTGGATTTTAGCTATCTTTGTAACAATTTACATCGGCACACGCCCGATATGGGCCTATGCAGATACGCAACTATACACAACGATGTATAACCTTCTGCAAAAAGGAATCTGGACAGAAGTTAGAGGAGGCGAGACCGAACCATTCTGGGCTTTTATACAATACGCGTCAGTCCCGTATTTAAGTGCGTCAGGTTGGTTAACAGTAATATCAATTTTCTATGTAGGAGGGATGACAGTTGCCGCGAAAAGATGGTTTCCCCGGCACTTTTTAATGGCACTGATTTTCCTATTCACCTCATATTCTTTCTTCTCTTATGGCACTAACGGCATTCGTAACGGTATGGCGACAAGTATAGCCATGATCGGATTGTCTTTTTTCAATAAAGACCGCAAAGAATTAGCCATAGGATATGTTTTTCTCATAATCGCTTACTTCACACACAAATCGTGTCTTCTCATATTCGCCGCAGCCACCGCCGCAAGATTTTTCAAAAACATAAATATCAATGTATGTATATGGTTCGGTTGTATTTTATTGAGTCTTTTGTTTGCCGAACCGATGAAAGACCTGGTGGCAGGATTGATAGAAGATAAACGCGCGGCGCATTATATACATCAACAGGTTGCTACACAAGGAGTAGTTGCCTTTTCCCGCACCGGTTTCCGATGGGATTTTTTACTATATAGCGCACTGCCGATAGCACTTGGATGGTACGCTATCACAAAACAGAAAATCAAAGATGAAACCTACATTTTTCTACTGACAACCTATATTTTCGCTAATTCTGTATGGTGCTTGATTAACTCAGTCGCATACTCTAATAGATTTGCATATCTATCATGGTTTCTGTATCCTGTAATCATAATTTATCCATTGGCAAAGTTAAAAGTCGCCCCGTCACAAGGAGTTATCGCAGGAGCCCTGCTCATTTTCTTCATCATCTTTAATTGGCTATTCTGATTAATGGAACTTCTCACCATATTCACCCCGACATATAACCGGGCTCATACACTCCCTCGTTTGTATAACAGTCTTTGCCGGCAAACCTGCAAAAATTTCCGATGGCTTGTTATTGACGATGGGTCAACCGACAACACCAAAGATTTAATCAAAACGTATATCGGCGATTCTCAATTCAAAATTGATTATATAAAAAAAGAAAACGGCGGCCTTTACACGGGATACAACACCGCCTACGCAAACATCGAAACGGAGCTGAACGTGTGCATCGACAGCGATGACTTCATGCCCGATGATGCCGTTGAGATAATCTCAACGAGGTGGAAAGAGCAAGGCGGTAATCAATACGCCGGACTCGTAGGACTTGATTTCCTAACCGATGGCAAACCTATTTCCGGATACTTCCCACCTGATTTAAATGAAGTATATCTCTTCGATTTAAAATCAAAACGGCTCCACACCGGAGATTCGAAACAAGTAATGCGCACTGATTTAATGAAATCTGTCGCACCTCAAATAGGATTTGAGGGAGAAAAAGATTTCAATCCCTACTATATGCTAATAAAAGCTGCCGACACGCTTCCGATGATAGTTATCAACAAAAACCTTTGTTTTGTTGAATATCAGGAATCAGACAGTATGTCAAGAAATATCTACCGGCAATACGTGCGAAGCCCTAAAAGTTTCGCAAAAACGAGAGAATTGGAAATGAGACTGTCGCGCACGACGTTTAATCATAAGATAAGGTCGGCGATTCATTACGCGGCAGAGTGCCGATTGGCAAATCAATCGGCATTTACCCACAGAAATCCATGCCGATTGCTGACTTTAGCCCTCTATCCGATAGGGCTTGCCCTGTATCATCATATTAAGCATAAATCGAAATGAGGATTTTACATATAATCACATCGTTGCACACCGGTGGAGCCGAAAAGCTCTTGGTTGACCTATTACCGCGGTTTCGCGATATGGGACACGATGTCGAACTGCTATTATTTGATGGAACAGAAACCCCATTTCACAAAGAGCTGTCAAATGCGGGGATTAAAATACACAGCCTATCCAAAGGTGGGAATGTGTATAATCCGATAAATATTTTTCGTGTAAGAGAATACCTCAAACGATTTGACATCATACACACCCATAACACTGCATGCCAGTATTTCGCATCAATAGCAAGCCGATTAAGCCGACACAAAGGTAAACTTGTCACTACGGAGCATAACACGACCAACCGACGACGTGGCATACCATTTTTTCGACTTATCGACAAGTGGATGTATCAACGATATGAACGCATCATATGTATAGCCGATTCGACAGCATCTAATTTGGAAGATTTCATCGGCAAAGACCAAAATATCCGAGTTATTAACAATGGCATTGATGTTTCAAAATTCCGAGCGGCTTCACAAAATAAAGTTTATCCCGACAAAGAAGTTATCATTTCAATGATTGCCGCATTTCGTCCTCAAAAGAATCAAGACGCATTGATAAAGGCAATGTCATTACTTCCCGATAATTACCGTTTATGGCTTGTCGGCGACGGCATTCGCCGCAAGTCATTAGAAGCATTAACCGACAGTCTCGGGCTCAACAATCGAGTCGAGTTCCTCGGTGTCAGATCTGATATCCCCGCCATAATGGAAAAAAGCCATATAATAGTTCTATCTTCCCATTGGGAGGGACTATCATTATCATCTATCGAAGGTTGCGCATCGGGACGCCCGGTGATAGCATCCGATGTCCAAGGACTGAGAGAGGTCATCGGTGGCGCCGGCATACTTTTTCCTGACGGCGATTACGAGAAACTCGCGCAGGAAATCTCACACCTCTCAACCGATTCGGATTATTATGACTTAATCGCAAAACGCTGCCAAAACAGAGCCAATGATTACGACATAAACAAAATGGCACGGCGCTATAACGAAGTATATTTATCAATGATAAATTAAAACCAACATTTTTAAGCAACATATTATGAACGAGCGTATTTTGCTGTCGGTGTCCCACATGGGAGGCAGCGAGAGAGAATGGGTTGAAAAAGCATTCCGGACTAATTGGATTGTACCGTTAGGCCCAAACGTTGATGAATTTGAGCACCGCTTGGAGAACTACTTGGGCGCACCCAACGTGGTTGCACTAAGCGCGGGGACCGCTGCCATTCATCTCGGTCTCGTCATGCTCGGTGTAAAAGCCGGCGACGAGGTTATATGCCAATCTTTCACCTTTTCCGCGAGCGCCAATCCGATATGCTACCAAGGCGCACAACCCGTTTTCGTCGACAGCGAGCCCGACACTTGGAATATGGATCCCGTTTTACTCGAAAAAGCCATCATCGACCGTAAAAAAGTCACCGGCCGATACCCCAAAGCCATCATTCCGGTCTACCTTTATGGTATGCCCGCCAAAATTGATGAAATTCTATCCATTGCCGCTAAATACGACATTCCCGTGCTCGAAGACGCTGCCGAGGCCTTAGGATCGGAATACAACGGCAAAATGTGCGGCACTCATGGGCGCTACGGTGCGTTAAGTTTCAACGGCAATAAAATAATAACCACATCAGGAGGAGGAGCACTGATTTGCCCTGACGAAGAATCAGCCAAACGAGTAAAATTCTATGCCACCCAAGCGCGTGAAAATCGTCCATACTACTACCACGAACATATCGGCTACAATTATCGCATGAGCAATGTCTCGGCTGGAATTGGCTGCGGACAGATGGATGTTATCAAAGACCATGTGGCGCGTCGACGGCAGATTCATGATATATACCGCACACGGTTAGCCGACATCGAGTCCCTCAGTGTTCACGACAATCCGTCAGTCAACTTTGACTCCAACTTCTGGCTCACTACCGTTCTACTTTCCGATGATTCGGCGGTTACCGCCGATGAGCTAAGGCTCGCTCTCGAAGCGGAAAACATTGAGTCGCGATTGCTTTGGCGGCCTATGCATATGCAACCGATATACACCGACGCCCCATACTACGGCAATAATGTCGCAGAAGACCTTTTCAACCGCGGGCTTTGTCTCCCGAGCGGGTCATCCCTGACCGACAACCAGATTGAACGCGTTTGTGATATTATACACAAAACTTTAGGGAAAGCATAGCTCCATCCGAATCTTCGCATCGTAACAAAATGAAACTTATCGCATTTGACCTTGATGACACATTGTTCTGTGAGCAAGAATTCGTTCAATCGTCATGGCGATATATCGCAAAGAGCCTTAACGCAAAATACGGGCTTCCTTATTCTGCCATGATTGAAAAAATGACAAATGCCCATAATGCGTTCGACGCCCTTGACACATATCTGAAAGACAACCTCAACCTCTCAAAAAGAGAAGGAATCGAGTGGATGATAACGGCCTATCGCAATCACAAACCGGATATAAATTTGACAGACGAAGTCGTGAATCTACTGAAAAAGCTTGTTGACTCAGATCACACTATCGCAATAGTTACCGACGGGCGGTCAACCACTCAGCGTAACAAGATTTACAGTTTGGGACTCGACCGCTATGTTGCCGCCGATAAGATACTTATTTCTCAAGAAATTGGCGGTGACAAATTATCCGGGATTCCGTTCAGGATGCTTGACCGATTAGAACCGACATTCAAGTGCTATGTGGGCGACAACCCCGCCAAAGATTTTTATTGGCCAAACAAACTTGGATGGGACACAATCATGTTGCTTGATTCCGGGAAAAACATACATCCCCAAATATTGTCTGACAACAAACCCGACTACAATCCTCAAAAAATCATCCACAGACTTTCTCAATTAACCGACATATTGAAATGACATCAGAAAAAAAACAACCGATAGCGCTAATCACCGGCATCACCGGACAAGACGGTTCTTATCTTGCCGAATTCCTTCTCGAAAAAGGATACCAAGTCCACGGAATCATGCGACGAAGCTCTTCGTTCAATACCGAACGAATCGAGCATTTGTATCTCGACGAGTGGGTTCGTGACATGAAGCGCCAACGCTTAATCAATCTGCACTACGGTGACATGACCGACTCCAGTTCACTGATTAGAATAATCCAGGAAGTACAACCCGATGAGATTTACAACCTCGCGGCCCAAAGCCATGTCAAAGTATCATTCGATGTTCCGGAATACACAGCCGACACCGATGCCATAGGCACGCTCAGGTTACTCGAAGCCATACGGATACTCGGTCGCGACAAAGTGACTAGAATCTACCAAGCAAGCACATCAGAGCTATATGGCGATGTCAGAGAAGTCCCTCAAAGCGAAACCACCCCATTCTATCCTCGCAGTCCTTATGCGGTTGCTAAACTATATGGTTATTGGATTACTAAAAACTATAGAGAGAGCTATGGGATGTTCGCATCTAACGGGATTCTGTTTAATCACGAGAGTGAACGGCGCGGGGAAACTTTCGTCACGCGAAAAATCACTTTAGCCGCCGCCAGAATCGCCGCCGGGCTTCAAGACAAATTATATCTCGGCAATCTTGACGCACGCCGTGATTGGGGTTACGCGCCTGACTATGTAGAGTGTATGTGGCTCATCCTTCAACAACCCGAGCCCGACGATTTCGTGATAGCCACAGGCGAATACCACTCGGTAAGGGAATTCACAACTCTCGCTTTTAAGCGCGCCGGGATTAATCTGCGATGGGAGGGAGAAGGTGTCGACGAATGTGGCATAGACATATCCTCAGGCAAAACCCTTGTCGAAGTCTCACCGCGATATTTCAGACCTGCCGAGGTCGAGCAACTACTTGGCAATCCGGCTAAAGCCCGAGAGAAATTAGGCTGGAATCCGCAAAAAACATCTTTTGAACAGCTTGTCAATTTAATGGTTGACAGCGATATGCGATTGGTAAATTCGAGACGATGATTAGCAAAGACACCAAGATATATATTGCCGGACACCGAGGGCTCGTCGGGTCGGCGATATGGAACAATCTGCAAAAGCGTGGCTACAACAACCTTGTTGGGCGCACCCATTCCGAGCTTGACCTGCTCGACCCTTTGGCAGTGAAAAACTTTTTTGACAGAGAAGAGCCCGAAATGGTCGTACTCGCCGCAGCGCACGTCGGCGGAATAATGGCCAACTCTATATATCGCGCTGATTTCATCTATCAAAACCTGCAAATTCAACAGAATGTCATCGGCGAAAGCTTCAGACATGGCGTAAAAAAATTACTTTTCCTGGGTAGCACCTGCATTTATCCCCGCGACGCCAATCAACCCATAAAAGAAGACGCATTGCTCACATCCCCGCTTGAATACACCAATGAACCATATGCAATCGCCAAAATCGCAGGGTTGAAAATGTGCGAAAGTTTTAATTTGCAATACGGCACCGATTACATTGCCGTCATGCCAACCAATCTCTATGGCCCGCATGATAATTTCCATCTGCAAAACAGCCACGTCCTGCCTGCGATGATAAGAAAAATGCACCTCGCCAAGCTTTTACGCTCCGGAGATTGGAACGCACTGCGCCATGACCTGAATTTGCGCCCTCTTAACAATGTCAACGGCGACTCTGACATTGACGCGATTGTCGATGCTCTAAATAATTATGGCATCACATCTGAATCTCTCAGACTATGGGGCTCAGGGAAGCCGTTAAGGGAATTCCTATGGAGCGAGGATATGGCCGACGCATCGGTCCACATACTCCTTAATGTCTCATTCGATGACCTACGCGGCAGTAATCCCGAGATAAGAAACTGTCACATAAACATCGGCACAGGCAAAGAACTGACAATAGCCCAACTCGCCGAAAAGATACGTCAAACGGTCGGTTTTGACGGGACTATACTATGGGATTCATCCAAGCCCGACGGTACCATGCGAAAACTTTGCGATGTATCGAAACTCCGTTCGCTCGGATGGCGGCACAGCGTTGAAATTGACGATGGCATCAAGCAGCTTTATCGTTGGTACATATCAGAACAATGACATCTGTAATGCAATCCAATCTCATGTCACTTATTTGCGCCACCATGCCCTGGTATACAATGAATTGGTTAATATACCTACTAATTACCGTAATACTGTTTGCGGCAGAACTGACATATTTGCCAATCGCCAAGCGACTGCGCGTCGGAGACAAAGTGACACCGCGCTCTTCTCACAATTCTTATCATATCACCGGCGGTGGATTCATCTTTTGGTTCGCCGCCATTATATTCGACATCTTTTTCGGAACGCAACTACCCGCCGAGTTCCATTTCATGCTTATCGGAGCCACGTTGCTTGCCATTGTCAGTTTCACTGACGATATGATTGACCTCTCTCCCGGACTCAGGTTATTGGTACAGATTATTGTAGTCGCGGTGACATTCCATGGATTCTTCATCAACGGATATTACGACATTTTTCTTCTGACATTGATTTGCGGCGTTGGGTTTATTAACGCTTTCAACTTCATGGATGGGATAAATGGATTGATGTCAGTTTACTCATTGGTCACACTTGGCACACTGCTCTATTGCTTCGCGCTACTTCCACCCGTGTCATGCGCTCCAAAATCTTTTATCATAACCTTGGCTATAAGCGTTGCGGTGTTCACCGTTTTCAATTTCAGAAAAAAGGCGATTTGCTTCGCAGGCGATGTAGGCTCAATCGTCATGGGATTTTTCATCACCTACCTCATGGTTCAGCTCATCTCTTTTACCGCAGACGCATCATACATCGTGTTTCTTATAGTCTATGCGGTCGATGCCGTATATACGATTTTCCAACGACTGTTTATGGGCGAGAACATTCTAATGCCCCATCGACATCATCTTTATCAAATCATTGCCAACACATGGGGAAAACCACATAGAGCCATAGCATTAGCTTACGCAGGCGTGCAACTGACCATAAACATCATTTATTTCATCATACCCGAAAGTCAAAAATGGACATATGCCATCATTTTGTTAGCAATGCTGACAGCGGCATACTTCATCCTTAAACGTCGGCACTGACAACGTATATAAATAAATCAATAAGAGGAGAAGCGGCAGATTTTGCCGCTTCTCCTCTTATTGATTTAAGCTCGATTACTTTTGATTATTTGCTGGCGATTTCGCTTGAAACTGTCAAACGCACACGGCCTTTTGCACGGCGGCGAGAAAGGATTTTGCGTCCGTCACGGGTAGACATTCTTTCACGGAATCCATGCTTATTAACTCTTTTTCTGTTAGAAGGTTGGAATGTTCTTTTCATCGCAGTAGTATATTTTTCGTTTTTATTATTCTCGCAATTCAGCGTGCAAATTTAGTCAATTATTTTCAGATATACAAAAGATTTTCAACACTTTTATCCGACAAGAACCGCCCCTATGCCGGGACGATTGGGAATCGTCACCCTTCCATCAACGATTTTCATACCATCAAATATGTCATTTGAAATGAGGAGATTTCCATCGAGGTCGGCCCAATCGGCCAACGGAGCGAGTTGCGAGGCCGCTGATATAGCGCACGACGTCTCTGTCATACACCCGAGCATAACCTTCATTCCAAGCCCGCGAGCGAGCACAGCCATTTTATAAGCCTCATGCAGTCCTGTCGACTTCATGAGTTTGATATTTATAGCATCATATGCCTGAGCGGCACGGGACACGTCGGGCAACCGCTGAAGAAACTCATCGGCAACTATCGGTAACGGGCTCCGCTCTCTTAACCATGCCGTGTCGTCTATGCGCTCTTTGGGCAACGGCTGCTCCACGAATAAGCAGTTACGTTCAGCGAGCCAATGACACATTTCAAGAGCGCGTTCACGGTCATCCCATCCCTGATTCGCGTCAACGCATATCGGTCTGTCAGTCTTCGACCTGATAACCTCTACGAGGTCTTTATCATTATCAAGCCCCATTTTGACTTTCAAAACCTTATAGGGTTCCGCTTCGTCGACTTTCTTCCTCACCACCTCTGCCGTGTCTATCCCGATGGTAAAAGATGTGCATGGTGCTTTTCCCGGGTCAAGCCCCCATATTTTGTACCATGGTTGCCCCATTATTTTCCCGAGCAAATCATGCAACGCGATATCAACCGATGCCTTTGCCGCCCTGTTATCCGCAGCTACCGAATCCATATATTCATGAATATCCTCTATGCGGAACGGGTCGCTGAATTGCCCGAGATTGAGTGACGACAGAAACTCTGTGACACTCTTGACGCTTTCGCCAAGATAAGGGGGCATGGAGGCCTCCCCATAACCTGTCAATCCATCATAATCAAGCCGTACAAGGACATCGGGGGTTGTGGTACGGCTCGACTTCGCCAAATTAAACGAATGCCGCAACTTTAGCTCATATGGCTCGAACGACAACGAAAGCCGTCCCGGCTTAGTCGTTTTCCTAACCGGCTCTCCATATGCCGAAAATGACACCGGCGATGCCAAAAACGCCGCGCCCAATATACCGCTTTTCAAAAAATTTCTTCTATCCATAAATTCACCTATTAAAGTACCACGGATGTAGTGCCGCTTGGATTATGCCATCGGAGCCAATGCAATCACTGATATTGACCGCCCAAAGATACGGGGTAGTCAAATAATGCGAACTCTTGGGGTCAATGCTGTTTCGTTTTACTCGTCCCGAAGAATGGACATACATACCATCCTTGTCATATATCGCCACATGAGTGACCCGACGCGTCTCCGGATTCCCGAAAAACAAGAGGTCGCCGGCCCTTAACGATGCAGTGTCAGCCGGCTCTATGCGACGCCCGGTTTTCGCCTGCTGATCCGCGTCACGCCTTATGATAATCCCATTGTTATAATATGCGATTCTCGACAGCCCTGAGCAATCGGCCGATTTGGTAGATGTACCACCCCAGAGATATGGCGACCCCTCCATAGCATAAGCCAAATCAAGAATGCGAACAGAATCAAACGGCCGGCCGGCCCATTCTTCAACAGGTGTCACCATCGACGCTGATATATAACCTTCGCGACCGTCGGGCAGCAAAACTTTTATGTATTCCATACCGGGAACAGCGACGCCTTCGACTATTGAGCCGTTGACAACTCCGCTCACCCGGCAGCGAGGGCATCCGGCTCCGGGCCATTGCTCGACATACGCCTCATCAAGCGATGTGACGACCCACCGACCGGCATCCCGCCAACGGTTCATTTCCTCAGCGGTTTTATGGGCAAGTGAATTATCTATAATCCATCCCTCATAGCCTTCGGGGGTTATAGCAAGCCACCAACTGCCGTCATTCTGTTTCAACTTGACCGGAGTCCCCATGACCACTTGCGAGGCAAGCTCCGACGAATGCCCTTTTGCCGACCTCATACAAGCCACCGGCACTTTCACCAACGCCCAACTCTCCGTAGCGGCCATCGAGTCAACCGCCGCAGTTTGAGCGGCAATGCCGGCTAATGCGATGCCGCCTACGGTGACAAGCGTAATCATGCGTCTGAGTATATTATTCAAACCTTTTTTCTCCATAATCTAGGATAATATATGCCTATATATTTAAATGTGACTGTAAAGATAGTAAAAGATTATCGTTGTCATCATTCAACAGATAAAAAATAGCGAGCCACCCCATATGGGATGCCCCGCTATCTATGTTTTATTGTAACTAATTATCTCAACGTGCCGTTCTGAGCCTGCTCAATCATAGTTTTGTCAGCTGTAATGTAAATCTCCACACGACGGTTCTGGGCACGGCCCTCCGGAGTGTCATTTGAAGCCACATAATCAGCCATCGGAATACCCTGAGCCTTCAGACGCGAGGGTGAAACACCGCTATTCACGAGATAAGTCATCACAGCGTCAGCACGCTGATTCGACAACTTTTCATTGACTGCATATGAACCGGTATTATCGGTAAAGCCAAAGACTTGAACGTTAGTGTTGGGATTGTTTATCAATGAATTGGCAAAAGCCGTGAGGTCAGTTTTCGCATTCTGATTAAGGGTGTATTTACCTGTCGGGAAAAGGATGCCGCCCTCAAATGTAACTTTGATAGCCTGAAGACCATTCTGGTCCTTAACCTGCTCCACCTTAGCCTGCTCGGCAAGCTGACGCTGAAGCTCGGCAGCCTGTTTATCCATTTTGTTCCCTATGACCGCACCCGCGCCGGCACCTATCGCGCCGCCAAGCGCCGCTCCGATACCCGCACCTTTACCGCCGCCTAACAAAGCGCCAATACCCGCGCCTACCGCAGCGCCACCGCCGCCGCCGATTAATGCGCCTTTACCGGTGTTTGTCATCGACGAGCATCCCGATGAAATCATTATGCAACCCGCCATTAAGAAAGCTGATGCTATTTTCAAAATCTTCATAAATCAACAGTTTTAGTTAGATAAATATTTATTGCAAAGGTAGCGAAAATATTTATATCTCAAGCCTTCTTGCGTATTTCACCACCGTCATGCAATAAATACAAATAATTCCGACCATTTGTTTCCGCTTGATTGGGAAAAATTCGCTAAGTTTGCACTACCAATTTTGCATTTTTTATGTCATCGACTTCAATCGAAAAGAAAAACGCCTTTTGGTTCCACATCGGAGCGCTGTTGACAGTTACCGCATGGGGTGTTTCATTCATATCAACCAAAGTCCTGCAAAGCCCCGGGATTCAGTTAACACCCACCGAAGTTTATATTTTCCGTTTCATCCTTGCCTATCTGCTGGTATTAGCGATATGCCATAAACAGTTTTGGTCCAACTCACTCCGCGACGAGCTCCTTTTCGCTACTTGTGGCCTTTGCGGCGGTTCCATTTATTTCATAGCCGAAAACACCGCCATAGAGTACACACTCGTGTCAAACGTTTCCCTGATAACATCCATATCCCCGTTGCTCACTGCCATGCTCGTCGGAGTGGTTTATAAAGACGAGCGACCGTCGAAAGGGATTATCCTCGGATCGGCTATCGCGTTTTTAGGCGTGGGATGCGTCATTTTCAACAGCTCGTTCAACGTCAACATCAGACCGCTTGGCGATATGCTCGCATTGTCGGCAGCTCTTGGTTGGGCCATCTACAGCATCATCCTCAGGAAACTCAACGCCCTCTACTCAGTCTGGTTCATATCACGCAAGACGTTCTTCTACGGGATATTGACAGCCATACCATTTCTGTTCATACAGCCGGGGTCATTCCATATAGGCGTGTTCGCCAAGCCCGAAGTGTGGGGCAATCTACTCTTTCTCGGCACTGTATGTTCCATGGCGGCATATGTCATATGGGCGCAAGCCGTGAAGCGGCTCGGAGCGGTCAAAGCATCCAACTATATGTATTTTGTGCCGATTGTCACCCTCATCGCATCGCAAATTCTACTCGACGAAAAAATCACATGGGTAGGCTATCTCGGTTGCGTGTTGATTCTATTAGGCGTATGGCTCGGCGACCTCATGGGCCGCGCTAAAAGGGGGTAAAACCGTCAATCCTCACCCAAAAGATAATCAGCCTCCTCTATAATCAGACGGCACAATGAGCGGGTCATATCCCCGCCGTATTCAAGCTCTTTCAAGGCAACCTTCTTGGCGTGTGACGCTCGTGACGGTAATCGGTTCATCATCAGTCTGAGCCCGCAATAACGCGACATACCGTCATCAGCCGACATAAGTTCGTCAGCAAGCTCATCAGCATAATCCATCTTTCGCAGAAGCCTGTGGCACAATATGTCGGCCACTTCGGGCGATATAGCGGTGCGACCCCAGCGCAATGCAGTGTCATAATCCAGAGAATCAATCGGATAAAGCATCGGAGCGAGCAGCAGACTTTCACGAGTGGTTGTATTGGCCCAAAGCTGCTCCGCAAGATTCTTACTTGGGAGAAAATCATTGGCGATTTCCACCAATTGAGGCAGATTTACACCGAATATTATGCGATATGGAGCACCTGCCCGGCGCAGGCTCTCAGCCAATGCTCCGTTGCGCATCGCAAACAGCCTGCGTTTCACAAGTTGCATTTCATTAAAATCGCTCATTACATTTCATTTTTACCGCAAAGATAGCTACGATTGACTACAAAATCAAAACCGCTATTCCCTGTGTCATTTTTTTATGCTAACTTTGTAAATCAATGTAATCACAAAACAAAGTCAGAAGCATAGCAAACCAATGGACAACGACAATAAAAACGATAACAACGATGCTAAACAGCCACGAGCCCGAAATATTGTGAAACTGATGTGGACCGGGTTCAGCATACTGTGCGCCGTGGCTATCGTAACCTTGGTAATGATTTATAACGGGATGATCGGATATATGCCGCCGGTCGAAGAATTGAAAAACCCCAAAGAAAAATTCGCTTCGGTAATTTATTCAGCCGACGGCGAGGAAATGGGACGATACTTCCGAAACACAGGAAATAGAGTATTCGCTGATTTCGACGAGATTTCACACCATGTGGTCGATGCTCTGATAGCGACTGAGGACTCCAGATATCTCGACCATTCAGGCATCGACATGAGAGCAATGGCACGCGTATTGGTCAAGACGGTAATCCTACGCCACAAAAACGCCGGAGGCGGGTCAACCATCACTCAACAGCTTGCCAAACAACTCTATTCACCACAATCTGAAAACTTCATGGAGAGAGCGCTCCAGAAACCAATCGAATGGATGATTGCTGTCAAACTCGAGCGCCTTTACTCTAAAGAAGAAATAATCAGGATGTATCTCAACCAATTTGATTTCCTATACAACGCGGTCGGAATCAAATCAGCGGCTTACGTCTATTTCGGCAAAACCCCAAAAGATCTCAACATTGAGGAAGCCGCCACGCTTGTGGGGATGGTGAAAAACCCCGCGTATTACAATCCCGTGCGTCACAACGAGCGCACTCGTCAACGGCGAAACGTCGTCTTTGAACAGATGTTCAAAAATGGGAAAATCGACAAGGCTCAGCTCGATTCCCTCTCGCAACTACCTTTGACACTGGCATTTCATCGAGTCGACCATAAAGACGGCATCGCGCCTTACTTCCGCGAGGAATTGCGACGCGTTCTGACAGCGAAAAAGCCCGACAAAAAAGACTACCGCGGCTGGGAACACCAAAAATACATCGACGACTCTATCGCGTGGGAAAGCAACCCGCTGTTTGGCTGGATTGAAAAGAATCCCCGACCCGACGGCTCCAAATACGACATCTACACCGACGGTCTGAAAATCCACACTTCTATCGACTCGCGTATGCAACGTTACGCCGAAGAAGCCGTGGAGGAACACATGAAAGGGCTACAAAAAAGTTTCTTCCGCGAAAAACGCGGTGTCAAAGGCGCACCCTACACCACCGACCGCTCAGAGTTACCGCAAAAGCAGCTCAACGAAATCATCGAACGATCAATAAAGCAGACCGACCGCTATCGCACCATGAGCAAGGCCGGACATAGTCACGATGAGATTATGAGAGCTTTCGATACCCCGGCAGAAATGAATGTATTCACCTACGACGGAGTTGTCGACACAGTTATGACCCCTCGTGATTCGCTCCTTTATCAAAAGCACTTCCTACGCACCGGTTTTATGTCGATGGACCCCAAAAACGGGCTCGTCAAGGCCTATGTCGGAGGGCCCAACTTCTCATTCTTCCAGTACGATATGGTTTCAACAGGCCGGCGTCAAATCGGTTCGACAATCAAACCGTTCCTGTACACCTACGCCATGGAAGAAGGATTCACCCCATGCGACATGATGCTCAATGCCCAGCCGACTATTATTGACGAAGTCGGACGTCCATGGTCACCAAGAAACACCGGAAGCGCACGCATCGGCGAAATGGTCGATTTGCGATGGGCATTAACTAATTCCAACAACTGGATTTCAGCTCGGCTCATGAATGAACTCAACCCCGCCACACTCGTCAGAAATATGCACAACTTCGGCATAACCAACGAACTGCCCGCGGTTATATCGCTATGCCTCGGACCCTGTGACGTATCGGTTAAAGAAATGGTTACCGCCTACACCGCTTTCGCAAACAAGGGAATGCGCGTCGACCCGATATTCGTAACCTCCATCACCGACGCCAACGGCAATGTGCTCGCCAAGTTCACGCCCCGACACACCGAAGTCATCGGCGAAAAAGCCTACTACCGCATCCTCTCAATCCTCCTAAACGTCGTTGATAGCGGCACCGGCAACCGTCTACGTCGTCCACCCTACAACATCACAGCCGAAATGGGAGGCAAAACCGGCACCACCAACTCCAACTCCGACGGATGGTTCATGGGCTTCACACCCGAGCTTGTGTCGGGCGTATGGGTCGGCGGCGAAGAACGTTACATCCACTTCAACAGCATGGCTCAAGGGCAAGGCGCGTCGATGGCGCTCCCGATTTACGGTAGATATATATCAAAGGTTTACAAAGACACCACTCTCCCCTACTCTCAAGACTCCAAATTCGCTTTCCCACCCGACCTCGACCTTTGCGAAAAAGAGTTTTTCGGCGAATACGAAACGACTGAAGTTGAAGAATCAATAGAAGGGGCGTTTGATTAAACGCCCCCTTTTTATTCATTGATGTTTAGGGGGGTAAAACCGGTTTACACCCCAAGCATAATACGCCTGATAATTTATTGCTCTTTCAGGTCACGCTCCCGTTCACGGCGCAGACGCTCGCGCCGTTTTAGGTTGAAGTGCAATATCACAATGACACATAGCGTGGCGGCTATGACACCGAAATAGTAGAAAGCCGAATACTCACCCGAAGCATAGCCAGAATAACCCACATAACTCATAACGCCAAGATATATGAGCAATAAAACCGGGATAACTATGGATTTTTTCATGAAATATAGTGGTGTTTTAAATACTGAATCATTGTTGTCGTCAGGGGTCAACCTCCTCCGCCCTAACCTTATAAGGCGATGTGTCGGGGTTAAAAAGTCCACGTTTGAGATAATCATAGATACGCAAACAAGCCCAAGCATCGATAGAGGCGTAACTTTGCTGGCTGTCAGTCAAGCGAGCAGCCTCCCAATTCGACAGCCGCTGTGATTTTGATATACGTTCGTTAAATATGATACCATAAATTTTCTGCAGGCTGATGTCACTGATGCCATACTCCTTGACAAGCGATTGCAGGTCGATAAAGCCGTCTGGATTAAACTCCGCGCCACGGTGAAGCACATGAAAATCATCATGCAACGACAGACCGATTTTCTTTACCGAGCTATCCTCCATAAATTCACGCAATCCGTCGATAAACCCAAGTTTTTTTAGTCTGAAAAGATAGCAACGGTCTAATGTCGACACCTGTATCAACGCAACGGAATTTGACTGCCCCTTTCTAAACGAAGGCTTGGTCTCGGTGTCAAACCCCACAACCGGCTCTTTCCTCAAGACCGACAACGCCTCATTAGCCGCTTCAACAGTGTCAACAACGGTAATCTGTCCCGGAAACACCACCGTAGGCAATCCCGAAAGTTGCTCTTTGCTTATCGTTATGTAAAATTCAGATTGATTCATCGGTCACACTTCATTTATTGGCAACTGTCACAACACAACCAACGCGGCACAACTGCCCGGTGATTTACTGTCGCTCGACCCGACGGTTTTAATCCGCCCGATTAAATTGTAAAATTAGACAATCAGCCGATAACGGCCAAAATATAGCTTTATAATATCTTACTAAAGGCTTCGGGACACACCGGCACACCGATACCGCGTGTCACTTCACGCGCAATTTCTGCCCCGCCTTGATAGAACTTCCTTTGATATTGTTGAGTTTCTTCAACTCAGCGACTGTTAACCCATTGCGTTTGGCGATTTTTGTCAGATTATCGCCTTTCTTAACGGTAACGTTGACCGGAGTTGATTTCTTTTTTGATTTTGATTTAGCCTTCTTGTTTTTGTCGGACTTACCCGACTTTGACGAGGAAACCTGCGACGTCGACGACGGCTTAACCGATGTCGACTGCGACTCGACTACCACCTGCGCCGTCTCAGCCTGCATCACCCCGGCATCACTCGAGGCAAGCACTTCGCCGCCCGCTAAACCGGGAGCCGTCAGAGTATCCACTGCCGGGAGCTTCGGCTTAGGCACAGGCACCTTATAATAGGTCACAATCTTCAGTGTCTGACCGCGTTTCGCTTTCTTGACACCATTGGTCTTCTTTATCGCTGCGACAGTAACGCCATAGCGTTTGGCTATCGATTTCAGATTCTCGCCGCGGCGCACTTTGTGGTATTTGACATCGCACTTGGTGATATATTCGCCATCTGTCTGCTCCCGGAGCGACGCAAGCGATGCCGGTTCGACAGTCGTTCGACGGGCATACATCTCTGCGTTATAGGCCAAAATGCTATCTTCACTCATGATGTAGCAATACACCTGCTGAGAAGGGAGCACGAGAGAATATGAACGAATGTCGCCGGGTATGATATCGTGGCGGAACTGCGGATTAAGCACTCTCAGTTCTTCGACAGGAATATTCAGCACATTGGAAATCTGGTCGAAATGCACACGCTTGCTGACATGGATTGAATCGGTTATAATGGGGCGTTTAGCCAAAGCGGGGCTAATGTTATGCTCCTTATAATAGGTCATCACATAGTTTGCCGCAATGAAACAAGGCACATACCCGCGGGTTTCAGCAGGCAGATAAGGATAAATGGCCCAAAAATCCTTCTTATCACCCCCGACTCGGCGCAACGCCTTGTTGACATTGCCCGGGCCACAATTATAGGCTGCGATGGCAAGCGACCAGTCATTATAGATGCTGTGAAGCTGTTTGAGATATTTCGCTGCAGCATCCGATGACCGATACGGGTCTCGGCGTTCGTCGACTATAGAATTAATTTCAAGGTTCAGCCCCCGAGCAGTGGGGAGCATGAACTGCCACAAGCCGGTAGCTCCGGCACGCGACACGGCATCGGGATTCAATGCCGACTCTATCACGGGGAGGTAACGCAATTCCAGCGGCAAGCCCTCACGCTCAAGAGCTTGTTCAAAAATTGGCATATAATACAAACTCATGCCAAGCATATTTTCAACCAATCCTCGCTTCTTCTGCGTGTACATATTTATGTATGACTTCACAATCTGGTTGAACGGCATCTCGATAGTGGTCGGCATTTGGCTCAGACGCTTGATATACACATCGTCCGAAACCTCTACCACCGGGCGCGAATCGGCATCTTTGTCAAGGTCTGTGTAGTTTTGGAGATACCAATTCTGCATCATTTTATGTGTATCGGTCTCAAAACTCTCAGGATAGACTATGGCATCATCAGTGATTGTGTTTTTTAACGACAGAATTGAAGGCGCCGCGGCACCGGCTATCGTCATCGCCGAAAACAGCAGGGAGAAGATTGCTTTTTTTATCATTGCGGTTATATGCGGATTTACAAGGTTAAAAGTTTATGGCCCACTGAAGGCCGACTGAAGGGAAACGATTGCGCCCGTCCTGAATTACAGCCGGAGCCACATCCATCGACAAATCCGTCGAGATGTCGAAATGAGAGAGCGACGCATCGACATAGGCATCTATCATTGCCAAGAAATAGACCCCTATCATACAGATGATGCACAGGTCGCGGTTGCGGCGATAAAAATCTTTGCGGGATTTAAGAGTATTGGTCAACCATGTCTTATCGAGATCTTCCTCCTTTGTTGTCGACGGGAAGAAATCCATATAGCTATTAGTCGACGGGTCATTATCAAGTATATCGTTATACGCCCTGGTATAGTCTTTGAGCACACCGTTGTTCCAATTGGCAGCGTATCCGAGTCCGAGATAGCCACCAACTATGATGGGGAGTTTCCAATACCGGCGATTATAGATCTGACCCAACCCGGGGAGCAGTGCTGAGAGCCATACCGCTCGGGTGGGATCGGGATTAAACACCACTTCGCGCTCCTCCCATTCCGGCCGTTCTTTAACCGCAGGCAACACAGTATCCGGGACAAAAGCCTCTCTGTCTACCACCGCCACTGTGTCAACCGGGGTTATAACCACCGAATCGGCGGGAGTGACTCGCAACTCATCCTCCACCACTACCGATGGTGCGGTCAAAGGGGAGCCAATCGGGATGGAATCAGGCAACTGAGTCTGTGGCGCTGACTGCTGACCACCATGCTTAACAGGCAAAGGTGTTAGGGTTGCTGAAAAAAGGTTAAAAGGGAACAGCAACGCGAATATCATCACGCCGATGACGGTATTTGTCAACAGGTCGGTTATTGTAGCTGTACTTTTTCGCCTTTTCGATTTCATTAAATAATACTCTGACTACAAACACATTACCGAGGCAATCATATTAAAATCGCCCCGAAATGCTTATCATCAAGATTCCTCCTGACTTTTTATCGTGTCAAAGATAGTGATTAATTTGGCAAGTTCATCCTCATTCTTGAACGGAAATGTTATTTTTCCTTTACCGTTATGGTCGCATGAAAACTGCACAGGCGTCTTAAACGCAGCCGACAGATGCTTTTTTAACAAATCATAATCATGATTCACGCTCTTGCCGACGCGAGCCCGCGGCGAACCCGAAAACTCACCGCACTGATATGCCTTAGCAAGTTCCTCAACTTTTCTCACCGACAGACCCTGCTTAACGATTTCATTGTATAGCTTCAATTGCAAAGTTGGATCATCAATCGACAACAAAGCCCGGGCATGACCCATATCCACAAGTTTGTCGCGCAGACCGAGCTGAACCTCTGCCGGAAGTTTAAGCAGACGCAGGAAATTGGCCACTGTCGCGCGTTTTTTCCCAATGCGCTCGCTCAACCGCTCTTGGGTCAGATTATACTGGTCTATCAGTTTCTTGAAAGTAAGAGCGATTTCTATGGCGTTGAGGTCCTCACGTTGTATATTCTCGATAAGGGCCATCTCGGTCAGCTCGCTATCGTTGGCTGTACGGATGTAAGCCGGAACTGATTTCAGACCGGCCCTGATAGCCGCGCGGTAACGACGTTCGCCCGCTATAATCTGATAATTGTTCGGGCCGGTCTTTCGCAACGACAATGGCTGTATGATGCCAAGTTCACGAATTGATGCGGCAAGCTCGTCCAATGCCGCCTCGTCAAAGGTCGTACGCGGTTGATCCGGATTAGGGGATATTAGCCCTATCTCTATTTCATTTATTGCCGATGAGCCGCGGGCGGGTACGTCGTCCATCGAGATGAGCGAGTCGAGGCCGCGGCCGAGGGCGTTGCGCTTGATTGCCATAGTTTTTTTCTGTTTTAAGGTTAAATGTGTGCTTGTGTGAATCTCACACACGATGCCGTTGTCTTGATATTATCTCTTTCGCAAGCATAACGTGGCTTGTGGCCCCACGGCTTTCCGGGTCATATAGAAGTGCCGGCAAGCCGTGGCTTGGAGCCTCACTAAGACGTATGTTACGCGGTATGACCGTATTGAAAACCATCTCCCCGAAGTGTCCTTTCAGCTCTTCGTAAATCTGATTGGCAAGACGCAGGCGAGCATCATACATTGTCAACAGGAATCCCTCTATCTCAAGGTCGGGATTAAGGCGGGATTTGATTATGCGTATAGTGTTGAGCAGTTTACTGATTCCCTCGAGTGCGAAATACTCAGCCTGCACGGGAATAATCACAGAATTAGCGGCTGTCAGAGCGTTGACCGTTATGAGTCCCAGTGATGGGGAACAGTCGATTAAAATGAAGTCATACTCTTCAGCTACAGGCACGAGCAGTCGTGACAACACGCGTTCGCGGTCATCTTTATTGACGAGTTCAAGCTCGGCGCCCGCAAGGTCTATGCGAGAGCCTATAAGGTCAAGCCCCTCCACACATGTCGGCACCTGCGAGCCGGAAAGGGGATAGTCATCGACAAGACACTCATATATCGACGATGTCATCGACCTCGGGTCGATACCATAGCCCGATGTGGCGTTGGCCTGGGGATCGGCATCAATAATCAGCACGCGCTTTCCATTCGAAGCCAACGATGCGCCGAGGTTTATGGTTGTGGTCGTCTTTCCGACCCCTCCTTTTTGGTTAGCTATTGCAATAATTTTTCCCATAGTTACTTTACAGTGAATATTTCTGCAACGCAAAGTAAATTATTTTTGCCAACAATATGGTTCCCTTTTTTATCCAACTTGCGTTAATTGTTGATAACTCACACTTTTTGTTCATAACTGCGAGCGACTCCGCTTAGTTTTAGCACCTCCGTCCCGGCATCTGAGAGAGGCATCATGAAAAATCAACGCAACTTAGACCGTTGCTGATTTTTTAGCGAACTTATAGATAGTTTTATAAACATTTTGGCTACTTTTGCGTGGAATTATTAATCCTTGATACAATTGTCAATGAATCAGAAGCCCGAAAAAACATATGGACTCATCGGATTCCCACTCGCACATTCTTTTTCTCAAAACTTTTTCAATAAAAAATTTGAGGCTGAGGGAATTGACGCCCGTTACATAAACTTTGAAATTCCCGACATAGGTGATTTCATGGAGGTTATCGGTGAAAACCCCGACCTTTGCGGACTGAACGTAACAATCCCTTACAAAGAGCAGATTATCCCTTATATGGATGAGATGGACCCTGATGCCGCCGAAATCGGAGCTGTGAATGTTATCAAATTCATAAGAGGCAAAGGCGACACTTTGAAATTCAAAGGCTATAATTCCGACATCATCGGTTTTTGCGACTCGCTGAAACCTATGCTGAAACCTCATCACAAAAAAGCGCTTGTACTTGGCACCGGCGGCGCGGCCAAAGCGGTGACCCAGGGATTGATTAATCTCGGGGTGGAGCCCACCTACGTCTCGCGCACGAAACGCGAGGGGATGTTAACCTACGACGAACTTACGCCCGAAGTGATGGCGACCCACTATGTGATTGTCAACACAACGCCCCTCGGCATGTACCCCCTCACCGACAAATGCCCCGACATCCCTTATACGCTCCTGACATCGCAGCATCTTTGCTATGATTTGCTTTATAACCCCGACGTGACACTGTTCATGAAAAAAGCGCGTGAAGAGGGAGCCGAGGTCAAAAACGGGTTAGAGATGCTCCTGTTACAAGCCTTTGCCGCCTGGAACATATGGAACGACAAATAAACATATAATTTGCGCCTTAGACCCTTGGCCAAAGCCGCTAAAATAATCTAAATCCCGATTGCGGCTATCGCTTACCCCCATTACCGATGAAACCGCCTCTCTCTTACGCCCCACTTTTGCCCGTCGCCATATCATATGCCGCGGGCATAGTTTTATTTCGATACATCGAATGGTGGTACCTTCCGATTCCTTTTGCGATAGCAATCGCCGCAATACTTTTCAAGTGGCGTATCGGGGCGCTACTCCTTATGTTTCTCTCGTTGGGCGGCATCGACATGGCTCTTAACCTCCCGACGAAACCCGCAAGGTATGGATATGGGAGATTCAGCGGTGTGGTCAATGAATGTGGCGAGGGTGACGGCACGCGCTCCCTGCTCATAACGATTAGCTCAATGTCGGACTCCGCCGGCAACCACATTCCGTCACCCCACTTCATCTGTCAGGTAGTAACCCCGTCAATGCTGCCACCAATCAGATATGGCGACATCGTCACATTTGATGGACGACTTACCCCTCCCGATGCGACAGCCGACCTGCCTGATGAGTTCGACATGAACGGCTATTACTTTTTAAAAGGGATAACCGCCTATACGTTCTTGCCTCCCGACAATCTCAAAGTCAACGGCATGAAAACAAGCATAGCGCCTACACTATCACGTTGGCGTTCCAAATTAAGCGACATGGTGATGCAGTCGCAACTCGACGACTCGACATCAAGTTTCCTCTGCGCTGTGATGTTCGGCGAAAAACGTCAAATCTCCCCGGAAATCCGTCTGGCATTTTCCACGGCAGGGTTGGCCCATGCGCTTGCGCTTAGCGGTATGCACGTCGCCATAATAGCGATGATTGCATCCATCGCGCTTTTCCCCATAACCTTACTCTCGCCCCGCTGGCTATCATCACTGATTATCATCGTGATTCTTTGGGTATATGCGATTATGACCGGATGCTCACCCCCGACCATTCGGGCTACCATTATGGCAACCCTTGTAATCGGCTCATACATTTTACAGCGCAGTCATAGCAGCGGGAACGCCTTGTGCGCGGCCGCCGTCATAATTCTTGTCATATGGCCAAAATCACTGTTTGAAGTCGGATTCCAGCTATCGTTCATGGCCGTCGCCGCCATACTCTTATTCAGCAACTGGGTTAATCGGCTCGGCATCCGGTCGCGGTTGCTACGCAATGCCATGTCGCTAATCGGCGTTCCGGTTTCAGCTGTCATAGGCACCACAGTCCCCATGCTGTTCTATTTTCACTCAGTTCAGACTTACTTTCTCCTATCCAACATCCCGGTGACGTTTCTGCTACCGTTGTTAATGGGCGGAGGGATAGCGGTGATGCTCTGCGAAGCGTTGGCGGGCGGCACGCCGGAGTGGATTATCTCTACCGTCGACACCCTCTATCGCACGACTGACTCGGTAGCTCACACCGTGGCAAATATGCCGGGAGCATCTGTCACAGGAATTTACATTTCATGGGAGACTGCGTTATCGGCCTGCCTCGCACTTGCATTCGCAGGGTGCTGGTACTGCTTCAAACGCAGGGTTTGGGGGTATCTTGCGCTATCGGCCTCACTCATGACTGTCGCCACAACTCTTTCTATTAAGTCAAATTTTCCTGAAAATGAATATTTCGTAACTCGCCACAACTTCCACACCGACATAATAGACCGACGTAATGATACAGCTTGGTTCATAACCACAGCCGCCGAAGCTGACCATGATGATTTGTTAAACCGAGCCAATTACCGTTACAGAGATTACTTGGGTCGACGAGGACTACCTCCATTAAAGCTGGTAGCCGCCCCCATTGAGCTGCGGCTTGGCAATGACCGATGGGTCGTGTTGCACGACAACAAGCCCCACTCCATTTCCACCAGACCCGATTATCTTCTGATATGCCGCGGATTCAGCGGTGACGCGGTAAATGTCGCCCATGCCATATCGCCCGATACTGTAGTACTGAGCAGCGACCTTCATCCACGCCGGAGACAGCGTTACATCAACGAGCTCAAACGTGCCAACGTGCCAACGAAATCTCTCGCTGACAAGTCTATACACCGGATATACCATCATTTCTCAGCGAGCGTTGCAAACGGCGTGGTGAAATAATCGCTCGTCGCGTCTCGAGGTTTCAACACATCCTTTCCCCACATTACTATGTCGATATCAATCTCCACCACCCCTGTCGATTTCGACTCGGCGGTGCGACCCAAGTCCTTCTCAATAGACTTTGTCAGTTCAGTGAAATCGGCCAATGAGCGGCAGGTAAAACCACTGCAAACGGCGTTTAGGTACGGCGCGGATTTGCCGGTCACATCCGATGACTCAATCACCTTCGAACGTCGGAAACCGTCAAGCATTTCAGAAAGCCTGAGCACGGCCGTTTCAACCATAAGCTCTCGCAAGCGATGGTTGCTCCCCACGAGTATAACAGCTTCAATCTTATCCATATCGCCGACAAAATTACACCATATAAGCGAACTAACCATGGCTTGCATTGCGGGAAAGCGAGAAAATGACTAACTTCGCACGACTGTTTGACCCGATGAGACTCGCATATAAAATATTCAGGGTGCTAATCGTGAGCGCTCTCGTGCTTGCGGTGATGATTCCGATGCTGATTTACATCACAGTGTCGCTGCCTCCCGTACAAAACAAAATGCGTGTAATCACCGAGAAAGAACTATCAACACTCTTGGGAACAAAGGTATCGATAGGCTCCCTGAACATCACACCGGTCAACAACGTCTCCCTTAGCAATGTCACCATAGCCGACTGCAACGGTGACACTGCGTTATACGCCAAACAGATTGCAGCCGGACTGGATATGCGACAGTTGCTTTTAAAGAATCGCTTTTCGATTTCTTATGCCGTAGTCAGAGGGTTAAAAGCTCACATAAGCCGCGACAGCACCGACACTCCGCTCAACATCCAGGACATAATCGACGCTCTAAAACCAAAGGACAAGAACAAACCACCCACACAGTTTGATTTCTCAGCCAACACCATTATCTTGCGCCAATGGGATTTGACTTACGATGTCAAATCAGAGCCAAAACTCATCGACCGCTTTGACCCCAACCACATATCAATTACCAATCTTCGCGCGGACATTCAGATGCCGATTATAAAAAACGAAGACTTCGCCATCGATCTCAGACGGCTTGCCTTTGAGGAACAAAGCGGACTGACTGTCACCAACCTCACAGGTTTGTTTCATGTAAGCGGCAAAGGGATTTCTACCCGGGGGGTAGTGGTCGAAATGCCGGCGACAAGAATCGCGATTGGAGACCAAAGTATTGCCTGCGACAAATTCAGCGACTTAAAAAGCCGGCTCTCCACGATGCAACTGCCGCTCAAAATAGTCAATGGCAGCTTCATCACGCCAAGCGATATGTCGGCATTCATCCCCGCATTGGCCAACTTCGACTCCACCCTAAATCTCGACATAGACGCACAAGGCTCCATGAAACGCATCGACTTCTACCGATGCAGAATCGGCGACCCCGAACAAGTCACATATATCGATATCGAGGGGGTAGCAAAAAACATCTTGAATCGCGACAGTCTGTCAATCATGGTGCCACGATTCACCATGAAAGCCTCCGGCCCCGACATTGCCGTAATAGCCGATGCGCTCACGACAGTTACGCCGGCGGTTAAGGCCAACCTGCAACAAATGGGGCAGATTAACGTCAACGGAACTCTCGACGGAACCCTCGACAATCTCTCCGCATCAATTGAAGCATCAGCCGACCAAGGTGACTTGACAATTGATGCCGACTATAGCGACAACAAATCGGGACGCAAACAGATCGCCGCCAACATATCAACATCCGGGATAAAGCTCGGAGAAATCCTCAACCGCAGCGACATCGGGTCAATTGCGGCTTCAATCACCATAGAAGCCACATTCAACGGGACGCGACGAGCTGTCGATTTGGATGCCGATGTCAGTTCATTCTCATTCCGCGGATACAATTACGAGTCAATCAGCCTCGTATCGTCACTTGTCGATGATATTGCTGAAATCGAGTTGACCGTCAATGATCCGGCGGCGGGTATCTCTATCGCCGGAAACGTTGATATCGGCAAAAAACAACCGGGTGTCAGTATGTCAGCCTTTGTAAACGGCCTTGACCTTTCACGCCTTAACATTTGGGATAAATATCCAGGCTACAAACTCAACGCAGAGCTAAACGCCGACATCAACGGCAACTCACTTGAAAATACCGACGGTTACGTCACAATCAAAGACATCAGCTTTCTAAACAGCGAAAACAGAGGGCTCACAATCGACGATATAACCCTAAACGCCCACAACAACGACAACCCAAAGCGCATGGAGCTGTCTTCTGACTTCACCGACTGCTCCATTACAGGCCAATATCATTTCGCCACCATATGGCCTCAACTCAAGGAAATATTAACCCACTCTTTCCCGGTTCTTGTCGAAAACCGACAACCTGAAGCAATCAACCGACGAATACCGTTGATAATACCCGACAATGTTTTTTCTTTCACAGCGACACTAAAAGAAAACACCGAGCTGGCCAAACTTGGCAAACTACCGTTCATCATCCTTGCCCCGATTGAGATACAAGGCTCAGTCAACCACTCCACTCAACAACTTGAACTGAACGTCGACGCCCCCTACATACAGCAAAAAGACAAACTCATCGAAAACAGCGCCGTTTACGCCAATATCGACGGCACAAGCAACAAATGCGACCTCTATGTGACAACCCAGATTCCAACTAAAAACGGTGCAATGCCTCTTGTCCTGGAATGCCATGGGAATGAAAACCGACTTGATACCCGGTTAAACTGGGAGATTGACCGCAAAAGAGCCTACAAAGGGAATGTAAGTCTGTCGGCACTCCTGTCAAGGAATATCGACCGACAGCTTATCGCCGAAATTGACGTAAACGAAAGCAGGCTTGTGTTCAACGACAGCGTCTGGACGGTTCACCCGTCAAAGATTTTTTACCGTCCGAAAGATATCGAAGTGATTGATTTCAATGTCAGTCGTGCCAACCAACACGTCAAAATTGACGGGTACGCATCGCAAAGCGAGAACGAGCGAATGACAGTGGAGCTGCTAAACGTAAACCTCGATTACATTTTTGAGTCTCTCGGGCTTGACAACGTGATGATTGGCGGTGACGCGACAGGCACCATTGTGGCCGCGGGAGCATTCTCGCCACAACCCCGACTGCAGACCGACAACCTCACCGTAACCGACATCAGCTACAATAAAGCCGTACTCGGAAACGCCGACATACAAAGCCACTGGGACAACAATCGCAAGGCAGTCAACATAGATGCTCTGATTTCTCAGCCCAACAATGCCACATCACATATCTACGGCGACATATTCGCTCTCAACGACTCGCTCGATATGCACTTCGATGCCGACCGCGTCGACGTCAGATTCATGACCCCGTTCATGGCGGCATTCGCTTCCGACATCAGCGGCTCCGCGTCAGGAAAAGCCAGGTTGTGGGGAAACTTCAAATATATTGACTTTGAAGGTGCCGTATTTGCCCAAGACTTGAAGCTAAAGATTGACTTCACAAACGCAATCTACACCGCCACCGACTCCATACGGTTCACTCCCGGACGAATATCCATCAACGACGTCGTGCTGGTAGACCAATATGGCAACACAGCATTGCTCAACGGGACTGTGACTCACAAGTTCTTCAAGAAACCGTCATTCAACTTCCAGATAACTAACGCCAAAGATATTCTCGTCTACAACGTGACACAACGTCTCAACCCCGACTGGTACGGACAGATTTTCGGGGCGGGCACAGCACTAATCAAAGGAGAACCCGGCACAATAAGCATCGGGGCCAATATGACCACAAGCCCCAATTCGACATTCACATTTGTCCTGTCAGACCGCCAGGAAGCAAGCGAATACAGTTTCATCACATTCCGCGACAAGACCTTGATGGCCCGAAGAGATTCAATCGAAGAGCTCAACACCACTCCCGAAGCCGTGAAACGGTTCAAGGAAAGCCGCACCTTGACAACAGAAGCGTCCTCATCGGTCTACAACCTCAACTTCGATGTCAATGTGACCCCCGACATGAAAATCATCCTAATCATGGACCCCGACGGCGGAGACCAAGTCACAGCCTATGGCAACGGAAACATCCACATGGGATACGACTCAAGCGACGAGAACCTCGTGATGCGCGGCATATACACCTTAGAGAGGGGAACCTACAATTTCACGCTTCAGGACATCATAATCCGCGACTTCACCATCACTCCAGGAAGCTCAATATCATTCCACGGGAGCCCCTATAACGCCAATCTCGACATCACAGCCATCTACTCAACCAACGCCAACCTCAGTGACCTTGACGAGTCGTTTTTGCAGGACAAAGAGTTAAACCGCACAAACGTCCCGGTTCAAGCGTTGCTAAAAGTCAACGGCGATATGCGCACACCCGACCTGTCGTTTGACCTCCGTTTCCCAACACTCACCAACGACACCTACCGCAAAGTGAGAAGCATCGTCAGCACCGAGGAGATGATGAACCGTCAGATTATTTACCTCCTCACATTAAACCGTTTCTACACACCCGACTACATGGCATCGACAACCAAGGGCAATGAACTGGTATCGGTTGCGTCATCCACAATATCATCCCAACTGAGCAATGTGCTCGGGCAGCTTAGCGACAACTGGTCAATCGCACCTAATGTCAGAAGCGACCGCGGAGACTTCTCCGATGTTGAAGTCGACCTCGCCCTATCAAGTCAACTGCTCAACAACCGATTGATTTTCAACGGCAATCTCGGCTACCGCGACAAATCGCTAAATACCAATCAGTTTGTCGGAGATTTCGACATCGAGTATCTGCTTAACCGCTCAGGCAACGTCAGGCTCAAAGCCTACAACCGATATAACGACCAAAACTTCTACATCAAAACCGCCACTACCACCCAAGGCATTGGCATCATGTTCCGCCGCGATTTCGACCGTATGTTCGGGTTCTTGCACCACAGAAAAAAAACCGTGCCAATCGTCAGTGACACAATCACCACAGTTGATTCAATCCCCAACAACGCTTTGCTGCGTCTACCTGCTGACAAATGACAGTCAGCCCACTTCGGCACGGCATCAGCCGGCGTCGTCAATCTACAGATGTCGCGAAAAAATAGGCTGTTACGCATTTTTTCATTAAATTTGCCGATAGTTTGAAAAATAACACCATACCATTGAAATGAAACCAACACTTTTCGTTTTAGCCGCCGGAATGGGTAGTCGCTATGGAAGCCTCAAACAGCTTGACCCGCTGGGGCCCAACGGAGAAACCATCATGGACTATTCCATTTTTGATGCACTCAGAGCAGGATTCGGAAGAATCGTCTTTGTAATCCGCAAAGATTTTGAGGACGATTTCCGGAAAAAAATCCTTTCCAAATATGAAAACCACATCCCCGTCAGTATAGTTTTTCAAAGTCTTGACGCTCTACCTGAAGGATATACCTGTCCCCCTGACCGCACAAAACCATGGGGGACCAACCATGCGGTACTGATGGGTAAAGGCGTAATCAACGAACCATTCGCCGTAATAAACGCCGATGACTTCTACGGCCGTGACGCTTTTGAAGTTATCGCCAAGGAACTGTCACGCGACCACGACAAAAAAGGCGACTACTGCATGGTAGGCTTTCGCGTCGGGAATACCGTCACCGAAAACGGCTCGGTTTCTCGCGGCGTATGCTCGACTGCCGACGGGCTTTTATCATCAGTCATTGAGCGAACTGCCATAACCTGCGAGCCTGACGGGGCAATCGTCTATGCCGATGAAAACGGCGCAAAAGTGCGTCTCGACCCCATGACACCGGTGTCAATGAACCTTTGGGGATTCACCCCCGACTACTTCGACTTTTCAGAACGCGAGTTCAAGATATTCCTCGACGAGAAACTCAACACCCCCAAATCAGAATATTACATCCCTTCCGCTGTCGACACTCTCATCAAATCAGGAGAAGCGACAGTCAAAGTGCTTGACACTGATTCAAAGTGGTTCGGTGTGACCTACGCCGCCGACCGCGAAGGGGTTGTGGCCAAATTGGCCGAACTTCATCGCCAAGGCGCATATCCCGAAAAACTGTTTGCATAAGCATTACGGAAATATTCAAAACTCAAACCGGGGGAACGTTTCGAAACAACACAGTCCCTCAATTAATAGATTGTTTTACAATGGCAAAAGTCGGTGACAGAGTACGATACCTAAACGCTGTCGGCGGAGGTGAAATCGTCAAAATCGAGGGCAACATAGCCTATGTAGACGAAGATGGATTTGAAACGCCAGTGCTGCTCAAAGAGTGCGTAGTCGTCGATGGGAACGGATTCTACGGCAAAGACAGCAATGCCCCCTCCAAAGAGATAAAAGAGAGCAAACATGACAAGCCAGCGGCGACACATCAACCGACCACCAAAGGACCGGTGGAAGACGAAGTGTCAGAACCGCTTGTCGAGACACCCGACGGAGACTCCCTGAATGTTGTCCTCGCCTACGAGGCAATCGAACTTAAACACCTCACCACAACCACCTACGAGGCTTATCTGGTGAATGACTCAAACTATTATCTGTACTTCACTTACTTAACCCGCGGAGACAACGATAAGGGATGGAAGGCACGCTACGCCGGAATCATAGAACCTAACATTCAGCTATTTCTTGGTGAAGTGTCACGCGACGAGCTTAGCGGAATGGACCGTGTGGCACTGCAATATGTGGCGTTCAAAAAAGATAAAGAGTTTGTCCTGAAAGCACCGATAGCGGTCGAATACGCTCTTGACACGACAAAGTTTTTCAAGCTACATTGTTTCTGCGACAATATCTATTTCGACAAACCCGTAATCGCCATCGACATCGTTAAAAACGATATTCCACAAAGACCGATGATGATTGATTCAAGCCGACTGGAAGACGGATTGCGACGCAAGAAAGAAGCCGACCGCCCAATGCGGAAACCTGTCAGTAAAAAATCATCCCCGGGAATAATAGAAGTCGACCTCCATATCAACGAACTGCTCGACACCACAGCCGGACTGTCAAATTCTGATATGCTCGATGTGCAACTAAAGGAATTTAAGCGGGTGATGGATGACAATCTCAGCAATAAAGGACAGAAAATCGTATTTATTCACGGCAAGGGCGAAGGCGTACTCCGAAAAGCCATAATTGATGAACTAAAACGAGCCTACAAGCGTTGTGATATACAAGACGCGTCATTCCGCGAATATGGATTTGGCGCTACTCAGGTCACAATACGCTAATTCGCCATAGCAATGATTTTCTGTTTTAGTGGCACAGGCAACTCGCTATATATCGCTAAGCTGCTTGCCGATTACCTAAACGACAATGTCACAGAGCTTAAAGATGAGCTCTTACTCGATTCCGGCCAGGCCACAATCAGTTGCAAAAATGAAGTCAGAGTAGTATGGGTATTTCCTGTTTATTCATGGGGGATACCGCCGGTGGTGAAACGTTACATAAATCGTGTCAACCTGCGAAACGCCGGAGGCGTGGGGCACTATATGGTGGCTACCTGTGGCGATGACGCCGGGCTCACCCACCGACAGTGGCGCAAACTAATCAAACACCGCCACTGGACCGACATAGGCACCTTCTCGGTGATTATGCCCAACACTTACACGCTGATGAAAGGGTTCGACACCGATACCTCTGAAGTGGCGATGCGTAAACTCACCGACGCTCCGTCGAGGGTAAAGAGCATCGCTGCCGATATCAGCGACCAATCTATAGTCGACAAGGTAAAAACCGGCAACTGGGCATGGATAAAAAGCCGCATAATCTACCCCTGGTTTGTACGTCACGCCATGTCGCCAAAACCTTTCCACGCAACTGACGCCTGCACAGGCTGCGGACTGTGTGCCAAAGCGTGTCCGCTCGAAAATGTGATGATGTGGAAACACCGCCCCGAATGGCGCGACCGCTGCGCCTTGTGCCTGCGCTGCTACCACATATGCCCCAATCATGCGGTAGCCTACGGAAAGGCCACCGAACGAAAGGGGCAATATCTGTGTCCTGAAATTTCAGTTAAAGAATTTGTGGCGACAGAGCCTTCTGACCGATAATAAACGTCAGAATATCAGTTTGCTGACTGCCGGAATCGCCTCAGCGACAGTTTGGTCGGCCTGCGCCGGAACAACCGTGGCGTAACCTCGGTCAAGCCAATAGACATCAGTAGAGTCATCGTCGGGGCTATCGGGGCGATATTTACCCGTGAGCATATAGAACGTTTTGCCATTGGGGTCTTTGTAATCGACATACTCCTCAACCCAGTGGCCCGTAGCGGCCTTAACCACTTTGAGACCTTTGATTTTCACGTTGGCGGGGAAATTGACGTTAAGACACACGCGGTGGGGCAAACCGTCGGCGAGCACCTTAGCCGAAATATCTTTGATATAGGGCAACGTTTCCGAAAAATCGGCTTGCAACGAGTGGTCGAGCAACGAATAGCCGACCGACGGTATGTCGAGCATACTCGTTTCGAGCACAGCACCCATCGTTCCCGAGTAGAGGATTGAGTTACCGGCGTTAGGGCCATGATTGATGCCAGAGAGAAGCAAATCGGGGCGGCGCGGAACGATAGCGTGCAGCGCAATCTTCACACAGTCGACCGGAGTGCCGTTAACCGAGTAGATTTTAGCTCCGTTGTAATCGTCGTGGCGAGTGACTCGCAACGGCATTCCGACTGTTATTGCCGACGATTGCCCCGAACGCGGAGCGTCGGGAGCCACCACATAAACATCACCCAAATCTTTCACGCAATCAACGAGATGATGCAAACCGGCGGTGAAAACGCCGTCGTCGTTGCTAATTAAAATCAGAGGACGGTCAGTATGCTGTAAACTACTCATATTTCGGTTATTTTAAATCATTTTCGTTAAAATCTTCATTCCAAGTGAAGTCGTCATCGTCAAAATCGTCATCGTCATCATAATAAAGGTCATCGTCGTCGACAGGGACGTTTTCAAAGATAAACTCATCTTCCTCGCGGACACGGTGGCTGACATCGAGCGGACGGTGAGTGATGGGCATATCCTCAATGCGATTGCTATCGTCCGTTATGGCTGTCCAAAGCAGGTCTTTAAGTTCGGTCAACCCTTGACCGGTGACAGCCGAAATGAACAAATGGGGAACATCGTCGGGCAGCTGTGTCTCAATCTCGTCCATCAACTCCCGGTCAAGCATATCACTTTTTGAAATGGCGAGCACGCGGTGCTTATCCATCAACTGAGGGTTAAACCGCTCAAGTTCACGCAACAACACCTCATATTCACTGCGTATGTCATCCGCATCAGCCGGAACGAGGAAAAGCAACACAGCGTTACGCTCTATATGTCGCAGGAATCTAAGGCCCAAGCCTTTACCCTCGCTTGCCCCCTCGATGATACCGGGAATATCGGCCATGACAAACGAACGATTGTCGCGGTAGCTGACTATGCCAAGTTGAGGCTCCATCGTCGTGAACGGATAATCGGCGATTTTAGGGCGAGCTGCCGACAGAGATGACAGCAACGTCGATTTGCCGGCATTGGGAAAACCGACCAAGCCGACATCGGCCAACAATTTAAGTTCCAGAATGACACTCTTTTCTATTGCCGGTTCGCCAGGCTGCGCATAGCGCGGCGTGCGATTGGTCGCCGATTTGAAATGCCAGTTACCAAGACCGCCGCGGCCACCCTTCAGCAACTTCACTTCCTGGCCATCGTCGGTGACCTCACACAGATAGTCACCTGTCTCTGCGTCAAAAACGACAGTACCACAAGGCACTTCTACCGTTACGTCATCGCCGTCTTTGCCAAAACTACGCCCGCCCGTGCCGCTTTGACCGTTACCGGCGAAAATATGACGTCGATATTTCAACGGTAACAGCGTCCACATATTCTTATTACCTTTCAGTATTATATGACCGCCACGACCGCCGTCACCACCGTCAGGCCCACCCTTGGGAACATATTTGGCTCGGTAAAAATGGCGTGAACCCGCCCCTCCCTTGCCCGAACGGCAAAGGATTTTAACGTAGTCAATGAAATTGGAATCGGCCATGATTTTTATTTTACTTGGAATTGTTGTATTAGTTCAATTATAAAAAAACAGCTTATTATGCGACCGGTTTAACCGGCTAACTTGATTTTGGAGCAAATCAGTTTGTAAAATCATGATGATAACGCACCAAATCTTGCGCCTGTCTGAAATCAGTCGGGGAACCTATGTCAATCCACGTCCCGTTAATCGGGAAATAAACCACCTTCTCCCCGCGGGCAATGGCATCTTCCACGAGGTCGGTCGCGTCAGTGACCTTATCGGAAGGTAACGCATCGAGCAAACGGTTTGAAATCATATATATGCCGGCGTTGGCATAATAAGAATACGACGGTTTTTCCTCTATTCCCGTGATGTTGGAGCCGTCTGTCGCCAATATCGCATAAGGAACCGATACCGAATACGGGATTGCCGCCACAGTAACCGCAGCGTCTTCCGACGTGTGACGAAGATACATATCCTCAAGCGAAATGGAGGTAAGCAGGTCAGAGTTCATGACCAACGTAGTTCCGTCGGGATTGTCGCGCTTGACCAACGACGCTGCCCCTATAGTGCCGAGGGGGCGTTCTTCCACGACACATTTCACCTTGATACCGGATACCGGCGTTGAAAAATGGTCTATTATTTTCTCTGCGAGATAGCGCGCGGTCACAGTGACATCGCTGACACCCACTCGAGCCAATGCCTCTATATTGTAATCAATTATAGCCTTGCCCCCCACCTCAAGCAACGGTTTGGGCGTGTCAAGCGTCAAAGGGCGCAAACGCTCCCCCCTTCCACCGGCCATAAGTATCGCACTTATGGGAAGCAACGAATGTGTCAACGTGAGGTCATAAATCCGCGTCACGCATCCGTCAGCATCAAGTGCTGGCAGAAGTTTGATTCCCGCCTCGCGAGCCGCCTTCATAACAGCCACATCGACACGACCATCCCTGATTGCACTGAAATCACGGCGCATAGCGTCTTTGAGCGGAGATGTCAGCGACAATCCCGAAAGCAGACCGCGGCGCACATCCCCATCGGTCAAAGTCCCGGTCATTACCCCATCGTCATTGACGGCGAAAAGTGTCATCACCCCCCCCGAAAGAGCGTTCAGCCGTTCAAGAGCGGTAATAACCTGTAATTTTTCATTTATTATATGTCGATTCATCGGGATTGTTCTATCTATGCGATTATTATCTTTAACAGTTACTTATCTATCTATCTATACTCATGCCGGCTAAAGCCTCGGCCACCACCCAGTCGCGAGGGGTGTCAAGATCTATGCTGCGCTCGCCGGGCATCTCAACAGGTATTCGACGAGGAAACGCTCCAAGAGGCATCTTTCGGAGCGACTCAGGATTGATTACATAAACGGCCCCGTTTATCTCCCAAGCCGGTGGACACTCTTGCCGACGCGTATAAAGCCCGTCCCCCTTGGATATATGCAGAAAACCTGTTTCGAGATCAGTCTCATAACAATTGTAATATGGGTTTGACGTTGCCGGCACAACCGAGACCACCATATCAATATCAGGGGTGTATCGGTCAAGACAACGCCTGACATCATCGACCGTCCTGAGCGGAGACGTAGGCTGCAGCAACAGCACGCAATCGTAGTCTAAACCCATGTCGTCGGCCCAGCCCATGACATCAAGAATGACGTCTCGCGACGACGCTGTGTCGGTAGCGAGACAATCCGGCCTCATGTATGGAACCGACAAACCGGTCTGGCGGCCCACTTCGGCTATCTCATCGTCATCGGTCGAAAGGATGACACGTTTATCGGGGGCTACCTGCCGCGCCACATCAATGGAATAATGTATCAAGGGGCGACCAAGGAACGGCTTTATGTTCTTTCGCGGAATACCTTTACTCCCCCCACGCGCAGGGATAACAACAAGTGGTTTCATAGTGCAAATTTAACACATTTCTGTCAATCAAATGTTGTCAGGCATAGGGATGTCGTAGAATTTTTTACTGCGTAAAGCTTCAAGCGGGTATGTAGCCACGGCCTCGACGATAGTGTTCAAAGTATCCGGGCGGTAATATGGGTTTACGACTCCGGCTGCTAACTTGCGAAATTCAACGGAAAGAGCCATGGATATAGCCCCGGCTATGCTGTCGGCATCATCAGCCGCATGAATCACCGACTCAGCCGCTATACGGCCTCGCTGGCGCATACCGATGTCGACTGTCGGGATACCCGCCGACGGCACTTCGACTATGCCGCTCGACGAATTTCCTACAACCGCACCGACGCAGCCCAACGCCGACAAATAACGGCGGCGGCCCAACGACGGAACAACCCAGACCCTACCCGGCCAACGGTCGGCATATCCATGTATCATCTTTATAATCACCTCCCCGCGGGCATCATTGTTGGGATAAGTAAACAAGATTTTCGACTCGGGAAATCGGTCGAGAGCGTCGAGAAGCGACTGCATACGCCCCGCCACATCGGCATCATCAGCCGTAGCAGGATGCATAGTCACCAATAGAGTGTCGCGGTCAAGCGGCATACCGATTGACGAAGCAAGCTCCTCTTTTGTCAACAGCTCCGAGCTCGATAGGTTATAAACACCGATAGCGCCTGCGTTTATCACCCTTTCAGGAGCCTCCCCCATCGCAATCACACGTCGCCTATATGGCTCGGTAGCCGTGAAATGCAGCGATGACAATTTGGTCAATGCGTGCCGTATATTGTCATCAATCGCCCCCTCCGATATTTCTCCGCCGGCAATGTGGGCTATCGGTATCCTCATCAGTGTGGCGGCTGTCGCTACCGCCAGCATCTCATAACGGTCTCCGAGTATAAGCAACAGGTCGGGCCGCTGCCGCTCAAACGCTCCCGCCATCCCCTCAAGGCAGCGAGCCGTCGCCTTTGCGGTATCAACGGGCAAGTCGCTTGCGGGCGTCATTTCCACCCGCTCTGACACCGATATACCGTCGGACAAAATCTCATCGACAGTATTACCAAAACGCGGGTCAAGATGCATATTGGTGGCTATAACGCTCAATTCAACATCGTGACGGCTGTCAAGACCGCGGGCAATACCGCTGAGCAGGCCCCAGTCAGCACGAGTGCTGGTGACAATGGCCACCCTGCGCCGGGGTAACGGTTGTGATGCTTCACAGTTATTCATGTGGCTATATAGAATTAAAAAAAGGTCGATTGCTATTGCAACCGACCCTATCCTCATTTTAGTGGCGGGGGCAGGACTCGAACCTACGACCTTTGGGTTATGAGCCCAACGAGCTACCACTGCTCCACCCCGCGATGTTTCTATTTTGCGAGTGCAAAGATACGGCCTTATTCATAATCGGCAAAATTTTTACCCCGCTTGTCGAGTTAAAAAATGCAAAAGCAACCCGGCTTTTGGTTTTAGCCTAAAATAATCCGATGCGACTCCGGATTTTGCGATGAAATACGATAGTTTTTCATTAATTTTGCACCCATATTTACTTTTCGATGGAAACTGTTACATACAACGGGCTTACATTCAAGCCTTACATTGAGAAAGCGCAGATTGACGAGCGCATAGCGGAACTTGCGCAAACAATAAAGTGCGACTGCCAAGGCAAAACGCCATTGTTTCTATGTGTGCTAAGTGGTGCGTTCCCATTTGCGGCCGACTTGTTCAGAGCTGTCGACATGGATGCCGAAATATCGTTCATCAGGCTTAAAAGCTATGAAGGCACCGGAAGCACAGGCGTCGTCAAAGAGGTGCTCGGCCTCTCCGAGGACATAAAGGGGCGCACGGTAATCGTTGTGGAGGACATCATAGACACGGGGAACACAATCGACCGTCTGCTCAAGACGCTGAAGAGCTATGAGCCTGCCGATATAAAGGTAGCCACGTTACTGTTCAAGCCCGAGTCGCTCAGATGCGACGTCAAGCCCGACTATGTCGGATTCTCCATACCGCAAAAATTCATAATCGGCTTCGGACTTGATCTTGACGGACTTGCCCGCAACCTTCCCGACATCTATATCCTCGAAGAACAAACCGAGGAATAAGATGGCGAAAACAACCACACAAATTCTACTACCATTCAAAGACAACACGGCCACCGTTTGGTCAAGAAACGGATTTTTATCAACAACCAACTTGAATAAAAACAAACTGCTATGTTGAATTTGGTTATATTCGGGGCTCCGGGAAGCGGCAAAGGCACTCAAAGCGAGCTTTTGATTGAGGAATACGGACTTTTCCACATTTCCACAGGGGAAGTGTTGCGCGACCATATCGCACGCGGCACCGAGCTGGGTAAAATCGCCGACAGCTATATTTCAAAGGGACAACTTATACCGGATGAACTGATGGTTGACATACTGTCACACCTGCTTGACACCGACGAACGCACCCGCAAGGGAGTGATTTTCGACGGTTTTCCACGCACAATCAACCAAGCCAAAGCCCTGAAAAAAATGCTCGCCGAGCGAGGCTCGAAAGTTCACGCAGTCGTAGGGCTGGAAGTGGAGGACTCGGAACTTATCGAAAGGCTGCTCAAACGAGGCAAAGATAGCGGCCGAGCCGATGACAACCTTGAGACTATTACTCAACGTCTGCATGTGTATCACTCGCAAACCCAGCCTCTTCAAGAGTACTACCGTAACGAAGGAAAGTACCACTCCATCAACGGCTCCGGATCAATTGACGACATTTTTTCTTCAATAAAGCAATCTCTCGAGTGGGCAAAAGTTACGCCCAAAGAGTCAGTCAACCAATAATTTTTCTTCCGCGTTGAACAATAAACTAAAATTGGCATTAGCGTCAATCGCAGCAGTGTCAATGGCAACATCAGCCGCCTATGCGGTGCCAGCCAAACCGGGACTAATAAAGTACGCCACATCCGGGGGAGACTCGATTAGCGTGTACCTGCGCGGCGACGAACACAACCACTTCTTCACCACATCAGACGGCTATATGCTACTACGAGGGGATGATGAAAAGTTCCGTTATGCCGTCCCCGTCGGCAACGAGCTTAAAGAGAGCCCAATGCTTGCATCAGACCCCGGAAAGCGTTCGGTAGACGCCGAAGCGTTGCTCTCATCATATGATAAGCAATCAGCTTATAACGTGCTTGAAAGCGCTAACGCAGGAAAAACCCGACGCACAATAAAAAGTGTCGCACCCGAAGCGGGAGAATCCACTTTTCCAACCAAAGGTTCACCACACATCTGCATAATCCTTGTGGAGTTTGCCGACAACAGTCTATCGTTTGACACCGCGACATTTGTCAATATGTTCAACCAGCGGGGATTCAACCAAGACGGCGCAACAGGTTCGGTGGCAGATTTTTTCAATCTGTCATCCAACGGTCAGTTCACCCCTAATCTCGATATCCTGGGGCCGGTCAAGCTGCCCAAGAATATGAGCTACTACGGCAGCAACAATAGAAACGGCGACGATATCGCCCCCGAAGAGATGGTTATAGACGCCTGCACGTTGCTTGACTCCGACGTCGATTTCTCGGTATATGACACTGATAACGATGGAGTAATCGACAACGTGTATGTAGTGTATGCCGGATACGGTGAGTCGCAAGGAGCACCGGCCAATACAATCTGGGCTCATTCATGGGCCGTATACAGCAGTGCGGGCCGCACGAAATATCTCGACGGGAAACTACTCGACAATTATGCCACATCTAACGAGCTGAGCGGCACATACGGCACACGGCTTGACGGCATCGGCACATTCTGCCACGAGTTCAGCCATGTCATGGGATTACCCGACCTTTACGCCACATCCTATACAAGCGCATTCACTCCGGGCAACTACTCGCTGATGGACCACGGAAGCTACAACAACAACAGCCACACCCCACCCTCGCACTCAGGATATGAACGCTATTGCCTTGGCTGGATTGAGCCTGAGGTGCTTGAAGACCCCGAAACGGTATCGCTCGGATGCATTTCAGACGAGGGACACTACAATGACGTTCGCATCATCAAGACACCAAAAGAAAACGAGTACTTCATCGTTGAAAACCGCCAGCAAAAGATGTGGGACCAATACATTCCCGGCCATGGTATGCTCATCTGGCACATCGATTATAATCCATCGGTGTGGGCGACCAACAAATGCAACAATACCCCAAGCCACCAGTATATCGACATCGAGGAGGCCGACAACATCCAAAGCGAATACACACGTTCGGGTGACCCGTATCCCGGCACTAAAGGTATCACATCATTCACCGACGACACCAACCCCTCGATGAAAACATGGTCAGGGACATCGCTCAACGCTCCAATAACCAAGATACAAGAAAACAACGGTGTTATCTCATTCCTGTTCAAAGGGGGAGCCGATATATTTAACCCGGTGGTCGCTTTGCCCCCTGAGGCAGAAACCGGCATCAACCCGAAGAGCTTCACCGCCCGATGGAACAAAGTCAACAAAGCCAACGGTTATCTGCTCAGCGTCTACACCCGCTCAGAAAATGACACTACAGTGACCTACGTCGACAGCTTCGAGCGCAAGAATGTGGGTGACACCGACAAATTCGAAGTGACAGGTCTTACACCCGCCACAACTTACTATTATGTAGTGCAAGCCACGGACGGACTCAACACATCGGCAAAATCCAATGAAATCACCGTGGTGACTCTCGAACCGTCAGGCGTAGGCGGCATAGTAGCCGACGACGAAACCGTCACTGTGACATCAATCGGCAAGAGACTGATTGTCACAGCCACGACAGCCACGACAGTTGAAATCCATGGGCTTTCGGGTCGCAAAGTCACATCGGCAGAAATAAACGCAGGCAATTGGACAAGCCCCGAGCTGCAAACGGGGGTTTACATCGTCACAGCTGGCTTGCGTCACGTCAAAGTCATAATAGACTAATCCGGGGGGGGTGACAGCCATCTTAGACACTTCCTGTTGACAGCCGTCTTAGACACTTCCGCTCGGCAAAATCAAATAAATTTGCTTTTTGCACTCGCTTATTCTAATCTTTCCAAATTTGACAGCGCCTACGGTATGCTGTTGTTCTATAGCGGCTTATGGCCGTGCGGAATAAGCTAGCATCTTGGCGGATTCGGCATTAACACATTCTAACACAGCCACTTGCTATTGCCTTCTTGCTTCTCGCGGTGATAACCTGATTTTGCCGTGTTGAAGCGACAAACTCGGTGCGGCACTAGCCAGACTGTATCTGACCCTTCAAAATCATAAAATCCGAGACAAAAGCATCCAATCAGTCGCAAGTTTGTTCGCAATAAAATAGCGTTATCCTTGATACATCATGGCAACCTTTATTGAAATAGTCGTAGATAGATGCTACTTTAGGAATAGATTGATATTCTTAATCCGCATATAATTTAGTAGCTTTGCATTTCCAATCCGATAAATTGTTAGAACGATGCAGTTAACGCAAATCGTGCCGACGAAGAGTCGTGTGATTTCATTCGTCTGGCAACATACATTGCTTTTATTCTCTCTTTATTTAATGACGCTCGGAGTCGTTCTTTGTATCAGATCCGACCTCGGTTGTGGCGTCATTTCATCTATTCCACTATCGTTTTCATTAGCAGGAGAAAACGGTGTTGTTCCCGCCCTCTCGCTCGGTAACTATAATATAATCCAAAATATCATATTTGTTGTCTTACAGATAATGATACTTCGCCGCCGTTTTGAAATAGTTCAGCTGTTTCAATTGCTTATCGGTTGGGTATTCGGTTGGTTAATGGACTTGAATATGATGTTGACAACCGGAATAGAGTGTAACGGATTACTTGAATGCTCGATAGCGCAAATCGTAGGATGTACGATAATGGCGGTAGGCATTGCCTTTGAAGTTCGCTGCGGCTCGGTGACTATGCCTGGCGAAGGCTTGCCTGTCGCAATCAGCCAAATATCAGGAAAGCCATTTCCGAAGATAAAAATCTATATAGACACGTTGCTTGTGATCCTTGCGGTCGCAAGCTGTTACTTATTCTTTGGAGAATGGCAATGGAATATAATCGGACCGGGAACGCTTTTCGCTATGGTTTATGTCGGTGTGATTGTCAAACTCATAGGGGGGCATATCAAATGGTTTGACAAATTACTCGAGTATCAGCCGGGATTTCGCCGATATATCGTTGGCTTGGCGAAATTCATTTATCACCGAGATATCTGAGAAAAGACATCACAAAACGCGACGGCGGCTTCGCAAAAAGGAGCCGTCACTTTGCCGGAGCCGGCTCGACTACCTTGAAATGGTCGCCGGTTTCCTTGACGATAGTGCGGTAGTAACGCTCATCATATCCCGGAAATTCGGGGTAGATGGGTACCCCTTCGGGCGAATAGATGAATTTGCCGTTCTCATCCACTTTTTTGACGTTCCCGTCGAGATATTTCACAAACAGGAAATCGCCCAGATTCTTATATGCAGTGGTGGCTTTGGAGGCCCAGACGTCGGCTAAGTGCTGAGTCAGGTCGGCGCGGGTCGCTGCGTCAAATTCGCTAAACGTGGTCAACGCTACTTTAACATCGGCCGCAATGCTGTCCTCAAGCGACGACTGCACGCGACGTATGTCGGGAATCATCTGTGAATAACGGTTGTATGCCTGGTTGGCGACATAGTTGTTTACCCAGAAGTTGGAGTCCCACGACAGTGTGTTCACATCGCCATGAGCCAGCTCGCAGGGCGGGCGCGACACTGAGCAAAATATCGGGAGGTAGACCGAGGTGTTTGCGTCGTCGGTCCCAAACCACAGCAGCCCCTTCATCCCCTCGGGATTGGCGTCGTTGAGCTGTGCGACAAACGAGAAGCCGGTCTGTTGGGTGGCTATAGCGCGCTCATGGGTATAGGTGACGGAATCCACATCATAGGTGAGCGGTCGCCAGCGGTAGGGGCAAGCGTAGGGCCCCGCGCCTATATCACCGTTCATGTCGAGCGGAGTGTTTTCGAAATGGTCGCGCATCATCCATTTCATATCGTTGGCGTCGACCGGTTTGGCGGGCTTTACCCACAACGGCAGCACGTCGCCCTCGCCGCGGAGCACCCACGGCAGGTATTTCTCCATCCCGGGAGCGAACTTGTTGTAAAAAGCCCATACGCGACTGTCGCACCCTCGCAATGCTCCGCCGTCGTATACGGCATAAGCTCGCGAGAAGCTGAAATCCTCATCTTTTCCATCGAAATATCCCTGCTGTCGAGCGAATTTGATGACATCGGGAGAATAGAGGCAGTTTTCTTTATCCTTAAGGGGGAAACGGTGTATGCGCGAATGATTGGCATGGCCCGAGATGTAGCCGTCGGGCACCCTCATGGCTACCCACACGGCACCTTTTTCCTTGCCGCCCTTGCCAATCAGTTCCATAATCCAAGCCTCCCGGGTGTCGGCGATAGAAAACGACTCGCCGCTGCTCGCGTAACCGTGCTCCTTGACCAAGTCGGTCATCACCTTTATGGCTTCGCGAGCCGTCTTGGCGCGTTGCAGGGCGATGTAGATGAGCGAACCGTAGTCCACCACTCCGGTCGAGTCGACAAGCTCCTCGCGGCCGCCCCATGTGCTTTCCGAGATTGCTAACCCATGCTCGTTCATGTTGCCGATTGTGGCGTAAGTGTGGCGCGCTTCCGGAATCTCGCCGAGCGGCTTCCCGGTGTCCCATTCCACTACCTTGCGCATGGCTCCTTTGGGGTAGTCGGCGGCGGGTTGGTTATATAACTCGCCATAGAGGTTATGGCTGTCAGCGGCGTAAGTGATTATCACGCTGCCGTCGGATGTCGCCCCTTTGGCGGCTATCAGGCTGGTACAGGCATCGGCCTGTGAAGTAGCGGCTATCGATGCTGCCGCCAACATTATAACTCTTATCGTGCTTATTTTCATAATGGATTGGCTCACTGTGTTGATTTCATTGCAAAAAACAGAACCCCGGCACGCTTCCGATTTGCCCGGTCCCGCAACGCAAAGATAACTCATTAAATTCTCTCCCGCAACCCCACCCCTTAAAAAAGAATCGCTTTATAGGCAATCAGAATCAACGCAGTTTCAACCGGCAAGCGCAAGATTAATTATTCACTTTGCTGTAAGACTAAAGTTGCGACCTTGCGACAAGGTCGAGTGATAACGCTCGACACAAAACAAGTTAATCTTCGGGAAATTTTTGAATCTTCGTGTTTCCACAATTTTGTATTGCCAACATATGTAGCTGTGGGAGTGGAGCAGTTAGCGCTTGCGGCGACCGTCCCAATCTTCCCACGAAGATTTGTGGACGGCGCAGTTGTCGAATTGCTCGGCAAATTCTCTCACGCTGCGCGCCTCTTTTTGGTAGCGGATGCGGTCGCTGTTGTTGTATGCTTTGTCGTACTGAGCGTTCATCTTAATCAGTCTCGAAATCCAATTGTTATAGGTGTGGATTAGCGACATCATATTCGGACTGGTTTTTCGCTTTGTCTGCGTGCCGCTCGATTTCGTTTCGGAGGTGGCAGGCGTTGTTGATGTACTTGTCCGGGCGGCAGGCGTTGTTGTCGCGGCGTAGTTTAGAGAGCTATTGCGGTTTATCACTTGGTTAAGGGAGTTTGCCATCCGACCCAAGGCGTCCGCCATCTGCAACCAAGCATTTTGCCGATTTTGCCTTTCGATTTCGGCTTGCTGCTCTATAATTTGCTGCTGGGACTGTTGTTCTTGTATCTGCTTTTGTCGTGCGTTCTCGGCAATCTTAGTCTTCATGTACATTCCGCAGTCCTTGAAGGCATCACTGCCGACCTTTGCCCCAACCGGAATGCTATAGTCCCACAGAGCGTAGCATCCGTCAAAAGCATTATCACCAAATTCTTTTATGTTTTCGATGTTGATATATTTTAAATTAGTACAACCGCTAAAAGCATGGCATGGGATACAATCGAGGCTATCCGATAAGATTACATATTTAAGTTTAAAGTTATTACATAACGCCCAAGCACCCAATTCTTTTATACTTGTCAATTCGGCGATTGGCAGATTAGCGCCACGAAGGCCACCGCTGCCTATTTGTTCGGTCTTCCTGAGGTCAATCGTTGATAAGGACTTACAATTATCAAATCCATTCTCTTCGATTGTTCTTATTGAAAAGCCATCAACCGTAGCCAGTGCCGCACATCCTCTAAAGGCCTCCCTCCCAATGCATTCAACATTAGTCAGGACTACATGCTTAAGTTTTTTGCAACTGTAAAATGTTGCGGTATTCAATTTAGAAACCCGTTCCGGAATAGCGATGTTTTCAATTGAGGAGCATCTAAGAAATGCATAACTGCCAATCAAATCTACAGCATCAGGAATATCGATGATTGCAAGCGAATTACAATCGGCAAAAGCCAATTCTCCGATGGTTCGTAGGCTGTCGGGGAGTGTTATTTTTTCCAATTTCTGACAAGCGATAAATGCCGCTCTTGCAATATCCGTCACAAAATAGTTGTGTCCTTGATATGTGACAGAATTAGGGATGTCGATGTTCGCATGATTGTATTGACGCAAATACGAGCTAACCAATGTTACACTCTGACTGTCATCGTTTATCTTGAAGTCGAAGTTGCCAACGCTGAAATCGGATTTAGCTATGACCTCCTTAGATTTTATGTAGTCAACGTGTATTACGTCTGTCATTAAATGCGCTTTACAGTCAAAGACATATTTTGTCGAAAATGTATAATAATCTTGGATATTTCCGATTTCGGTGATGCTTTGAGGGATAATGAGCTCGGTCGTAATGTCGTCGGGAAACGCTCCCGCGCCCAATTTGCGTAAAGAACCGGGAAGTGCGACGTTGGTTAGCTTGCTGCACCCGGCAAAGGCGTTAAACCCAATATCTGTCACACTCTCCGGAATGTGTATCGACTCTATTTGCCAGCATCCGGAAAAAGCCTGACCCTCTACTTCTTTTACTCCGTCGGGAATTATAACTTTTTTCAGGGAATAACACGCAGAAAATGCACAAGCGCCTATTTTGGTCAATTTCTTTGGAAGTTCTAATTTGCTTAATGATGGACAAGAGCTAAAAGCCCATTTCCCAATATGCTCAACTTCCGGCATTATAACCTCTTTTAGATTTTGACAATTTGAAAACGTGCGGTCTTCAATTCTTTTTACGCCTGACGGAATCGTTATTTTTATTAGGTTCTTGCAGTTTTCAAAGGCCGACTGCTCAATCCGCTTTATGGTATTAGGGAGCTTTATTGTTTGTGCGAAACAGCCCTTAAAAGCCCCTTTCTTGATGCCGCTAACTGTTATGTCTTGGAATCCGACTCTAATTTGACTGGGGATTGTGATTTTTTTGCCAGAACAAGCCTCCTGCGAACGAACTTTTTTTACGCTGGCACTATAGTCGTTGTACTCATACTCTATGCCATCTATAGTTATGCTCTTATTGTAACCCGCTGCGGTGAAGGTAGCGGAGAAGAGCGAAAGGGTTAGGATTAGAAGGATTGTTCGGGCGTTCATGAGGATTCTATTGCGTTTTGTTGATGCCAATACTATCATATAGCGCAAAAATAACGAAAACTTGCGTTTATTAGATATAATTGTTTGATATTTTGCCGAGAAGTGCCTCCTGGTAAAATTCACGGTTTCAACCGGCAAGCGCAAAAAAGGGGAGACTGAAATCTCCCCTCGGTATTAATCACTTTGTGGTTGTGATTACTCGTACATTCGGTCAATCAGCGGAGCGTAGTGCTCGGCGATGACTTTGCGGCGCAACTTGAGGGTGTTGGTCAGTTCGCCCGATTCCATGGCAAACTCTTTGGGCAACAGCGTGAAACGCTTGATACGCTCAAATGGAGCGAGTCCGGTTTGCAACGGTGTGATGCGGTCCTCAACATATTTGATTATATCGGGATTTTGCAGAAGTTCCTCGCGAGAACCGATATTGATTCCCGCTTGGCGTGCGTAATCCTCGATTTTGTCAAATGCGGGCACTATCAGAGCGGTCACAAATTTGCGTTTGTCGGCGATGACAGCCACCTGCTCGATGAGACTGTCTTCGCAAAGCCGGCTTTCGATGGCTTGCGGAGCGATGTATTTGCCGTTTGAGGTTTTGAACAGGTCTTTTAGCCGCTCGGTGAGTATTAGCGCGCCGTCATTGTTGATATACCCGGCATCGCCGGTGCGGAACCAGCCGTCGGCGGTGAAAGCCGCCTCGGTCGCTTCCGGTTTGTTGTAATAGCTCTTCATCACCGTGGGACCTTTTACGAGTATCTCCCCATCTGCCCCGATTTTTATCCGTATGCGCGGTAGCACCGTCCCCACGGTGCCTATCTCTTGACCGTATTGCGGGTAACAGGTGACGGTGGCAGCGGTCTCCGACAGCCCGTAACCGACCACGATGTTGATACCACATCCGTGCATGAACTCTACGATTTTATCGCTGATGGGCGCGCCGGCGGTGGGATATATGTTCCCGTTGTCTACCCCTATGACGCGGCGCAGAGGCCCGAACACCCGGCGGTCGTAGAATCGATAGCGAGCCTCAAGCCATAGCGGTGCCCGGCGTCCTTTGCGCAGGTAGCCGAGGTTGCGTTTGATTCCTATTTTCAACGCGCGGTTGAGGAGCATACGCCTTAATGCGCTCATGGCCGACATCTTGTCCTGAATCACGGTGTAAACCTTTTCCCAAAACCGCGGTACGCTGCACAGACAGGTCGGATTTACCCGGCGCAATGTCGCTTGTATCTCTTTGGGGTTGAGATTCACAAATATCTTCATGCCGGTATAAAGGCAGAAATAGGTCCACGCTTTTTCAAATATGTGGCTCAACGGGAGAAATGACACTGACGAATCGCGGTCGCTCAACATCGTCAGGCGTTCGCGATGAATTTCCATCACGGCGTTGAAGCAGCTATGGGTCAACACCGCGCCCTTAGGCTCGCCTGTTGTGCCGGAGGTGTAGATGAGTGTGGCTATATCGTCGGGAGTGGCCGATTTGCGGCGGTGCTCCACTTCGGCGAGGTCGTGTTCTGACGGCTGCGTCAAGAGGTCATTGAATTTACACCCCTCGCACTCGATGTCGGTGTAGGGTATCACCCGCTGCAGCGAGGGGCAATGGGCTTTGGCGGCTAAGGCAGTCTCATATTGCTCTTTAGTCCCTGTGAATATGATGGTTGCCTTGGAGTCATTGACGATATATTCCACCTGTTCTCTGGAACTCGTCGAGTAAATTGACACCGGTATTGCCCTCACGGCGAAAGCGGCGAAGTCGGTTATGACGATTTCTGGACGGTTGGGGGAGAAGATGGCCACGCTATCGCCCTCGGATATGCCCATGGCAATGAAAGCGGCGGCCAGTCGGTCAACCTTGTCACTCAATTGCCGCCACGACAAAAAGGTGTCGTGGTTATCGCCGGCTTCGCGGAATGCGATGGCCTCGCGGTCACCGTATTTGTGAGCCTGGCCGCTGATTAGGTCGGTTAATATGTTTGCCATACTCTTATTTTTTTGTCAAAAGCGATGCAAAATTAAGCAGATTATCTATTAACAGCAGCATCGCAAGCGGCGGAAATGGGCTGACGTTAACATTCATTTCCATCCCGCACACTAAATGTTAATTTGCGTAGCCGCACATTCCCGTCTTTACTGATTCATCGGTAATAGCTTCGGATTTGTAGTGAATATTCTTGGTTGAAATTGGGAATTGTTTTAATTTTGCGCACCAAAACAAGAATATTGTAATTTTAAAGGTTTATAATTATGAAAATAGCCATCGTCGGAGCCAGCGGAGCCGTTGGGCAGGAATTTTTAAGGGTGCTTCAAGAGCAGAATTTCCCGGTGACCGAACTATTGTTGTTCGGGTCGAGCCGCAGTGCGGGCCGCGCCTATAGGTTTCAGGATAAAGATATTATAGTTAAGGAACTGAAACATGGCGATGACTTCAAGGGCGTTGACATCGCTTTCACTTCGGCAGGCGCTGGGACATCCAAAGAGTTTGCCGAGACCATTACCCGCCACGGCGCGATTATGATTGACAATTCAAGCGCGTTCCGCATGGACGACGATGTGCCTTTGGTGGTTCCCGAAGTTAACGGCGACGACGCCTTCAACACCCCCCGCAACATAATAGCCAACCCCAATTGCACCACCATACAAATGGTTGTCGCGCTCAAACCCATAAACGACATCTCGCCGATACGCCGCGTCCACGTGGCGACCTATCAGGCAGCCAGCGGGGCGGGAGCGGCAGCGATGGACGAGCTTGTGACGCAGCACAGACAGCTTGCATGCGGCGAGGAGCCCACTATCGAGAAATTCGCCTACCAGCTCGCCTACAACGTCATCCCCCACGTTGACGTGTTCCTTGACAACGGATACACCAAAGAGGAGATGAAGATGTACAACGAAACCAAGAAAATCATGCACGCACCCGGTCTTGATGTCAGTGCCACCTGTGTGCGTGTGCCGGTGATGCGCGCCCACTCCGAAGCCATTTGGGTCGAGACCGAGCAACCCGTCAGCATCGAACAAGCGCGACAGGCGTTCGCCGCCGCACAGGGGCTTGTGGTCGTTGATGAACCCGCCGCTAAGCGTTACCCGATGCCGCTCGAAATCGCCGGCAAGGACCCCGTCTATGTTGGACGTCTGCGCAAAGACCTTACAAACCCCAACGGTTTGTCGTTTTGGGTGGTTGGCGACCAAATCAAAAAAGGCGCAGCCCTCAACGCAGTCCAGATAGCGCAATATATGCTGAATCATAAAAAATAAGCGAGCGAACAATAACGCCGCATATATGTTATCATAATACAACGCACTAAAGCTAACGATTATGAAAAAATATGTATGCGATGTCTGCGGGTGGATATATGACCCCGCTAAAGGAGACCCCGATGGCGGTATCGCGCCCGGAACTCCATTTGAGGATATCCCCGATGATTGGGTGTGCCCGATATGTGGCGTAGGCAAGGACCGATTCAGCCCCGTTGAAGAATAGGTAAAAGACAGGCCGTGCACAACAGAGTTAGCGCGTGTACGGCCCTCTTTATGTCCAATTATTTCCCGACCAGTCGCTAAGCTCGGCACGATCGAATCGCATCATCTCAAATAGGCAACCCACACGTGCCATCGGGCAGGCTGCCAGAATATCGCAGCCACAGTTATTATATTGCAAGGATAACGCTTTTCAAAAAAATTTATACACCGCGACTTCGACTATTCGCAGGTTTGCCCGCGTTAGAATAGCGTTATCTATGATACTTCACAGCAATCTTTAATGAAAGAGCCACGCCTTTTTATTCTGTTGGTGTAGAAATCCCATGTTTTTTATCTAAATTTGCATCGCGATGAATCCACTATTTTCAATAATTACGGTTACCTACAACGCCGCCGCGACGCTCCCCCCCACCCTGCGGAGCGTTGGTGAGCAGACCTGCCGCCTGTTTGAGCATCTCGTCATCGATGGGGCTTCGACCGATGGCACACAACGCCTTGCCACCGATGCCGGCATCAAAGAGACTGTAGTATACTCCGAGCCCGACAAAGGCCTTTATGACGCTATGAACAAGGGGCTTTCACTGGCTAAAGGCGAATATGTCATATTCTTGAACGCCGGAGACTCTTTTCACTCTCCCGACACTCTTCAGAGCATAGCCGACGCCATAATGGAAAACGATTTCCCCGGAATCGTCTATGGACAAACGGACATAGTGGATTCAGAACGTCGCCGAATCGGCGAGCGGCATCTGCGCGCCCCCGAGACTCTCACGCTGAAAAGTTTCGCTAACGGAATGGTGGTATGCCATCAAGCATTTGTGGCGCTGCGCCGCATCACCGGACCGTTTGATTTGCAATACCGATTTTCAGCCGACTACGACTGGTGCATCAAATGCCTTCAACACTCGCGCCACAATATCTATATTCCCCAAGTAACAGTCGATTATCTGAATGAAGGCGTGACTACCGCCAACCACCGCAAGTCGCTGATGGAGCGGTTTCGCATTATGTGCTACTATTACGGCACAATCCCGACAATCCTGCGTCACATAAAATTTCTGCTAAGATGGTTATCCTGAACACTTCGTTCCACCTTCTCGCAAACCGCGAGCCCGAATTTGTCGAATGGGCCGAAAACCGCTATATGGCCGCCGCCAAAGCAAGCGGTCTGTTTGACGAGACCTTGCTGATAAAGATTCTGACCGAAGTCGACCCTCAGTTAAAAGCCTACGCGGTGCAACTAAAAGGGGAATCTCTTGAGGACGCTACCAGGTGGCACGACGACATCGCCGCTCGGCTGCGCTCTGACCTGACATCACGCTATGGAGAGGATATTATGTACTTTTCCACATTCATGGAAATAGTCAAATCATGACGATGGCGACCGACAGGCTGTGGGATAAAGTGATTATCGGTATAGACCCGGGCACTAATCTGATGGGGTACGGCATCCTCGGAATCAAAGAGAAAAAGCCGTCGATGATTGCTCTCGGGGTCATAACCCTCAGCAAATTTGAAAGCCACTATATGCGATTAGCGCGCATATACGAGCGCGTTCTCGGGCTCGTCGAGCAGTATCTACCCGACGAGATGGCCATCGAGGCTCCGTTTTTCGGCAAGAATGTCCAGTCAATGCTTAAACTCGGCCGGGCCCAAGGGGTCGCCATGGCCGCCGCATTAGCCCGGCAGGTGCCAATCACCGAGTACGAGCCGAGGAAAATCAAGATGGCCATCACCGGCAACGGAGCGGCAAGTAAAGAGCAGGTGCAGGAGATGCTGCGGCGCATTCTAAACCTGTCGCCCGACGATTTGCACACGACACTTGACGCTACCGACGCTCTTGGTGCGGCATTGTGCCATTTCTATGAATCATCGAGGCCACAGCTACCAAAAGGCCCAAACAGCTGGAAAGAGTTCATAGCCCGCAATCCCGACCGCGTCAAAGGCTAAAGTAGGTTTTGACCGACAGGCGATTGTAGACCATGCGGCAAGTATAATCTTGCATGAACGCACGCGCCCTCATCAACATTCCATCGACTTCATCGCTAAAAAAGCGCATAGGCTGAATTTGACATTGTCTACCTATCGAACGGACTACAGTAAACGGTGGTTTTCCCGCTGATAAACCACAATTCTCGCACCGTGGCGGCGGGCTATCTCGAAAGTGTCATCGGTACTCTCCATATCGGCTACGACAATCTCATCAAATCCGGCGAGCGATGACAACACCGTGTCGAGGTGCGATGACGCGTTATATGTCTGGACTACTACTGATATTTTCCCATAGCGAAATGTTTAAAAATCATGGTGGAAGACCGATGGTATAGATTTAAGGCGGTGACGAAGTTATTTTCCGGTTGAGTCTTCCACCATGATTTTGGGCTAAAATCGGTGTGTTTTATGCAATGGCACGCTCAACCGCATCCAGCGGCGCACAGCGGCGGCTGAACCGGTAGAAAGCATCGGCCAATCTGATTGAATAAGATGTTTCGTCGTAAAATTTATCTCTTCCATCGGCAATGGAGAGTTGCCGCATCATAATCGTTCCCCTGTATTCGAGCGGTATGTCTCAAGTTATGCCGTTATACAAAAAAGCGTGGGGAACCTACCAATTGCTCGTCCCACTCTTTAAGGTCTTCGCATTACCCACTCAGTCAAGAACGAGCAACGAAGAAGCCCACGCCGATATGATAGTCTCCCAATCAGACTGCCTGAACGAGGCCAAGCAGTCGTGATTTGGCATAACCATACCAGTAAGGCATCTACCGTTGCGTTGTCCCATGACTGAGTTTATAGAAGTTGCGAAGTTCTAAAGAGTCAAGAACAAAGCGTCAAGTAAACGCTTCCTATTTTATGTCCTCACCCTCCTTCAAGCCCCACGTTGCGGGCTCTGCGGGAGAATTACAATGCAAATGTATAAATTTAATGTTTTTTCAACGCTCATTTAACTTTTATTTGGAAAACGAGCATCCTTCTCCGTTCACGCTTTAAAGCAATCAGAATGGAGCGTCCTCGCCTGTGGGAGGAGCGGTTATATCGGCCGTACCGCCCGAGAGAGATGATGACAGGGGGTAGCCTGACGCCGAGTCGCCGGCGTTCATGCGCGATGCCACCGTCTGCGGAGCCATATCGGCATCATTCTCCGACCAGTTTTCAAATCGGGCGAACTTGCTGCGGAATCTGAGTGGCACATCATCGACTTTACCGCTACGATGTTTTGCCACAATAAATTCGGCCAATCCTCGAATATCGCGACCCGACGCGTCGGTATCTGACTTGATATAGTACTCCGGGCGGTGGATGAAACAAACGATGTCGGCATCTTGCTCGATTGCGCCACTCTCGCGCAAGTCGGATAGCTGCGGGCGCTTGCCGTCGGTGCGCGACTCGACCGAACGGTTGAGCTGTGACAGTGCCACAATGGGTATGTTAAGCTCTTTGGCAAGCTGCTTGAGCGAGCGCGAAATCATGCTGACTTCCTGCTCGCGGCTACCGAACTTCATGCCCGACGCGTTCATCAGCTGAAGGTAGTCGATGATAATCATCTTGACGTGGTGTTCCCTGACTAATCGGCGAGCCTTGGTGCGCAATTCGAAGATAGATAGCGAGGGGGTATCGTCGATATATATTGGAGCGGCGTAGAGGTGTTTGATTCGCGACATCAACTGGTCCCATTGCTGCGGAAGCAGACGACCGCTCTTTATGACCTCACCTTCAAGCTCGCATGTATTGCTTATCAGACGATTTACGAGCTGCAGGTTTGACATCTCGAGCGAGAATATGGCCAACGGGATATTATAATTAATCGCCATGTTTTTGGCCATTGACAACACAAATGCCGTCTTGCCCATAGCGGGGCGCGCGGCAATGATTATCAAGTCAGAGTTCTGCCACCCCGATGTGAGTTTGTCAAGCTCGTGGTAGCCTGATTCAAGCCCCGAAAGTCCCGAAGTCCGGTTGGCAGCCGCTTGTATCTGCTCGATAGCCTGTTTGATGACGGGGTCGATTTGTGTAACATCTTTTTTGACGTTTCGCTGTGAAATCTCAAACAGTTTTCCCTCTGCCTCCTGCAACAGGTCATCGACATCGTTGCTCTCGTCATAGGCTTTCCCTTCGATGGCCGAGGCAAACGATATAAGTTCGCGAGCGAGATATTTCTGCGCCACGATGCGGGCGTGGAATTCGACGTGGGCCGCCGAGGCGACTTTTGACGTTAAATCGGTGATGTAGACGATGCCACCCACTTCGTCGAGTGCGTTGTCGAGTCGCAGACGCTCTGTAACCGTGAGCATATCTATAGGTTCCTGAGCGGCGCCAAGAGCCTGAATGGCTTCGTAGATTTTCTTGAGTTGCGGCTCATAAAAACTCTCGGGCTTCAATATGTCACAAACGGTAGAATAGGCGTCTTTTTCGAGCATTAAGGCCCCAATCACGGCCTCCTCAAGGTCTTTGTCGTGGGGTTGTACTCGGCCGCCTCCGTCATAGAGGGGGGCGTTGGGTCTGGACTGCCGGCGATTATTGCTATTGACGAATTCCATTGTGTGGTTAAGAATATAAAATTGTGGGGCGGCTCTAATAAAGCCGCCCCACAAAGGTAGTTCATTTATCGTGTAATCGCAAGCTAGAATTATCAACGATGGGATGTTGATATTTACTCAAATATGTGACGCAACTTGGAGAAGATGCGATTTTTGACACTTTCGGTCGGCTTGACGTTGGGCGATTCGCGCAACCGCTCGACGATTGCCTTTTCCGAATCGCTCAAAGTTTCGGGGATGTAGACCATCACGTTGATAAGTTCGTCGCCGGTGCCGTAGCCATCGGTCGAGGGGAGACCTTTGCCGCGGAGGCGCAACACTTTACCCGGCTGCGTCCCCGGAACGATTTTCAATCTTGCTCTGCCGACAATCGTCGGCACTTCGACCGAGCCGCCGAGAATCGCGGTAGGGAGATCAAGCATCAGATTATAGATTACATCGTTGCCGTCGCGAATCAACTCGGGGTGCTCAACTTCCTCTATAACCACGAGCAAGTCGCCGTTGACGCCGCCATGACGGGGAGCGTTGCCCTTCCCTTTCACGGTCAGGGTCATTCCCTCTTGCACTCCGGCGGGGATGTCAAAGCTGACTGTCTCTTCCTTGCGCACCACGCCCTCCCCGTTACAATAAGGGCAGCGTTCGGTGATAATCTTCCCTTCGCCCTGACAGTCGGGACAAGTGGAGGCCGACTGCATCGCTCCGAATATGGTGTTCTGAGTGTGGATTACACTTCCTGTTCCGTTACAGGTGTGGCAGGTGGTGAAAGCATTGCCATCTTTCGCGCCGGTGCCGTTGCAATGCTCGCATTTAGCCATGGCGGGAATCTTCAGCGTTTTTGATACACCTTTGGCTATTTCCTCAAGCGTTAGTTTCACCTTAATGCGCAAGTCGCTACCTTTTCGCACCGCACGGCGCGCCTGGCGACGACCGCCACCGGTTGCGCCGCCCCACTGGCCTGAATAGTGTCCGCCAAAGATGTCACCAAACTGAGCGAAAATATCCTCCATCGAGAAACCGCCCGATGAATAGAAACCACCTCCTCCGGGGAAACCCTGCGGACCCATGTTGTGGCCAAACCGGTCATATTTCTGACGCTTCTCATCGTTGCTGAGCACATCGTAAGCCTCAGCCGCCTCCTTGAACTTCTCCTCGGCGGCTTTATCGCCCGGATTCTTATCTGGGTGATATTTGATGGCCAACTTACGATAGGCTTTCTTTATTTCATCGGCCGTGGCGGTTTTGCTCACGCCAAGCACTTCATAATAATCTCTTTTATCCATCTGTGAGACAGCTCTTAATTAGCGATTTACTGAGCTACAGCCACTTTAGCGTGGCGGATCACTTTGCCGTTAAGCGTATAGCCTTTGGAGACCGTGTCGACAACCTTCCCTTTCTGCGATTCGTCGGCGGCAGGCATCATAGCGATAGCCTCGTGATATTCAGTGTCAAAATCGGCACCGTCGGTGGAAATCACCTTCACGCCGTTTTGCTCAAGATATTTCACGAACTTATTGTAGATAAGCATCATCCCCTCCTTGACAGCGTCAGCGTCACCGCTCTCATTGACAGCGGCCAGACCGCGCTCGAAATCGTCGATAATCGGGAGCAAGCCTTTCATGGCTGACTCGGCTCCGTTTTTGATAATCTCCGATTTCTCCTTGAGCGTGCGCTTGCGGAAATTGTCAAACTCGGCCATAAGGAACAAATACTCTTTCTTCTCTTTATCAAGTTGCGCTGTGGTATCGTTAAGCTGCTTCATGAGAGCCTCGGTCTCTGACAACTCGGCATCCTCCGGCTCCGACGATGCGTCATTCTCGTCATCGGGAGTAACATCCATTATTTCTGGAGCGTCGGCCGGCTGCTCATGCAACCCGTCTTTGGTGCTGTTCTTTTCCTGTTTGTTAGCTTTATTGCTCATATATAGTTAGTATTTTTCTTATCGAGGTTACATCTTTCCGCGAGCGTTGCAGCAAAAATGCTGCCAAACTCTCGACCGACAACGATTTTAACAATGAGGATGCAAAAGATTTAACATCCCTTTAATTTAATAACAATCTCGCGGGGGTAACGTTCACTCTTTTCCAACGACGCCGCGCCACGACTGCCAACCAGACTGCGTCCAGCTGTCTGGCAGTGACAAATTGGCACGTTCAAACAGTCCGTAGACCGCCGACCCTGAACCCGACATCGAGGCATAGACCGCCCCGGAAGCATACATATCGGCTTTCACCTCCGCTATCAACGGATATTGACGGAACACCGATGGTTCAAAATCGTTTTCAACCAATCCGCTCCACTCATTGACAGGCCGTTGAAGCGACGAAACGAGTTGCACCGACGGCTCGCGAGGGGCCACCCCCTTATAGGCAGTAGCCGTGGGGACGCTGACCGGAGGTTTCACAACGACGATGGTCAATCCGTCCAAACACGGCATATCCATCGGGGTCAAATCAGTCCCCGTTCCGGTGGCAAGCATCGGAGTATCGTATATGAAAAACGGGCAATCGGCACCGATTCCGGCGGCTATGGCCGCAAGCCTGTCAAGCGACAATCCGAGTGCGAACAAGTCGTTAAGCAGCAGCAGCGTATGTGCGGCATCGGACGACCCGCCCCCAAGCCCCGCACCGTCGGGCACAATCTTTCGCAGATAAATGTCAACAGCCGGCAATTCCACCTCGGCAGCAAGAGCGCGATAAGCCCTCATCACCAGATTTTTCTCCGTCGGACAATCGACCCGACGCCCAGAGACCGTCAGACGGGTCACGCCATCAGCCGACGGGACAATCTCAAGAATATCGCCCCACCCGATAGGGAACATAGCCGTGACAATATCATGATAACCGTCGGGACGACGAGCGACAATGTCAAGACCGATGTTTATTTTCGAATTACAAAATCTTATCATCACTTTTTAGGTATGCGCCGCATCGTTATAACGGTTTTATCCTCTCCGTCAAGCAACGCCACAGAGTCGTCGCCGATGGCGGTGGCGGCATCGACAGACTCAAGAGCCAGCAGGAATGCCGTCTCTTGCTGCTTGTCGCGGCAAGCCATACGAGTCGTAACCACATTGTGAAACTGTATGGCATTCGCCTTGTCGGGGTCAATCAGAAGATTTCCGTTCAAAATATTGCAGCCGGTGTTGCCATGAAGTTTCAATTCAGGGATATCGATAACCAACATCATCGACTCATCATCCTCAAGCTCCACAGGCTTACCCGAGAGGAGCGTCACCCGCCAAGTCCCATTAAGGAAATCCATATTGTGTTTGCGCAACACCATCAGCGTCTGACCGTCAGCACCGGTGAGATTCATATATGACTCATGCCCTTTTTTCCCAACGGCATAGCCACTCACTTTATCAAGAGCCCGATTTATCGCATATTCAAACGGAGCGTCGGCACAAGCCCTCATCGTAGAGATGACGTTAGAGAATGACAACGTGGTGCCGCCAAGTCTATAGTCTCCGTTAATCGTGTTACAGCCGTTTGAACCGTAAAAACGGGAATTTTCAGCATCAAACGTGATGTAGGGACGCTCATCTCCTGTCAGCGTCTTGCCGTCTACCTTATATATTGTCCACTCACCAGGGACCAAAGCCGAATAGTCAACCGTTTCTGACTGCGCAACGGGCTTCCGCTCAACCACTTTTTTCGACAAACACGCAGTGCCAAGCGACAAAGCCGCCAAAACCCCCACGGCTAAAGTTGAAATATTAATGATTTTCATAACGGTAATAATTCTGTTAAATGTCCGTTCGATTTTAAATATCAGGCAAAATTAGTGATTTCTTTTGATTATAGAACGGTCGGCCAGGCCAAAAGTTTAACAGCCGCCGCAGGACAAATGCCAACGCACATGACATCCCACCCTGCCTGTCACAGCCCGCAAATCACTCAAAAAACGCAACCGGTCAAAAAAAATGTGGAAATAATTAACGAGTTTATTTGTTCTGTTCAAAAATTGTTATTACCTTTGCACCACGTTTGACAAAGGAGAGGTGGGTGAGTGGCTGAAACCACCAGTTTGCTAAACTGACGTAGGAGCAATCCTACCACGAGTTCGAATCTCGTCCTCTCCGCCAACCCAAGAAAGCCCGCTGAAGTTCAGCGGGCTTTCTTATACCCATAATCTGGACACCAAATATAATGGGTCAGCGGATTCTCCCCCTTATTTATGCTAAATCATATTTAGGTGTGGACGGTTCTCGCCCACCAAACCGCGCCCTTTGACGAGCAGGGCAAGCGCATATTATTGTCCGATTGAGGAATTTTGCGTAAGTTCGCGATATATTAACCCTCATCGCGACCGAACGGCACGCATGACAATCAATCGTTTTCTTCTCAAATGGAATTCAACAAAAGCAACTTCATAAAACGACACCCCGTGGTGATGAACGTTCTCTACATAATCATCACCGCCATAATACTGTCATGGCTGGCTCTGATATTCCTTGACTTCTGGACCGACCATGGCAACGAGCGCGTCGTGCCAAACGTCAAAAGCCTGTCGTATCCGCAAGCCGAAAGCGTGCTCAAAGTCGCTGACCTGACTGTGGAAATCTCAGACTCAATTTACGACTCGACCGCCAAGCCCGGAACAGTGATTGAACAGTCGCCGCATAAAGGCGCCAAAGTCAAGCCCGGTCGCATCGTCTATCTGACAATCGTGGCATTTTCGCCCAAAATGGTTACCATCCCCGACATTTCAAATGTGTCGCAACGCCAAGCGCAATCGATTTTCGAAGGCCTCGGCATCAAAAATATCAAAGTCGTGGAAGTCGAATCGGAATATCAGGATTTACTCCTCAGCGCGAAATACAACGGACTGCCGCTAAGCGCCGGCGCACTAATCCCGGTGACGGCTACTATCACTCTTGAAGTCGGCAAAGGACTGTCGATGGACGAGCTCGATTCGCTTTCGATTGACGAGCTTTCATTGATTCCCGCTACCGATGAACTTGACCTCGAATGACTGACGGGATTATAACGATGATGAGCGAAGATTTTGTCAATTACGCCGACCCCGATTTCGATGAAGAAACAGCCGACGGCAGCGATGACGGCTCGCAAATGTATGAGCACTTCAGATTTGTCGCCGACAAAGGACAAGCACTGCTGAGGGTCGACAAATTTTTGGTCGCACGGCTTGAGAAATCGTCGCGTAACCGCGTGCAACAAGCCGCTGAAGCAGGGTGTATCATAGTCAATGGCAAAGCCGTAAAATCCAACTACCGCGTAAAGCCTCTCGACGTGGTGAGCGTCGTCATGGACCGTCCTCGATATGAACTTGAGATAATCCCCGAGGACATACCCATCGACATCGTATATGAGGATGAACACCTTCTCGTCGTCAACAAGCCCGCCGGATTGGTCGTACACCCAGGGCACGGCAACTACAGCGGAACGCTGGTCAACGCCCTTGCCTACCACTTCCGCAACAACCCGGATTACGACGTCAACGACCCCAGGATGGGGTTGGTACACCGCATCGACAAAGACACATCGGGTCTTCTCGTCGTGGCAAAGACACCCGACGCTAAAACCTCGTTGGGCAAACAGTTTTTCAACAAAACCACCAAACGGGAGTATGTAGCCGTCGTGTGGGGCATACCAACCCCCCAGACAGGCCGCATCGAGGGCAACATAGGCCGCTCGCTGAAAGACCGCTTACAGATGGCGGTGTTCCCCGACGGCGACTACGGCAAGCACGCCGTCACCCACTATCATGTAATCGAGCCTCTCGGCCATGTGGCGGTGGTGAAATGCGTACTCGAAACAGGCCGCACCCATCAAATCCGCGTACACATGAAGCATATCGGCCACCCGCTGTTCAACGACGCCCGGTATGGCGGCGACCAGATTTTACGCGGCACCAACAGCGGCAAATACCGGCAATTTATCGACAACTGCTTCACCGTCTGCCCTCGGCAAGCATTGCACGCTCGCACACTTGGGTTTGTTCACCCCCACACCGGCGAGGAGATGTTTTTTTCCGCACCCATCCCCGACGACATCAATTCGCTTATCGAGCGTTGGCGCACATACGCCAAAGCCTGATATCATTCAAACCGCCGCTTCTCTTAAAATTCCCTAAGAAATTAACGCACTGTGAGAAGATCGGGAAAATTTCATTACCTTTGAAAATCAATTTTTTCACTATTCATGTCTACAGGCACGTCTAAAACACTGAAAAAGATATGATTAAAGAAGAATATCTCGACATAGCCCCCTACGGCGACAACGAGTTTCAACATAAGATGGCCGAGATGGTCAGCGACCCGGGATTGGAGCATGCCGTGAGATACGTCATGCCCGATGTCGACTATCCTGAGTTTGTCAACGGGCTCAAGTCGCTCACCACAGCCGACCAGTTCCAGCGACTGGTCATGCGCCCGTTTATCGAACTACTTGCACAGCGCACCACAAGTGGAATCAGCTCAAGCGGAATCGAGAACGTCGCCGATGGTGAAACCTACACATTCATCACCAACCACCGCGACATCGTACTTGACGCTTCGTTTCTTAATCTCTGCTTCATGAGATCAGGTAAGCCCACTTCTGAAATAGCCATCGGCAACAACCTGCTCATATATGACTGGATTACACATCTGGTTAAGCTCAATCAGAGTTTCATAGTCAAGCGCGACCTCAGAATGATTCAAGCGCTTGAAGCCGCAAAGCAACTTTCAGGTTACATCCACTTCTGCCTCAATGAGAAGCGCCGTTCAGTGTGGATAGCCCAACGTGAAGGGCGCGCCAAGGACTCCAACGACCTAACCCAGGAAAGCCTCGTCAAAATGCTCGGTCTCAGCGGTGGAGGCACCATCCTCGAAAATCTGAAATCAGCGCGGCTCTTACCAGTGTCAATTTCATATGAATATGACCCTAACGACTACCTGAAAGCCCGCGAATTTCTGTTGAAACGCAACGACCCGTCGTTCAAAAAAAGCCAACACGACGACCTATTCAGCATGGAGACCGGCCTGCTCGGTCTCAAAGGACGGGTGCACTTCGCAATCGGCGAGTGCATAAACCCGGGACTTAACCAAATAAGCCCCGACTCTGAAAGGCAAGAAGTGGTCAAAGCAACCTGCAACCTCATAGACCGCACCATCCACCGCGGCTACATGATTTTCCCAATCAACTACATAGCCTACGACAAAATCACCGGCACCGACCGATTCATCGACCATTATACCGATGAAGAAATCAAAAGGGTTGATGATTACATCGACGGACAACTCGCCAAGATTGACCTTGAAGGACTCACAGACGACGATTTCGACTATATGCGCCGCATGATGTTACAGATGTACGCCAACCCCCTCACCAACAAACTGCGTGCTGAAGGCGACAACAATTCCCGACAATGAGGCTGCCGCTACTGCCCATATTGGTGATTGTCGCCATCAACATCCTGATTGACTGGTACATTTTCAATGTTTGCCGTCAAAGACTATCCGGCAAAGTTTGGTCAAAGCTACATCTCGCATTCTCGACTCTGATGACGTTGGTCATCATTGTCACCGTCAGCCTGCCATACCGCTCAGGCACTCGTGACACGCTATTGGCCGACATGTGGCTAATCTATAGCTACGCAACCGTCTTTTTCCCTAAAACGGTATTTTTCATATTTGACATTTTAGCCCGCCTGCCGCAACTGTTCCACCGATTCCGACTGAAATGGTTATCGTCCATAGGTTGCGGTATCGCAATCGCCACATTTGTCGCGATGTGGTGGGGGGCGCTAATCAACAGGCTTGACTACCAGATAACGGAAGTCGAAGTCGATGTCCGCGGCCTCCCCGATTCGTTTGACGGCTACCGCATACTGCAATTCTCAGACTTCCATATAGGCACATACGGAAACGACACAACCTTCGTCGCAAAAATCGTTAACGCCATTAATGAAAACAGCGTTGACCTAATAGCATTTACCGGCGACATTGTCAACCGCGAGGCCGCCGAGCTCCTCCCGTTTGTCGCCACCCTCTCCCACATGAAAGCCAATGACGGGGTGATGGCCATACTCGGCAACCACGACTATGGCGATTACAAAAAGTGGAAATCAGACGCCGACAAACAGGCCGATAACGCGACTTTGATAAGATGTTTCGACAAAATGGGATGGAGACTCCTCCTTAACGAAACTGAAATGATACATCGAGGAGGTGACTCAATCGCAGTCATAGGAGTCGAGAACATCGGCGACCCGCCGTTCAAAGTTTATGGAGACCTGGACAAAGCCTATCCAAACACGTCAGACAGCATCACCAAAATATTGCTCTCACACACTCCTGTCCATTGGGCCTGTGAAATAAGAAACAACCCGTTACGCAACATTGCGCTCACACTATCGGGTCACACCCATGCGATGCAGTTTGAACTACTGGGAGTATCGCCGGCGGCATTGCGCTACCCGACATGGGGAGGGCTCTATTCCGATAATGAGGAACGGCATCACCTCTATGTCAACATCGGCCTCGGGACTGTCGGCATACCCACGAGGATAGGAGCGACTCCCGAATTGACAATAATCACGTTGCACAAAGCCCATTAATCACTTTTAATTTTAGCAATGGACGGCACTCGCCCCACAAAAGAGATAAAAGTTTCCGTAATAGTCCCCTTCCTCAACGCACAAGGGACAATTGAGCGTTGTGCGACATCCGTTTTGTCACAGACACTCAAAGAGATGGAAGTCATTTTTGTCAATGACGGCAGTTTTGACCGCGGAGCCGACATACTCAATGCCGTGTTGCGGAAATTCCCCGAACGCGCCGGCAACGTCGTGATGATACATTTCCCCATACGCCGCGGATTGCATCACGCCAACCATGAAGCAATGGTGAAAGCATCAGGCAAATACATCATCAGATGCGATGCCGACGACGAATTCAGCGTCCCTGACGCATTGCAAAGAATGGTCGACGCGGCAGAGCGCGACAATGCCGACATCGCTGTCGCTCCATACATTAAAGTTGAGGGAAAAAAAGAGACAATCGCCAAGCCATCGCCTAATTTCCCCGACATAAACCGAATCAGAATCCACACAGAGAACTACTCCTTGTGGAACAAGCTGATTTCACGCAAACTATGCTTTGACAACGGCATACTCCCTCTCGCCGACGTAGATTGCTGGGAAGACCTGATTATGGTTTCAAGATTGCTGGCTCTTAGCCCAAAGGTCACGATAATCGACACACCGATTTATCGCTATTATGTCAACCCGACGGCGCGCACACTGTCGAGAGCAGCGCGCGACACCCAACTGCGACAGCACCTGTTGGCTGCATTGATGCTTGAAAAATGGTTTGCCAATCATTATCCCGACAACCGTTACGAGCCCTTCCTCAACCGGCTCAAACTGATATCCAAAGTGAAATTTCTGAAAGGGAAAGGCAAAGATGTCGACCTATGGAAAAAGACATTTCCCGAAGTCAACAACCGCATAATGTCGATAAAAGAGGTGCCGCTGATTTACCGGCTGATGTTCGCAGCCGTAGCCGCGCTACCCACCCGGCTCACACAATGGATAGCCAATCAATGCGATCGTTTTTATAAGGATTAGCGAAAAAATATAGCTAACTTCGCGTCTACGATTATCTGATTTAAACCAAAGGGTAAATGAGTACGATTATCTTAGGCATCGAATCATCATGCGACGACACGAGCGCAGCCGTTATCTCCGACGGACTTCTGCTGTCAAATGTTATCGCAAGCCAAAAGGTGCACGAAGAGTTTGGAGGTGTTGTGCCTGAGCTGGCATCACGCGCCCACCAGCAAAACATAGTTCCCGTGGTCGATACCGCCATCAAGCGAGCAGGCATTGACAAAAGCGACCTAAGCGCGATAGCTTTCACACGCGGCCCCGGCCTGCTCGGTTCACTGCTCGTCGGCACATCATTCGCCAAGGGATTATCACTTGGCCTCAGAGTCCCGATAGTCGACGTAAACCACCTGCACGGGCATGTGTTATCCCACTTCATCCGCGAAAACGCCAACGACCCGGTGCCTGAATACCCATTCCTCTGCCTACTCATTTCGGGGGGCAACTCCCAAATAATACTCGTCAAAAATTATGACGATATGGAAATTTTGGGCCAAACTATTGACGACGCTGCCGGAGAAGCCTTCGACAAATGCGCGAAAATAATGGGTCTACCCTATCCGGGAGGGCCCCACATTGACCGGCTCGCATCAACCGGCGACCCTGCTAAGTTTAAATTCACCAAACCACATATAGCCGGACTCGACTACAGCTTCAGCGGACTGAAGACAGCATTTCTCTACACCCTCCGCGACACCGTGAAAACCGACCCGCAATTTATCGAGAAAAACCTGCCAGACTTGGCAGCATCGCTCCAAGCCACCATCATAGCCATATTGATGGATAAACTTGACAAGGCGGTCAAAATGACGGGGGTTAAGACCGTGGCAATCGGCGGCGGCGTCTCTGCCAACAGCGGCGTGCGCCAAGCCATAGCCGACTACTGCGACAGCCACAATCTCACGGCGTTTATACCGAAACGTTCTTTCACCACCGACAACGCCGCCATGGTAGCCATAGCCGGGTATTACAAATATCTTTCAAAAGAGTTCTGCCCTTACGACGCAGCTCCCTATGCCCGCGTAACCGTATAAGCCCCACACATCAAACATATTATCACAAAAATGAAAGTCTCAATCATAGCCATAGGCGACGAGCTGCTCATCGGCCAAGTAACCGACACCAATTCTGGTGAAATTGCACGCCAGATAGGCCCATATGGATGGGAAGTCAACGACGTGCAGGTGATAGCCGACAATGCCACCGAAATCAAACGCGCGGTCGACAGAGCCTTTCAACTTAGCGACGTGGTGCTGACCACCGGCGGACTCGGGCCAACTAAGGACGACATAACCAAATTGACCATGTGTGACATATTCGGCGGAGAAATGCGTCTCGACCCTGCGACACTCGAAAACGTCAAAGAAGTCGTAGGCCGACGCAGCATAACGCTCAACCCTCTCACCGCCGACCAAGCAATAGTCCCCACGAGCTGCCGCGTGATTCAAAACCGCGTAGGCACCGCACCCATCATGTGGTTCGACCGCGACGAAGGCAAGAAAGTGCTTGTCGCAATGCCGGGGGTGCCGTTCGAGACACGTCAGATGTTTGCCAACGCTGTACTTCCGATACTGCTTGAGAGATTCCCATCCAATGAGGTTGTGCTGCACACCAACACCATTGTGGCAGGCATGACCGAATCGGAAGTGGCCATAACTCTTGCTCCAATAGAGGACGCGCTACCTCCCGAGCTGCATCTCGCCTACCTGCCCAAGCCGGCATTGATTCGTCTGCGCCTTGACGCACATGGCACAAACCGCGACACATTACAATCACTCATTGACGAAGCCACCACAAAAATACGCCAACGCCTTGACGGACACATCCTGTCGACTGGCGACCGCACCATAGGAGAAATCACCCTCGACACATTCCGGGAACTGAAACTCACTCTCGCCACAGCCGAGAGCTGCACCGGCGGCAACATTGCCCACACCATTACGGCAGTCCCGGGAAGCTCCGAATATTTCAAAGGCTCAGTGGTAGCTTATTCCAACGAGGTCAAACGCAACCTACTCGGTGTCAAGGCCGAAACGCTTGACTCGTTCGGAGCTGTCAGCGAGCAAGTTGCGTCGCAGATGGCCGAAGGGGCCGCAAAAGCCATATCCGCCGACTGCGCCATAGCTACTTCAGGCATTGCCGGACCAGGTGGAGCTGTCGCCGGAAAGCCTGTCGGCACAGTATGTATCGCAGTCAAAACCCCTAAATCGACAACCACGGTTACACGCCACTTCCCAGGCACACGCGACCGCGTGATAGACCGCGCCACCACCGAGGGATTAATCATGCTACTGCTCGCATTGCGCCAAAACCGTTAGGCACACATGAACCAAGACAACTCCAACGAACTGTTTCCGATAATAGACGAGAATGGACGCGTTATCGGCTCGGCCACGAGGGGCGAATGTCACGACGGTAGCCGCCTGCTCCATCCCGTGGTGCACCTCCACATATTCGATAGCCAAGGACGACTCTACCTGCAAAAACGTCCCGACTGGAAAGATATACAACCCGGCAAATGGGATACTGCCGTCGGAGGCCACGTCGATTACGGCGAGGATATAATCGACGCTTTGCGCCGCGAAGCCGCGGAAGAAGTCGGGCTAACCGACTTCAAGCCTGAATTTCGCGCTCGCTACATATTCGACTCAGTGCGCGAACGAGAGATGGTCAACGCCTACTCAACCGTCACCGACACCCGCCCCACCCCGTCAGACGAAGTTGCCGACGGTCGCTTCTGGACCGCCGAAGAAATTTCAGCAGCGATGGGCCGCGGCATCCTCACCCCCAACTTCGAGCAAGAATACACCTCGTTGTTCGTCAAAAAGCCGACAAACAAAAGCTGACAAACACGATAAATACATGGATTATAACTCGTCGCAACGGCTGGTAGGAAATCTGTGGTATCGCTAATTTAGCACAAGACAAAAACAACGAAATTTGAAATGAAAGCATTGACATATATTGCACCGGGACAATTTCAACTGACTGAGAGACCGAAACCGGAAGTCGTAGGCCCTCATGATGCCGTAGTCAGGGTTACTCTTTCGAGCATCTGCTCGTCAGACCTCCACATTCTGCATGGAGCTGTGCCTCAGGCAAAGGTCGGCATCACCGTGGGGCATGAATTGGTGGGGGTCGTTGAGTCTGTCGGGTCAGAAGTCCGCAAGGTCAAGCCGGGCGATAGGGTCGCTGTGAATGTCGAAACTTTCTGCGGAGAATGCTTCTACTGCAAACGTGGATATGTGAACAACTGCACCTCCGGTGGCTGGATGTTAGGATGCCGCATCGACGGCGGTCAAGCTGAATATGTCCGCGTGCCATACGCCGACAATGGTCTGAATCCGATTCCCGATAACGTCAGCGATGAGCAGGCGCTGTTTGTCGGCGACATTCTCGCAACAGGTTATTGGGCCGCAAAGATTTCTGAGATTTCAGCGGAAGATACAGTGCTTATTATCGGTTCCGGTCCGACAGGATTATGCACTCTGGAATGTGCCCAGTTGTATAAGCCACACCGAACAGTCGTTTGCGAAACCGATGAGAGCCGCCGTGAATTTGTGCATAAGCACTATCCCAATGTCGACGTAGTCGAGCCGACAAAATGCCTTGAACTCCTCAACTCACTGACAGATGGCCGTGGTGCCGACCGCGTGATTGAAGTCGCCGGTGGCGAGGATACATTTGAACTCGCATGGCGTTGCGCCCGCCCCAATGCCATCGTTGCGATTGTCGCTCTTTATGAAAACAAACAGATACTGCCCCTACCGTGGATGTACGGCAAGAATCTCACATTCAAAACCGGCGGTGTTGACGCCTGCGACTGCAACAAAATCATGCGACTGATTTCCGACGGAAAGATTGACACAACCCATCTGATAACACATCGCTTTCATCTCAGCCTAATCAATGAAGCCTACGACCTATTCGCCAAGCGGGCAGACGGCGTCATCAAAACCGCCATCTATCCCGATTAAAAAGCATAATCAAACGCGCTTAGCCGTGATATGAGAACTGAGATGGCGACCACAAAGCAAAAAACCTCCAAAACCGATAAAAAAACGAATCAAGGCAAATTGTGACCGAAAAATTTGCGTAGGTTGGGAAAAATTTGTTACTTTGCAAACTGTTTTGTGGCTCATCCTGTAAAGCTGCTAAAAATGATGCGCTTAGCGGTGATATGAGAACTGAGATGGCGGCCACAAAGCTCAAATTGTTAATCAAAAACTCGATAAACATAAACAGCCATGTCAAAGATTTGTCAAATCACAGGCAAAAAAGCGATCACCGGCAACAACGTGTCGCACTCAAAGCGCCGCACAAAGCGCAAATTCAACGTCAACCTGTTCAACAAAAAATTCTATTGGGTAGAACAGGACGCTTGGATTACACTTTCTGTTTCAGCTAACGGCTTACGCACCATCAACAAGCTGGGCTTGGATGCCGCAATCAAAAAGGCAGCTGAAAAGGGTTATTTAACTGAAATCAAATATTTAGCATTCTAAGAAGATGGCAAAGAAACCAAAAGGTAATCGTGTGCAGGTAATCCTTGAGTGCACCGAACACAAAGCAAGCGGTATGCCCGGTACTTCTCGTTATATCACCACAAAGAACCGCAAAAACACCACAGAGCGTCTGGAGTTGAAAAAATACAACCCCATCCTCAAGAAAGTAACTGTTCACAAAGAAATCAAATAATAACACCGAGATATGGCAAAGAAAACCGTCGCATCACTTCAGAAAGGTGAAGGCCGCACTTATAGCAAGGTCATCAAAATGGTGAAATCGCCTAAGACCGGCGCTTATGTCTTCAAAGAGGAAATGGTCCCGAACGACGCAGTTAAGGACGCTTTGAAATAATCATTGATTACAAAAGAAGGGGGATGATTACCCCCCGATAACAACAAATACATGAGGGCCGCTGTCGGAATGATAGCGGCTCTTGGTTTATAGTCGGGATACCGCCTATCGACTCCAATACAAGAAAGACACCGCTAAACACCTATACCAAGTAAAGTGTTATATAGACATGACAGATAGCGTGAAAAAAGCGGTAATGAAAATTTGGGCCGAGGCTTTCGACGACAGTCCCGCTTATCGAGAGATGTACTTCAATCACATCTATCGACCAGAAGACACCGTGACATTCTGCGATGAGTCGGGAGCGACTGTCAGTTCATTGCTGCTACAACGCTACAATATTGATTTCCACGGAGCCGAACTGCCAATGGGTTACATAGCCGGAGCAGCGACATCGAAAAAAGCACGCAACCGCGGCTACATGACAGCGTTAGCGGCCAAAGCCCTCAGAGCGTCCCGCGACCGCGGCGATATGCTCGTCAGCCTGATACCGGCAAGCAGCCATCTCTTTCCCTTCTACAACCGCCTCGGCTTTTCTACAATATTCTATATCGACCGCCGGCATTACGCCGCAGGGGCAGCGTTTCGCTTCTCAGGCAATTTCACGTTTAAAGAAATAAATATCCCCCTCTCCGATGACTTGTTATCCGCTTTTATAAGGCTCGAATCGCAGCGACATGGAGCGGTAAGGCACACAAGCGACCAGCTTGAGGACATCATGCGCGACAACGCCATGGATTGCGGGAAAGCCTATTGTATGACCGACAGCGACTGCGGCGAAATCGCCGCAATCGCGTTCACCGCCACACAGGGCCACAGGGTTCTAATAAAGGACATACTGAGCGACAATCCCAATGCGGAAAAAGCCATGCTGTCACACATTTCCGCCGTAAACTGCCGCACGCCCATGACATTCCCGGCCATTCCATCGCACGGACGGCCTATACAACCATTTGGAATGGGGCGCATTGTCAATGTCTACGACGCCCTTTCACAAGTAGCCAAAGTGTCACGGCTTCGCAAAGGGTCAATCAGAATCAACGACACGCTACTGCCGGAAAACAGCCACACATTCATCATTAACGACGGCAAGGTAAACATCGACGACACTCAGCTAAAACGGTATGACCTCGACATATCGGTCACGGTGCTGACTTCGCTGCTGTTTTCCACACCGCGAATAGGCGCGATTTTCGGCATAGCCACCCATCGGCCTTTTCTGTCTATGATGCTCGACTAACACATAAAATCACAACCAGCATTTATCCCGCCAACCGATTCTACCCGCAAGTCATGCACAAAAAAAGGGGCGGATGCGCTTTCAGCACCCACCCCGCGTACTTTTAAGCCATTTCAAAACGGCTCTCACTTTATCTCCACTGTCGCCGAAGGTAATGATTCATTATTGACACGGTCAAGAGCGGTCACAAAATACCGACCTTGAGAACCGGAAGGTATATTCCATTCATTTCCGTAAACGACATCAACAATATTAACAGGGTCAGTCATAGCCGTAGCCGCGTCACCATCAGCAAGACGATATATCACGAATTTAACCGTATCTTCAACCTTCCCTGCCGGTTTTGCCGATTTCCACGTCAACCGTCCGCCTTTGGCCTCCAACGATGTCGGAGCCGCCGGGGTCTCATCGCTAATCCAACCATACGCCGGAATCAACGCTATTGTCGATTGAAATTCATTAGAAAGCGAATCAGCCACACCGTTCACATTTTTTGTTATCGAGTAGCCCGGCCACCAGCAATTGCCATGAATATTTTTGCCCGCGCGAGCCAACTCTATCTTGTGGCGTAACTGTGTTTTCTCGGTCGACGGAGCGAGGTCGGGCAACGTCATGGATTTGACCACATCCTGCCCGATATACATATGCCGCCCGTTCGACTGCTTTTCCCACCACTTAACCAACTCGATATATGACGCGCGTTTATGCTCAAGCTCCCAATAAAGCTGGGGCAGCATATAGTCAACCCAGCCTTTCTCGGTCCAAAGCAACACGTCAGCATAGAGGTCATCATAGTTTTGCAGAGCTTTTGTCTCACTTCCGCGAGGGTCAGTCGACTTATTGCGCCACACACCAAACGGGCTTATACCGAATCTCACCCATGGCTTACTCTCGACAATCGTCTGGTGCAACCCCTCGATTAGCATATCGACATTCTTGCGACGCCAATCACCGAGCGTCATTCCTTTGCCATACTTCTTGTACGACGCGTCATCGGGAAAATCAAGCCCGGCTACCGGATAAGGATAAAAATAGTCATCCATGTGTATGGCATCGACATCGTAACGTGTTACTATATCTCGAACGACATCGTTTATGAACTCGCGGTTCTCAGGCAATCCCGGGTCGAAATACAGTTTTTTGTCGTATGTGACGAAACGCTCGGGATGTTTATGATAAATATGGTTTTTAGGCAACTCCTGTTTTGCCGTGGTGGTCACGCGGTAGGGATTGAGCCATGCGTGCAGCTCCATTCCTCGGGCATGGGCTTCATCAATCATAAATTGCAGGGGATCCCATTCAGGCGAAGGAGCGACCCCGGCCTCACCCGACAAGAAACGGCTCCACGGCTCAAGCGTCGAAGGATAGAACGCATCGGCCGATGGACGCACCTGAAAGATGACGGCATTGACACCGGCGTTTTTGAGCAAATCAAGCTGATTGCGGAGATAGGCTTTATTCTCTTCTGTCGATTGTGACGCATACTGTCCTTGATGCACAGTGTGCATCCAAGCCCCGCGAAACTCCGTTTTGGGATTGGCCGCTGTCATCGCAGCCACACCGGCCGCGATAAGGCAAACGAACGAAATTACTTTTTTCATCATTAATTGTCAATATAGATTGGTAAAATATTAGGCGTATGTTTTTACTCTAAGATTCCCGGAGCCGCTTTGCGCACCAGCCCGCAGCATATAACCGCCCCGGAACATATATGTTTGCGATAAACGAAACCGTCATTTCTCGTCATCCGCAGTAGAGTCTTTCATGATTTTGGCTTTAAGCCTATAGGTGGCCGACGGGTCATCAGTGACATTGCCCGGAATATCGTCGGCAGATGCGACAACGACCACGTCATACGATAGTAAAGCTATAGCCGGAGAATAGTCTACCGCATAAACAGCGGCTTCAAGTTGGAACAGATGCTCACCGAGTTCAGTAGCCGAGGTGTTGAAATTATAGCTGTAAGGAGCTACAACGCTGTCACCTACACGGATGCGATCCCAAAGATACACCACCGGACCAATCACGGCGTTTTTGGTGCCGTGATTTTCAAGATTAACCGACTCCACACGGAACCCGTCGCTTCTGACTACATAGATGACATTATCGACAACCGTACAACCCGACACGGTTACCGTGACATCTACATCGGGGATATCATCGCTGTGGTCACACGATGTCAACAATAGCGGCAGAGCGAAAAGGAATGTAAAGATACGTTTCATAACGGCAATCCTTGATTTTGTTTGGTTGTTTATGCTCATATGACACTAAACGTCCGAGATTTTCAGTCCCGTCTTTAAAACACAAACAGCATTAACCTCTTTTTGTTTAGCGATAACTGAGATTTTTAATCATCTGCCTATTACGGTGACCGACCCTCTCGATTTAAAAGAAAATGAATAACGGCCGCTCAGACTGTAAGCCGGGTTATGTCGAGACACCGCTGTCGGCGCAACGGTTTGAGCCGTCTGCCGAGCCTGTGTCATCGGCTCGTCATTTATCTATGCCGACGGTCACCCGACGGCTAAAGCAGTCCACCCCCCGGCAATGGACGAGCAGCCCTTGAATGCCGGTATACTTGACCTTGCAACCCATAAGACGTGCGGCCGGTCGCGTCACCACAACCGCCGGTGGGCTCTTACCCCGCCTTTTCACCCTTACCCGCTCCACTTGGGGAGAGGGCGGTTATTCTCTGTCACGCTACTCTACCGTCGCCGGTAGCTTCCCGTTAAGAAGTATGGCGCTCTTTGTTGCCCGGACTTTCCTCACGGTCATGTGCCGCAAAAGCGACAACGACCCCGCGACGAGCCATCCGAGCTGCCGTTTTTTCATTCTCGCCGCAAAAATAGCGAAAAATCGGCATTTTCACAACTAAAGATTAAGGCTGACGGCGGCTATGAGTATGACAGGCGGTTATTGCCGGTTTTGCATAGAAACAGGTTTGATTTATCATGTTTGTGTCACAAGATTGGAAATTAATGCGTATATTTGTTAACTTAATTTTGCAGACAAATCTCTATCTAAAAAAAAATCATTACATATTGACCATGAATCTAAAATTCGCTACACTTGCCTTGGCCGGAGTGGTTGCTTGCAACACTTCGCTCCAAGCTAAGAATTATTTGATCACATCCGATGCGACTGCCGCCGGAGCAATTATCACACACAATGGCTCAAAGTATACCGTAGGAACAGATGCGTTCGCTTCGCTCGGCGATTTGATGGCGGCCGGGCCTGAGGAGTCGTCGACGGTCTATTTTACAGCAGGAACTTTTGAAGGCGGCACCATCACGGTGAAAGGGCTATCGTTATTGGGATGTAATGCCAATCAAGACCCCCGAGCGGCCGCCCGCACTGAAGTTACTGAAATCACGTCGGGAATAACCATAAATGCCGACGACGTAACTATCAACGGCTTTAACTTCACCGGAAATGCCTCAGTAAGTAATTTCACGGCTACGGCAGCGGCTCCTCTGAGCGGACTGACCTACATTTTCAACGTTAGTTCCGGTGCGACGCTCGCACGCTCAAGCTCGACTGCCGTGGTGAAGCTCGGAAAGCCCGTATCAGACGCAAAGGCCACAACGTCAGAGTCGCAAGGCAAGTATAAAAACGTGACAATCTCCCATAACATCTTCAAGGAAAGCGAAATATCCAACTATGTGGCTATCGCAGGCGGCAACGACGGAATCACCATCTATGACAACAACTTCGACCGCGGAGCTACGAGCATTAAACTCGACAATTGCGCCGGCCTCATTAAACTGAAATATAATAACTTCAATGAAGTCGGTGTGCCTACCGAGTCGTTGGGCGGTGACTTTTGTATGATGTTGCAACGATGCGCACAGAGCGGCACCACCGAGTTTGAAATCACCCACAACTATTTCAATAATTGCATAGGACAGAAGAGCCTATATCCGCTGATTCGCTTCTATCCCGGCGAGGTTGACGCTGTGGGCACAGTCACGCCAGTCAATTGCACGGTAGGTCTGAAACATAACGTGTTCCGTAAAAAACGTCAAGTGCATAACACTTATAACTACCTCTACTACGCCAACCAAAATTCGGCAGAGCCGGTAAGTCATGACGTGCGTTACAACGATTGTGATAGCACCAACTATGCGTTTGGCATATTCAAAAACAAAGGCGCTGCGGCTCAGGAACGGTACTATGCCGACAACTTCGACTTGATCAATACGAGCAATTGCACGTTCGGCACCTATAAAGCCGCTTATACGACTAAGGCGGTCACCATTATCCAAAGTTTTGATGTTGACCCGGTGACAGGCGATGTCTACTATATTCAAATAGAGAACGCCTCGCTGTGCACGGGTCTTAAGTCGACCTACGGCGACCCAAAAGCACTATGCGTGACACGCTATGACAAGTCGGCTAACTCGTCGGCCAAAATGCAACTCGTCTGGGCCGGCCACGGCACCAATATGAGCGTCGGGCGCATCGACGGCAAGGTGTATATCTTTACCGGTGGCCGCGGCGTGCTTAACTCTGACGAGACTGAGACCACGTCAACGGCTTGCTGCTGGTTCCCATGGGTGAGCGGTGCCGTGGTGGATATGCGCAAAACGTCGTTCACCCACAACGGCAAAACATATCCCATCTACACGTTCGACATCGACGGCAAAAAAGGTGAATATCCGGCTGTAGACGAGGTGTCGCGCCATTTTGTGTCGCGCTATCCTTCGGGATCCAAAAATGTCTATGCTATCTATGATCTCGACAACGTAATTTCAAACCAAAGCAAGGCGACCCCACGCAAAGTGGTTACGCTGACTAAGGGAGATAACCCTACCTCAACCTCTGGCGATAACGGTTACAACACCTGGGCTCACCAAGGTTATGCGATTAGCGGCGATTACCTCTACATGCTTGAGGGTGTCAGCTCGGAAAATTCGACTGCTATCAATAAGAAATCGACAATCGCGCTACACGTTTACAATTGGCGCACCAACACTTTTGCCTATCGCAAAGTTTTGACAGCTTCTAACACTACGCTTTCAGGCAACACCTTTGGAGAGCCTGAGGGGGTATCGGTACGCCGCAATTCGAGCGGCCACGCTGAACTGCTCTTTGGTGTGGCTATCGGCAATACCGGCGCGCGCAAAGCGGTAATCTATAAGTACACACCCAAAGAAGCGGCTATGCCATTGACTAAAGCCGTAGTAACCCCCAGCCAAACATCGCTGTCGCTGTCAACGATTAATAACGCACCTATCAGTCAGACGATTGAAACAACCAATGTCAACCTACACGGAGGCGTGATTGCAGTGATTTCGGGCGATGACGCTAAAAACTTCTCAGTCACCCGAACCAATTCGAGCAGTTGGCACGAAAACACTACCCTCACGGTTACTTACACTCCTACCGAGTGGCAAGCCGAAGCAAAAGCCTATATGCGCTTATCATCGCCTATGGCCAACGATGTTATTATACCGCTCGAGGGCGTGAACAAAGACACATTGGGTGTTAATTCCATTAGCGCCGACGATGAGGACCGCGCTCCCGAAGTGACTGTGAACGGCGATGAACTTAGCGTGGAAGGCGCTACGTCAATCAATCTCTACACAACCACAGGTGCGCTTGCCGCGTCGACCGCGGGAAGCAGTATAAACACATCGGGGCTTAGCGGATTGTACATTGTTAAGGCTATTACGCCCGGTGGCGGGGCGAAAACCGCCAAGGTGTCGATTCGTTGACCCTGACAACCGAGTTTTTTGAACGATAGCCGCCCGTTCTTTTGCACTTTAATGATTAAATCGTAACTTTGTAGTTGCGATGATAGACATTAAAGAAGATATAGAGCGGGCGGTTGCGGCTTTAAAAGCCGGCGGCTTAATATTATACCCAACCGACACTGTGTGGGGCATTGGATGCGACGCAACCCGCTCCGACGCGGTAAAGCGCGTCTATGAGTTAAAGCGGCGCGTTGACCACAAGGCTCTTATAGTCATGCTCGGCAATGCCGACCTCCTTGACCGTTATGTCGACGAGGTGCCAGATGCCGCCGCCCAACTGCTCGACGTGGCGGTTGACCCGCTGACAATCATCTATGACCGCGGCCGCAACCTCGCCCCGGAGCTTCTCGGACCCGACGGAAGTGTCGGCATCAGAATTACCACCGAGAGGGTGTCACGCACACTGTGCAACACACTCCGCCGCCCGCTGGTATCAACATCGGCCAACATCAGCGGACAGCCCACACCGCTACGTTTCGCCGACATCTCGCCTGAGATTATCGCCGGAGTCGATTACGTCATCGAGGCGCGTCGCAACGACTCAGGCGAAGCCAAACCCTCATCTATCATCAAAGTGTCGACTGACAACTCAATTAAAATCATTCGCAAGTGATAAGCGCAAAACGATACCGCACAATCTATGTCGCGACCGACTTTCTGACGGCCAACATCGCATGGTTGGTTTTCAACACATTGCGCTATCATATGCTTGACACTCAGCAACAATTCAACGGTCTCGGACCGTTTCTGACAAGCCACTACGTCATTCTGGGGCAGATTTTTTTCCCATTGATGATGCTCGGCATCTTCTACCTGTCAGGTTACTACTCACAAGTGTTCTTCAAGTCAAGGCTCGACGAGCTTATCAACACAGCCGGCTCAGCGATAGCCAGCACAATCATGATATACTTCATCGCCCTGATAAACGACGACATCCCCGACCGTCTGCGCAACTACGAGCTGTTGACGATATTGTTCTCGCTCATGACGTTTATCGTCTACTGCGGACGCACCGTGCTGACAAATATGGCCGCACGCAACATCCACCGGCGCCGATGGCAATTCAACACTCTGATTGTGGGGACATCGACGGCAGCGACCGAATTGGCCGAAAGGCTCAACTCCATGAAAAAAGCCATGGGATTCAAAATCGTGGGATACGTAGAGACTTGCCCCGAATCCGCAACGGCCAGACCACTCGACCTACCGGTCTATCCCATCGACAGGCTTCCCGAAATTGTAACAGACCTCGGCATCTCACATCTACTCGTCACGCCACACCGGCACGGAATAAAAGCATCGGTCAACCTGCTCAACAAACTGTTTCCACTCGACCTCCCAACCTACATTTCTCCCGGACTATACCATATGATTACAGCGAGTTCGCGCATCTCCAATATTGTCGGCGAACCGCTTATCGATGTGTCGCGGGCTGTGATTTCGCCCATGACGCTCACCATCAAGCGCGTCAGCGATGTCATCATTTCAAGCGCCGCACTCGCTGTGTTATCCCCATTTTTCCTCATCATCGCCGCAGCCATAAAACTCGACTCCAAAGGTCCCGTGTTTTACCGTCAACGCCGCATTGGCTATCATAAACGGCCATTTAACATCTACAAATTCCGTTCCATGCGAATCGACGCCGAGGAGACAGGCCCGGCACTCTCATCGGTCAACGACCCGCGCGTCACTCGTTTCGGGCGTTTCCTCCGAAAATACCGCATCGACGAGCTTCCGCAATTCTGGAACGTCATTAGGGGCCATATGTCACTCGTAGGGCCCAGACCCGAACGAGAATACTACATACAGCAAATTATACAGCGCGCACCCTATTATTCCCTTATCCACCAGGTAAGACCCGGCATAACCTCTTGGGGGATGGTCAAGCATGGATACGCAAGCAATGTCGACGAAATGATAAAACGCCTGCCCTACGATTTACTCTACATCGAAAACATCTCATTTTCGGTAGACTTGAAGATATTGTTTTATACCATTAGCACCGTCCTGACGGGGAAAGGAGTATGAGATGACACAGACCACCGCCACAGAAACAGAAGCTGCTCCTTCACGACTGAATCAGATGTTCATGGCATTGCTGATATGGCGCGAACGCCATATCAAAGAAAAAACATTTGTGATTATTCTCGCATTGTTGGTAGGCATCGCCTGCGGCATCGCCGCCCTCGCGCTCAAATGGGCCATACACTTCATCTCAAGCATAGCGACTGCTCACCTGTCGATTACGACAGGCAACTACCTATATTTCGTCCTCCCGGTCATAGGCATTATAATATCAGGACTATATGTGCGCCACGCCGTCAAGGACAACATATCCCACGGTGTTACCCGCGTACTCTACGCCATCTCCCAGAATAAAAGCCGTCTGAAACGCCACAATATGTACACCTCGGTCGTGGCCAGCTCAATCACAATCGGCATGGGAGGCTCTGTCGGTGCCGAAGGCCCCATAGTCTACACCGGAGCGGCCATCGGCTCCAACCTCGGCTCGATTTTCCGTATGTCACCGAGAATCCTGATGATTCTTGTGGGTTGCGGGGCAGCCGCCGGTATAGCCGGAATATTCAAGGCACCCATTGCCGGGATGCTTTTCACACTTGAAGTGCTCATGCTCGACCTCACCACCGTGTCGGTGATGCCGCTCCTGATAGCATCTATCTCAAGCGCCACAGTGGCATATGTGTTTACCGGATACGATGTCGAATTTTTCTTTGTCCAAAGCGAGCCGTTTGTGACAGCGCGCATCCCCTACGTCATTCTGCTCGGTCTCTTTTGCGGCATGGTATCGCTATATTTCACACGGGTGATGAACATGATGGAAAACTTCTTCAGCAACAAGCTTAAGACCCCCTTGCGCAAGACCGCAGTCGGCGGCGCGGTGCTCGCCACCCTCATCTTCCTGTTCCCACCCCTTTACGGCGAAGGCTACGGAGCCATAACCGACCTGCTCGGGGGCGACCCATCGTCGATTGTCAACGGCTCGATTTTCTATGGCGACCGTTCATCGGTCTGGTTCATACTCCTATTTATCGGGCTTATTATCCTCGCCAAAGGATTTGCGACTTCGGCCACCAACGGCGGCGGGGGTGTCGGCGGCACATTCGCGCCATCGCTCTATGTCGGCTGCATGGCGGGGTTCTTTTTCGCCTACCTCTGCAACAACCTCGGACTCGGAATCGACTTGTCAATAAAGAATTTCGCACTTATGGGCATGGCCGGAGTCATGTCGGCCGTAATGCACGCCCCGCTAATGGCCATCTTCCTTACCGCTGAGCTGACCGGAGGTTACGAGCTATTTCTCCCGCTGCTGATAGTCTCGACAATAGCCTACGGCACCATAAAGATTTTCGAACCTTACAGCATCTACACAATGCGCCTTGCCCAACGCGGCGAGCTCCTCACCCACCACAAAGACAAAGCGGTGCTAACCCTGCTGAAAACCGAGAGCGTCATCGAGACCGACTTCATCCCCGTTAAACCCCAGATGAACCTTAAAGAGATGGTAGATGTCATAGCCCGCAGCAACCGAAACCTGTTTCCAGTCATCGACGATAAAGGCAAGATGCTCGGAGTTGTACTCCTCGACGAGATACGCAACATCATGTTCAGACCCGACCTCTACAAACGCATGCACGTCAACACATTCATGAGCATACCACCCGCCAAAATCTCCATCAACGAACCGATGGACAAAGTAATGAAAGCCTTTGACGACACCGGCGCATGGAACCTTCCCGTGGTCGACACCGAGGGCCGCTACATCGGCTTCGTTTCAAAATCAAAGATTTTCAATTCCTACCGTCGTGTGCTACGCCACTATTCTGAAGACTGATTGACAATCATCAATTTCAGAGTGGCTCTATATCCTGTCAAAATAAATATTTTTCCGGCTCAGTCACAACCGGTTCCAGCATGATGACCTGTCTGACTTGTCCGACTTGTCGGGCACCATAAAAATAAGCAGGTAACTCGTTGGTTACCTGCTTGATTCACTTGAGCCGCGAGTGGGACTCGAACCCACGACCTTTTCGTTACGAATGAAATGCTCTACCGACTGAGCTATTGCGGCTTGATGAAACCCTGCCATGCGGGATTTACGCATGCAAAGTTACTAAAAATTTACCGATTGTTTGCTATAGGTGAACGTAATTTTTGCTTTATCAAGCAAAAGTTCTGCCATCGCCGGGGTGTCGATATAGGGGACAATCGCACTGATGTAGAATGACGACGATGACGAATAGTTCTCAGTGTCAATGCTGACAGGAGTGAGGGTAAACGTGAAATCGTCGGCGGTCAACGGCTCATTCTTGTCGAGCATTGTCAAGAAATACTCGCGCAACCCATTGAAACGATAGCGCTTGTTGACAGCGTCGTATGCCGCATAAAACGAATATTTGTTGTCAGTCACCTGATTACTCTCGAAAAATTCCGATTTCCGCGAGCTAAGAACCATCAACAAGTTTGGCGGCGGGTTGATTCCGTAACCGTTTTCTATCTCAGCCACTGGAATCTCAAGCGTTAACGTGTTGACCACAGCGAGACCGCCGGCATCGGCACGATATGACGCAAGCAGTTCCTCTATGGGGAAAGTCATCTCCACATCAAGCCCGGCCGGGGCGACGAGGATATTTTTCCCCTCGGCCGCCATGGCGGTAAGGTCGCCCGACATATCAAAGGTGATATTGTTGTTGGTCACCACCTCGGGCGTGACTGCATAATAATTGCCAACATAGTTGTATGCTGTGTCGCGACCAGTCGTCTCATTCTTAACCGTGCGGTGATAGAAAAGCCTCATGGTGTTGCCGGCAATCTTAATCACGCGTCCTGACCCATAGCTGTTAGCCACATATAGGCCCGGGAAAAGTTGCGCGAAAGTACCGGGTTCCTGATAGATTGCCGGATTCTCGCGATATGCGTCGAAAAGTTCGCGACCGAGTTCTACCGGCAGCTGGCAATATACGAAACGGTAATTGTATTTCAGCAGCGAGTCAGCCATGCCGAGGGCTGAACAGGTATAGATTTTCGAGGCTATTGGTTTCGACTCGTCATAATAGTCTGATGGGTCAAAATCGCTATAGATAGGTGATGGTAGTTGCTTGGTCAGTCGGTAGATGCGCAGCCCCATCGGAGCGATGGAATCACCAATATACCCTCCATTGGGAATGGCAAGCATCATCTGCAACGAATCGATGTCGTCTGCCGTGATTCCGACAGTGTCAATCTCTCCGGCAGGCATAAATTGCGTCACAAAATCCGATTTGAAATTACCGTAGCCTTTGGCATCAATGCTGCCGAGCAACTGGGTGACGGTGCGCGACTGGATGCGAGTGTTGTCAACGGTACGACCCGAAAGAGTGAAGCCGTCTTTGACTACGACCTCAACCTCGTCCTGGATAATGGATGAGCCTATATCCTCGCTATCGCTACAGGCGGCAAGCATCGAAACCGCTGCCGCCGAGCCAAGGAAATAGGGAAGGAATTTCATTCTCATTGTGCGTTACAAAATGTGAAAGTCACAAGTTTTAAAGCGAGTTGTAAAACTCTGCGTATGCGTCGATGTAACCCTCCTCTCCGGGATAGTCAAGGAACGGCTTACCTGATGCAATGGCATATTCGCGCAACTCAGGCGAAATCGACTCCGAGGCCTGCGCCACGCCGTCGGCATAGTCGATGGCGAGTTTATTAAGGGCGATATAGTCGACGGGATTCGACGATATGGCCGCGATATCTTTTTTATCAAACTGATCCATGAGCAATTTCTCAGAGAATCGCGGGTTTAACGTACCGTCAAAACTGTCGTCAAAAAGCGAATAGACCACCTTGGCCGAGCGGAACGACGGGTCTTCGTTATAGATGCGTTTGAGATACATCGGTGCCAATGCCGTTATCCAGCCCGAGCAATGGACTATGGCCGGGTTCCAACGAAGTTTCTTGACAGTTTCCACAACACCTCTGACGAAGAACATCACGCGCTCGTCGTTATCATCCGGAGTCTGACGTATCTCAAGATCCGACACGGCATGACGCTGGAAATAATCGTCGTTGTCTATAAAATAGACTTGCATTCGGGCCGGCTGCAATGTGGCGACCTTGATAATCAGCGGATGGTCAGTGTCGTCGATGATTAGGTTCATGCCCGAGAGGCGTATCACCTCATGTAGTTGATTGCGACGCTCGTTAATGCAACCATATTTTGGCATAAACGTACGCACCTCAAAGCCTTTGCTCTGAATCCCTTGCGGCAACTTCTGCCCCAGCGCAGCCATGGGGGTAGAGGGCAAGTAAGGGGTTATTTCCTGGGAAACGTATAGAACTTTCTTTTTGTCCATTAAATTGCTCTGGATTGAAGATTTATCTGCAAAGTTAGCGTTTTTTTTTGAATTAGACACCCGCTCAGCACCATTTTTCGTAACTTCGCGAGTAAATGAACCCATTTTTATGAAACGAACCATTCTCATATTAGCACTACTCATTGCCGCTGCCGCCACAGTCGCCGCACAAAGTCCGGTGAAGTGGAGAGTGACGGCGAGACTCACATCGTCCAACGCTGGAATCGCAACCATAAAAGCTGTGATTCAGCCGGGATGGCACCTATATTCCACCACGGTGCCCGACGGAGGCCCGAGGCCCACTGCGATAGACCTCTCTAAAAGCAGTGGAGTTAAATTCAGCGGGGCTTTGACCCCGTCGGTGAAGCCCGCCGAGAAAACCGACAAAAACTTTGGCGTCAAACTGAGCTACTGGGAGGGCACCGTTACATTCACAATTCCGTTCACACTCGACGGCCCGAGAGAGAAAGCCCGGGTAGTAGCCGCGGTCAGCTTCATGGCCTGCGACGACAACACCTGCTCACCGCCGAAAAGCGTCGAAATCTCCTCTGCCGTTTTGCCTGTTAAAAAATGACCGACATGAGACACCTATTCACTACTCGATTCATGCTGTTTATGGCCATAGTCGCCACAACAGCCATAACCGCTGCCGGACAGATGGTCAAACCCATAAAATGGGACTGCGACGCGGCTATGACATCAGCCTCGGAAGGAGAGCTTAGATTGAAAGCGTCAATCGACAAGGGTTGGCATCTTTATGGCTTCAACCTGCCCGACGGAGGCCCCGTGTCGACAAGCGTAACCCTCGACCCGGCGCCGGGCGTGACATGGGTCGGGACTCTGACCCCCTCCCAGGCCCCAATCGAAAAAGTCGATATGATTTTCCACCTAAAATTAGCGTGGTGGAACTCCGATGTCACTTTTGCCCAAAAATTCAGGCTCGACAGCGTCACAGGAGCGACACTGTCAGGCTCAATCCGGTTCCAAGGATGCAACGACGCAAGCTGCATTCCCCCAAGCCGCGAGCCATTCTCGGTAACGGTCGGGAATCCTACCGCAGCGTCACAATCCGCTAGCGACACAATCGCCACTGACAAATCGGTTGCCGACACCGGCGATGACAACATCACCACCGTTTCAGCCGACTGGTGGGAACCTATCGACATCCCCGCTAAAGAGGAACAGAAACTTAGCGATTCATCCTGGTGGCACATTTTCATCTGGGGATTCATTGGCGGGCTACTCGCGCTGCTCACGCCCTGTGTGTGGCCGATGATTCCAATGACTGTCAGTTTCTTTCTCAAAAAGAGTTCAAGCAAAGCGAAGTCTATCGGCGACGCCATGGTCTACGGAATAGCCATAATCGTCATCTACCTGCTGCTGGGGCTGGCCATTACGCTAATTTTCGGCGCCGGCAAGCTCAACGAACTCGCAACCAATGCCGTGTTCAACCTCCTGTTTTTTGGACTGCTTGTGCTGTTTGCCATCTCATTTTTCGGAGCGTTCGACATCACGTTGCCATCACGCTGGAGCAATTCGGTCGACAACAAAGCCGAACGCGCCACAGGGCTTCTGAGCATATTTTTCATGGCCTTTACACTCGCCTTAGTCTCCTTCTCTTGCACCGGTCCCATTATCGGCACCCTGCTTGTCGAGGCTGTCTCGATAGGCAGCATCACCGGTCCCGCAATCGGCATGGGTGGCTTCGCTGTGGCACTGGCCCTGCCGTTCACGCTCTTTGCCATCTTCCCATCATGGCTCAAGGAGATGCCCCGCTCCGGCGGTTGGCTCAACTCGGTCAAAGTGGTGCTTGGATTCCTTGAGCTGGCACTGTCACTTAAATTCCTGTCGGTGGCCGACCTGGCCTATGGCTGGGGGGTGCTCGACCGCGAGGTGTTCGTCGCTTTGTGGATTGTAATTTTCATGTTGCTGGGGTTATACCTGCTCGGGAAAATCCGTTTCAGCCACGACTCCATCCTGGAGCATCTGTCAGTCACCCGTTTTTTCCTCGCGTTAGCGTCGTTCAGCTTTGCGGTCTATCTGATTCCAGGTCTGTGGGGAGCGCCGCTCAAAGGGGTCAGCGCATTTGTCCCGCCGCTTTACACCCAAGACTTCAACCTCTACGACGGCGGAACGTTTGAGGAATTTGACGATTTCGACAAAGGCATGGCATACGCCGCCGACAATAACCGCCCGGTGCTTATCGACTTCTCAGGCCATGGCTGCGTCAACTGCCGCAAGATGGAAGGAGCGGTATTTGACACCGAGACTGTAAGCGCGATCATAAAAGACAACTATGTGCTGATAAAATTGATGGTCGACGACAAGCAAAAGCTATCCACTCCTATCAAAGTGGTGGAAAACGGGAAGAAAATGACATTGGAAACCGTCGGCGAGAAATGGAGCTACCTGCAACGCCACAAATTCGCCGCCAATTCACAACCCTACTACATAGTCCTCGACAACAAGGGAAACGCATTGACCGAACCCGCCTACTACGACGAAAACGTGGGGCAGTTTGTCGAGTGGCTCAACTCCGGCATCAACAACTACGCCACACGGCAACAAAAGAAAAAATAATTGACATGAAACATACCCGCCAAGAAAAGATAGAAGCGCTCGGACGAGTCATCGACACGCTCGACATCCTAAGGGTAAAATGCCCCTGGGACGCTAAACAGACCAACGAAAGCCTGCGCGCAAACACCATAGAGGAAACCTACGAGCTATGCGACGCTTTGCTCAACGACTCCACCGCCGAAATACGCAAAGAACTTGGCGACCTGCTGCTCCACATCCTTTTCTACGCTAAAATAGGCGACGAAAAAGGGCAGTTTGACATTGCCGACGTAGCCGACGCGCTCAACGAGAAATTGATTTTCCGCCACCCCCACGTTTTTGGCGACACAAAAGTCAAGGGCACCGACGAGGTGCTGCAAAATTGGGAGCAGATAAAACTCAAAGAGAAAGGGGGCAACAAGACGGTACTCGCGGGAGTGCCCGCCTCGCTCCCGGCAATCATAAAAGCCGACCGCATCCAGGAAAAGGCCGCAAACGTCGGGTTCGACTGGGAGACTCCTGAACAGGTGTGGGACAAGGTCAAGGAAGAAATGGCTGAAGTCGAGGCCGAGACACGCTCAGGCGACCGCGAACACATTGAGGAGGAATTTGGCGACCTCCTGTTCAGTGTCATCAACGCCGCACGGCTATATAAGGTCAACCCCGACAATGCCCTCGAAAAGACCAACCGCAAATTCATCAACCGTTTCAACCACATCGAACATCGCGCCAACGAGACAGGCCGCAAGCTAAAGGATATGACCCTCGCCGAGATGGACGAACTGTGGGATGAAGCGAAAAAACTATATCCCCGATGATATCGGCGCGAGTTTGTGCGACCATATTGGCCCTGGCATTAGCGACCGAGGCAACGCCATCACGCGCGCAGGCCATCCGGGGCGATGTCTCAACCCAGCTCTAAATCAACTGAATTTTGATACTCTGCATAACCGAAAAGCCCAGCGTGGCGCGCGACATCGCAGCTCTGCTGGGGTCTACCACGCGGCGCGACGGATTCTTTGAAGGCCCTGTCTATCATGTCACTTGGACCTACGGACACCTTTGCACACTGAAAGAACCCGCCGACTACACTCCGTTGTGGCAACGATGGTCGCTCGGAGCGCTCCCGATGCTTCCACAACGGTTTGGCATAAAGCTAATCGACCAGGAAAACATAATGCGGCAATTCACCGTAATAAAAGAGCAGATTTCTCAAGCCGAAGAGGTCATAAACTGCGGCGATGCCGGCCAGGAAGGCGAACTGATACAGCGTTGGGTCATGCAGAAAGCCGGAATAAAATGCCCCGTGAAACGGCTCTGGATTTCATCGCTGACCGACGACGCGATTCGCGAGGGATTCAAATCGCTTCGACCCCAAAGCGAGTTTGACCGGCTCTACCACGCTGGTTTGTCAAGAGCCATAGGCGACTGGATTCTCGGCATGAACGCGACACGTCTTTACTCGCTGAAATACTCAGTCCCGGGAAATGTTTTGTCAATCGGACGCGTGCAGACCCCCACACTCGCCCTCATCGTCTGCCGGCACCGCGAGATAAACGACTTCAAGCCTGAAGATTACTGGGAACTGAAGACCGTGTACCGCAACGCCACTTTCAACGCCACCGCCGGTCGATACAAAAATATCGACGAGGCCCAGAATGCCCTGACGGCCATCGAAGGGCAACCATTCACCATAACCGATGTGACCGACAAAAAAGGCCGCGAAGCGCCGCCGAGACTGTTTGACCTCACATCGCTGCAGGTAGAGTGCAACAAACGGTGGGGATGGACCGCCGACGAGACCCTTAAACTCATACAGTCGCTCTACGAGAAAAAAGTGACCACCTACCCCCGCGTCGACACTACCTATCTGAGCGAGGACATCTATCCGAAAGTGCCGAACATCCTGCGGCAGATGACACCCTATGCGCCCATCACCTCTCCGATTCTCGCAAAGAAACTCCCAAAAAGCAAAAAGGTGTTTGACAACGCCAAGGTCACCGACCACCACGCCATAATCCCGACGGGACAAAGCCCCGCCGCATTAATCGGCAACGAGCGACAACTCTATCACCTTATCGCACAACGTTTCATCGCCGCGTTCTACCCCGATTGCATATTCAACTCCACCACCGCCCTCGGTGAATCGGCGGGAGTCAAATTCAAAGCCACAGGCAAAGTCATCGTCGATCCGGGATGGCGACAAGTCTACGCATCCGGCAAACAGGCCGAGGCATCCTCAGTCAACGACGACCCCGACGATAGCGTGCTACCCCCGTTTACAGCAGGGGAATCCGGACCCCACACCCCCGCATTGCAACAGAAACAGACGCAGCCCCCCAAGCCTTACACCGAGGGAACGCTGCTGCGCGCCATGGAGTCAGCCGGAAAAACCGTCGACGACGAGGAACTGCGCGAAGCGATGAAAGAAAACGGAATTGGCCGCCCATCAACACGCGCCGCAATCATTGAAACACTGTTCAAACGCCGCTACATCTACCGCGAGCGCAAAAACATATTACCTACCCAAGCCGGAATAGACCTCATAGCCACGATTAATCAAGAATTGCTGAAATCAGCGAAACTCACAGGCATCTGGGAACGACGGCTGAGGCTGATTGAAAGAGGCGACTACTCCCCCACCGAATTTATCAACGACCTGAAGACGCAAATCAGCGAAATCGTCATAAACGTCCTGAGCGACAACTCGGCCCGCAGAATCGAAGTTACCGACCCGCCTCAAAAAAAACAAAAACGCCGCAAAAAACAATCATGACGCAAGCCGACATCCAACTCGTTGTTGTATTCATAATTATCGCCGCAGCCATCACCTATCTCGTCCTTAAACTATCGCGAAAGCATAGCGGTGACTGCGGCAACAGCCCCGACAGCCTGACAGATGACAATTGCGACAACTGCCCGCTAAAGAAAAATTGCAAAAAAATCAGCCAAAAGTTTGCCAGTTCAAAAAATATGCCTACCTTTGCAACGCAAAACCAAAAGCGACGCTTGCGAAAATAGCTCAGTTGGTAGAGCACAACCTTGCCAAGGTTGGGGTCGCGGGTTCGAGTCCCGTTTTTCGCTCAACGAGAACAATGAAATAATTCATATCAACGCCACGCAAACTGACAACTGCGACGCTTGCGAAAATAGCTCAGTTGGTAGAGCACAACCTTGCCAAGGTTGGGG
>CAZFNR010000003.1:0-67925 GCA_964520525.1 uncultured Muribaculaceae bacterium
CCAGGACCCCAACATTAAAAGTGTTGTGCTCTACCAGCTGAGCTAGCGAATCTCCATTGTTGTTTGCTTATGTCGTTCCCGTCAAAAGCGATGCAAAGGTATGGAGTTTTTCCGTAGTATGCAAATTTTTGGGCAAAAATTATTAAAAAAATATCTGATGTTGGCTTGTCGTCGGGATTTTGCTCGGTGTTTTGGCGGATTATGCCTAACTTTACGGTGTCTATGAAAGGATTGGATTATAAGGATGTGCGACGGTTCAAAATGTGTGGGCTTGTCGCGTTGGCGATAACTGCTGTCGGGATGCTGACATGGGGTGCGGTCGGATGCGCTCAGTCGGCTATGGCTTCGGGGCTGTTTGCCGATGCCGACAGCACTGAGACTGCCGAGCCTGCCGTGTTCACGGTTGCCGACGGAGATGTGTCGGCACTTTTCTCTGATAGTCCCGGTCGTGACTACAACGTCCATCTCGGTGAGATGCCTCCCGGGGGTCGCCGACTCAGATATAAACCTGTGGCTTCGGTGGGGCGGCTGTTCAACGACAGTAACTATTTGCAGCTTCAGTCTGCGACATCGATGGGATTGGAGCCGGTGGCGACGTTGCGCGATGCGTGGCGGTTGCGCCGTCCGGTGGTTAAGGTGAGTTCGTGTGGCGACTATTTTGTTGATACGCTGACTCATTCGTTGCCGTTTCTGGTGCCTGAGGCCGAGGCTTTGTTGCGCGACATCGGCCGTCAGTTCCGCGACTCGCTCGCTGCCCGCGGCGGGGGCGATTATCGCATCAAGGTCACGAGCCTGCTGCGCACGCCGATGACGATAACCAAGCTGCGCCGTCGCAACCGTAATGCCATCGATTCGTCAGCACATCAATATGGGACGACGTTCGATATCAGTTATATGAAGTTTATATGTGATTCGAAGAAAGTCCCGCGGACTCAATCTGACTTGAAGGGGCTTTTGACGGAAATACTTATGGATTTGCGCGCCGGTGGCCGTTGTTATGTGAAGTATGAGCGGAAACAAGCTTGTTTCCATATAACGGTGCGCGGCGAAAACAGTAATGATTATGTCGAAAAGGCCGAAATATAATGCTGAAGGCATCCGCCGCAGCCGAGTGTGGCGAGTGGTCAAAGGATGCTTGATTACGCTTTTGTGGACTGCTGTGGCGTTGGTGTTGCTGACCGTCGGCACCTTGACCACCGCAGTCAAGTTGCTCACGCCAGAGCGGCTGACCCCGCTTGTCAATTATTGTGCGTCGACCTATCTGAGCGCCGATGTGCGTTGCTCGCGGGTGGAGCTTGCGTTTTGGAGCACCTTTCCGCGGCTGACGCTCGAGGTTGATTCCCTTAGCGTAGTCAGCCGGTCGCTTGTCCCGCTGACGGAGGCCGAGCTCGCTTCGTTGCCCGCGGGGGCTGACACGCTTATGACGGTCCGCGGATTTTCGGGGGGTGTCAATCTCGCCCAGTTGCCGTTGGGCCGTGTGGCCTTGTATGATGTGGTGATTGACCGTCCGATGATAAACCTTGTCAGCGTCAACGATTCGGTGGCCAACTACAATATCGTCCCCCCCTCGGAGCCTGACACTGCGGTGTCGTCGGTGATTATTCCCGATTTCGCTATTGACCGGTTTGCCATCGTCAACGCCGAGGCGTTCAGCTATATGTCGCTCGCCGATTCGATTGCCGGGAGCGTTAGGCTCAACCGCGTGCTGCTCGGCGGCGAGGGTGCGCCTGTCTATGATATGGAGTTGCGTGGCGATTTAGGGTCGCCTTTGCTCAAGGAATATAATTTCGATAAGATTGTGATGGGTCTTGACGGCAGCGTCTTTTGGGACAAGAAATCCCCCTGTCAGATAGGTCTCAAAGATTTTACTGTCGATGTGGATGAGATTAAAGCAAGCATCGATACTGACATTGATTTCGCTGACTCGTTGACTGTCAAGACGTTTGGTATTAAGTTCTCCCCAATCAAAGTGCAGTCGCTCGTCTGCCATGCCCCAGCGGCTTACGCCAAAGCTGTCAAGCCTTTGCGCACTGATATGGCCATTGAGTTGCAAGGGGGGCTTACGTCGCCATATTGTCTGACCGATACTACCGCTGTGCCGTCGTTTGAGGTGCGTCTGACTATTCCTGATTGCCGTGTTGATTATGGCAAGGCGCGGTTCAAGCGTTTTGGCACTGATGTGGCTGTCAACTTCGACGGGCGCAATCCCGACAAGAGCGTAATCGAGTTGGGGCGTTTGGTGGTGGAGGGACCTGCCACTTCGATAAATCTCGATGGGACGGCTACATCGCTCATGAGCGACCCGACAGTCGATTTGCGCATGAAAGCCGACATGGTTCTCGACCGTCTCCCCGCCGAGTTGAGGCGACTGATTCCTGCCGCTGTCAGCGGGCGGCTTCATGCCGACCTTGCGGTAAAGGGCCGCCAAAGCTACATGAGCCGCAACCGATTCCATAAGCTCAAAATCGACGGGAGCTTGCGCGGGACCGACCTTGACGTGTCGATGCCAGAGAGCGACTTGACGGCGTGGCTGCGCGAGATTGTGGTGGAGTTTGGGACAAGCAAAAGTTTCGTCCGCGATGACCACCGCGTCGACTCATTGCTGACGGCATCGGTCAAGATAGACACAGCATTGGTCAAAGCCGACGGCATGGAAGTGGCGTTGTCGCGGTTTGCCGCCGGAGTCGGCAGCGCAAATCGTAGGGAGTCGGCCGACACGGCTGCCATCAATCCGTTCGGGGGTGCGGTGAGCGTAGCGAGACTTAACGTGGTTTCCTCCGCCGATTCGAGCCGTCTGCGGTTGCGCGACTTCGCCTGTCGCGGCTCGTTGCAACGGTTTGAGGGTAACCGCCGCGTCCCAAAGCTCGCGCTCTCGATGACGGCGCGACGCGTAAGCGCAGGGAATCCCCGCTCGCGCTATTCCCTGAGCGAGAGCGACATCGACATAATGGCCCATATCAAGCCAAAGAAAAAGATGGGTGCCAAGACGCAGGCTGTCTACGACTCCATCGCCGCGTTGCATCCCGAACTGTCGGCCGATTCGCTGCTGGCTCTCGCACGGGTCGAGCGGCGTCGGCAACGAGCGTCGCGCGGCAGTGCCGACGCCGATATTGACAAAGAGGTTGTTGACTTTGGCCTTGATTCAAAGATGAAGGAGCTTTTGCAACGGTGGGGAATCCATGGCACCATCAAAGCCAAGTCGGGGCGCGTGTTCACCCCCTATTTCCCTCTGCGCAATAAACTCAGCGACGTAGATATTGAGTTCTCCACCGACTCGCTTGTGCTGCGCGACGTGAAATACGATGTCGGGCATAGCGACTTCCTGATTAACGGCACCGTCACCAACCTGCGCCGCGCGATGACCTCGCGCCGTCATGTGCCAATCGAGATTGACTTCAATCTGCGGTCAGACACGATAAATGTCAATGAGTTGGTCCGCGCCATGTTTGCCGGGGGAGCCTATGCCGCCCGTCTCGACTCAGACCGCCCGGTTGTAAACCTCGACAAGATAGATGACGACGCGGCACTCGAACAAGCCGTCTCGGCAGAGAGTGACACCGTGTCGGGCCCGTTGTTGGTGCCCCACAACATAAAGGCATCGTTTAAGATGCGCGCCCGCAACATCATCTATGCCGATATGCTTATGAACCGTTTCGTCGGGGTTGTCGACATCTACGACGGGGCCATCAGTCTTAACCGACTCTCGGCCCGCACCGATATGGGGTCGGTTGACCTGTCGGCGCTTTATTCGGCACCCGACCGCGAGCGAATGGAGTTCGGGTTCGGTGTCAAAATAAAAGATTTCCATATCAACCGCTTTTTGGCGATGTTCCCCTCTATCGACACTATCATGCCGATGTTGAAAGATATTTCGGGGATAGTCAATGCCGACATCGCCGCCACCACCAATGTCGACACGCTGATGAATTTCGTGGTGCCCACGCTTCGGGCGGCTATCAAGGTGGAGGGCGACAGCCTTGTGCTGCTCGATGCCGACACATACAAGATGCTGTCGAAGTGGCTGTTTTTCAAGAATAAGAAACACAACATGATTAATCACATGAATGTAGAGGCGGTTGTCGAGAACTCACAGCTCGAACTGTTTCCCTTCATGTTTGACATCGACCGTTATCGTCTGGGGGTGATGGGCCACAATGACTTGTCGCTCAACTACGACTATCACATATCGGTGTTGAAATCGCCGCTTCCGTTCAAATTCGGCATCAATCTCCGCGGCACCCCCGACGATATGAAGATACGCTTGGGAGGAGCCAAGTTCAAGGAGAACATGGTTGCCGAACGCCATGAGATAGTCGACACTACGCGTGTCAACCTGATAAAGCAGATGTCGACGGTGTTCCGCCGCGGTGTTACCGCCGCTCGTCTTGGACGGCTTGACATAGGCGGAGACGGACAGCGATTCGCGCCCCCCGCTGAAGCCGACACGTTGTCGCGGTCTGACTCGCTGATGCTCATTAAAGAGGGGTTGCTTGAAGCTCCGCCGGAGTTTCAACCCGACACGACGGCGACACTCACAAAGCGGTCGAAACGAAAAAGGAAATGACGATGCGAAAAGCTGATGAAGTGATTAAGGCGGCTGTCGGCCGTTACCTCAGGCGCACGGGCTTCGGCCGAGTCGCGCCCTGGGCGGCGTTGATTGACATGGACGGGACGCTTTATGACTCGATGGGCAACCATGCCGCCGCATGGCACCGCATGATGACCGAGCTGGGCGTTGACACCACCCGCGACGAATTTTTCCTTTATGAGGGGATGACCGGCGCGGCTACCATCAATCTGCTTTTCCGCCGGGCGTTCAACCGAGACGCCACAGCCGGTGAGGTGGCCGAACTTTATCACCGCAAGACTGTTTATTTTACAGAGTTGCCGGCTGTTAACCCGATGCCGGGCGCGTCGGCGATGCTGGATTTCCTGGCCTCGGCGGGTGTGCGGCGGGTGCTGGTGACCGGGTCGGGGCAAAGCTCGCTCATAGGGCGGCTCGCCGAGGACTTTCCCGGAGCTTTCCGCCGCGGGGATATGGTGACGGCGCGCGATGTGGCGCATGGCAAACCCCACCCCGAGCCATACCTTAAAGGGATGTCGCTCGCCGGTGTCGAGCCGTGGGAGGCCATAGTGTTTGAGAACGCCCCGCTTGGCGTTGAAGCGGGTGCCGCCTCCGGAGCTTTCACGATAGGGGTTACCACGGGTCCCGTGCCGCGCGAAGCTCTTGCCGAAGCCGGCGCCGACCTGATATTTCAGTCGATGACCGAATGCGCGGCCTCGTTGCCGCTATTGTTTAATGCGTTTTAACCGATAGATTATATGGGACGACAAGAACTTATTTTCACCAATCATGTGGCAGGGACCATCGACCGGCTTGTCGCAGCGATGGAGCCCTCGAAAGTGTTTGTGCTTGTTGATGTCAACACGGCGTCGTTTGTGCTTCCCCGCTTGCAGGCGATGTCTACGACTGTTGCCGCCGCCGAGGTCATAACGGTGAAAGCCGGCGATGTCAACAAAGACCTTGAGGCACTCGCCTCGATTTGGCGTCAGCTCGGCGACCGCGGGGGTACGCGCCACGCCCTTATCATCAATGTGGGTGGGGGCGTTGTCACCGATATGGGAGCGTTTGCCGCCGCCACGTTCAAGCGGGGGATACGCTGCTTGAATATCCCGACGACACTCCTCGGGGCGGTCGACGCGTCGGTAGGCGGTAAGACGGGAATCAACTTTAACGGATTTAAAAACGAAATAGGGGCGTTCAGCGAAGCCGAAGCCGTCATCATATCAACCACATTTTTCAACACACTGCCCCAACAGGAGCTGCTTTCGGGATATGCCGAGATGCTGAAACATGGCCTGATTGCCGACAAGCGCGTCTACAATGACCTGTTGGCCTACAGGATAGACCGGGCAGACAACGAGCATCTCTTGCGGCTGCTTGAAGAAAGCGTAAAGGTCAAAAACGAGATAGTCAGTCAGGACCCCGAGGAGCACGGCATACGCCGCGCCCTCAATCTCGGCCACACGGTAGGCCATGCGTTCGAGTCGCTGGCGATGAAGCGCAAATCGCCCATCCCTCATGGCTACGCTGTGGCGTGGGGGCTTGTTGTGGAGCTGATACTGTCGCATATGCAGCTCCGATTCCCGAGCGACGAGTTGCAGCGGTTCGCCGCATATGTCCATGACAACTACGGAGCGTTTGAAATCGATTGCTCTGACTACGACGAGTTGTTGTGCTTTATGAGCCATGATAAGAAGAATGTCAGGGCGGGGGAGATAAATTTCACGCTGCTGAAAGATGTCGGCGATGTGAAAATCGACTGCACCGCCGACAGTGAGCAGATTAAGGCCGCTCTCGACATCTACCTCGACCTGATGCATCTGTGACCGCAAAGCGCGCCGCAAGTAGAATAAGCGAAAACCACACCAAAAATTGTAGACAAAAATTGGCGGGGGCGGCGGCTTCTTCGTGGCAATCTTAAATGGAAGAGCCGGGGTTGAATAGCTATTTTACTATCGCTCAACATATCATATAATAAATGTTTTTACTGTCTTAGCGGTATTATAAGATGTGTTGAGCATGGCAAAGCTGTCGACTTAGCCGCTTTGCGCCACGATTTGATAAATAGATATGAATGTATAGGACGCACTCAATATATTAATGAATTACAGTAAATTATTGTAGTTAAAATTAGAATACCATTTTCGTCATCTACAATAACTAATGTGATATCGGCTCAAACCAAGTGAAAATATGGCAAAATTCGGCTCAATCTGAGCTGATAAACCAATTTTTTAGCAATTTTGAGCCGATTAAATTTTCAGATTGGAAATCATCCCAAATAGAGGGCAACACATACTCATTACTGGAGACTGAAAGATTGCTGAAAGAAAAACAGACGGCAAGCGGAAAGACAAAAGAAGAGGCCGTGATGCTACTCAATCATAAGGATGCGCTCGACTTTATTCTTGATGCGCCGGACTATCTTAAAAATCTGACTGTTGCCCGTATCGAAGAAATTCATGCGTTGCTTACAAAAGAATTAGGCGTTGAGGGAAACATACGTCATCGTCGCGTCGGCATAACCGGAACAAACAACACTCCACTTGATAATGAATTCCAGATTCGCGAAGCGCTTGAAGATACAGTGCGACTCATCAATGGGGAGAGTAATGTTTTCGACAAAGCCCTTCTCGCAATTGTTTTGCTAAGCTACATTCAGACGTTCACCGACGGTAACAAGCGCACAGCCAGAATAGTGGGCAATGGTATTCTTATCGCAAACGGCTACTGCCCCATTTCATTCCGCACTGTTGATTCGATTGACTACAAAAAGGCCATGATGATGTTCTATGAGCAGAACAATATTGCCGCCTTCAAACGTATTTTCATCGAACAATTCCTCTTCGCTGTAAAAACCTATTTTTAGAACCTCCCTTTGTTTTAAAGCCGCAGGCTAAAATTTGATTGGGCTGCGGCTTTAAATTTTGTTTGCTTTGCAACTTTTATCCCGAACTTGCGTTATTACGCCGTTTCGTATTTCTGTCAGCTTCAGTCTATGACCTTGCTCACCTTCCCGTCGGTGAACACAATCACCGTGTTGTTGTCATAAATCCAGCGAGTGCGTTCTCCCGATCGGCGCGTGTCGCGGGCAGGTCCTTTGGCGAGTGTCACCTCGTCCATGTTCATTCCCAACGCCACTTTTCCCTTTTTGATTTCGGCATAGTGGGTGGCTGAGATGTCGGTGCGGCTGCTTGCATACTTGGCAAGGTCGTTAAGGTATGCAGAGTTGATATCTACGAGTTCGATCACCAGCTCTTCATGGCGGTTATCGCTCTCGGGATGCAACGATTCGAGTTCCGACGTTTTGGGCAATATCCCCTTCAGACGGTATTTGACTTTGATATCGGTTGTCGAGAAGTCAAGTTTGCCATTCTTGGCCGCAAATGTGATATTGCGCGTGTATGTGGTCTCTTTGTTGTTGCTTCCTTGGGTTGTCGCAAGGGTTATTGTGAACGTTTTGTTAGCGTAATCGCATGATTGAAAACCCTCCTGCTTTTCTGCGTCAAATCTGTCGGCGGCATAGACCATGGCGGCGAGCATTGCTTGCTCTGCCGTCAATCCGTCGACGGCGAGTGTGCCCTTGATGACGGCCACGCTGTCATCCCCCTCGGTTTTGGGGTAGAATAGGGGCAAGCCATCCTCCGCTTGCCCGGGCAGCTCTTTCTCGCTGATCCACTCGCTGTAGTCGATACGCGGTTTGGGCGTTTTTTTGAGGTTGATTTTAAACGCTTCGGCTTGACTGGCACACAGCAGTGCCGCCGTTGCTGCTATTATGATTTTTTTTCTCATTGTTTTTTTTAGATTGACAAGGGGCGGAACCGCCTACGGCGGCCCCAACCCCTTGTGCGTGAAAAATGATGACAAATATTAGAATGCTATGCCGAGACGTATCATAAAGTTGCTTGAATGGAGGTCTTTTTCATCTTCATCGTAGTTCCATACTGTGGCTACAGGGAGGAAGCCGCGCTGATAGGTGAAGTCGAGGTTGAAACGTTTGTACCATACGCCGACACCCACTTGCAGACCCGCGTCAAATTCCTGGTAATCAAAGTCGGTGTCGTCAATGTCCACTTCTTCTCCGTCATATTTGTATGTCTTGGTGAAGTCATAGCTTGCGTAGATGCCGAGGTGACCGTCGATTTTAATGTCATCGGTTACCGAGTACTTGTAGCCGAATGTCACAGGGCTATATTTGACGTTCCAAGTTGTAATTGACGCCTTAATAGTTTCGTCATGATCCCAATTATTTTCATTTTCCCATTGGCATCCGCGGGTTCCAAAGCCAAATTCCATACCCCAGTAGACTCCGCCTTCGCCGATGTTTTTGTGGAAACCGAGGTCGATGTCCATTCCGGTTTTAGAGCTGGCGTTTAAGTCGCTCGGCATTCCCGCAACGTTGTTGATCGACATACCGATGCGGCCATACCACATTGTATTCTTTTCTAACACATAAGTTCTTGAACGCATCACTTGTGCCGATGCGGTTACGGCCATAAACATGGTTGCTGCAATTAATAAGTACTTTTTCATAAGAAAGTCTGATTTTCCCGTTCCCGGGAGTTTCGTGAATAATTTATTGGTTGCTATTTATTGTTGTTGATTATTTCCCGAATTGGGTGTTTTGAGCGGGTGTAGCTTGGTCGCCGTTGGTTCCGGTCTGAACCGACACCGATGTGTTGTGGCTTGGATACACCACTCCAATCATTCCCACTTCATCGGCTGAGGCGGGGTGGAAGTTGATATAACGAACTGGATAGCCCGAAAGCTCGACAACCAACGTCTTGGCGTCTTTGCTGTATACGCTTGAGTTGAACAGCGGCTCTATAATAGCGTCGGCATCAGCTTCCTGACAGGCACGATAGAGCGCGCGGTTTTGGTAGTTGGCCAACTCATAATTATAAGTGCTTTCGATCGATGAAATTTGGAATGTGTAAGGGCCGTAGGTCTCGCGGGTTTTGCTCAACAGCTGCATTTCACATACCATCGGGGTCACAAATGTGCGCACTTCCGGTGTAATCTTGCGAGCCTCTGCCTCTTCCCAGCGTTTCTCGTCGTTACCTTTTTTTTGGGCACTCATAGTCGGTGCGGCAACTGCGGTTGCGAGCACCATAATTAGATAAATCTTTTTCATGCGATTAAGATTAATTTATGTTTATAAAATATTCGAGTATCTCTTAGCAAGAGATGTGTGCGTTGTGCATGGTGTTGCGTTTCAGTGTTTTAGACTGGGCGGTTGGCTTTTTTTGCGAAACAAATAATGATTTTTATAAAAAATTCAACAAAAAAATATTATATAAATGCTCTGATATGAAAAATATCGCTAAATTTGCGGTAGAATAAGTATCTCTTGCTAAGAGGCGCTAACAACACATTTAACTAAAACGCGTTGAAAAATATGAAAAAAGCCTATAAGTTGGCAATTGTCTCAGCGGCAATAGCACTGTCGGCAACAGCTGCCAAACCCAAAGTAGATTATACGATTGTATCGGTTCCCGAGGAGGGCGGTGTAAAGTTTGAGCGTGTCACGGAAGATGCCGACGCTGTCAGCACCGATTTCGTACTCAAAAAAGGCACATCGTTTTTAGGCAATAGCAAAAAGACGATGATTGACTGGTGGGTCAACCCGCAGATAGCTGTAACCCCCGACGGAAAGAAAATCGCTTATATCAACGACAAAAACCAGACTACCAACGTGATGGTGAAAGATGCCAAGAAGGGCGGCGCGAGCGTCCAGCGCACATTCCGCACCAATGTCCGCGACTTCACCCTCAGCCCCGATGGCACAACCATTTGCTTCACCGAGTGGCGCAGCGGCCATTATGGCATATATCTCGTTGACGCTGAGCGCGGTAACGTGGTGCGTCAGGTGTCAAACGGCACTGACAACGATTATGCCGGCCAAATCTCAAAAGACAACAACACTATCTTCTTCCACCGCGGCGAGGGCTACAACTCCTACTCGCTGTGGAGTTGGGACCGCAAGAACAACCTTTTCTCAAACTATTCGCGCGGTATGTCGCCGGTGCTCGACCCCAACGACAAAGATGTGGTCTATTGCGCACGTTTCACCGACAAGAAAGAGAGCGAAATCTGGCGACTCAACCTCAATACCGGCGTTGAGGAGCTGATTCTCGGTTTGCCGGGCCGCAGCTTCACCACACCCCAGTTGTCGCCCGACGGCAAGTGGCTCTTGGTGACCGGTACAGCCCAGGCTGAGAAAAACAAGCGCATCAACACCGATGTGTTCGCCGTGCGCACCGATGGTACACAGCTCACGCAGTTGACCTACCACCCCGGTAACGACCTCTCGGCAATCTGGGCACCCGACGGACACTCCATCTATTTCCTGTCAGAGCGCGGCACCGAAGGAAAAATCTACAACGTGTGGAAGATGGATTTTAATCTGTAATCAAGTTATAACACATTGACAAATAAACCTTTTTTTATTAACAAAAACCTTTTAAACAATGAAAAAGATTTTACTTTCGCTCGCCTGCGTGGCAAGCGTATTCTCGATGTCGGCTCAGCGTGCATCTGACACTGAAGATACTTTCTTTGACAGCTCAAAACCTGAAAAACTCGTTCGCCTCGGCGTTCGCGCAGGTCTCAACGTGGCAAGCTTAACTGGTGACCTTGGTGAGGGTATGGACTCTAAATGCGGTTTCGTAGGCGGTATTTCAGCTGACTTCGCTATCATGGAATCGTTCTACATCAACTCAGGCGTATTCATCTCAATGAACGGTGCCAAATATGATGAAGATGGCTACGAATTGACATTCAATCCGATGTACATCAAGATTCCCGTAATGGCATCTTACCGCTACAACTTCAATGAAAACCTCCAGTGGCAACTCAACTTCGGTCCCTACTTCGCATTTGGCGTATCCGGTGACGCTAAAGCGAAAGAAGATGGTGAAGAATATAAAATCGACTTCTTTGGTGACGACGATGACCAGTTTGGCGGCAAACGTTTCGACATGGGTCTCGGCATTGGCACCGGTGTTACCTGGGACAAGATTTTCTTTGGCATCCAATATGACTTCGGTATGACTAAAGTCGTTAAAGATGTTAAGGGCAAAAACAGCACATTCTCAGTATCTGTTGGTTACAACTTCTAATCGCTGTTAGAGGTCTCAAACAACCATATACGATAAAACGATTATGGCGATTCCGCTCGGCGGGGTCGCCATAACTTTTTCAGTGCCATTACAGATTTATTTGCATTTAATCCCCATCTCATCCCATCCCAGCTCGGGTTGGCTCAGCTCAGGGTCGTTATTCCGATGGGTGAGGCCGAGGCAAAGACATCGTCGGTGGCTGTCGGCGGCGGGTGGCGGCATCGTCGCGGCTCAGTGCTTGTCGCCCGGGACGAGAGTCGCGCTCCCTTCCCAAAGCATGAATATGGGCAGAAAGACGACAAACAGTGTGAACGGGTCGCCTGTGGGGGTTATGATGGCCGCTACGATGAGCAACGCCACGATAGCGTGGCGGCGGTAGCGGTTGAAAAATCCGCGTGTGAGCAATCCCGTTTTGCCGAGCAACCAAGCGAGCAGCGGCAGTTCGAAAACACAGCCCATCAGCAGTGTGAGCAGCAGGAAGTTGTCCATGTATGACTCTATGGTGATGGTGTTGGGAATTGATTCGCTGAGGCGGTAGTCGGCGAGGAATCGCAGCGTCAGCGGAAACACGAGGAAATATCCGACCGCAATGCCGACATAGAACATCAAGTTGCCCCAAAGGAACGCCGCCGAGGCGTTGCGCCGCTCATGGGGGTAGAGGGCGGGGGCGATGAATCTCCACAGCTGGTAGATGATGAACGGGAACGAGAGTGTAACCGCCAACCAGCAAGATGTGGACATATGGATGAAAAACTGCGACGCGAGCCGGATGTTGATTAGGTCGACATGGAAATCACCGCCGACTCCGTCGGGGGCGAACGGTCCTAACCCTTGCAGGTGGCCAAGCAGTCGGTAGAGCGGGAAATCGGGCCGACATGGCGCGAGAATTACCGCGTCGAAGATGTCGCCCATGAATATAAACAGCACCGCGGCAGCCGCGAGCACCACAGCCCCCGAGCGCAACAACACGCCGCGCAGCACGTCGACGTGGTCCCAAAAGTTCATTTCCTCGTTGACCATTATCGAGATGGCGGGCGCGGGTTAGTTTTTGCCCGGTTTGTCGTTGCCGTCTGAGGGGGTGTCGTCGGTGTTGTTGATTTCGTTTTGCACCTCTTTCATCCCCTCCTTGAAACTGCGTATCCCTTTGCCGAGACCTCGCATCAGTTCGGGTATCTTTTTGCCGCCGAAAAGCAGCAGAATCGCGGCAAAGATGATAATCCACTCCCAACCGCGCAGGTTGCCTAAAAACAATGGTATCAGTGATGTAACAGTCATGATTAGTTGATTTGTCGTAGGGTTTACGGAGCGTAAAGTTAATGAATTATATCATAATGGGCGGAAAATTGCGGAAAATTTTGTAACTTCGCGGCCTATTAAGATGAAAATAAGCATGAAAGCATTTGTTTTTCCCGGTCAGGGCGCGCAGTTTGTAGGTATGGGCAAAGACCTGTACGAGACTAACCCCGTGGCCCGCGAACTGTTTGAGAAAGCTAATGAAATCCTTGGTTTCCGCATAACCGACTTGATGTTTGAGGGCACCGACGAAGATCTTCGTCAGACCAAGGTCACCCAGCCGGCGGTTTTTCTCCACTCGGTGATTCTCGCCAAGACTCTCGGTGACGAGTTTAACCCAGATATGGTAGCCGGACACTCGCTCGGCGAGTTCTCGGCATTGGTAGCCGCAGGCGCGCTGTCGTTTGAGGACGGTCTGCGTCTTGTTTCAGCCCGCGCCCGCGCCATGCAGAAGGCTTGTGAGCTGAAACCCTCGACGATGGCTGCTATCCTCGCCCTCCCCGACGAGAAAGTCGAGGAAATCTGTGCGAGTGTCGACGGCTTGGTTGTGTGCGCCAACTACAACTGCCCCGGCCAGCTTGTTGTCTCGGGAGAGATTGAGGCTGTCGACGCGGTTTGTGAGAAAGCTTTGGCTGCGGGTGCGAAACGCGCGTTGAAGCTCAAGGTTGGCGGCGCGTTCCATTCACCTCTTATGGCGCCGGCACGCGCCGAGCTTGCCGAGGCTATCGAGAAAACTGAGGTGAAGACCCCCATTTGCCCCGTCTATCAGAATGTTGACGCCAAGCCTCACACTGACCCCGCAGAAATCAAGGCTAATTTGGTGGTTCAACTGACCGCTCCGGTGCGCTGGACTCAATCGGTTAACAACATGGTAGCCAATGGATTGAACGAGGTGGTCGAGCTTGGTCCCGGCAGAGCCCTCCAGGGCTTGGTGCAGAAAATCAACAGCGAAATCGCTGTTTCGGGTCGCCAATAACAGTTAAGCCGATAGTCAGAATACATACAGAGGCAGAGATTCCGTCGTGGCGGCGTCTCTGTCTCTCTTTTTTTTGTTGCCGCGTGTTGATGGCACTCATTAGGGTTAAATTCGTGTGGACAGGGGGCGATAAGTTTAAAATCACTTTTGCAAGCAGGATGCCGATTTATCGTAGTTAGCGGTATGTTTTTTTGCGTGTTTATCGAAGTTTGTTATTTTTGCGCAATAAATTTTTAAATTTTTATAATGAACTCATGTTAAATAAATGATAAAAAGAGGCTTATGGCAAAATCTTATTTATTCCTCGCCGAAGGTTTCGAGGAAATTGAGGCGTTGACCACCGTCGACCTGCTCAGGCGCGGCGGCATGGAGGTAATCACGGTTTCTATCTCTGACAATCGGCTTGTGACCGGTGCCAACGGCGTCACCGCAAAGGCTGACTCACTGTTTGGTGACACGGATTTCACCGGCGCGGAGTGGCTGATAATCCCTGGTGGTATGCCCGGGTCGACCAATCTCGCCGCGTACGCCCCGTTGTCGGCGTTGCTCAAACGCCATGCCGTTGACGGCAAAATCGCGGCAATCTGCGCGGCTCCCGCCGTGGTGCTGTACCCGCTCGGACTTCTCGACGGGCAGACGGCTACTTGCTATCCGGGCTTTGAGGCTCAATGCCCTAAGACTGAGATGACGGGGCAGCGCGTAGTCGCCTGTGGGCGCGTAATCACGGCTAACGGCCCGTCGTCGGCGTTCCCGTTTGCTCTCGCCATTCTCGAAGACACGAAGGGTGGGGAAGCGGCGCGCCAGGTCGGTGCGGGCACGCTTTATTATTGAGCCTGGTGGCGGTTCGCGTGCAGCGGCTGCCGCAATATGGATAACGAGCAAAGGGAGCGTCTCCATGATAAGGTGACGTTCCCTTTTTTATCGCACTTCCGCGATGTGTCGGAAGCCGTTTCTTTTAATAACCGTCGCGGCTTAGTTTGCCGGAGTCGCCTCGGCGGGATCAGCATCGGGAGCGGCCGCGGGGGTTGTCTCTGGAGCCGGAGTGGCGTATTCGGTGCCTTCTACCTGAACAGGGGTGGCGGGCTTCACGCGGCTACCGCTCTGGATGTTGTCAGAGGGCATCACGAATGTCGAAACGACAGCGAGTATGCCGACGATGGCAGCAAGGGTCCATGTGGCTTTCTCGATGAAATCGTTGGTGTGGCGCACACCCATGATTTGGTTTGCACCGGAGAATCCTGAAGCGAGACCGCCTCCTTTTGATTTCTGAATCAGCACCACGATGATTAGCAACACGGCTACGATGACGGTGAGAATGATTACGATGGCGTACATAAAGTGTTTATTTAATTTTGTTTTTTGTCGATGTGACGTTGGTTTATCATCAATTTTTGCAAAAAGCGCAATTGGTCTGCAAAGTAAATACTTTTTTCTGGATAATTCAAACTTAACCCCTCGATAATTTCATATGCCTTTGCGTAGCGTCGTTGTCGTATGTAGATTTTGGCGAGGCTTTCGGTGAGCATTGACGGGTCGTTTTCCTCGGGAGTCGCTACCGGAGTCGGGTCGGGTTGCGGTGCCGGAGTCGGGTCGGGTTGTTCTGAAGCCGACGGGAAGTGGCCTTGATGTTGCTTGCTTTTGAGGATGAATGAGTTGATTAGCGCGTCTTGTGAGCCTTCGGGAGCGTCGTCGGGCCGGGGTGAGCTTTTCTCCTCCTCGTTGGCGAGCATCTGTGCGTAGTCGGGAGTGGGGTTGAAAATGAGTTTGGTCAGCAGTTCTTCCTCGGCGGGGTCGTTGCTGCCGTAGGTGTCGATAAATCGGTCAATCGTTTGGTCGGTTGTCAACTGTGCGGCCTTGGGCTCGGGAGGATAGAAGTCGGCCCAACCGGTGGCCTCAGGGCGTAGCTGTGTCATCAGCGCGCCGCGGTCGGCGACGTTTAGCGCGAGCCAGCGTGTCAAGCCGGCTTCCGCGTCGGGGGCGATGTCGCGCTGCCGTGACAGCAGCATCGTTGCCGGGAGCGTGAAGAACGGGTATCGTTGACGTGTCGCCTCGACCCAAGCGTGATTGACCGACTCGTCGGGGTGAGACAGATAGTGCTGAATCTGCTGTGACAACTCCATGATTACCAATCTCCCAATGTAGCGTTAAAAATCAGGTCGACAAGCTCTTTCGATATTTGCTGGCACAGCTCGTCCTGCACGTCGGTGAGCATTTGAGAAGAGTCGAAATCGCGGTATGCCGAGAAGGTTTGGTCGAGGTCTTTGCCATCTTGCTTGTTGTTGATGTATTTCACGCGGACGCTGATGGTGAGCCTCGTCTGTGAGGCGTAGGCGTTTTCGGTCACGGCTTGTGGCGACAGGTTGTAACCGGTTATTTCGCCCTCGAGCTGCAGGTCGCCGGCGGAGTCGACGGTGCGCAGTCGGGTGTTGCGCGTGACGTAGTCGAGCAGCTCGTTCTCAAAGGTCTGTTGCAGCGGGGGATAGACGAGCGCGGCTCTGATAGGGAACTGCGAGACATGGATAGTTTTGTAGATGTTATAGTCAATCGCGGCTCCGTTGCAGGTGTACTTTACGCTGCATCCGCAAAGCAGGGGCATCATCAGCAGAGGCAATGCGATGGCTATCAGTCGGTGAGTGAGTTTGTTGGCGTTCATATCAGTCATTCAAGGCCAAATTCTCTGATTTTACGGTATAGTGTTCGCTCCGAGATGTTCAGCTCGCGAGCGGTTGCTTTGCGTCGCCCGCTGTTGCGCTCCAATGAGCGGCGTATGGTTTCGCGCTCGGTGTCCTCGAGAGTGGCGGGTGTCGGGTCGGCGGGTGCCGGGTCGAGAGTGGCGGGCGAGCGGTCGATGAGTTCGGTCATCGTCGGGCGGTATTTGACGATTGACTGTATGGCCGGTTGCAACGCGGGTTTGGGGCTGACGTCGAGCGGTTCGGTCTCGTGGGTTTCCGCCCCCCGGTTGTCGATAGCCGCTCTGAGATCTTCGATTTCATGCTGTAGTCTGAAAATCATGTTGAACAGGATTTCGCGTTCGGCAGCGTAGGCGTGTGCGTTGTCGGCTCGGGATGCCACCGTCGGAGTGTAGAGTGTGGCGTTCTGCGGGATGTAGCTTTCGACAGTGGAGTCGTTGACTTCGCCGCCGGCCTCGAAGAGCGATATCTGTTCGATGACGTTTTTGAGCTGCCGCACGTTGCCCGGCCACCGATAGGTTGTAAGCAAACGGCGTGCGGAGTCGTCGAGGGTGATGGCGGGCGTGCGGTAACGCTCGGCGAAGTCGGCTGCGAACTTGCGTGCGAGCAGCACTATGTCGGTGCCTCGGTCGCGGAGCGGCGGTATGGTAATCTGCACCGTCGACAGTCGGTAGTAAAGGTCTTCGCGGAATTTCCCCGTCTCGACGGCTTTTAGCATATCGACATTGGTGGCGGCGACAATGCGTATGTTGGTTTTCTGCACCGACGAAGAGCCTACTTTGAGAAATTCGCCGCTTTCGAGCACCCTCAGCAGGCGGGCCTGTGTGGTCAGAGGAAGCTCGGCGACCTCGTCGAGGAAAATAGTGCCGCCGTCGGCCTCCTCGAAGTAGCCTTTACGCGACGCGACCGCGCCGGTGAAAGCCCCTTTCTCGTGGCCGAACAGTTCAGAGTCGATGGTGCCCTCGGGAATCGCGCCGCAGTTGACGGCGATGTATTTGCTGTGTTTCCGCGCGCTGAATTGGTGTATTATCTGCGGGAAAAACTCTTTTCCGGTGCCGCTCTCGCCGGTAATCAGCACCGACAGGTCGATGGGGGCGACCTGTATGGCGCGGGTGATGGCGGCAATCAGTGCGGGTGCGTTGCCCACGATGCCGAGCCTCATTTTGGCCTGTTGCACCTCGGCGGGAATTTCGGTGGGGTTTATCTGCATGACCGGAGTGAGTAAGTTTTGTCTTTAAGGAAGTCGCCGAACTCTTCGATTGAACCTTGGTGGGCCTTCTGCTCTTCGACCGATATGGGGTCGCCGATAGAAACGCGCAGTGTCTTCCCTTTCTTGCGGAACACCTCGGCGGGGAGTCGTAGTGTGCGCAGTTTCCAGCTTACGAGTCCGAGAAAATTGAACCACCAAGAGTTGCTGCCATGGAAGTAGATGGGTATTACCGGGACGTTGAGCTGCTCGATGAGTCGAATGATTGACGGTTGCCAGTCGCGGTCTTGGAGACGGCCCCGGCGGTTGAGCTTTGAGACGGCCCCGGCGGGGAAAAATCCCATCGGCTCGCCTCGTCGCACCTGCATGATGGCTTCTTTTATCCCTTTCATTGACACGGCTTTCTTCTTGGGGTCGTCAGAAGCGAGCGCGTCGACGGCGATGAAGTTGGGACGCATGGCGGTTATGTAGTTTAGCACCATGTTGACCATCACTTTGAACGCCGGGCGCCGCGAGCCGACAAGGTGTATGAGCGTTATGCCGTCAAGCGCACCGAAAGGGTGGTTGCTGACAGTGATAAACGCCCCTGCGGGGAGGTTGTCGAGAACCTCCTCGTTGTCGACTTTGACAGTGGCGTCGAGGTCTTTGAGAAGCCCGGTGCAGAATCGCGGGCCCGGGGTGGCGCAATTGTGGGAGTGAATCCAGTTCACTTTGTCAATCGCTAACAGCTTGAAAAGCCGTTCCACCAATTTGCGGTGGCCTTTCAATTGCGGCGCTACCGCCACTATGTCTTCAAAATCAAGCACGTTGGGCTTCACGCCGCTTGCGGAGCTGTCGGCTTGCGCCTGAGTTGTCGGGTTGACGTTATTTTCCATTGCCGTGGCAAATAGTTTAAATCGGTTAGATGAAAGCGGGGCAGGGGGTCGTGTCGAAGTCCCTGCGGTTTTAATCTCGCAAAGTTAAGCAAAAAACGTCATAACCTCAAAATCGCGTGATTTCGGACGTGCGGTCGGGGCGACTGCCGGCTACGCAGGATGCGCCCGAACGACTTTTCCGTCCTCTGCGCGCGTCGCCAATCGGTAATGAAAAAATGATTTTTTTTGATTTTTTTCTGAATTTTGTAATTTTGCCATGTCGATAGCATTTGCATCGTGTTTGCCCTCAAAGCCTTAAAGATGCCTCTTTTTGCGCCTGCGCAAAGTCAGATTTATTCTTTTTATAGGCTTTTGAATTGTCAGAGTTAAACACCTTGGATTTATACCGCTCATTTGCCAATAATTAGAAAAACTATCAATATTTCAAATTCATCTAAGATTCATGAAGTACATAATTCCTGTCGTGTTGGCGGCTTTGCCTGCGTTCTTTACGGCAAAGGCCGGCACAAACCCGGTCTCGGACTATTGGGTGGGGCATGATGAACTCGGACGAGTGGTGCCCTCGTCAGACAACAATAGCGGCGTACACACCTACGACGCTAACGTGAAAATCGGTATGTTCTACTATGTGTGGCATGGCACCGAGGCGTCAATGACAACTGTCTATGACAACACCGAGATTCTTAACGCTAATTCGTCAAATCCGGCATGGGGCCCATACGGCAAGTACCACTGGTGGGGCAAACCGTGCTTGGGCTACTACAACGCCGGCAACAAGGATGTGATACGCAAACACCTGCAGATGCTTTGTGATGCCGGGGTCGACTTTTTGGTGCTCGACACCTCTAACGGTCTCACCTATTATTCGCAGGTAAAGGCTCTGGTCGATGTCATAATAGAGCGCAAAAACGCAGGGAAGCCGTGGCCTCAGCTCTCGTTTTTGACCCATTTCAACCAGACGGTGGCTATCACCAACCTTTGGAACGATTTCTACAGCAAGTCGGAATACAGCGACCTTTGGTTCCGCTGGCAAGGCAACCCGCTGCTGCTCTGTGACGCCGCCGCGGCCCGCGCCGACAGCAAATTGACAAACATCATCAAATATCTCAATCTTCGCCATAGTTGGGCATGGACCGGCGGCAAGGAAAACACATGGTCGTGGCTTGACCACTATCCGCAGGGCGTTGGATACACCGTTACCAACAACAAGCGGGTGTATGAGTGCATCTCGGTTAGTACGGCCCAGCACGCCACAACCAACATAGGCAAAAGTTACCACAACGGCAGCCAACCCGCGGTAAATGCCAAGGGCTTGTGCTCGGAGACACCTCAAGGTCTCTACTTCGCCGAGCAGTGGAAACGCGCCAATGAGTTGACGACTTCGCGCCCGACGGTGGTTTTCATTACCCAATGGAACGAAAACATCGCCATCCGTTTCCGCACCGGCGACAGTAGCGGCGCCGACCCCGGCAAGGTGCGCCCCGGCGGCAAGAGCGGCGACAGCAACGAGAGCTACTTTGTCGACGCCTACAACGGCGAGTACAACCGCGACATCGAGCCGTCGACACACCCGATGATTCGCGACAACTATTATATGCAGATGGTGGAGAATGTGCGCAAATACCGCGGCCTTAAGAACTCGCTGCCGGTGCCCACCTGCAACATCGCCATCAATATGGGCGGAACTTGGAAACAATGGAACACCGAGACGTTGGTTTATTATGATGACAGTGGCGACCTGCAGACATCGGTAGCCCAAAACGCCAACGACAAAAGCGTAGGGAACGATTTAATAGCCGGACGTGTCACCCAAGACAATGATAACGTCTACTTTTATGTAGAGACCGCAGCGGCAATCAAACTGTCGAACGCGCGCAGTATGCGGCTTATGCTCAACACCGACAAGGACTACATCACCGGCTGGAACGGGTATGACTTCATGGTCGAATGGGACGCTACAAACAAGCAATATGCGCTTAAGAAAAGTGCATCGACAACGCAATTCAGTTGGAGCAAGGTGATGACAGTCGACCACGCCATTGATGCCGACGGGGGTACACGGCTATGGATTGCCATCCCCAAAAAGAATGGTCTCGCCAAGACCGGCAACTTTGACATCGACTTCAAATGGACTGATAATGTCTACCTTGAGGCAAACGAACCCCTGCTGATGTACACCGATGGCGACTGCTTCCCCAACGGGCGATTCAATTTGCGCTACAAAGGCTCGAAGATGACCTCGACACCTATAGTGGTCGAATCCACCCCGACGCTTAAGGCTTCAACCCCGGAAGTCAGCTTCTCCACGCCGTGCAACATCGCCGTCTCGTCGTCCATAACCGTAACGGGCAGTAACCTCAAAGGCAACGTTGGCATCGCTCTGAGCGGAGCAAACGCCGACAAATTCAGCGTCGACAAAACGTCGCTCACCGCCGCATCGGGCAAAGTTTCAGCCAATGTGAAGATAGACTTTGACGCCGACGGCACTCCGGGCGACTATAGCGCATTGCTCACGCTGTCGTCGCAAGACGCGCCGAGTGTCAATGTTGAGCTGACCGCCACCGCCGGCGAACCGCAGTATTACGCTACCGAACTTGGTGACTTGGAGCAGGGATTCCTGTTCAGCACCAACAAGGGGAATCTTGCCTCGGCGTCTTACTTCAAGACCGTAGCCGGCACAACAGTGGCGCGCTCGATATGCGCCGTCGGCAATGACGCTTTCGTGCTGAACTCATGGGCCTTCAAGCCCGATGACGTCAGCGTGACCCGAATCAATGGCCTTACCGGCGAGTATTACGGCGACCTCTCATTGGGAGCTATTGTCAAAACCGGTGTCACCAACCCCCTCTGCGCTTTGGGCGCGATGGGCGACGTGCTGCTCGGTTGCACGCGCTCGAAGAGCACCCAGACACTTTATGTCTACCGGTGGGAAAACGGGACAAACGGCGAATGTGCTAAAGGTGAAATGGTGAAATTGTTTGAAGACGCCGAACACGGCGGCATAGATTGCGGCGGTCAAATGGGAGTCTACGGCACTTTGGACGATGGTAAAATGGCTTTCTCCGACGGCAACAAGGTGGTATGCTACACCTTCAAAAACGGCAGCGTCGTGATGCCCGCCACGGTGATAACGCTTGAAACCGCCGCCGCCGGCGACGTAGCCGGTCAGAGCGTAAGTTTTGAGGCCGACGGCTCGTTTTGGCTAACCAATAAGGACCATAACCCCATGCACTACTCGGCAGCCGGCAAACTCATCGAGGAATTTGATAACTCGAAAACTGCCGAAGGCTATCAACACTATGGCTCGCAGGGCAGTTATATCGAGTACGGCGAGCATCGGTATCTGGCTATGACCGTTACTCTCGGGTCAACAGTCAGCTCGGCCTGGGGCAACGTCGGGCTTCGCATCGTTGATATCACTGACGGTGTCGGCAAAGCCAAAGAGGTGGCTTTTGTCCCCGCCGGCGGTCTCGGCCCCGAAAACTGGGGATTGGCCTCATCCAACGGTTTGTGGTATCAAGCCAGCGGTAAAGGTAATTCGCTCGCACGCTTTTGGTATCTTGCGCCTTACCAGGGCTTTGGCATGGTTTACTACGATGGCTTGATTAGCGAGCCGGTTTCAGGTGTCGAAGGCATAACCGCCGATTCCTTCGTTGACGATAATGCGCCTGTTGAATACTACAATCTGCAGGGGCACCGCGTCAGCCCGGAGAATATCGCCCCCGGTCTCTACATCCGCCGGCAGGGTAACCGCGCCACCAAAATACTGATTCGTTGACGCCGCGATAAGTTTTAATCGTTACAAATGTTTGATAGATGCCGTCGCACCGGGAGGTGACGGCATCTTTTTTTCTGAGCCGCGGGGTCTCAGTCGCGGTGCGTGAATCCCCTGCCAGCCCCCGCCGAGTTTGCCGGTTGACACCACTTCGGCGTATTGTGCTCAAAATATTTCACAAATCGCTGTAAAAGTGTTACCTTTGCCCCCGTTTTGTGAAACCGGCCGTAGAGTTGAAAGTGGCCGAGTTTATCTGTTTTTACTAAAATTTACAATAAATTGGTAAAAACCGCCGTTAGTTTATAACTGAAATATATGTCGGCGTCTGCTGTCACGGCAGGCAAGACCGCCGGCTCTAATTTAACGATTTAATTGTCGAATTATGGCAAAAGATTTATCTTCTGAAACAATTGATATTAAAGGACTTCTGTTGGGCTATATGGCCAAATGGTATTATTTCGCTATCTCGATAGCGGTATGCGGAGCTTTGGCATTCATCTATGGCAAGGTGAAAAAACCGGAATATGAGGTCAGGGCTAATGTGTTGATTGCTCAGGAGAGTAATAATCCGTTGGCTAATATCGGCGGTCTTAGCGGTATTTTCGGGTCGAGCGGCAACGTCGATGACGAGGTGTTCATTTTGACCTCCCACTCGTTGTACCGCGATGTCATGAAACAGTTGGGGACGAATGTCAAACATACAGTGAAAAAAGGATTCCTGAATAAGGAATTTGCCTATCCTGAATATCCGGTTGACATCAAAGTCCCGGCGGGAATGTACGACACGCTCACTGTCGCGATAAACGCTAAAATTAAGGTTAACAAGGAGGGATTGGCCACGGCGAAATTCAAGGTCAAGCGCGATGTCATAGGGGCGGTGAAAAACGCGCCTCTGCCTGTCACCATTGAAACGAAATATGGCGATTTCACCATAGTCAAAACCAAATCATATCCTGCCGGAGAAGCCGTCAATACCACTATAACTATGATGGGTTATGACGCAGCGGCTGAGGATTTGGCTCAGGAAATAAAATATGACATACCCAACCGTCACACTAACGTGATTCTTCTGTCGTTGACGACAATAAACTCGAAGTTCGGTATGGATCTCTTTAACTCCATATTGAAAAAATATAATGAGCGCGGCATCGAAGACCGTACGCTCCAAACAGAAAAAGACGCCGAATTCCTTGACGGTCGCCTTAGACTGCTCGCTCAGGACTTGAATGAGACCGAAGCCACGATACAGCAGTATAAGCAAAAAAACAATATTGTTGACGTCAAGGCCGAGGCCACTTATCAGACGACAAAGAAGGGACGGCTTGAGACCGCGCTGCTCGAGGCGGAGACTCGGCTTGAGATTCTTGCCGTGACCCGCGATTTCATTTCGGACCCGACAAATGCCTACAACTTGATTCCGGCAACTCCTGATAACGCGGCGTTGCAGAGCGCAATCGCTTCGTACAACGATGTGGTGTTGCGCCGCATGGGGCTGATGAATAACGCTAAGGCTAACAATGCCGCATTAAGGCAGATTACAGAACAGCTCGACGCGATGCGCGCCAATCTCAACACCTCGGTCGATAAAGTGTATCAATCGGCGCAAATCAAGGTGAAAGAGCTCAGAGCTGAAATGGGTGCTACGCAGAGCAACCTCGGCAAAATTCCGGCGCAGGAGCGTGAATACCTCAATATGCAGCGTCAGCAATCGGTCAAGCAGCAGCTGTATCTGTATCTGTTGCAACGACGAGAGGAAACAGCCATGATTTTGGCTAATTCAGTGCCCAAGGGTATAATAGTCGATGATGCTTACACCCTTAACGAGCCTGTCGGCATGGGACGCTTTGCGATATTGGTTATCGGGCTGTTTTTAGGCTTGATAATTCCTCCGGTAATCATTTACATCCAAAAACTTCTCCGCAACAAATTCGAGACCCGCGAAGAGGTTGAGCAGCTCACCAATGTTCCTATTGTCGGTGAAATGTGTGTTGACCGTAGCGGCCAGACTCTCGTGGTGTCGCCCACAAGCACCTCATCGTCGGCTGAGTTGTTCCGCTTGATAAGGTCAAATGTAACCTTTGTGCTCAACGACCCCAACGACAAGGTGGTGCTTGTGACGTCAAGCTCACCCGGCGAGGGCAAATCGTTTATCTCGATAAATCTGGCGGCAAGTTTCGCATTGCTCGGTAAGAAGGTGCTTTTGGTGGGTATGGACATACGCAAACCACGCCTGTCGCAATACCTCGGCATTCGCCCCCAATTTGGGTTGACGCAGTATCTTTCGTCGAGAGAAGTGGAGATTAGCGATATAATCTGCAAGGAGCCTGAGACCAAGAACCTTGATGTCATCGTGGCGGGACCTGTGCCGCCTAACCCCGCAGAGTTGTTAATCTCTGATAAAGTTGACGAGCTGTTCCGTCAGCTCCGCGAGATGTATGACTACGTCATTGTCGACACCGCGCCTATCGGCATGGTCAGCGACACATTCTCGCTCAACCGCCTTGCCGACGCTACAATATTTGTCACCCGCGTCGCATCGACCTCGATTTCCGATATCAAGTTCCTCAACGACATTCACAGCCAAGGCCGCTTGAAGAAACTCTCGCTGATAATCAACGGCGTAGCCTCCAAGAAAAGCTATGGCTATGGCAATAAAGACAAAAGCGAAAGCAGCCATAATTAGTCGCGGCGGATACCGATTAAAATAGATTTTCAATACGGTCAGATGATAGATAGGTACAAACTCTATTGCCGTACGTTTTTAATCGCGTTCTGGGTGGCCCAGTGCTTCGGATTTGTGTCGGAAGAGTTGTTGCCGCCAATCAATGCCCTGCGCTCTCCAGTGATGTTCTTATGTGACGTGGTGATACTAATTCTTGGTATCGTCACGCTGAGAATTAATCGTAACAAGGGTGATAACCGAGTAGTCGGCTTGTTTGCCTTGATAGCGGTTGTTTCAACCATTCTGATAAACCGCGAGGGCTTTCTTATGCTGTTTAACGGGATGCGCGATTTCTTGGGGTTGCTCTTCATATTGCCCATCATGCGCTATATGCTCACCTGCAGTAAGGGAGGGGAGCGTTATGTCAAGATGTTTGACCGCCAACTGATGATATATCTTTGGCTACAAGCTGTCTGTGTCACATGGCAGTTTGTGAAGTATGGAGCAGGAGATAACGTTGGGGGTACCATGGGCGAGGGGGCTTCGGGAGTAGTGTCTACCAGCATCTATTTTGTGTCGTTTTACCTGATGACCAAGCGGTGGGATGCCACTAAAAGTTATTTTCGCAATCTGTGGAATAATTTCATCCTTGTGTTTCTGCTTTACCCTTCGTTTCTCAACGAGACAAAAATCAGTTTCATCTTTTTGCTGTGTTACTTCCTGTTGCTGATAAAACTTGACAAGGCGGCGGTTAGAAAATTCCTCTTAGCGATTCCAGCGCTTATCGCGGTTCTCGCTATTCTGTTTCCCATCTACCTCGATGTGACCGATCAGGATGCCGACCGTGTGTTATCAGAGGAATTTTTCGACGATTATCTGTTCGGCGGCGAGGATCTCGACCGTATGGTGGAAGTTGCGTTGCTTGTGCAAGACGGAACGATTGTAATCGAGGCCAGCGATGTTTGGAGCGTTGATATACCGCGTTTTACAAAGATACTGTGGCTGCCGCAGACGCTTGGAGATTCGAAGGGAGGAATGATATTCGGTGCCGGCCTCGGACAGTTCAAGGGTGGTCAGTCGGTTGAAATGTCGCGATTTGCCAAAGATAACCAATGGGCATTGCTTGGTTCGCGCCCCTGGTCGTTTTTCGTGATTGTGCAACTTGGGTTACTTGGCTTGATTTGGTACATAGCCACAGCGGGCTGGATTTTGAACTACAAGCACCGTAGTTACGCATACGCTAAGAATATAAAGATTTATCTTACGGTCATATTGTCCTTGGTATTACTGTATAATGAATCGCTGAGGAGTTTCCAGTTTTGCGCCATATTGTTCTACATCGCTCTCTATGCCACACTCAAGATAGGTCAACAGGACGATGAAGACCTGTCATATAATCATCTGATGCCCAATGAACAGAGACATGCGCCCGAAAATATCGGTACTGGTACCGGTTTATAATGTCGAGAAGTATCTGCCTCGTTGTCTTGACTCGGTGCTGGGACAGACGTTTCAAGACTTTGAAATAGTCTGCGTGAACGATGCGTCGCCTGACGACTCGATGGCGGTGTTAAGGCGTTATGCCGAAGCTGACAGTCGAGTGGTCATTATCGACAAGCCCCAAAACGAGGGTCTCATGATGGCCCGACGCACGGGATATAAAAACGCCCGAGGTGATTATTTTTTCTTCCTCGATAGTGATGATTATCTGCCCCAAGACGCACTACAAGCCCTCTACGAGCGAACGAATGAAAGCGGGGCGGACATCACGGTGGGTAACATGGAACTTGTCAATGAACGGGGTGGTAAGGTGCTTAGGCCAAGGGCTCGGCGGGTTGGAGCGTCATCAAGGAGCTATCTGAAGTGGATGCTCAATTGGGGCTCGCCGTCGCTGTGCGGGTCGCTGTTCAGCCGAAAATTGTTTGATGGGTATGAGTACACAGCTTTGATGCGTCAAGGTTTTTCGGAGGATAGGATTCTGCTTACGGAGATTCTTACACGGCGCAATCCGCAGATAGCAGCTGTTGATGTCGTAACATACTATTATTGGCTAAACAATGAATCAATCACGCGAAAGCGTCCGAACGATAAGTCGGTCGCTGAGCAATTCAACGCGCTTTATCTGTGTTATGATATAGTTAATGAGGCAAAATGGGGACTTGATGACGACAACAAAAACTTTATCATACGTTATCTGAGTCTATATGTCGAAAAAGGGTGTAGCCCGGTGCTGTTGAAGTCGATTGATGGCCGGAACGTCGATTTTCTGCGTTTCAATGAGATGAAACGCTATGTGGGGGCGAGGCTTGCCGCGCACACTTGGCTTTGCTGCAATATGCCGCTATATCGGCCGATGATGCATGGCATCAGACTTATGATAAGGCGGTTGCAAGGTAAGGACTAAATGCGCACATACATTGGTCTTAAATAAAAAGAACTCAGTATGATTGGAAAACAGATTACGGACAAGATAGTCGTAGTGGGGACGAGTCCCGAGGGGCGCGGTGGAGTCGCATCGGTGATAGCGAGCCACCGGAGGATGATGGAGTCGTTTAATTTCATCAAAATCCATGTAGATAGCCCTCTGAAGTTCGTTTTGCCATTGACGGGGATTATCAAGTCGTTGCGGTTTGTGCCTCGCCGGTACAAGGTGGCGCATATCCACTCATCGTCATATTCTGATTTTTATCGTTGCTCGCTTTTTGTGATATTGTTCAAGGCTTTGGGCAAGAAGGTCATATTGCATATGCATGGTGCGAATTTTGATAATTTTTATGGCGAAGGCCGCGCTTATGTGCGTAAGATATTCAGAATGTCGGATGAGGTCCTTGCCGTTTCATCGTACTATGCCGATTTCATGCGTTCCCATCATCTGAACGACAATGTCAAATGCCTGCACAACGGAGTAGCCGGACGGGAGCAGGATGCCGCATCTGTGCCCTCAAAAGGTGACGGGGTGGCAAATTTGTCGTATTTCGGTGCAATCGATGACAGAAAGGGAATTTTTGACGTGCTTGAGGCGATTGGAGAAGATCGCGATTATTTCACCGGTAAGATTAGGTTTCGCATAGGTGGAATAGGTAATCTCCAAAAGCTAAATTCGATAATAGAAAAATACGGTCTTCATGATATTGTGGAATATCTTGGCTGGATTGACTCGGCTGGAAAAGAGCGGTTGCTGGCGTCTACTGATGTGTTTGTCCATCCATCGCGGTCGGAATCTTTCGGAATATCGATTTTGGAGGCGATGGATTTCGGCCTGCCTATAATCACGACCAATGTAGGCGGTATCCCCGATCTTGTGACTGACGGAGCCAATGGCCTCGTCGTCGCCCCGGGTGACAAACCGCGTATAAGAGAGGCTATAATCAAGCTTATTAATGACCCGTCGTTGCGCGGTGAACTGGGCGCTAATTCGAAGTTGGCGGCCAAGAGATTCTATTTCCCTTTCATAGAGCGACAGCTCCAGGATGTGTATCAGTCTCTTTTGTAAAATGCGAAATATCATAAATAAGTAATACGATGAAAATAATCGAGAACTTACCATTATCCTGCCAAAAGGGGATAGGAGCGATTTCCCGCCATTTTCCGCGGGAGATACTCTCATTGAGAAACTATATTTGGTCGCATAAATTTATTGATTGGAAAAATCCCAAGACATTACAGGAATATGTCTTCAAATTGATAATTGATGCTGCCAAAGACCCCGAAAAGCTGCAGTCGCTGGCAGATATGGCCGATAAGGTCAAGGTGAGAGAATATGTCAGTCAGCGTGTGGGGGAGAAGTATCTGACAAAGCTTTACGGACATTGGAAGAATGCTTCGGATATAGATTGGGATGCGTTGCCTCAGAAGTTCGCGATAAAGACCAATAATGGATGCGGGACAAACATAATAGTCCGTGATAAGTCAAAGCTCGACATCGCTGACGCGGAGCGTAAACTGCGGAAGTGGTTGGAGTATCCCTATGGCCAGTTGACCGGTCAGCCTCATTACTGGGCCATTGAGCCTGAGATATTGGCAGAGGAACTTCTGGAAATCGATGGTGACCCGACTGCATTGCCTGCCGACTACAAATTCCTGTGTTTCAACGGTCAGCCTAAGTATATAATCTACTATGAGGGCCGTAGGGTGAATGGTCACGAGTTTTATAACGCTGTGTATGATTTGGATTGGAATCCGGTGGATTCATCGGTAGTTAAAAATCCGGTCAAGCACAGTGTGGCGCGCCCGGAATCGTTGGCTGAAATGACCGAGGTGGCTAAGGCTTTGAGTAAAGGGCTACCGCTGGTGAGGGTTGATATGTATGATATCAATGGCCGCCCTGTGTTCGGAGAATTGACGTTCACCCCCGATGCGCGTATTACTTTCACGGAGGAGTATCTCACAAAGATTATGGAGGAGATTAGGTAGAGACGTTTAATATCTGCCGCACATTCATGGAGAATGTGCCCTGAATGCACGAAACAGGGTCTCGCTATTGCGGGACCCTGTTTCGTGTATTTTGATTATTTGTGTCGCGTTAGTCGACGGTGAGCGCGATGACGAGCGACGCGATAACTGATGCCGCACTGACTACCGTTGAAATCACCGAAATTTTATAGGCGTTGAACTGATTGTATTTTGAGTTGTCTTTTTGTATTTTGTTGGGCTCGACAATCACCACGTCGTTCTGTTTCAGATAGAAGTAGGGAGACTCAAGAGTCTTGGAGTCGTTGAGGTTGAAGTGGTGGTAGGTGAGTTTCCCCTTTTCCTCGCGTATGAGCAGCACATTCTCGCGCTCGCCATGCACGGTGAGGTCGCCGGCGGCTGCCAAGGCGTCGAGCAGTGTGAAACGCTGGGTCTTTACCTGCTTCATGCCTGGCAACTGGACTTCGCCGAGCACGTTGACGCGGAAACTGAGCAAATCAACTCGGACAATCGGATTCTCAACGTCGGCACTGATGCGGTCCTCGAGATATTTTGTGAGGTCTTGGACGGTCATGCCTTCGACATGGATTTTGCCGAGCACGGGGAATAGGATATCGCCTTCGCGGTCGACAACGTAGGTCTGCATGACGTATTGTGTCGGCACAGACGCCGAGCCTCGCATGGAGGGATTGATAGGCGGCATGTTGTACTCGGCAGTGGCTGACGGAATCAAGGAGTTGACTGAAATCATCAACTCGTCGTCGGGGACGATTTTTATTTTGTAGTCGCCGACAGGGATGACCCCGTCGGTCTGATTCTTGATATCCTCAAAATATGTCAAGGATGTTTTCGACGAACTGCATGAGGTGAATATCAAAATCAAGGCCGAGGCCAAAACGGCGAGTTTGCTTCTCATTGTAAAAATCAAATTTTGTAAATGACTGTTTTTTATATTAAAATTAACGGCCTTTGTAGCTCTTTATTGTGACAAGCCGAGTAATTTGGTGAACGCGAAGTTAGTCAATATATTTCAAATGGCAATATGCGCGGTGGGTGTTGTCGGCGGAGATTTAAGTGGAGGTCGAGGGTGGATTTTGCGGATAAAACGCGAACTTGTTGAGGAAACAGTGGAAAAAATGTAAATTTGCATTTAATTTTCATTCTTTTAAACTTTAATGACACCTGCCCCTGACATGGCCAATCAAAAAGAGGATACATCAGCGAAAGCCGAGCGATTGGCGAAAAATTCGCTGTTTATATATCTGCGGATGCTGATTATCATGGTTGTCACGCTCTACACTTCAAGGGTTGTGCTTGAAGCGCTGGGAGTTACTGATTTCGGCATATATAATGTTGTTGCCGGCCTTGTGACTTTTTTGAGTTTTTTCAATGTCTCGTTGGTTAATGCGATACAACGCTACCTTAACATAGGAATCGCGAAAAACGACCCGGCGTTGACACGAAAATATTTCAACCAATGTATGTGCCTATACTTATGGTTCGTGGCGGGTGTGTTGATTGTCGGTGAAACTGCCGGGTCATGGTTTGTGCTGAACAAACTTGTCATTCCGCCCGATAGGCTCGACGCTGCGTTCTGGGCCTATCAGTTCGCATTGCTTTACGGTGTGATTAATGTCGTCCAAATCCCGTATATGGGCGTGTTGATAGCCCGCGAGCGTATGTCGGTTTATGCTTATATGGCTTTTATCGAGGTGATTTTTAAGCTGGTCTGTGTTTATGCGCTGCTCATCTGTCCCGCTCCTGACCGATTGCCATTGTACTCGGCTTTTTTGGCGATAAGCATGGGCGTTTGCACCTTTATCTATGTCTGGTATTGTCGACGTTTTCAGGAAACTCGGCTTTGTTGGGTATGGGACAAGCAGCTTGTCAAGGAGATGGGGCGTTTCATCGGGATGACTCTTTTCGGGTCTTTCGCCTGGTTGGTCGGCGCTCAAGGGACCAACATACTGTTGAACTTGTTCTTCGGGCCTGTGGTCAACGCGAGCCGCGGCATCGCGATTCAGGTGAGCGGCACGATAAACCGCTTTACCGACAGCATCATCACCGCCTTAAAGCCACAGATAGTTCAATCGTACGCGTCAAATGAAATCGGTTATATGCACAGCCTCATCCACAAGGGCTCGGTTTATGCTTTCATATTCATGTCGATGCTTTCCGCTCCGCTGCTTTTGAACATCAACACGGTTCTTGACCTATGGCTCGTTGACGTGCCTGATTATGCGGGCTTGTTCACTCAGCTTGTCGTCTTGGAGTTGCTCGTCTATACGCTTCAAAACCCGCTGAGTATCGCCGCCAACGCTACCGGGAATCTCAAACGTTGCCAAGTCATAGGCCGCCTGTTTCATATCATCGCCTTGCCCTTGAGCTACCTGTTGCTGAAGATATGGCACGACCCCGTCCTGCCGTTTTGGGTGCTGATACTCATGGCTTTTTGTTTCCTCGTGTACAGCGTTTATGACCTCCATGAGCAGGTGGGCTTGACCTACTCGGGGTATTTCAGGTGCGTTGTCAAACCGATTGCCATAACAATCTTACCGCTACTGGCCGTCCTCTTGTCGGTTAACTCTTTTATTGCCGAGGGGATTGTCAGAATCTTGGTCGACGGAGTTGTGGTGCTGGCGATTGTGCTGCCGGTGGTCTATATCTTTGTCATGGGGCGGCAGGAAAGGAACTATGTGAAAAAAATGTTAAGAAAAACACCGTTGGCTAAATTCGTGGAATAGGCGCGAATAAGGACGCGTTACAAAAACGCGAGGTTTCGGCCTGCGTCAGTCGGCGAAATGATTCGGCTTGAGATTCAGGATTTGAATGATAATTTTATTTGGTTGATAATCAGTGAATTACTCTCCCCTGTGAAAATTTAAAAATTGCGCAAAAAAATAGAAAAAATTTCATTAAATTTGCAAAGCGTAATCACGTTAGCGGTGGCTCTAAGGAGGTTCCCGCCACTTGCTGACGCTAAGTTTAAGTTTATCGAACCTCTTAATGCGTGAACTATAGCTTTTTGTCGATACTCTATGAAATTTTGGCAATTGGCTTTTTTATATGTAAATTTGCGCGACAAAATAAATATTCTATTATTAGAATGCTATGAAAAGAGTTAAAGCGTGTTTCATGGGCCTTGGCTACATAGGCTTGCCCACGGCGATTATCGCAGCCAAGCATGGAATTAATGTTACGGGAGTAGACGTTAACCCCGATGTCGTTGCCAAAACCAACGCAGGGCATCTGCATATTGTTGAACCCGGGCTCGGCGACCTGCTCAAAGAGGTCGTTGCCGACGGCAGTCTGCACGCTGTTACCAAACCGGAGGTGAGCGATGCGTATTTTATGGTTGTACCCACGCCGTTCAAAGGGAATCATGAGCCTGACACCTCGTTTGTCGAGGCTGCTACACGCGCCGTAATCCCCGTGCTGAAAGAGGGCGACCTCTATGTCATAGAGTCAACTTCGCCTGTCGGGACGACCGAGGCGATGGCCGAAATAATATATGCCGAGCGTCCGGAGCTGAAAGGAAAGATTTATATCGCATACTGCCCCGAGCGCGTGCTCCCCGGCAATGTGATATATGAACTCGTGCACAACGACCGCGTGATTGGCGGTATCGACGAGGCATCGACCAAGAAAGCTATTGAGTTTTATTCGCATTTTGTCAAAGGCACGCTCCACCCCACAAACGCCCGCACCGCCGAGATGTGCAAGCTCACCGAAAACTCGTCGCGCGACGTGCAGATTGCGTTTGCCAACGAGTTGTCGCTAATCTGCGACCGCGCCGGCATCAATGTGTGGGAACTCATAGAACTCGCCAACAAGCACCCCCGCGTCAACATCTTGCGCCCCGGTTGTGGTGTCGGAGGACATTGCATCGCTGTCGATCCTTATTTCCTGACAGCCGACTTCCCCAACGAGTCGAAAATCATAGCCACCGCCCGCGCCATCAACAATTACAAAGCTGACTGGTGCGCCGAAAAAGTGGTTAACGCCATGCTTCGCTTTGAACTTGACAATCACCGCAAACCCACCGTTGCCATGATGGGAGTCGCGTTCAAACCCGACATCGACGACCTCCGCGAATCGCCCGCCAAATATATAATCACCAAAGTGATGCAACGCTGCAACAACGGCGATGTCCTTGTCGTTGAGCCTAATGTGGAGACCCACAACGTGTTTAAGCTGACACCCTATGAGGAGGCTTATGAAAAAGCCGACATCGTTGTGTTCCTCACCGCCCACACGCCGTTTAAATCGCTGCCCTGGCGTGACGACAAGGTGATTCTGGACTTCTGCGGAGTGTTCAAAAAATAAAATACCCGGTTTTGCAGATGAATGACCGACAGCGCAGCCTAAACGGAATTATTGTCAACGGATTCCGCTCATGGGACGAACTCCTCGACCATGTGAACCGTGACCGTCGCATATATGTGGCGATAAATGCTGAGAAAATCATAGCCGCCCCCGATGAGGTTAGAGAGATGATAAACCGTAACGTGGGCTACTGCGACGGTATCGGCGCGGTGAAAGCGCTCAAACAGAAAGGGCTGAAAGATGTCGTCAGACTGCCCGGCTGCGAGCTGTGGCTTAAAATAATCGAGCGTTACCATCACGAATGGACATTCTATATCGTCGGAGCTTCGCCCGAGGTGCATGAGGCTACCATCAAGAAACTCCGCGAACAGTATCCCGGAATTAACATCGCGGGACACCGCGACGGATACATCAAAGATGAAGCGGCCCGCGAGGCTCTGATAGCCGATGTGGCTGAGAAACGACCCGACGCGGTGTTCGTGGCCATGGGCTCCCCAAAGCAGGAACGGCTTATGGGGGAGATGCAGAAACGCCACGAAGCTGTCTACGTGGGGCTCGGCGGCAGTTACGATGTCTATACCGGTGCTGTGAAACGCGCTCCGCGCTTGTGGCAGAAGCTCAACCTTGAGTTCATGTATCGTCTTGTGCGGCAACCGTCGCGATGGCGTAGGCAACTCAATTATATCCCGTTCCTTTGTCGGCTCTACACCGGCAAGTTGTGATTTAAAACACTCGTTACGCGATGAAGAAGATTATGCTCGTTTTCGGGACGCGTCCCGAAGCTATAAAGATGGCACCATTGGTCAAAGAGTTCCAGCGTTACCCCGACCGCTATAAAACCATTGTGTGCGTCACGGGACAGCACCGCCAGATGCTCGACCAGGTGCTTGAGCTTTTCGAGATAACCCCCGACTACGACCTCAACATCATGAAGCAAGGTCAAGACCTCTATGACGTGACCGCCCGCATACTCACCGGTATGCGCGACGTTTTCGCCGGCGAGCGCCCCGACCTGATGCTTGTCCACGGTGACACCTCGACATCGACAGCGGCGGCGTTAAGCGCGTTCTACGCCCGGATTCCTGTCGGACACGTCGAAGCCGGCCTACGCACCCACGACATATATAGCCCCTGGCCCGAGGAGATGAACCGCCAAATCACCGGCCGTATCGCCTCACTCCATTTCTCGCCGACGACAACCAGCCGCGACAATCTTTTAGCCGAGAATGTCAACCCCGAAAACATCGTTGTGACCGGCAACACCGTTATCGACGCACTGAAAAGCGTCGTGGCCAAAATCGAAAGTGACCCCGCTCTCGAACAGAAAATCGTAGACCGCGTAGCGTCGATGGGCTACGACCCGAGCCGCCTCGACGGTGGCCGCCGTCTGGTGCTTATCACAGGTCACCGCCGCGAGAACTTCGGCGACGGATTCCTCAATATCTGCAACGCCATCAAAGAACTCGCCGAGAAATATCCCGATGTCGATTTCCTCTATCCGATGCACCTCAACCCCAACGTGCGCAAGCCCATCAACGAGGTGTTCGGCTCCATTTCCCACGGCAACGCTTTCTTCATCGAGCCGCTTGAGTATCTCTACTTCGTCTACATGATGAAGCGCAGTTATCTGATTTTGACTGACAGCGGAGGCATTCAGGAAGAAGCCCCGTCGCTCGGCAAGCCCGTTCTCGTCATGCGCGAGGTCACAGAACGCCCCGAAGCTCTTGCCGCAGGTACCATACGTCTCGTGGGTACCGACCGCGCGTTGATAGAGTCAGAGGCGTCCCGGTTCCTTGATGACGCCGACTACTATGCCGCCAACCAGCGCATTGCCAACCCCTATGGCGACGGCCATGCCTGCGAGCGCATTGTGGAACGTGTCGACAAGGATTTTTCTAACTGATAACTCTCTTTGTGATGAAACATCTGTTACCGGTGGCTGCCGCGGTTGTCATGACAGCGGCGTCTTGCAGCGATAATTTATGGAATGTCGGCGGCGAGATAGCCGGCGGCGAGGGAAAAACCGTTGTGCTCGAAGCGTCGCACAACGGCAACTGGTATCCCCTCGATTCCGTGCTTCTCGATGCGTCGGGCAAGTTTGACATGGCCGCCGCACCCTCGGGCTATCCCGATATATACAGATTGCGCATAGGTGACCAGTCGGTGTATTTCCCGATTGACAGCATAGAATCGGTGACAGTGACCGGCTCGGCAGGCGCTTTCGCCACCGACTATACCCTGTCAGGCTCGGCCTCGGCCGATGCGCTTTTCGATGTAGATAAAAAAATTTCAGCCGTGGTCAGAGATCGCGGTGAGAGTGCCGTGGCGACCGATTCGTTGCTGAAACGCGAGCTTGCGGGGATGCTGCTCGGCGACCCGTCGGGCGTGGTGGCCTACTATATAATCAACAAGAAAGTCGGTGCAACACCTATTTTTAACCCGGCAGATAGAAAAGATCTGAAGATTATAGGCGCTGTGGCAAATGCGTTTGTCCAGTATCGCCCCGCTGACCCGCGTACAGCCTACCTCAGCTCGCTGTTCCTGACCCATCGCAAGCAGTCGGTTAATGTTGTCGACACTATAGCGGTGGCAGAAACTCCGCTGATTGACTTCGCGCTGAAAGATGAGAACGGGAGTCAGCGCTCACTCAGCGAAATCGCGTCACACGGTAGAGTAGTGTTGCTTAATTTCACGGTCTATGGTGCCGAGCGTTCACCTGAGTACAACCGTCAACTCGCAGCTATTTATTCACCCTTGCATGATGCCGGGCTCGACATAGTGCAGGTGGCGATTGATGATAACCAGTTTGACTGGGTGAAATCGGCCATAAACCTCCCCTGGGTTACTCTTTACGCCCCGGAACATAAACGCACCGAGATATTGCTTGGCTACAACGTGGGCAACATTCCCGCGACGTTCATCATCGACCGTAAAGGTGACCTCGTGGAACGTGTCGACGACCTGAACGAGATTCGGGCCGCCGTGAACCGCTATCTTTGATTTTCTACGTCAATAAACTTGTCGTGTCTGTACCATGAAAATCCTGTTGATGGGCGATGCCAGCAATTACCATGCCACTTTGGCAATCGGTCTGAGAAACCTCGGTCATGAGGTTACTGTGGCCTCCAACGGTAGCTACTGGATGGATACCCCCCGTGATATAGACCTCAACCGCCGCGCGTCAAAAATCGGCGGCGCCATACTGTTGGCGCGCCTTAGCACTGTGTTGGCTTCTAAGCTGAAAGGTTATGATGTGGTGCAGCTTCACAGCCCTGTTTTTGTTGATTTGCGGCCCAATCGTGTGGCAGGCCTGTTTGACAAACTCCGTCGCGGCAACGGCAGCGTTTTTCTTACCGCTTTGAGCACCGACTCCAACTATGTCAGCGAGTGCCTCGACCCGCAGTCGCCTATAGAGTACAGCGAGTGGAGCTTGTGGGGGAAGGTCACGCCTTATCGCCAGGCCAATCCCGAGCTCGTAAGCCGGTGGCAGGCGAAACCGCTCAGTGACTTGTGCCATAAAATATATGGTGAGGTCGACGGAGTGGTCTCAGCCCTTTATGAGTACGATGTGGCCTGCCGCCGACTTGTTGAACCTGACAGGCTTTGCTATGGAGGTCTGCCGATTAACCTCGACCGGTCTCACCCGCTCAGCCGTCCGTTGGGCAAGGGTAAAATCAGGATGTTTCTTGGCCGCCACAAATCGCGCCTGCTTGAGAAGGGGACAAATGTGCTCGAAAAAGTGGGACGTGAGGTGCAATCGGCCAACCCTGACAATTTCACCTTTGACATAGTGGAAAACTTACCTTATGATTTGTATCTCAGTCGATTGAGGGCTGCTGATGTCGTTTTCGACCAGCTTTACTCCTATACCCCCGCCACAAACGCATTGCTTGCCATGGCTAACGGGCAGGTGGCTGTCTCGGGAGGGGAGGAGGCCTTCTATCGCTTTATCGGTGAGGAGAGGTTGCGCCCCGTCATAAATGCCGTGCCGGGTCAGGAACAGGCTCTTGTGGAAAAACTCCTGTCGTTTGCCTCACACCGCGGCGAGCTTGACAGGCTTGGCCGTCAGGGCCGCGAGTTTGTCAAAAAACATCACGATGTCAATATCGTGGCAGGACGTTTCATCAGATTCTGGGAGAGGAGGCTCAACGCGCGATGAAATTGGAAGTGTTGATAAGCACATATGGCAACGCCGGAATCGAACGGCTTGCCGCTCAAGGGGTATTGCCATGTATCGATGATGTTGGCTATCTCATAAGCTGGCAGACTCCAGATTGCGAAAACGCTGTGGTCCCCGAACCGCTGCGCCGCCCCGATGTGAGGGTGGTCAAGACTGCTACCCGGGGTCTGGCTAACAATCGCAATAGCTGCCTTGACAACGCGGTCGGGCCGTTGTGTCTGTTGTCTGACGATGACCTCGACTATCATTCCGAGGGGCTTAGAGCCGTTATTGACAAAATGGAATCACACCCTGAGTGCGGGTTCGGGTTGTTTAAGTATAATGGCCCTGATGAAAAATATTATCCCCCAGAGGAATATGAATTGGCGGGTCGTTTCGCTAAAAACCATTATTTGACGGAATTTGAGGCTGCGTTCCGGCTCGATGTCGTCAGAAAGTCGGGGGTGAGGTTTAATCCGCATTTCGGCGTTGGCAACGACGACTATCAGTCGGGTGAGGGGACGCTTTGGATGCATGACTTGATGAAAGCAGGCGTGACCGGGCGTTTTTTCCCGATAGTTATACTCACACATAAGAATCTGACGACAGGTTCGAGAATCGGAGTGCAGTCGGGGGTGCTTAAAGCCGAGGGTGCTTACATATCTGTCGCCTATCCGCTGACGGCTATTCCGAGAATGGCACTTGTCGCATGGAGGCGAAGCCGAAAGTTTGGCGGTTCACCGCTACGCCATCTCTATTATTTGTCAAGAGGGTATCTTCGCGCGGTGTTGCGCCCGAGCTCGCTTGGGCTTAAACCCGGTTTCTGAACAATAATATACGGCTGAGCAGGGCTACGCCGCGCCGTCGGCGGGCGATATGGTTGTGTATGCGCCGTAAAGCCCAGCGCGTGTAGGCCGATTGTTGCTCCGACACCAACTTTTCGAGGTCGGACCGGCCGCAGGGGTTCCCCTCTGATGTGTAGTGGCCGGCGACGATGGCGCGACGCGCTTTCACCCACCGCAGATGCCGCCGCATACCGCTTTTTTCAAGAATCGTCTCGCAGCAATCGAGGGCGGCTTCCCATTCCCCTCTTTTTTCAGAAAAACTGAGCCCGGTGATGGACGAGGCCTGTTCGAATATGTCGACTGTTATTCTGCCGCCTAACTTTTTCATCACGGGATGGCGCGTCAGCAGTTTCAGTCCGAGAACGTAGTCATCCCATCCTTTTGTCGATTCAACCCATCCGCCCACACCTCTGACGAGCGAAGTCTGCGCGGCGTAGCGTAGTGTGGCCAGCGAGGCGTGAAACAGATGGTTGGTTATCGGGTTGCCGCAGATAAATCTCAACCTCTTTGTCGTGCCGTCGAGGCGGTGTAGCAGCGCGTCCCAGCCCACAATGCCGGCATCGGGGTTGTCGGCAATGCCTTTCAATATTCTTGCTACATGGCCGGATCGCATGGTGTCGTCGGAGTCAAAAAACATCACCCATGGAGTGGTGACCGCTTTCAGCCCGCGGTTGCGGGCTGCAGCCGCTCCGGGCTTGGTCTCCGACAGTAGAACCATATCGACCGATTCCGAGCGGTTCGCCTCCATCCATTTTTCGACAACATGGCGGCTGCCGTCGGTAGAGTTGTTGTCGACGACGATGAGCTTCAATCGGCAATTTTGTGCGGCGATTGAGTCGAGTGTGCGGGTCACGAGATTTTCGCGGTTGTGAACCGGCACCACTATGGTGATGAGCGGCGATTGTTTCATTGATGTTTTAACGTCGTCGCCGTTTCCGATATTGTGTTTGTCGGGCAATCTGTTTGGTATTTGAATCGTTTTGTGTAAATTTGTATCGTAAAACGGATAATAACGCACTGTCCCCGCGATGATACTTCTCACCACAGCTCCGCTTGTGACAAATCCCGTGCCTATCTTCTTCATAGTGCTCGTGATTATATTGCTTGCTCCCGTGCTGCTCAACAAACTGCGGATTCCCCACATCATCGGAATGATCGTGGCGGGTATAGTCGTGGGCCCTTATGGATGCAACATACTTGCCCGTGACAGCAGTTTCGAGATATTCGGCCAGGTCGGTATCCTTTACCTGATGTTTCTCGCCGGGCTCGAGATAGATATGTTCCATCTGAGAAAAAATCTCAGCAAGGGGATGACATTCGGGCTTTACACATTTTTTGTGCCGATGATTCTGGGCACTGTCAGTTCGCTGTATCTCCTCGATTTTGACTGGATGACGTCGATACTACTGGCTTCGATGTATGCCTCGCACACGCTTATCGCCTATCCCGTGGTTTCCCGCTTCGGTCTGACGCGGTCGCCCGCGGTGGTGATTACTGTCGCCGGGACAATCGTCACCGTGCTCGGCGCTCTTCTCGTGCTCGCAGGCGTGGTCAGTTTCCATACCGAAGGTGAGTTTCGACACGAATTTTTTCTGAAATTGCTTGGTAGCACACTTTTGTATGCTGTCGCCGTTATATATATCTATCCGCGGCTTACGCGATGGTTTTTCAAGAAATACAGCGACAACGTCACACAGTTCATCTATATTCTCGCCCTCGTGCTGCTCGCGAGCTGGGCTTCGCAGGTAATCGGGCTTGAGAGCGTGCTTGGGGCTTTCTTCGCAGGGCTTGTTCTTAACCGTTACATCCCCTATCTGTCGCCACTGATGAACCGCATCGAGTTTGTCGGCAACGCCATTTTCATCCCATATTTCCTTATAGGTGTGGGTATGCTCATCAACGTCAAGGTCATCATATCGGGCTGGGACACACTCTATGTCGCTGTGGTGATGTCGGTTGTGGCCACCTTGTGCAAGTGGATTGCAGCCTGGCTCACGCAAAAGAGTTTTAAGATGAGCGTGATTGACCGCTCTATGATGTTCGGCCTGTCAAACGCCCAGGCCGCCGCCACTCTTGCAGCCGTGATGATAGGCTATCAACTTGGCATATTTGACGAGGATGTCCTCAACGGCACTATAGTGATGATTCTGGTGACGTGCGCCATTTCGTCGGTGGTTACCGAGCGTGCGGCTATGCGCATGAAAACCGAGGTCGGCTCCGAGGAGGGAGAACGCAAGTCAACTAAAGACACTGCCACGCTCATCCCCGTGGCTAACCCGATAACTGTCGAAGGACTGGTTGAACTGGCCGTGCTTATGCGCCGACCGGGTAGCCGTCGCCCTATCTTCGCGCTGCACGTCAGAGACGACAACTCGGCGAGCGCGCGGGCCATAGGCCGCAACTCGCTTGACATTGCCGTGCAAGCCGGGGCGAGTGCCGATTGCCGCGTCTCCCCAATAGAACGTTATGACCTAAGCGCCGTTACCGGGCTGCTCAACACCATCGAGGAGCGCGACATATCGGAAGTGGTCATGGGGCTGCACCGCAAGGCCAATATAATCGACAGCTTTTTCGGGTCGAAAGTCGAACAACTGCTGAAATCGACCAACCGCATGGTCGTGCTTGCCCGTTGTTACATACCGGTCAACACCGTCACGCGAATCGTTGTGTGGGTCCCTGGAAAAGCGCAGTATGAAACGGGGTTCAGCCGTTGGGTGATGGCGCTCGGCAATCTCGCCCGGCAGATAAGATGCCGCATAATTTTCTGTTGCATGGCAGAGGTGAGCGGAGCCATTAGGGCTGTGCTCCATAAAGAGAAATATGAGATAAGAAGCGAGTTTCGCGAAGTCGACGAGTGGGACGATTTTGTCGCATTGGCCAACCGTGTGCTTGACGATGACCTCTTTGTCGTTGTCAATGCGCGCGTCACCTCGGTGTCATACAGCTCCGACATGGCAGATGTGCCTGTCTTCCTGCAAAAATACTTCAACCGTAACAATCTTATGGTCATCTATCCTGAGCAATTCGGCAAGGAGCCGGCCATGACCTCGTTTGTCGACCCGCTGTCGACCGATCTGACATCGTCTCCCTCGCCGTTGTGGGTGAAACTGCGCGGCTGGTGGCGAATGGCGGTGACTGTCAAAAAACGTGTTACGCAGCGAGGCCGCATGGCGAGGCGCACAGACAGGTTAGAAATCTGACTCCGGCCCTTAATGGCGAATATCAGGCAGAACAATCTACACAGACATAACAATGAAATTTACACAGCAAGCTATAGAGGGTGTGTGGCTCATAGAACCGGTGCGCCATGGCGACGAACGCGGCTATTTCTGTGAGACATTCCGCGCCGACCTTTTCGAGGCTAACATCGGTAAAATCCAATTCGTGCAGGACAACGAGTCGTTCTCGCGCCGCGGTGTCATGCGCGGGTTGCACTTTCAGCGCGGCGAGTGGTCGCAGGCCAAACTCGTCAGAGTGACTAGTGGGGAGATCGTAGACATAGTGGTCGATTTGCGGCTCGGCTCGCCCACGTTCGGCCGCCATGTCATGGCTCGGCTCTCGGCTGAGAACGGCAGGCAGCTTTTCATGCCGCGCGGCATGGCACACGGATTCGTGGTGCTTTCTGACGAGGCGCGCTTTCAGTATAAGGTCGACAACTACTATGCTCCGCAGGCCGAGACGACATTGCTCTACGATGACCCCGAGCTGGCTATCGAGTATCCCTTGCCCTCGACCGAGCTGCAGCTGTCGCCCAAAGACAGGGCGGGCCTCCCGCTGAGGCAGATTGTAGGCCTGCTTTGACCATGCGCGTTTTTGCACTTTTTAAAATTTGGGCGGAAATGTTTGGAAATTAGAAAATTAGTTAGTAATTTTGCTGCGTTTTCCGAGTAATTGTGCCTCGGCCTATCGTTAATTTGTTGAGAGTTAGCGTGATAGGCGGCACATTAAGCTTGTGTAAAATAATGATAAAATATTTAAACGAGAATAAAACCAAGTAACAAAACCAAAAAACTAAGATGCCTACTATTCAGCAATTAGTAAGAAAAGGACGTGTGGCTCTCAAAGACAAGAGCAAGTCGCCTGCACTCGATTCGTGCCCTCAGCGTCGCGGCGTGTGCGTGCGCGTCTACACCACAACCCCTAAGAAACCTAACTCGGCTATGCGTAAGGTAGCCCGCGTGAGATTGACTAACGGTAAAGAGGTTAACTCTTACATCCCCGGCGAAGGCCACAACCTCCAGGAGCACTCAATCGTGCTTGTCCGCGGCGGTCGTGTCAAAGACCTCCCCGGTGTGCGTTATCACATCGTACGCGGTACCCTCGATACCAGCGGAGTCAAGGATCGCACTCAGCGTCGCTCTAAATACGGAGCCAAGCGTCCGAAGGCCGGTGCAGCCAAGAAGTAATCGATTCTCCCGCTGATGAGCGGAGACACGATGAAGCGTCACTAAACGCACCACGAGATAAACAAAACAAGTAAACAAAACGACTCGTTTTTGATTTATTGGAGCTAAATTCAGGTTGAGTAAGCCGAAGCGTCAGAGGACGCCGGGCTGAAGAAATACAAGAAGCAAGCAACCAACAGGCAAAAACAAAAATTTTTGTAAACCAAATGAGAAAAGCAAAACCTAAGAAACGGGTTATCCTGCCCGATCCCGTTTTTCACGATGTAAGAGTGTCGAAATTCGTCAACCACTTGATGTACGACGGCAAAAAGAACACTGCTTACACCATTTTCTATTCAGCACTTGAGACTGTGAAGTCTAAGCTGCCCAACGAAGAGAAAACCGCACTCGAGATCTGGAAAAAAGCTCTCGAAAATGTGACTCCCCAGGTGGAGGTCAAGTCACGCCGCGTCGGTGGCGCAACATTCCAGGTGCCTACTGAGATCCGCCCCGACCGCAAGGAATCAATATCAATGAAAAACCTTATCCTCTATGCCCGCAAACGTGGCGGACGCACTATGGCCGACAAGCTCGCTGCCGAAATCGTAGACGCGTTCAACGACCAAGGCGGCGCTTTCAAACGTAAAGAAGATATGCACAAGATGGCCGAGGCTAACCGCGCATTCGCTCACTTCCGTTTCTAATTTTCATTGATACACTTTTTAGATTTCTAAACAATGGCTAAATCAGACGAAGCTTTAAAATATACCCGTAATATCGGTATCATGGCTCACATCGATGCCGGTAAAACGACAACTTCTGAGCGTATTCTGTTCTATACCGGTTTGACCCACCGCATCGGCGAGGTGCACGATGGCGCAGCTACTATGGACTGGATGGAGCAGGAGCAAGAGCGTGGTATCACTATCACATCGGCCGCAACCACCACTTTCTGGAAATACAAGGACGAGAAATATAAAATCAACCTTATTGACACCCCCGGGCACGTCGACTTCACTGTTGAGGTTGAACGTTCGCTCCGCGTGCTTGACGGCGCAGTCGCCGCATTCTGTGCGGTAGGTGGCGTTGAACCCCAGTCGGAGACCGTATGGCGTCAGGCTGACAAATACAACGTCCCCCGTATCGGTTATGTCAACAAGATGGACCGCTCGGGCGCTAACTTCTTCGAAGTCGTGCGTCAGCTCAAAGAAGTGCTCGGCGCGAATCCTTGCCCCATCGAAATCCCTATCGGCGCTGAAGAGACTTTCAAAGGCGTGGTAGACCTTATCCGCATGAAGGCTATCTTCTGGCACGATGAGACTATGGGAGCTGACTACTCAGTAGAAGAGATTCCCGCGAACCTCAAAGATGAGGCTGAAGAGTGGCGCGACAAAATGCTTGAGAAAATCGCCGAGTATGACGATGACTTGATGGCAAAATATTTTGACGACCCCTCGACTATCACCGAGGACGAAATCCGCAAAGCTCTCCGTAAAGCGACCCTCTCGATGGATGTCGTTCCTATGATTTGCGGTAGCTCGTTCAAAAACAAAGGCGTTCAGTTGCTTCTCGACTCTGTCTGCGCATTCTTGCCCAGCCCCGTCGATACCGGCGCTATTGAAGGCCATAACCCCGCCGACCCCGACAAGGTTGAGGTCCGCGAACCTTCAAGCGACGCACCTATGTGTGCCCTCGCGTTCAAGATCGCAACTGACCCCTATGTTGGCCGTCTGACGTTCTTCCGCGTTTACTCGGGCGACATTATCGCCGGCTCTTATATTCTTAACTGCCGTTCGGGCAAGAAAGAGCGCGTGAGCCGTCTGTTCCAGATGCACTCCAACAAGCAGAACCCAATGGAGAAAATCGGTTGCGGCGATATAGGCGCAGGTGTTGGTTTCAAAGATATCCGCACCGGCGACACCCTTTGCGACGAAGCCCATCCTATCGTGCTCGAGGCAATGGAATTCCCCGATCCTGTGATTGGTATCGCTGTCGAGCCTAAGACTCAGAAAGACCTCGACAAACTCGGCGTCGGTCTTCAGAAACTTGCAGAAGAAGACCCCACATTCCGCGTTGAAACCAACGAGGAAACAGGCCAGACTGTCATCTCAGGTATGGGTGAGCTTCACCTCGACATCATTATCGACCGTCTCCGCCGTGAGTTTAAGGTCGAGTGTAACCAGGGTCGTCCCCAGGTAACCTATAAAGAGTCTATCACTCAGCCGATAGAGCTTCGCGAAGTGTTTAAGAAACAGACTGGTGGTCGCGGTAAATTCGCTGATATCATCGTTCGCGTTGAACCTGTAGACGAAGGCTTCGAAGGCGGTCTCCAATTCGTTGACGAAGTTAAGGGTGGTAACATCCCCAAAGAGTTTATCCCCTCGATACAGAAAGGTTTCCAAACCGCAATGAAGAACGGTGTGCTCGGTGGCTATCCCGTTGAGCAGCTTAAAGTTACCGTAATCGACGGTTCGTTCCACCCGGTTGACTCTGACCAGTTGTCATTTGAACTTTGTGCCATCCAGGCGTTCAAGAAGGCATGTGAGAAAGCCGGTCCCGTGCTGCTCGAACCTATCATGAAGATTGAGGTCGTTACCCCCGAGGAAAGCATGGGTGATGTCATCGGTGACTTGAACAAACGCCGCGGACAGGTAGAAGGCATGGAGACAAGCCGCTCAGGCGCGCGTGTCGTAAAAGCTAAAGCCCCCCTCGCCGAGATGTTCGGATATGTGACCGCTCTCCGCACCATCACTTCGGGCCGCGCAACCTCGACTATGTCGTTCTCACACTACGCAGAGGTCAGCACCTCTATTGCCAAAAACGTCTTGACAGAGTGCCAAGGCCGCGTCGATCTTTTGAAATAATAAATCATTCAAACCAATATGAGCCAAAAAATCAGAATCAAATTAAAATCTTACGATTACAACTTGGTTGACAAGTCGGCTGAGAAAATCGTAAAGACTGTGAAGGCTACAGGTGCGGTTATCAGCGGGCCAATTCCCCTGCCCACTCACAAGCGTATCTTCACGGTCAACCGCTCGACTTTTGTGAACAAAAAATCACGCGAGCAGTTCCAGCTTTCATCATTCAAACGTCTTATCGACATCTACAACTCCACCGCCAAAACAGTGGACGCGCTGATGAAACTCGAGCTCCCCAGCGGTGTCGAGGTTGAAATCAAGGTGTAATAAGTAATAGTTCAATCAATTAATTTAACAAACAGAGAAATGCCAGGATTATTAGGAAAGAAAATCGGAATGACATCCGTTTTCAGTGCCGACGGCAAAAACGTGCCGTGCACTGTTATCGAAGTAGGTCCTTGTGTGGTTACTCAGGTAAAAACCGTTGACAACGATGGCTACGACGCTCTGCAGCTCGGTTTCCAGGAGCAGAAAGAAAAGCACCTGACCAAGCCCGAGATCGGCCATTTCAAGAAAGCGGGCGTAACCCCCAAGCGTCACTTGGCCGAGTTCAAAGGGTTTGAAGGCGAGTACAAGCTCGGCGACACCATCAGCGTGGAGCTGTTCAGCGAAAACGACTTCGTTGACGTAGTCGGTACCTCTAAAGGTAAAGGCTTCCAAGGCGTCGTTAAGCGTCACGGCTTCGGCGGTGTGGGTCAGACAACCCACGGCCAGCACAACCGTCTCCGCGCTCCCGGTTCGGTCGGTGCCTGCTCTTATCCCGCCAAAGTGTTCAAAGGAATGCGCATGGCAGGCCAAATGGGCAACGAGCGCGTGACCATCCAGAACCTTCAGGTGCTGAAGGTCATCGCTGACCACAATCTTTTGTTGATTAAGGGTTCAATCCCCGGATGTAAAGGTTCAATCGTATTAATTGAGAAATAATGGAACTCGCAATATACAACATAAAAGGAGAAGACACCGGCCGTAAAGCTCAGCTTAACGACGAGGTGTTTGCAATTGACGCAAACGAGCACGCCGTATATCTCGATGTGAAGCAATACTTGGCCAACCAGCGTCAGGGTACCCACAAGTCCAAAGAACGCAGCGAAGTCAGCGGCTCTACCCGCAAGCTCCACAAGCAGAAAGGCGGCGGCGGCTCGCGTATCGGTGACATCAATTCACCCGTGCTCGTCGGTGGTGGACGTGTCTTCGGACCGCGCCCCCGCGACTACCGCTTCAAACTTAACAAAAAACTCAAACAGCTCGCACGCAAGAGCGCTCTGACTATCAAGGCTCAAGATAATCAGATTATAATCGTTGAGGACTTCACTCTCGACACTCCCAAAACAAAAGATTTCGTAAATATTACTAAAAATCTTAAAGTTGAGGGCAAGCGCATCCTGCTCGTTTTAGCAGACCAAAATAAAAACGTATATTTGTCTGCTCGAAATGTGCCTGAGACGAAAATCATGACCGCCTCAGACATTAACACGTATGCTGTGCTTAACAACAAAGCTATTATCCTCACGGAAAGTAGCCTTGACGTTATTAACCAACTTTAACCCCATAGGAGGATAAAACAATGGATATAATGATAGAACCAATCGTAACCGAAAAGGCTACACGGTTGACCGAAAAACTCAACCGCTACACATTCCGCGTTTCCCCCGATGCTAACAAATTCCAGATTTGTAGTTTGGTAGAGAAGCTCTACGGGGTGAAGGTGGTTGCCGTCAACACTGCGGTTGTTAGAGGTAAAAACAAGTCCCGTTACACCAAGAGCGGTTTGCTCAAAGGTAAGACATCATCTTACAAAAAGGCAATCATCACGGTGGCCGACGGTGAAACTATTGACTTTTATAGCAACATTTAAATAAAAAATGGCAGTAAGAAAATTCAAGCCCACAACACCGGGGCAAAGACACAAGGTTATTGGTGTATTTAAAGGTACAATCACTGCTACTACACCAGAAAAATCTCTTACAGTCGGCAAAAAATCGTCCGGCGGCCGTAACTCACAGGGCCGTCTGACCGTGCGCTATATCGGCGGCGGTCACAAACGCAAATACCGCGTCATCGACTTTAAGAGAAACAAAGACGGTGTTCCCGCCGTAGTGAAATCAATCGAGTATGACCCCAACCGTTCAGCTCGAATCGCACTCCTATACTACGTCGATGGAGCCAAGGCTTACATTATCGCACCCAACGGCTTAGAGGTTGGTATGACCGTAGTAAGCGGTCCCGATGTCGCTCCCGAGGTTGGCAACGCTCTCCCCTTGAGCAAAATCCCCCTCGGTACCGTCATCCACAACATCGAGTTGCGTCCCGGCCAGGGAGCCATCATGGCTCGCTCTGCCGGCACTTTCGCGCAGTTGACTTCGCGAGAAGGTGATTACGCCATTATCAAATTACCTTCGGGAGAAACACGTAAAATCCTCGCTGCCTGCAAGGCAACCATCGGTGTCGTCGGCAACAGCGAGCACTCTCTTGAACGCTCAGGCAAGGCCGGCCGCTCTCGCTGGCTCGGTCGTCGTCCCCGCAACCGCGGCGTAGTTATGAACCCTGTCGACCACCCGATGGGTGGTGGTGAAGGCCGCGCTTCAGGTGGCCATCCCCGTTCGCGCAAGGGCTTGTACTCAAAGGGCCTCAAGACACGTGCGCCGAAGAAACACTCTTCAAAGTACATTATTGAAAGAAGGAAAAAGTAATCTGATTAATTAAGCAACTATGAGTCGTTCATTAAAAAAAGGCCCATTTATCAGCGTGAAACTCGAGAAGAAAGTCTCGGCGATGGATGAGAGCGGCAAGAAATCGGTTATCAAGACATGGAGCCGAGCTTCGATGATTGCTCCCGAGTTCGTCGGACACACTTTCGCAGTCCACAACGGTAATAAGTTCATCCCTGTCTATGTAACCGAGAACATGGTAGGTCACAAACTTGGCGAGTTCGCTCCCACCCGCACCTTCCGTGGTCACGCCGGTAACAAGAAGAAATAATTTGGGCCCTGGTTATAAATAATTTTTGAAAAAAAGAAAAGATTAAAATACAATGGGTGTAAGAAAAAGACAATCAGCCGAATTGATTAAGGAAGCCCGCAAAAGCCAGGCGTTCGCCAAGCTGAAAAACGTGCCCTCGTCGCCCCGCAAGATGCGACTCGTCGCCGACTTGGTCCGCGGCCAAGAGGCGTTCCGCGCGCTGGGTATCCTGAAATTCTCCAATAAAGAGGCAGCAGCCAAAGTAGAGAAACTTCTCCGCTCGGCTATCGCCAACTGGGAAGCCAAGAACGAAAAGAAAGCCGAGAGCGGCGAATTGTACATCAGCACAATCCACGTTGATTGCGCTCCGATGCTCAAACGCCTCCGTCCGGCTCCACAGGGTCGCGGCTACCGGATTCGTAAACGTGCCAACCACGTTACATTGTTTGTAGATACGATTGACAATAAAGTAAAAAAAGAGGCATAAGAAATGGGACAGAAAGTAAATCCAATCAGCAATCGCTTGGGTGTCATCAGAGGTTGGGACTCTAACTGGTATGGTGGCAGCAATTACGGAGATACCCTGCTCGAAGACTCAAAACTTCGCAAGTATCTTAATGTCCGCTTAGCCAAATCAAGCGTTTCTCGCATCGTGATTGAGCGCACACTCAAGCTCATCACAATCACTGTGTGCACCTCGCGCCCGGGACTGATAATCGGCAAAGGCGGCTCTGAGGTCGACAAACTCAAAGAAGAACTCAAGAAAATCACCGACAAAGACGTTCAAATCAACATCTTCGAGGTGAAACGCCCCGAGCTCGACGCTCAAATCGTGGCAAGCACCGTGGCACGCCAAATCGAAGGCAAAATCGCCTACCGTCGTGCCGTCAAGATGGCTATCGCATCGACGATGCGCAGTGGAGCCGAGGGTATCAAAGTGCAGGTTTCAGGCCGTCTCAACGGCGCCGAAATGGCACGCTCAGAGATGTTCAAGGAAGGCCGTACACCTCTCCACACTCTCCGCGCCGACATCGACTACGCTTTGGTTGAAGCTCACACAAAAGTGGGTGTTATCGGCGTGAAGGTTTGGATCTGCCGCGGTGAAGTTTACGGCAAGCGCGACCTTGCGCCCTCTTTCACCTCCAACGCTAAAGAGGGTCGCGGAGCGTCAAACAACGGCGCACCCCGCCGTGGCGGTTTCCGCAAACCCAAAAACAACCGTTAAACCATTTCAATTGAATCTCAACAACAATGTTACAACCAAAGAAAACTAAATTTCGCAGAGCACAGAAAGGCCGCATGAAGGGCATCGCCCAGCGCGGTAATCAGCTTGCTTTCGGATCGTTTGGTATAAAGACTTTGGAGTCAAAATGGATCACGGGTCGCCAAATCGAGGCTGCCCGTGTAGCCGTGACTCGCTATATGCAGCGTCAGGGTCAAATCTGGATCCGCATATTCCCCGACAAACCCATCACCAAGAAACCTGCCGAAGTCCGCATGGGTAAAGGTAAAGGTTCGCCCGAAGGGTTCGTCGCACCCGTGACACCGGGCCGTATGCTCATCGAGGTGGAAGGCGTCAGCTACGAAATCGCAAAGGAAGCTTTGCGCCTCGCAGCCCAGAAACTCCCAGTGATTACCAAGTTTGTCGTGCGCCGCGACTATGACCCAACCCAAAACGTGTAATAAGCCATGACAAAAGAAGAAATCAAGCAGCTTAGCACCAAGGATCTCCAGGACAAGTTGGCCGAAATGGTCAAAGACTATGCGCAACTCAAGGCCACTCATTCCGTGTCTCCCCTGGACAACCCCTCGCAAATCACAAAGGATCGCAAAATGATTGCACGCGTCAAAACCGAGTTGCGCTGGCGCGAGATTAACAACAAATAATCCCAAGCAATGGAAGAAAAGAGAAATTTAAGAAAAGAACGTATTGGGGTTGTATCGAGCAACAAGGGTGACAAGACCATCACCGTCACTATCAAGTGGAAGGAGAAACACCCTATCTACGGTAAGTTCGTCAACAAGACCAAGAAATACCACGCCCACGACGAGAAAAACGAGTGCGGCGTAGGCGATACCGTCAAGCTGATGGAAACCCGTCCCTTGAGCAAAACCAAGAGATGGAGATTAGTAGAAATCATCGAAAAAGCGAAGTAAACTATGATACAGACTGAATCACGATTAAATGTAGCCGATAACAGCGGGGCCAGAGAAGTCCTGTGTATCCATGTTCTGGGCGGTACAGGTCGTCGTTACGCATCGGTTGGCGACATCATCGTTGTAACGGTGAAAGACGCCAACCCTTCGTCAGACGTCAAAAAAGGCACTGTGTCTAAAGCTGTCGTAGTGCGCACCAAGAAAGAAATCAGACGTGCCGACGGCTCTTACATCCGCTTCGACGACAACGCCTGCGTGCTTCTAAACAACGCCGGCGAGCTTCGCGGCACACGTATCTTCGGCCCGGTAGCGCGTGAACTCCGCGCCACTAACATGAAGATTGTATCTCTCGCACCCGAAGTCCTTTAACACCCCCTAACAGCAAACAATTTCAGAAATGAGCAAATTGCATATCAAAAAAGGCGATACGGTCTACGTCAACTCAGGCGACGACCGCGGCAAAGAGGGTAGAGTGCTGTCGGTGATTCCCGCAAAGCAGCGCGCTATCGTCGAGGGCGTCAACATGGTCTCTAAGAGCACCAAGCCCACCGCAAAGCATCCCCAGGGCGGCATCATCAAAATGGAAGCCCCCATTCATGTGTCTAACCTCAACCTCATTGACCCCAAGTCTGGCAAGCCCACCCGCGTAGGCCACCGCACAGACGATAACGGCAAAAAGGTACGCTATTCCAAAAAATCAGGAGAGGAGATTAAGTAATGAGCACCCAAACACTGAAAAAAGACTACCAGGAACGCATCGTTCCCGCTCTTGTGAAGGAATTCAACTACACCACTGTGATGCAGGTGCCCCGGTTGAAGAAAATCGTCATCAATCAGGGACTCGGCGAGGCAACCCAAGATAAGAAAATTATCGAGACCGCCCTCAACGAACTCACTGCCATCACCGGCCAGAAAGCTGTGGCAACCCTCTCAAAGAAGGACATCTCTAACTTCAAAGTGCGTAAAAAGATGCCCATCGGCGTGATGGTCACCCTGCGCAAAGAAAAGATGTATGAGTTCATGGAGCGTCTGGTGCGCGTGGCCCTGCCCCGTATCCGCGACTTCAAAGGTATCGAAGGAAAGCTCGACGGCCGCGGTAACTACACTCTCGGCATCACCGAGCAGATAATCTTCCCCGAAATCAACATCGACAACATCTCCAAGCTGATGGGTATGAACATCACTTTCGTCACATCTGCCAACACCGATGAAGAAGGTTTCGCTCTGCTCAAACAGTTCGGTCTCCCCTTTAAAAACGCTAAAAACTAAACGACTCACATGGCAAAAGAATCAATGAAAGCCCGCGAGGTTAAGCGCGCCCGTCTTGCCGCTAAGTACGCCCAAAAGCGTGCCGAGCTCAAGAAGATTGTTAATTCAGGCGTCGACGAGGAGAAGCGTGCCGAAGCCTACGAGGCAGCGCAGCAGCTCCAGTTGCTCCCCAAAAACAGCAATCCAATCCGCGTGCACAACCGTTGCAAAATCACCGGTCGTCCCAAAGGCTATATGCGCCAATTCGGAATCTCACGTATCCAATTCCGCGAAATGGCTTCGGCCGGACTTATCCCCGGTGTTAAGAAAGCGAGCTGGTAACTATCATATTCTCTCTGCCAGCAGCTTCGCGCCCGCACGGGCGAGACGAGACAACGAGAGAATATTAAATATTGTTGGGATAGGCCCAATCAATTTAAAACAACAACAAAATGACTGATCCAATAGCAGATTATTTGACGAGATTGAGGAACGCGATCAAGGCTCAGCACCGCGTAGTCGAGATTCCGGCCTCAAACTTGAAAAAAGAAATCACTAAGATTCTTTTTGAACAAGGCTATATACTTAATTACAAGTTTATAGAGGGTGAAACCCCCGCCGGCACTATCAAGATCGCCTTAAAGTACGACCCGGTTGACAAAGTCAACGCCATCAAAGCCCTCAAGCGCGTATCGCGCCCGGGTCTGCGTCAGTACACAGGCTACAAAGATATGCCCCGAGTGTTAAATGGTTTAGGTATCGCAATCCTGTCAACCTCCAAAGGCGTAATGACCAACAAAAAGGCAGCCGAGGAGAAAGTTGGCGGCGAAGTCCTTTGTTATGTTTACTAATCTTATAGGAGGTAAATCATCATGTCAAGAATAGGTAAAGCTCCCATTGAGATCCCTGCCGGCGTAACCGTTAAAGCCGACAATAACATCGTGACTGTAAAAGGCCCCAAAGGCGAACTCAAACAAGCCATCAACCCCGATATCGAAGTCAAAGTTGAAGACGGACATGTAATCGTGACCCGTCCGAGCGATGACAAAGAGCACCGTTCACTCCACGGGCTATATCGCGCCCTCATCCACAACATGGTTGTCGGCGTTTCCACGGGCTATCGCAAAGAATTGGAATTAGTGGGTGTTGGTTACCGTGCAGCCGCTACCGGCCAAGTGCTTGAGCTGTCTCTCGGTTACTCTCACGCTATATATATCAAACTTCCCGCCGAAATCAAGGTTGAGGCTAAATCAGAACGTAACAAAAACCCGTTGATTATTCTCGAAAGCGGCGACAAGCAGCTCCTCGGACAGGTGTGCGCTAAAATCCGCTCGCTCCGCAAGCCCGAGCCTTACAAAGGCAAAGGTATCAAGTTTGTCGGCGAAATCATTCGTCGTAAATCAGGTAAATCGGCTGGTGCTAAATAAGTAAAATAGACTCAATCATGTTTTCAAAGCAACAAAGAAGAAATAAAATCAAGGCTCGCATCCGCGGTAAAATCTCTGGCACTGTTCAGCGCCCGCGTATGACAGTCTTCCGCTCTAACAAGCAGATTTATGTGCAGCTCGTCGACGACCTCAAAGGCGCGACTTTGGCTGCCGCATCGTCAAAAGGTATCGCCGAGGGAACCAAATCGGAAATCGCCGCTAAAGTAGGTGAGGCTATCGCAGCCAAAGCTATCGCAGCCGGTGTTACCGAGGTGGTCTTCGACCGCAACGGTTACCTCTTCCACGGCAGAGTTAAATCATTGGCTGACGCCGCTCGCAAAGGCGGACTTAAATTTTAAACGATTATGGCAAAAAGAAATAACAAAGTAAAATCAACAACCGACTTAGAGTTGAAAGACCGTCTCGTGGCCATCAACCGCGTAACAAAAGTTACCAAGGGCGGTCGCACATTCACTTTCGCCGCTATCGTTGTCGTAGGTAATGAAAACGGCATCGTCGGTTGGGGCCTCGGCAAAGCCAATGAGGTTACCGCCGCTATTGCCAAAGGTGTTGAAGCCGCTAAGAAAAACCTCATCAAAGTCCCCGTCCACAAGGGAACGATTCCTCACGAACAGCTCGCCAAGTTCGGCGGCTCTCGTGTACTCCTCAAGCCCGCAAGCCACGGTACCGGTGTGAAAGCAGGTGGCGCTATGCGCGCGGTTCTTGAAAGTGTCGGAATCACCGACGTCCTCGCGAAGTCAAAGGGCTCGTCAAACCCCCACAACCTTGTGAAGGCAACTATCGCCGCCCTCGACGAGATGAGAAGCCCGGCAACCATCGCCCAAAACCGCGGTGTGGCCGTCGAAAAAGTGTTTAAAGGTTAATCCCGCTTATTCAAAATGGCAAAAATTAAAATCACTCAGATAAAGAGCCGCATCAACTGTCCGGCGGTTCAGAAACGCACTCTCGATGCCCTCGGCTTGAGAAAAATGCATCACACTGTGGTTATGGATGACACCCCCTCTGTGATGGGTATGGTTAACAAAGTTCGTCATTTGGTAGAAGTGACCAACGCTTAAAATAATTTACGACTATGGATTTAAGTAATTTGCAACCCGCCGTTGGATCGGTTAAGAAGAAAACCAGAATCGGTCGCGGTCCGGGCTCCGGAAAGGGTGGAACTTCTACCCGTGGCCACAAAGGCGCCAAATCACGTTCTGGTTACAGCCGCAAAATCGGTTTTGAAGGCGGTCAAATGCCCCTCCAGCGCCGTCTTCCCAAGTTCGGTTTCAAGAACCCCAACCGCACTGAGTACAAGGCTATCAATCTTCGTGACCTCGAAGCCCTCGCCGAAGCTAAACAGCTTCAGCGCATCGGTATCGAGGAGCTCCGCGAGGCCGGTTACATCAACAACAAGGATTTGGTGAAGATTCTCGCTAAAGGCACTCTCACCAAAAAGCTTGAAGTTTCGGCCAACGCCTTCTCAGCCGCCGCACAACAGGCCATCGAAGCCGTAGGTGGTACAATCAATAAAATCGAGAAATAATGAGATTTGTTGAAACCATAAAAAACATTTGGACGATTGAAGAACTGCGCAAACGTCTTCTCGTGACGCTCTTGCTGGTGCTGGTCTACCGTCTTGGCTGCTATGTGGTGCTTCCCGGCATCTCACCCGCCGAACTCGACGCGTTGTCCAACTTCACCAACAAAAGCGGCTTGATGCAGTTGCTCGATATGTTCTCGGGCGGCGCGTTCTCGCAGGCTTCGATTTTCGCTCTCGGTATCATGCCCTACATCACTGCATCCATCGTGATACAGCTTTTGGGCATGGTGCTCCCTTCTTTCCAGAAAATGCAGAGAGAAGGTGAGAGCGGACGCCAAAAGCTCAATCAGTACACTCGTTACCTCACTGTGCTGATTCTCTTGCTCCAAGGCCCTGCCTTCCTCGTCAACATCCAGGTACAGGTTAATGCAGCCGGCGGTAACACCCACATGGGTTTCTTGACCGTATGCTACCTGACCATAATCCTCGCAGCAGGCTCCATGTTCATCATGTGGCTTGGTGAGCGCATAACCGACCGCGGTATCGGAAACGGTATCTCGTTCATAATCCTCGTGGGCATCATCGCCCGACTCCCGGGGGCGCTCTTTTATGAATTTACCAGCCGTCTCCCGGGCTCGACAGGCTCAGAGGGCGGTCTGATAATGTTCATCGTCGAGGTGATACTGCTTTTCGCCGTTACCGTAGGCGCCGTTTTGCTCGTCCAGGGAACACGCAAAGTCCCCGTGCAATACGCCAAACGCATTGTCGGCAACAAGCAATATGGTGGAGCGCGCCAGTATATTCCACTCAAGGTTAACGCAGCCGGTGTGATGCCTATCATCTTCGCCCAAGCGATTATGTTCATCCCCATCACTCTCGCCGGATTCGGCGCGAGTGAAGAATCATCGAGCTTCTTCGCAGCGTTCTCCGACATCAATGGATTCTGGTATAACTTCGTTTATTTCGTGATGATTGTGGCGTTTACATACTTCTATACCGCAATCACTGTACGCCCCACTCAGATGGCTGAAGATATGAAGCGTAACAACGGCTTCATCCCCGGTGTTAAACCCGGCAAAAAAACCGCTGAGTATCTTGACTTGATTATGTCACGCATCACACTCCCCGGATCTCTGTTCCTCGGAGTGGTGGCAATCCTCCCCGCGTTTGCGCGCTTCTTCGGCATAAGCCAGAACTTCGCGCAATTCTTCGGCGGCACATCGCTGCTGATTATGGTCGGTGTCGTGCTCGACACTCTCCAGCAAATCGAGAGCCACTTGATGATGCACCACTACGATGGTTTGATGAAGGATGGTAAGATTAAAGGCCGCACAACCGGCAGCGCTTATTAATCCGGCGTTAAATGACAGCTACATTAGAAACTAACGAATGATTTATCTAAAGACACCACAGGAAATCGAAAAGATGCAAGCCGCTTGCACGCTTGTCAGCCAAGCCATGGGCGAGGTCGCCAAGCATATCGCTCCCGGTGTCACAACCCACAAGCTTGACACCGTTGCCCGGGAGTTTATCCTGGACAACGGCGGAAAGCCCGCCTGCCTCGGATACGGGGGATTCCCAGCGACGTTATGTATCGAAGTCAATGAGACAGTCGTCCACGGATTCCCTTCAAACTACGCCCTTCGCGAAGGCGACATTATCGGAATCGACACTGTTGTCGAACTCGACGGCTACAACGGAGATATGTGCTACACATTCCCCGTGGGCCAGGTCGACGAGAAAATCATGAAACTTCTCGTCACCACAAAAGAATCGCTCTACAAAGGGATAGCGGCCTGCAAAGTCGACAAACGCATAGGCGATATCGCAAATGCCATTCAGACCTATTGCGAAGCCCGAGGTTACACTGTAGTCCGTGAAATGTGCGGACACGGTATCGGTAAGAAAATGCACGAAGACCCCGAAGTCCCCAACTACGGCCGTCGAGGCACCGGCGCTGTTATCCGCAACGGAATGTGCATCGCCATCGAACCGATGATAAACCTTGGAAGCCGCAACATAGTAATCGAACGCGACGGATGGACTTGCCGCACCAAAGACCGTAAGCCATCGGCTCACTACGAGCACACAGTGGCGGTAGTGGACGGTGAAGCGCAAATCCTCACAACGTTCGACTACATCCAACAGGCAATGGGAGATAGATTTATTTAAGTTGATATATGGCAAAACAAGCAGCAATCGAGTTAGACGGAGTAATCGTCGAAGCATTGTCCAACGCAATGTTCCGTGTCGAGTTGGCTAACGGCCACGAAATCACGGCGCACATCTCGGGGAAGATGAGAATGCACTACATCAAAATCCTTCCCGGCGACAAAGTGCGTGTCGAGATGTCTCCCTACGACCTCTCAAAAGGTCGCATAGCCTTTAGATACAAATAATAAAATACTAAAGAAATATGAAAGTAAGAGCCTCAATCAAGAAGCGCACCCCCGACAGCAAAATTGTACGTCGCAAAGGACGTCTCTACGTCATCAATAAGAAAAATCCCAAGTACAAACAGCGTCAAGGATAATTTTGTTATTTTTGCAAAAAAAATAGTCAACAAATATGGCAGTAAGAATCGTGGGAGTTGACCTCCCCCAAAACAAAAGAGGTGAAATCGCCTTGACTTATATCTTCGGCATCGGTCGCAGCGCCGCCAACACCATACTGGAAAAGGCAGGCGTTGACAAAAATATCAAAGTAAAAGACTGGACCGACGAACAAGCCGCCAAAGTGCGTGAAGTCATCAGTGCGAACTACAAAGTGGAAGGTGACCTCCGCAGTGAAATTCAGCTCAACATCAAACGTCTGATGGACATCGGTTGCTACCGAGGAATCCGTCACCGCATCGGGCTTCCCGTCCGCGGTCAGAGCACTAAAAACAACGCCCGCACCCGCAAGGGCCGCAAGAAAACAGTCGCTAACAAAAAGAAAGCTACTAAATAATAATAGAATATGGCAAAAAAAACAGTCGCAGCTAAGAAGAGAAACGTTAAGGTTGACGCAGCAGGTCAGCTTCATGTACACTCCTCTTTCAACAACATTATCGTGTGCTTAGCAAACAGCGAAGGCCAAGTCATCTCATGGTCAAGTGCCGGCAAGATGGGTTTCCGCGGTTCTAAGAAAAACACCCCCTACGCAGCGCAGATGGCCGCCCAGGATTGCGCTAAAGTAGCCTACGACCTGGGCCTGCGAAAAGTAAAAGCTTATGTCAAGGGACCCGGAAACGGACGTGAGTCTGCTATCCGTACAATCCACGGCGCAGGAATCGAAGTGACCGAGATTATCGACGTTACGCCCCTGCCCCACAACGGATGCCGTCCCCCGAAACGTCGCCGCGTCTGATTCCGACGTCGATTTTCAGGACTACTATCACATAAGTTCAAACAACATCTTTTCTTTAGTATCAGAGTAACTATTATTTAACTCGAACGCACAATCGGAGCCTATTAATGTGAATAGACCATATTTTAGTCACCTCTCTATGGTCGCGGCTGCACTTTGACGGGATTCGCGCGTTCAAAAAATAGAAAACAAAAATGGCAAGATATACCGGTCCAAAGACCAAAATCGCACGCAAGTTCGGCGAGCCTATCTTCGGCGAAGACAAAGTTTTGTCCAAGAAGAACTATCCCCCGGGTCAGCACGGCCAGAACCGCCGTCGCAAAACATCCGAGTATGGCGTCCAGTTGCGTGAGAAACAAAAGGCCAAATACACTTATGGCGTTTTGGAAAAACAATTCCGCAACCTCTTCGAGAAAGCATCTCGCATCAAGGGTATCACCGGTGAGATTCTTCTCCAACTCCTCGAAAGCCGTCTCGATAACGTAGTGTATCGTCTCGGTATCGCTCCGACACGCGCCGCCGCACGTCAGAATGTGATTCACAAACACATCACTGTCAACGGCGCAGTTGTCAACATCCCCTCCTACCAGGTTAAGCCCGGTGACATCGTTGGTGTGCGCGAAAAAGCTAAATCACTTGAAGTCATCGCCGACGCTCTTGCAGGTTTCAACCACAGCAAATATCCCTGGATTGAATGGGACGAATCACAGAAAGCCGGCAAATTCCTTCATCTGCCCGCACGCGAGGATATCCCCGAAAACATCAAGGAGCAGTTGATCGTCGAGTTGTATTCTAAATAATAAATAAGCAAGATCCATGGCTATTTTAACTTTCCAAAAACCCGACAAGGTTTTGATGCTGGAAGCCGACAACTTCTTCGGCAAGTTTGAATTCAAACCTTTGGAACCGGGATATGGCATCACCGTGGGCAACGCCCTACGTCGCGTGCTCCTCTCTTCGCTTGAGGGATATGCGATCTCGTCTATCAAAATTGACGGCGTGAAACATGAGTTCGATACCATCCCCGGAGTTAAAGAAGATGTTACAAACATTATCCTTAACCTCAAAAAGGTAGACCTCAAGCAGATTGTCGAAGACACCGAATTTGAGAAGGCAACCATCACCGTGGCGGGACAGGAGGTATTCAAGGCCGGTGACATCAGCAAAGTCCTCTCAGGCTTCGAGGTGTTGAACCCCGACTTGGTGATTTGTCATTTGGATCCCGACGCTCGTTTCCAGATTGAACTCACAATCAATAAGGGCCGCGGCTGGGTTCCCGCCGAGGAAAATCAAGGCGTTACCGACGACATCAACGTCCTCGCTATCGACTCGATTTACACCCCCATCAAGAATGTGAAGTACTCAGTCGAAAACTTCCGCGTCGATCAGAAGACCGACTACGAGAAACTCATTCTTGAAATCACGACCAACGGCTCGATTCTTCCGAAAGACGCTCTTAAAGAGGCCGCAAAAATCTTGATTTACCACTTCATGCTTTTCTCTGACGAGAAAATCACACTTGAGACCCCCGACACCGACAACAACGAAGAATTTGACGAGGAAGTGCTCCATATGCGCCAACTCCTCAAATCGAAACTTGTCGACATGGATCTCTCGGTCCGCGCGCTCAACTGCTTGAAGAGCGCCGAGGTCGAGACTCTCGGCGAGCTCGTGGTATTCAACAAAACCGACCTCCTCAAATTCCGCAACTTCGGCAAGAAATCGCTCACAGAGCTTGACGAGCTGCTGGCCAACCTGAACCTCTCGTTCGGGATGGATATATCCAAGTATAAATTAGATAAAGAGTAAAAACGATGAGACATAATAAAAAATTCAACCACCTTGGCCGCAAAAAAGCCCATCGTGACGCCCTCCTCGCAAACATGACCATCTCACTGATCATGAAAAAGCGTATCTTCACGACGCTTGCCAAGGCAAAAGCCCTGCGTATGTACGCCGAGCCGCTGATCAACCGCGCCAAAGAAGACTCTATGGGCAACCGCCGACTCGTCTTCAGCTATCTCCAGAATAAATACGCTGTGACCGAGCTTTTCCGCGAAGTCGCCCAGAAAATAGCTGACCGTCCCGGAGGATACACCCGCATCTTAAAAACCGGCAACCGCCTTGGCGATAACGCCCAGATGTGCATGATCGAGCTTGTAGACTACAATGAGAATATGCTCAAGGAAAAAGTCGCTAAGAAAGCCACCGGCCGCACTCGCCGTTCCGGCAAGAAAGCCGCTGACAAAGCCGCTCCCGCCGCTGAAGCCCCTGTTGCCGAAGCACCCGCGGCTGAAGCTCCGGCAGCTGAAGCACCCGCAGCCGAATAATAAACGGACAACATCCAAATTGTTAATAAAGCCAACCCGCGATAAATTCACTATCGCGGGCTGGCTTGTTTTTGATGGAAATTTATTACCTTTGTGTCGAAATTATTAGAGAAAAATTTAACTCAATATTTTTACTGAATTTTTAAAGTAAAACAACTATGAAGATTGAAAAAATCATCGGTCGTGAAGTCCTCGACTCACGCGGCAATCCCACTGTCGAAGTTGACGTAATGCTTGAATCAGGTGCGCGCGGCCGCGCTTCAGTTCCCTCTGGAGCTTCAACCGGCGTTAACGAAGCTCTCGAGCTTCGCGACGGTGACAAATCGCGCTATATGGGCAAAGGTGTCACTAAAGCTGTCGCTAACGTTAACGGCCCCATCGCCCAAGCCCTCGTTGGCATGAGCGCCCTTGACCAGATTGCCATCGACGAAAAAATGCTCGCTCTCGACGGCACTGAAACCAAGTCAAACCTCGGTGCCAACGCCATCCTCGGCGTTTCTCTCGCCGTCGCTAAAGCCGCTGCCGACTACCTCGACCTCCCCCTCTACAAATACATCGGCGGATGCAACTCATATGCTCTCCCCGTGCCTATGATGAACATCATCAACGGCGGTGCCCACTCTGATGCTCCCATCTGCTTCCAGGAATTCATGATTCGCCCCATCGGCGCGGCTTCTTTCAAAGAAGGCATCCGCATGGGTACCGAAGTGTTCCACAACCTCAAGAAAGTGCTCAAAGAACGCAACCTCTCTACCGCAGTCGGCGACGAAGGCGGTTTCGCACCCAGCCTAGAAGGCACTGAGGATGCGCTTAACTGCATCATCAAGGCTATCGAACTCGCAGGATACAAACCCGGCAAAGATGTGACTATCGGTCTTGACTGCGCTTCATCTGAGTTCTATGAAGATGGCAAGTACCACTACAGCCACCTCAACAATGGCGCTCCCAAAGAAGAAAACGGCAAAACTTACACAAGCCAAGAGCAAGCCGAATTCCTCAAAGGCCTCGTTGATAACTATCCCATCGATTCAATCGAAGATGGTATGGCAGAGAACGACTGGGAAGGTTGGAAGATTCTCACCGACCTTATTGGCGACCGTTGCCAGCTCGTCGGCGACGACTTGTTCGTTACCAACGTTAAATACCTCCAGAAAGGTATCGAGCTTGGCTGCGCCAACTCAATCCTCGTCAAAGTTAACCAAATCGGTTCGCTCACCGAGACTCTCCGCGCCGTAGAGCTCGCACAGCGCAACGGCTACACCGCTGTCATCTCTCACCGCTCAGGCGAGACTGAAGACGCTACCATCGCCGACATCGCTGTCGCTACCAATGCCGGACAAATCAAGACCGGTTCAGCAAGCCGTTCCGACCGTATGGCCAAGTACAACCAGCTCCTCCGTATCGAGGAAGAACTTGGTGAGGCAGCCGTTTACGGTTATGGCAAAAAGACCAAACGTCCCCAGGCATAATCGCCCCGGGAATACAATAACATTGCCGGTCGCCGTGCTGATGCACGGCGACCGGTTTTTTTATATAACGTTAGTTTTGTAATTTTGCGGCAGATAACGACAGGCCTCCGGGGCCTCTAAAACATAATGATGATGAAAACCGACATATTGACCATACAACGTCGCAACCGGCTCATTTTGCTGCTCATCCTTTTAGTGACCTTCATACCGTTCCTCGGCGAAACACTTTTCAACACCAAAGGCGAGCCGCGCGAGGCCATCGTGGCTCTCTCGATGCTGCAATCAGGCGACTGGATTCTGCCAGTCTCCTACGGGGCCGACATCCCCTATAAGCCCCCGTTTCTCGCATGGTGCATAGCCGCTTTCTCAGCCTTGTTTGGCGGTCACGTCACTGAGTTCACATCGCGGCTGCCGTCGGCCTTGGCTTGTGTCGCAATGGTGATGGCGGGATTCTCGCTCTACACCCGCGAATCGCGCGGGCACGGCTCAGGCGCTGTCGCTGTCGCAGCCGCGTTCATCACTTTCACCTCGTTTGAGGTTCACAGAGCCGCGTATGCTTGCCGTGTCGATATGCTGCTGACGGCTTTCATCGTCTGCTCCATCTACTCGCTTTACCGTTATTACCGCTTTGGCCATCGAGTCGGGTGGCTACTGCTTTCCGTGCTGCTCATGAGTTGCGGCGTGCTAACGAAAGGCCCGGTCGGCATGATTCTCCCTTGTCTTGTCATCGGTGTGTTCCGGCTCACCGAAGGCGAGCGATTCTTACCCGCGTTCATCTCCATGACAGCAATCGGAGCCGCGTCGCTTTTCCTGCCCGCACTGTGGTATCTCGCTGCCTACAATCAAGGCGGACGCGAGTTCCTCGACCTTGCCATGGAAGAAAATTTCGGGCGTTTTCTCGGAAAGATGAGCTATTCATCTCATGCCAATCCCGTGTGGTACAACTTCCTCACGCTCATCGCCGGATACCTCCCTTACACGCTGCTGCTGTTGCTCACACTGTTCAGCCTGCGACGCGGCAAACCGGCAAAAGTCGGCGCCCCGTTCGTTGAGTGGCTCAAACGTCAGTGGCGTAATTTCCTCTCAATGCGCCCCATTGCGCGTATGTCGTTGTTGGCTGCAGTGCTGATATTCCTGTTCTATTGCTTCCCCGAGAGTAAACGCAGCGTCTACCTCCTGCCGGTCTACCCATTTATAGCTTACTTTATAGCCATATATATGCGCCGCATGGTCGTTGATGGGCCGCGTATGGTTAAGCTCTATTGCGCCTTCATCGCCTTTCTTGCCATAGCTGCGCCCATATTGTTCGCGGCGATTCGTTTTGGTGCGCTCGATGGGGTAGGGAGCGGCTCGCTCCGGCGGTCGATTACCGGGCTGATGTCGGTTGAAGTCGGCGTGGTGGGGGTGCTGACGCTCGCCTTGTCGTTTGGCGCGGGGTTATCGTTGGTGGTATCGTTGTTCCGTGAATCGGCACGCAACTGTTTCGCCTGGGGTGTCGGCACCATTGTGCTTATCTACTGGAGCTTCTCATCGGTCTACCAGCCCGGAGTGCTTAATCCCAAAAGCGACTTGCCGGTAGCGCGCGATATCGCCTGTGTGGTTTCCCCCACTGACGGGATTTACACCCTTGTCAACGACCCGATGTTGCGCTATTATACCATAAACTTCTACCTCGCCGACCGCTTGCGTTGTTTCGATACTGAGCTTCCCTCGGCGGGTTACCTCGTCGTCGGCAGCAATGACGCCGATAAACTGATGTCGCCTTACCTCGGTGACTATCGGTTTGAACTGTCGCGCAATTTCAGCCACAAGGGCTGCGATGTCCGCCAGCCCATCAATCTCTATCGCTTTGCGTTAAAACAGTAAGGTGGTTGCGGAGGTTCGCTCCGCAACTGTCTTGACGTAGGGGGCGAGTGCCTTAAAACTCCGTTTTGCATGACGGAGTTTTTCATATCTTTCAAATACTTGTTTGGTTGCTTATGAGGGGGTGGGCGCGTCAGGCGACTACTAAATTTTTTTAGAAAAATTTGGGAAAAAATTTGTGGAAATCAAAAAAGTGCGTACATTTGCAGTGTTGTAGATGTCTACAACACCACTAAACCGCAAAACCGATTGTGGTTTCATAAGTTTAAGAATTAAGGAGATGAAAGAGTTAGTAGTATTGTTTGTGATGATTTTCGCGACGCTCGGCGCAAGACAGCAAGTGCTTTACAAAGTGTCGGGCAACGGTGCCAAAGGTGATTCCTATGTTATGGGAACGCACCACTTCGCACCCTCGTCGATGCTTAATGATATAAACGGGTTCGAAGCCGCTTTGAACGGTGTAGAGGCGGTTTATGGCGAAGTAGAGGAGGGAGAGCTCAATGAAGAAAAAGTTCAGGAACTTGCCAAGAAATACGGAGAAGCCCCATCCGACAGCACCCTGTCAAAAGTCCTCACCCCCGACCAGTTCAGCCTGCTCGACGAGATTGTGAAAAAATACACCAACAATATGCTCACAGCCGACCAACTTAACACCGTGACACCCTCTATTGTCGGTATGCAGATTTTAGTCTTCCAGACATTGGCGGCGTTCCCGGAGTTCAACCCCGCCGACCAAATCGACACGAAGATTCAGAAAATGGGTAAAGAACAGAAAAAGTCGACCGGCGGGCTTGAAACAGCCGAAGAGCAAATGAAACTTCTTTTTGGCGCTCCAATCTCCATACAGGCCGCTTCGCTCGTCCGCTCGCTCTCCCAGGATATGAATGCCGCATTAGCCGCCAAACGTCTTGCCGAACTTTATGCCGCGCAGGATGTCGACGGGATGCTGGCACTGATGAACGACCCCATGCTCGGCATGACCTCAGACGAAGCTGCCCGTATGATTTTCAACCGCAACGACAACTGGATGCGGCAAATTCCCTCGCTCATTGCCGAAAAACCGATTATGTTTGTTGTCGGTGCGGGCCATCTTCCCGGCGAACGCGGACTGCTCGCCCTGCTCAAGAAGGCCGGCTATGAAGTAACCCCCGTAAAATAAAAATTTAAAACAGATTCTAATATGATTCTTTGCGAAAACCTGAATTATACCTACAACAACGGCCGCCACGCACTGGTCGATGTTAACGCCGCCATTCTTCCCGGGCTACATCTGTTGATGGGGGAGAACGGCGCAGGTAAAACAACCCTCCTGCACGTCATCGCCGGACTGCTCTTCCCTCAATCAGGCCGCTGCACTCTCGACGATGTCAATGTGGCCTGCCGCGAGCCGTCGACCATGAGCCGCATTTTTTTCCTTGCCGACAATATGCTATGGCCGGCGGCCACAATCAATGAACTTGTAGCCACCCACGCCTGCTTCTTCCCCTCGTTCGACGAGACGCTGCTGCGCTCCAACCTCCAGGCGATGGAGCTCACCGGGTCGGAAAGGCTCAGGGCCTTGTCGCTCGGGAGCCGCAAGAAAGCCGCGATTGCCTATGCCTTGTCGCTGCGCACCGACATCCTGCTCCTTGACGAACCCGCCAACGGACTTGACATCACAGGCAAGAAAGCGTTGCAAAAGATTTTGATGCAATCAATGACCGACACTCAGACGGTGATTGTCTCAACCCATACCGTTTGGGACCTTAAAAACCTCTTTGAAAGCGTCATGATGGTGCATCGCGGGCGGTTGGTGCTAAACTCCCCAATCTACTCCATCCTCGATAAACTCGCCTTTGTATACGCTCCCGCCCCGGTTCCCGGCGCTCTCTACGCCGAGGAGGAGATTGGAGGTTACCGCTCGATTGTGCCAAACGACGGCACTATCGAGAGCGATATTAATTTCACCGCCCTCTATAGTGCGCTGTCATCTGATGCCGCTATATCGGGTGTTTTACGCCAACTTAACTCTTGATTGCAAACATGGACACATTATCAACCGCTGTTTTGCCCCATGACGGCTCTTTCTCTTGGCGCCGTGTCGCCTCGGTATGGACTTACTATTCTCCTGTGTTAAAAATGCAGTTGTGGCTTTGGCCGCTTGTCGCCGCAGGCATATATCTGATGGGGCTGTTCATGGCTCTGTCCCCATTCCCCGCAGGAAGCTCGTTTGCCGTTTCCGGCTTGTCGATGCTGATTAGCTTCGGCCCCTTGATATTGGCCGGAAGTAATGCCCTTGTCTGCGAAACTATGTTGCCGGTGCGAGCCGACGAGAAATTCGTATTCTATCTGCTCTACTTCCTGATTGTCGTCCCTGTGTTGACGATGCTGACCGTCGGTGCGCTCCATCTCGTGGCAACGATGATTCTCGGGGTTGAATCTCTTCAAGGCTACTCGGGTTTGTTGAACCGACTCGGTCTGGTGTTTGAGTATACCTATGGCATCGGTATTTTCGGTGATGTGATTGGTATTATGGCTTGTCTTTTTGGCGTGACGGCTTTCACCCGTAATCGCGCTTTGGCGGGAGTCGGATTTTTCATCGGTTCAGGAATTGTCACAGGCATTATTGGAGGTATAATGAGTATTATAATGGCATTTATGTCAGGGCTCTTCGACGGGTTCCTCCAGTTAGGCGTAATTGCCGCGGGCAATTCCGGAAACGCACAGGTGATGGTGGAACAAATGTATGAATTGCCGGTCATGAGACTCATGATGATTGTTATATCGAGTATTAACGCTGTTGTAAGCATTCTGCTTGGTTATCTGCTCCTTCGCCGCATCCGCAACCGTCAAGTCTAAATAGAAACAGTTAGAACTCCAATGGATTTTAAAACCGATAGACCCATATATCAGCAAATCGTAGACTATTGCTACACATGCATACTCTCGGGAGTATGGTCTCCTGATGAAAAAATCCCGTCGGTCAGGGAACTTGCGATGGCTTTGTCTGTCAACACCCACACTGTGCTGAAAGCTTTGGAAACTCTCCAAACAACCGAAATAATCACGCCGCGACGAGGATTGGGCTTTTTCCTCGCGCCTGATGCGCCCGGCCGCGTGATGCAGGCGCGACGCCGGGAATTCTTCGACACTACCCTCGCCGAACTTTTCCGAGAGATGGAGATGCTGGGCGTCTCCATCGACGATGTCGTTGCTTATTATAAACAACGATTTGACACTTTGACTCCGTAACCCGGTTTCTTACAGATTAATAGATACAAGAAAGGGGGGCGATTTGTTGAATCGCTCCCCTTTGTGCGTCTATTGCGCTGATTTTATTTTTTGCAGTCAGCTTTTTTGCAGTCAGCTTTTTTGCAGTCAGCCTTTTTGCAGT
>CAZFNR010000003.1:68025-160349 GCA_964520525.1 uncultured Muribaculaceae bacterium
TTTTTGCAGTCAGCTTTTTTGCAGTCAGCTTTTTTGCAGTCAGCCTTTTTGCAGTCAGCCTTCTGACACTCAACTTTGGCCTTGCAGCCCGATTCAACTTTATTGCAGGTAGTTACATCTGCAGCATTGAGCGAAAGACAAAGAGCTATTGCGCTCAACATAAGCATGAATTTTTTCATAATCTGAATGTTGTCTAAATAGTTCTACAATATACAATACAACGAAATAATCTCCGAACTATTGCGTCGGCAGCTTGCTGTTTGATTGTTTATTGCGGCCCGCTCCCCCTCTGTGAAATGTGTAATCGATGAATGAGAGCTAATCACATCATGTCTTCTTACGTAATCGGAAGCATCACATTAGTTTTTAACCGTTTAATTATGAGTATGATAGATGGTTAGCGCTATTCGGTTTAACGGGATTTTGGTCTAAAATGGTTGTCGGTTAACCATTTTTATCAATTTTTTCTAAAAATGTTTTTTTATTTCATACTAATGTTATATCTTTGTTCCAAATTTAACAACGTTATCTACCTTACAAAATGAAAAAATCAATTCTTTTAGTTGCTGCTGCATTCGGTGTATTCGCAGCGCAAGCTCAGGAGCAAGCTATCGCTACTCCTAAATTGACTGACAACATCCAAGTAGGTATTGATGGTGGTGCTCTTACTCCCCTCAAAGGTGCTGACTTCATCGGCGATATCCGTGGCGGATTCGGTATCCACTTCGACAAAATGTTGACCCCCGTCTTCGGTCTTGGTGTTGAAGGCTACGCTACTATTAACACTTCTTCTTGGGACAACGCTGTATACAGCCCCACTGCCATTGACAACTCTTACGTTGGTCTCTATGGCCGTGTAAACCTCTTCAACCTCATCAGCGGTTACAAATGCGAAGGTCGTTTCTTCGACATCGATGTTCTTGCAGGTGCTGGTTGGGCTTGCGCTTACAATACTTGCTCTAACGCAAATTTCCACAACTACTCTTCTTTCGCTACCAAAGCCGGTCTTTCTTTCAACTTCAACTTCAAAAACAACATGACCGTGTCTTTGAAACCCTCTGTTACTTACAACATGAGCGACAATGAAGGTAAATGGCACTCTGCCGGTTACAACAAAAACTACGCTTCTTTCAACCTCTTCGCTAGCGTTGCTTACAACATCAACCCCGGTTTCACTTGCGTTCGTCCCTACGACCAAGCTGAAGTTGATGCTCTCAACGCTCAAATCAACGACCTCCGCGGTCAGCTCGACGGTTGCGTAGCCGCTTCTAACGCATGGCAGGCTAAAGCTAACGGTCTCGCTGCTGAACTCGCTGCTTGCGAAGCTCGCAAAGCCGTTGTTAAAGAAGTCGTTTCTAACACTATCAACTCTGTTCGCTACGTATTCTATCGCGTAGGTTCTTCTAAGATCCAAGCTGACCAACAGCCCAACATCGAGATGATTGCTAAGTATCTCAAGAACCACCCCGATGCTAAACTCGTCGTTAAGGGTTATGCTTCTCCCGAAGGTAGCGCAGAGCTCAACGCTAAACTCGCTGCAGCTCGTGCTGAGGCCGTTAAGACAGCTCTTGTTAAGAAATACAAAGTGGCTGCTGACCGCATCACCGCTCAAGGCGAAGGCATTGGTAATATGTTTGAGGAAGAAAGCTGGAACCGTGTAGCAATCTGCACTCTCGACAAATAATCAAACCGCTGATTATCCCATAAGATAACAATTGCGACCCGGGCACTCCGCTCGGGTCGCTTCTTTTTTTTCTCTCTCCGCTCCTAAGCCCCCTTACGGCTCAGCCTTTGATTTTATCCACAAAAATGAAATGTCAAGGTCGGCAGGATATTGCCGACAGGCAATGCCCGGCTATAACGCCCAAGAAAAACAATAAAATCCGGGAGATAATAACTCAGCCCAATTGCGAGAACCGCCGCCAACCGCGAGCATAATATGCCGTCAGAAGATTCAGACGGCAATCTCGGCGTTCGCGTAGCAGGTCGCGAGTTACCGCGGTCTTGTACATCCTCCTCATGCGTCGGAAATCGTGGTGAGCCTTAATCACAGCCTTCGCATTTCCCCAATCCATAGTCAAGGCAAACTTCATGAACGCTATCGTGTCGAGCAGACGACGACGTAGCAAAGTCCTGCGGCGGCTTTTCGGAGGCAGATTTTTGTGGAGCAACAACAGATTGTTGCGGAAATTAAGGTAGGTCTTTCGCGGGTTTGATGCCGGCAGACTCCCCCCGCCGAGATGGTACACCACCCCTTGCGGCACGGCGACGATGTCATATCCCATTAGCAGTATTCGCCAACACAGGTCTATCTCCTCCATGTGGGCAAAAAAATCCTTGTCCAGCCCCCCCGCTTTCAGATACAGGTCTGACCTCACCATCAGTGCGGCCCCGGTAGCCCAGAAAATCGGTATCACGCTGTCATATTGTCCATTGTCAGGCTCTACTGTCGAGAACATCCGTCCGCGGCAATACGGGTAGCCGTTGCGGTCTATAAATCCGCCCGAGGCCCCGGCGTATTCAAACAGCTCCGGCTCGCGATACGACCTTATTTTAGGCTGGCAGGCACCCGTGGCAGGGTGCGACTCCATGTAATCATAAAGCGGGCGCAGCCATCCGTCGGCGGTCGCAACGTCTGAGTTGAGCAACACCGTGTAGCGGTATTGTGTCAGTTCTATCGCCTTGTTATATCCCTCGGCAAACCCGTAATTTTTGTCAAATTCGATGAGTTTTACCGTCGGGAACTTTTCCCTCAGCAGAGCTATCGAGCCATCGGTGCTGCCGTTGTCGGCCACAATCACGTCGGCGATGTCGGCTGGGGTGGTGGCTGTTACTTGTGGTAGGAACTCGTCAAGAAGTTTTTCACCGTTCCAGTTTAGGATTATGACCGCTATCGGTTTATTGCTGTTTAGTGCCATTCGGTAGGTCGTTTGCGGGTAACGTCACTGGTATTTTCCAACGTTTGTGGGTCCACAGCCAGTTGGCGGGGTCTCTTCTTATCGTTTCTTCGAGAAGTGCGGCGTATTGGTCGGTAAGCTCCATCGGTTGCAGCTTCGACGCGTCTTCAGTCAGCAGCTTCATCTTTATCGTGTAGTGACCGCGGCTGGTTTTCACCATGTCCCAATACACCACGGCCATACCAAGTTTTGTCGCGAGGGTCTCAGTCCCGGTGATAAAAGCCGTCGGGTGGTTAACGAACATAAGCACCCGCGTCGGGTCACCATGGCTTGGTTTCTGGTCGCTCATAAAGCCGGTGATTGACGGCATATTGGATTTGCGCAACTTCAACAAGTCGCGTAGAACGCTGCTCTTGGGAAACGACAGCGGCTTGAAGCGGCTGCGTATCTTGAGCATATATGCGTCAAACCATTTGTTGCGCAGCGGGCGGTAGACTTGGCAGAACTCGGCGTCAACACCCGCTTTCAGCCCGCTCCACAAGGTTATTGACGGTGCCCACTCCCAGTTGAACGTGTGGGCGAAGTAAGCCACGATTGATTTCCCCTCGCTCATCAGCCTGTCGACATCTTCGATTCCCTCGAAGGTCATCCGGCGTTTGATTTCGTCGTCTGAAATATGCCCCAGTTTGATTGTCTCTACGATGTAGTCGGCGAAGTTGCGGAAAAAACGGCGGCAGATTTGACGGTGCTCTCGCTCGCCTTTTTCGGGAAACGAGTCAGATATATGTTTCAGCGCCACTTTGCGGCGGTATCTCACCACATGGTAGAGCATCACGAAAATCATGTCAGACAATCCATAGAGCATCCACATCGGCATTCGTGAACCCGCGGCGAGCATCAGTTGCAGCGGTTTGTATTTCCAATCCTTCATAGACATACCTCCCCGGCGATTTCCTCGCCACCGTTTATTATTTCGTTTAGTTTCACGTTGACTATGCTGTTGTCCAATGACTTGTCGGCTGTCACCCTCACTTTCAGATAGTTGTCGGTGAAACCCGACATTTCTCCGTCGTGGCCGTGTTCCAACAGCACCCGCCGCGTCTGCCCCTTGAAACGCAAGGCAAATTCCGACAGCTTTTTCTCCGATAGATTCAGCATCACGCGGGTGCGGCGGTGCTTCTCTTCCTGAGGCACGACGTGGTCGATTGACAGCGCTTTCGTCCCGGGACGCTCCGAGTAGGGGAAAACGTGCAACTGCGAGATGTTGAGCGATTCGATGAAATCGTGCGACGCTTTGAACTCATCGGGAGTCTCACCGCGAGCCCCGACTATCAAGTCGACCCCGATAAACGCATCGGGCAACGTACGGTTAATCAGCTCTATTCTGTCGCGGAAAAGGGCCGTGTCATAGTGTCGGCGCATCAGCTTCAACACCGCGTCCGACCCGCATTGCAGCGGTATGTGGAAATGGGGCATAAAACTCCGCGAGCCCGCGACAAAGTCGATAATCTCAGGCGTGAGCAAGTTAGGCTCTATCGACGATATGCGGTAACGCTCTATTCCGTCGACCCGGTCAAGCTCTTTGATTAGGTCTAAAAACGTGTCGTCACGTCCCTTGCCGAAATCACCGATGTTGACCCCTGTGATGACAATCTCTTTACCTCCATTGGCGGCCGCTTCGCGGGCCTGCGCCACTAAGTCGCCGATGTTGCCCGAACGGCTGCGCCCGCGGGCCATCGGTATTGTGCAGTAGGTGCAGTAATAGTCGCAACCGTCCTGGACTTTCAGAAAATAGCGGGTGCGGTCACCGTGTGAACACGATGGGATAAACCGCCGGATATCACGCGTCGGGGTGACCTCAAGGGTAGGGCGGTGAGTAGCTGTCCACTCATCCAGAAATTTGACAAGCTGGTCTTTTTGGTCGTTTCCGCCGACAACCGCCACGCCGGGTAGCGTTGCCGCCTCCTCCCCTTTGAGTTGCGCGTAGCAGCCCGTCACTAAGATAGCAGCCTCGGGATAGCGCTTCGACAATGACCTGATGGCTTGACGGCTTTTCTTGTCGGCAAGTTCGGTGACACTGCAAGTGTTGACGACGATGATGTCGGGCGACTCGCCGATTTGGACACGACGTATGCCCCTGTCGGCAAGCATCTTCGCGACAGTCGACGTCTCTGAAAAGTTTAACTTGCATCCGAGAGTGTGGAAAAGCGCCGTACGATTGTCAAATGTCGATTTATCTATCATGTTGCTCTTTAAAACTCATTTGATTTACAAAGATAACGCTTTTTACCAATCGAAAAAGCGTCAATTCCCACCTTTTTCTTTACCTTTGCTCCCCGATAACTTTGAAAATAGTTGAATATGACATATTATACTGAAGATTTCAACAAAATTTTTGCTGACAGTTTCAGCAAAAACTGGAGTTTACCCGCCCTCACTGAATATGGTTCAGGCAACACCGAAACCTACGGCGAGTTCGCCCGTCACATCGCCCGCGTGCACATCCTGTTTGAAAGCGTCGGGATAAAACCGGGCAACAAAGTGGCCCTGGTCGGTAAAAACAATGCGACATGGGTCTTGACATTTATGGCCACCGTCACCTACGGAGCCGTGATAGTGCCGATTTTACAGGATTTCAATCCCACCGACACCCAGCATATCATAAACAACTCCGACGCTGAACTGCTCTTCGTTTCCCCGGCAATCTGGGAAAACCTCGACTTCGAGTGCCTCCCGCGGATTAGAGCCGTGGTCTCGCTCGAAAACCGCCGTCTGCTCGCCGTACGCGACACCGACGCCCAACTAATCGAGAAAGCGTTGAGAAACCTCACCCGCAAGTTCCGCCGCCGCTATCCCGCCGGTTTCACACGCGACTGCGTCAGATATCCCAAGGTCTCAGCCGACGATGTAGCCGTGATTAACTACACGTCAGGGACAACAGGATTCTCCAAAGGGGTGATGCTGACCTACGGCAACCTTGTCGGCAACATCATCTTCGGCATAAAATCGCGCCTCCACTTCTCAGGCTCGCGCTGCCTGTCGTTTCTGCCTTTGGCCCACGCCTACGGATGCGCCTTCGATATGCTCGTGCCGCTCGCTGTCGGCACTCACATAACGCTTTTCGGACGACTCCCGTCGCCGAAACTGTTGCAATCGGCATTGGCCGACGTTAAACCCAATCTGGTAATCTGTGTCCCTCTGATTCTTGAAAAGATATACCGCAAAAGCATTGTGCCACTAATCAATAAGCGCGCCATGCGCTGGGCGTTGGTGATCCCTCTGCTTGACACAGCCATCTACGCCAAGATACGCCGCAAACTCGTGGAAGCTTTCGGCGGAAACTTCGAAGAAGTGATTGTCGGAGGCGCACCGCTCAACCGCGAAGTCGAGGAATTTCTGAACCATATCAAGTTCCCGTTCACCGTGGGCTACGGCATGACCGAGTGCGGCCCACTCGTCAGCTACACTCCGTGGCGGCAGTTCGAACCCTCATCGGCAGGGCGCGTGTTGAGCCCCATAATGGAAACTAAGGTGCTGAGCAGCGACCCGGAGAATATCCCCGGCGAAATCTGTGTCAGAGGGCAAAACGTCATGAAAGGCTACTACAAAAACCCCGACGCCACCGAAGCCGTGCTTGACCAAGACGGGTGGCTTCACACAGGCGACATGGGTACCGTCTCGGCCGACGGCACAATCTTCATCCGGGGCCGCTATAAGACCATGATACTCTCGGCAAGCGGACAGAACATCTACCCCGAGGAAATCGAGGCGAAACTCAACAATATGCTCTACGTCGCCGAAAGCCTCGTCGTCGAGCGCGGTAACGGCCTCACCGCATTGGTCTACCCCGATTACGAAGCTATGGATGCCGACGGCATCGCCATACAAGCATTGCCCGAAGTCATGGAACACATCCGTCAGGATCTCAACAAGCTTGTTGCCCCCTACGAACAGATTCAGCGCATACAACTCATCGCCAACGAATTTGAAAAAACCCCGAAACGCTCCATCAAACGCTATCTCTACAACGCCTAATATCACTCATCGATAACCTCACCGGCTCCGACAATGACTTGGCTGGACTTCGTGAGTTCCAAAATCTTCTTCGTCATGAGTAATTCCGTTAAAAAAAACGAATCGTTCGTTAACATCCGAAGTTATCGAGCCGCTTTATAGCATGGCTTCTACCGTTATTGAACGATCTCGCAGCACTGCTTATCGTTAGATTAACGAAACTCTTGTTCGCCGTAATTGGGAATTGGGCAAAATAATTGCGCAAGAAGGGCTAAATGGTGAAGACCGCGCCAAATACGGTGCTTCGGTTATCAGGGAACTCACCAAGCGTCTGACAGTTTCCTATGGCAAGGGGTATACAAAAACCAATTTGTACGGCTTTGTTCAGTTTTGTCAGATGTTCCCAAATATTTTCCACACGGTGTGTGGAAAATCCACCCCGCTATTAACATGGTCTCATTATCGCACACTGATTCAGGAACTTAACGACGATGCTCGCCAATGGTATGAAGTCGAAGCCGCAGAACAAAACTGGAGTGTGCGCACTCTCCAGCGAAATATCAGTTCGCAATACTACCACCGTTTGCTTGCCTCTCAACGCAAAGACCTTGTCGAGAAAGAAATGTTGCAGCTCACTGCTCCCTTGTAGTTGCCCGACCCGACGGGATTTATTAAGAACCCCGTAATCGGTGAATTTCTCGGTTTCACCGCCGACTCCTCTTTCCGGGAAACTGAGCTGGAGCAGTCCATAATTGATAATCTCGAAAAATTTCTGCTCGAATTAGGCAAAGGTTTTGCCTTTGTTGCTCGTCAGCAACATATCCACACTGAAAAAGAAGATTGCTATATTGACCTCGTTTTCTACAACATTTACCTGAAGTGCTATGTGTTGATTGTCCTTAAAACCTCGAAAATATGCCATCAAGATGTGGGTCAGATGGATATGTATGTCATAATGTATGACGAACTTAAGCGCACTGAGGGCGATAATCCGACAATCGGCATTTTGCTTTGTGATGATACCGATGAGGATATAGCTCGCTACTCTGTGCTTCACGATAGTGACCATTTGTTCGCATCGAAGCATATGACCTATATGCCCACTTCCGAACAGCTTCGTGCAGAAATTGAGAGACAGAAGACGATATTCTATTTATCGCAAAAACAATCTGAAAAAGATATTGGTAAAGAGTAAACTTTCAACGGCATGAAAGGCTAATTCTCCGAAAGCGAATATGAAGAAGCCCACAAAGGTAAATGCCACTATCGCAGAGACGTGTGTGAGCAGATGCATACATTCTATATGCGCGACATACCGCATTTAATTGCGTTATTGTCAGCTTTCGTGTATCTGCGACACAACGGCGACAAGGATAACTCCAGATGGAGCGTGGAACTTTTGGTGGAGCGGTGGTCAAGCTGCGAATACAATCTCACCAGCGGGCGGGGAGGAACTGAAATGGACAATCGGAGTTGTGCGTTTTGCCATGTTGGCAAAATGTAGTAACTTGCGGTGAAATTTAATTTGTGACTTCACGATGAAAAAATACCTGGTGACCGGCGGTGCCGGATTTATCGGCGCCAATTTTGTTAAATATATCTTGTCAAAGCACGACGATATTGGCCGAGTGGTCATTCTTGACGCCTTGACTTATGCCGGAAATCTCCTGACGATAAAAAACGAGCTTGAGGACCCCCGTGTCACATTTGTCAAGGGCGATATCGCCGACGCGTCAGTCGTCGCTGATATTTTTCAGCGTTTTGACCCCGATTTCGTTGTCAATTTCGCTGCGGAAAGCCATGTCGACCGTAGCATAAATAACCCCCGCTTATTCTTGGAAACCAACATTTTAGGGACGCAGTGCTTGCTTGATTGCGCTCGTCGCTCATGGGCTTTGGCCGGGGGTGGATACAAACCGGGCAAAAAATATCTGCAGATAAGCACCGATGAGGTCTATGGCTCTCTGTCAAAGGAGTTTGACCCCCCGCAACCATTGTCGCTCCCCGAGGAGCTTTCTGAAGTGGTCAAAGGGCGCGACAACCTCAAATGCTACGGCAAAAACTTCTTTGTCGAGACTACCCCCATCTCGCCCCGGTCGCCCTACTCGGCCTCAAAAGCGAGTGCCGATATGATAACGCTCGCATATCATGAGACTTACGGCCTGCCGATAAACATCACGCGATGCAGCAACAATTATGGCCCATATCACTTCCCCGAGAAACTCATACCGCTTATTATCAAAAACATACTCGATGGTAAGCCCCTCCCCGTCTATGGCAAAGGCGTTAACGTCCGCGACTGGCTTTATGTCCGCGACCATGCCAAAGCCATCGACATGGTGCTGCGCAATGGCAGGGTGGGTGAAATTTATAACGTCGGAGGCTTTAACGAGGAGCGAAACATCGACCTCGTGAAAACCGTTGTTGATACGGTAGCCAAACTTGTCAAAGAAAACCCCGCCTACCTCGATTTGTTCGCCGACCCGAGCCGTCCAATCGACTACTCGATGATAACATTTGTCGCTGACCGGCCGGGACATGATATGCGCTATGCGATTGACCCTGCGAAGATTGCCACCGAACTCGGCTGGTACCCCGAAACTCCGCTTAGCCGCGGGCTCGCGCTCACTGTCAAATGGTATCTTGACAACCCGGCGTGGATTGAAAGTGTCACCTCGGGCGACTATCAGAAATATTATGACGAAATGTATTCCAACCGCTAAAACAGCCTAATCCGTTATGAAAGGCATCGTACTCGCCGGTGGCGCCGGAACCCGTCTATACCCCGTCACAAAAGGCATTTCCAAACAGCTCATCCCCGTCTACGACAAACCGATGATATATTACCCCATCTCGGTGCTTATGCTCGCCGGGATACGCGATATTCTCATTATATCCACCCCCGACGACCTCCCCTCGTTCCGACGCTTGCTTGGCGACGGAGCCGAGCTTGGTGTGAGGTTCAGCTATGCCCGGCAACCGCATCCCGAGGGGCTGGCTCAAGCATTCTTGATTGGCGAAGAGTTTATAGGTGATGACGACGTGTGCCTTGTGCTTGGCGATAACATATTCTATGGGCAGGGATTCACCGGTATGTTGCTCGACGCCTGCGAGATAGCCTCAAAACGGCGGGAGGCCACAGTGTTCGCCTATCCCGTCAACGACCCCCGGCGATATGGAGTGGTATCGCTCGACGACACGGGCCACGCCATATCTATCGAAGAGAAACCCGCCGCTCCAAAATCTAACCTGGCGGTCGTCGGACTGTATTTCTACCCCAACGACGTGGTGCAAGTCGCCAAAAAAATTAAGCCATCCCCCCGCGGCGAACTTGAAATCACGTCGGTCAACGAGTGCTTCATGCGGCAAGGCCGTCTCACAGTCAAAAAATTTGGCAGAGGTTTCGCATGGCTCGACACCGGCACCGTCGATTCGCTGATGGAGGCCTCGAATTTCATCGAAGCCATACAGAAACGACAGGGACTTTACGTTGCTTCGCTCGAGGAAATAGCATTCAGGCGCGGTTTTATCGATGCTGTTTCGCTTAAAAACTTAGCGAAATTAATGCTTTCTAACGCATACGGACAGTATCTTAACTCTCTTGCTGAAAATGGAATTGAAAAAACCTCAGATAATTAAACTGCCCAAAATCACCGACCCCAGAGGTAATCTGTCGGTGATTCAATCGCTTGATAACCTGCCGTTTGGCATTGCCCGATGCTACTGGATTTACGATGTGCCGTCAGGCATGGGGCGCGATGGTCACGCATTCTATGCTTCATCAGAGCTAATCGTCGCCCTGTCAGGTAGCTTCAGTGTGGATGTGGATGACGGTAATGGAGTTACGACCTACCATCTCAACCGCCCCGATATGGGACTCTACCTGCCGCCTATGGTATGGCGCAGCCTTAAGGAGTTTTCTACCAATGCGGTAGCTATGTTACTCTCTTCAGAGTTGTATGACCCCGCCGACTACATCAATGACTACAAACAATTCCGACAAATCAATGAAACCCGATAGACACTCCGTTTCATCGTTGAGCGAGTGCAAAGTCATCGACTTCCCTCGTCACCGTCATCAGCGCGGCTCATTGACGGCTGTGCAAAATGATGATACACTGCCGTTTGCAATCAGACGCGTGTTTTACATCTACGACGTGCCTGTCGGTTCCGAACGCGGCGGACACTCCCATTTCGAGATGGAAGAGCTGATTGTCGCGGCGGCTGGCGGCTTCACGGTTACGCTCTTTGATGGCCGCGATACCCGCCGCATCTCACTCAACCGCCCGTGTGAGGCTCTTTATGTCCCCGCCGGTATTTGGCGAGTAATCGATGATTTCTCGTCAGGTTCCATTTGCCTTGCGCTCGCATCAACCGACTATGACCCGGATGATTATGTCTATGACTATGACCGATACCTTAGTCTGACGGCTTCAAAACGTGAAAACAATGACTGAAATCAGATACCCTTTTCTCGACCTCGCAACGGTCAACGCTCCCTATCTTAGCGAGATTAAAGCGGCATTGGAGCGCGTGGCGGATAGCGGACGCTATGTCGGTGGCGATGAGGTGACGCGGTTTGAGAATAATCTCAAGAATTTGACCGGCGCCTCCTGCGCCATCGGGGTAAGCAACGGGCTCGATGCGCTGAGAATGATACTTAGAGGCTACATGGAGCTTGGACGGTTACATCCCGGCGATGGAGTCATCGTGCCGTCAAACACTTATATCGCTTCAGTGCTTGCTATAACAGATTGCGGGCTGTCACCGGTTTTTGTCGACCCGTCGATTGACAGTCTCAACCTCACTGCCGATGGCGTGGCGCGGGCGTTGGCTGAAAACAACGCAAAAGCTCTCATGACTGTGCATCTCTATGGCCGTGTGGCTTGGGATGCCGACTTGAAGCAGCTTGCCGTTGATAACGGGCTTATCGTGATTGAGGACAACGCTCAGGCGATAGGAGCTGTCGCCCCGGTTGAGGGGATGAAGGGCGGTTCCCGCGTGACAGGCGCTCTCGGCCATGCGGCTGCGTTCAGTTTCTATCCCACAAAAAACATCGGCGCTCTTGGCGATGCCGGTGCCGTGACAACATCCGATTCAGAGCTTGCCGCCGCGGTGAGAGCCTTGGCCAACTATGGCTCCGACACGCGTTACCATAACATATACAGGGGCTGGAACTGTCGGCTCGACCCTGTGCAAGCAGCCGTCTTGAATGTCAAATTGCCTCATCTGTCTATCGAAAACGGTTACCGCCGCGGAATCGCTGCGACTTATGACGGCGAAATCGCCAATCCGTTGGTAATCAAGCCGGCTTTTGTCGATAGTGACATTATGGTGTGGCATCAGTATGTGGTGATGACTTCCCGGCGCGATGAGCTTCAACGCTATCTCCGTGCCAATGGGGTGGCCACCGACATTCATTACCCGACCCCGATACACCGTCAGCCGTGCTATGAGGCATATAGCGGATTGCCGCTGCCCATAGCTGATAAAATAAGCAGGGAGGCGCTGTCGCTTCCGGTATCGCGATGCACCTCTATTGACGATGCCCGCGCTATAGCTCATATTGTCAACGAATTTCATCGCCCGTGAAAAAGTCGCTTTTGAAATTCCTGTTATGCTATTTCGCGTTTTTGCTGATTTTCATCGTGCAAAAACCGTTATTTATGCTGTTTAACGGTGAAGTGTATGGCGAGTATGCGTTGAACGCTTACATTCAAACTATGCTTCATGGTTGGCCTCTCGACGCTTCGCTGGCCGGGTATCTCACGGCGTTGCCCGCACTGGTGCTGGTGGCTGCCCAATGGTCGTGTGGACGTTGGTTTGATTGGTTTCAAAAAATATACTTCGGTGTGGTTTCTGTGCTGCTTTCGGCGATTTTTGTAATCGACACGGTGCTTTATAGCTTTTGGGGCTCCAAACTCGATACCACTCCGTTTTTTTATTTCATGACCTCTCCCGGCGCGGCTTTTGCAAGCGTTTCGGTCGGTTATGTGGCTGTTGGAATGGTAGCGATGTTGGCGCTTGCTCTCGGCTACTACGCTATGTTGAGATTTTTCGTCGTCAATGTCTCGCTGACTGTGGCTAAACGCTTGTCTCACCGATGTCTGCGCTCGGTTGCGATGCTTGTTGCAGCGGCTCTGTTGTTTATCCCAATTCGCGGCGGGTTCACCGTGGCGACGATGAACCTCAGTGCGGCTTATTTCAGCTCTGACCAGCGTCTGAACCACGCCGCGGTCAACCCGGCGTTTAGCTTGATGTACTCGGCTACGCACCAAAGCGATTTCAGCCGACAGTTCCGCTATTTTGACGATGATGAGGCCGCAGGGCGTTTCTCGCGGTTGATGGCTGCCGATTCGGCGTCAACCGATACGGTCGCGCCGTTGCTGACGATGCAACGCCCCGATATATACATGATTATACTTGAAAGCTTTTCGGCTCATTTGATGCCTTCGATGGGGGGAGAGGAGATAGCGGTCGGTCTTGACAGCATAGCTCGCAGCGGTTTGTTGTGGACTAATTTCTATGCCTCGAGTTATCGCACTGATAGGGCCATACCTGCCATTCTTAGCGGTTATCCCGGGCAACCGTCGACGAGCATAATGAAGTATGTCAAAAAGGCCGAGTCGCTCCCTTCCATACCCCGTGCCCTTAACGCTGAGGGCTATGACTGTGCCTATTATTATGGCGGCGATGCCAACTTCACCAACATGAAAGCTTATTTGGTTTCGGCCGGTTTCGAGACAATCATTGAGGATAAGGATTTCCCGCTTGGAGACCGTATGTCGAAGTGGGGGGTTGTCGACCACAAGGTGCTCGACCGTGCGGCTGACTGTAACACCGATACATGGGATGAAAGTCAACCGCCGCGTTTGGTGGTGGTGCAGACTTCAAGCAGCCATGAGCCATTTGATGTCCCATATAATAACCCGTCGCTGGCCGAGCCTGCGGCAAATGCGTTTGCCTATACCGACAGTTGCCTGACGGCGTTTGTCAACAAACTCAGACGTTCGCCGCGTTGGGAGCGTTCGCTCCTCGTGCTTCTGCCCGACCATTATGGCGCTTATCCCAAAAATCTTGATTCGATGCTCGACCGCCATCACATTCCGCTTGTCATGACCGGAGGTGCGTTGGCTCGCAAAGGCGTGATTTCCATACCTGCGTCTCAGGTCGACCTCGCGGCTACGCTATTGGCTCAGCTGGGAGTGGACCACTCTGATTTCAAATTTAGCAAAGATATATTCGCTCCGGGAACCAAACGGTTTGCCGTGTTCACCGAACCGTCGTTGATAGGGTGGGTGACTCCTGCCGATACGCTTGTCTATGGTTTGGCCGATGACAGGGTGATAAAAGGCACCGGCCCCTCTGTTAATGCCGCTATCGGCGATGCGAAGGTGTTTTTGCAAACTCTTTATGACGACCTTGACCGCCGTTGATTGTAAACGCATTATCCAAACTGAAGATGCCATGGACTCGATACTTAACGCTCTGATAGATGTTGACACGACTGTGTTCCTGTTTTTTAACGGGATGCACGCTATGTTTTGGGACTATTTCATGCCGATGTATTCGGGCCGTTTCATCTGGGTGCCGATGTATGCCGCCGTGTTGTTTCTGCTCTACCGCTCGTTTGGCTGGCGCACGGCTACCATCTATCTCCTTGCCATAGCCCTGACGATTACCATAGCCGACCAAGCGTGTGCGAGTTGGATTAGGCCTTACGTCGCGCGTTTACGGCCGTCAAATCTCGATAATCCGCTGTCGTTGTTGACTCAGATCGTCGATGGCTATCGCGGTGGCTCATACGGCTTTCCGTCGTGTCATGCGGCCAATTCAATGGCTTTCGCCTCGTTTGTGGCCATGATGGTGAAGCGGTGGAGGTTCACTCTGTTTATCATGTTGTGGGCTTTTATTAATTGCTATACAAGGGTCTATCTCGGAGTGCACTATCCGGGCGACCTCCTTGTCGGGGCCGTGATTGGGTCGGCTGTCGGTTGTCTGATGTTTCTGTTAGCGCAGTTTGCCGCCTCACTGATTGACTCGACTGCGCCCCGTTGGCATAGGTGGGGCGCCACTATCGCCGGGTGCCGCTTGTCATTCTGCGATACGGCCATCGTAGTCGCGGTCGGGCTGTTGACCGTGGGGTATATCGCGGTTGTCGCGGCTTTACGCTGCTTATCAGCTTAAATAGTACTAAGGGTTTAACAGGTCAGGATTGAAGAAGTCAAATATGGCTTTTCCCTGTTCGATGGCGACGGCCGCCGGGCTGTCGGGATTGAGAGAAAGAGCTTCGTTGTAAGCGTCCATCGCTTCGCTGCGCCTGCCGAGTCTCCACAATAATTTGCCCAACGTGAAATAAGTGCAGTCGTCGGCGTTTCCGGTGTTGATGAGATGATTGAGTTGAGCCACAGCTTCCTCAATCTTGCCGTTTGAAATCAGTTCTTCTAAATTTTGCATTCCCGTCTACTTTTTCTTATTTCCACCCCAAAGATACTACTAATCCGTCAAAGAGACTGCGAAACCTGGGGGTGAAATAATGGTGTCCGTTAGTGATTGCAGGTTGACCCTGCCATTCACGATAAAATAACTATGCTTTTTATGTTTGTCGGCAGAGCAGACCCTAATCTCAAATTAAATAAATACTTTTGTATGAAATAGCGTTCCAAGTGTGTCAAATGACGCTTGGCGATATCCATGTAAAGTAGGGGGAAACAGATAAAAAGTAGGGGAGAAAATCGTCGCGTTGCTCGCCGAGAATGGCAAATTGAGTGCTACCGCGCTCGCCGATAAGATTGGCATTTCAGCTAAAGCTGTCGAAAAACACTTCGCCAACCTTAAAGCCGCCGGCATTCTCGAACGCATCGGCCCGGCCGGGGGTGGATACTGGAGGGTGGTATCACAAAAAAGGTAAAAATAGGTAATATCACGGCATTTTTAAAGAAAGCATCCAAACGCTTTGCTCTATCAAGAAGTTTGGCTACTTTTGTAGCTTAACGGGATAATTGATTATCCCGCGCAATGATAATAAAACATTATAAAAATATGCGTCGATTATTAATTTCGATTTTGTGCCAGTTTTCGCTGTTGACGCTTGTCGCGGCTGACCCTACGGCGACCAACTATCCGGCGGCCGATTGCCAAGGCAGTCTAAAGCCCTATCCCGTGCCTGAGAAGTCGTTTGTATATCCCGATTCGTTAACTCCGGTCTATATAAGCCATGTGGGCCGTCACGGGTCGCGCTATCCAGCTGGCCCCGCGCATTCGGTGGCTTTGCAGCGGGCGTTGCAGCGCGCTGACTCGGCAAAGACCATCACGCCGCTCGGCCGGAAATTGCTGGCGTTGACCGACTATGTAATAAGCGCGAGCCATAACCGTTGGGGTGCGCTCGACTCGCTCGGTATGGCCGAGCAGCGCGGCATCGCTTCGCGAATGTTTATGAATTTCCCGGAACCGTTCCGCTCGGGGTCGGTCTATGCGGTGTCGTCATACTCGCCGCGCTGCATGATGAGTATGTTCTCGTTCACGCATCAACTCGACCGTCTGAACAACTCCATAGAGGTGATTACGTCGACAGGGCGGCAAAACTCGAAACTGATGCGCCCGTTTGATGTCAGCGACGACTATAAGGAATTTCGCACGGTCAATGGCTGGAAGGTGGTCTATGACGATTATGTGGCGCAAACCGTGCCTGTGACGGCCATAGAGCGCGTGCTCGGTAAAGACTATCCCTACGGTGACGCTGATCCTAAGGAGCTTGCTTTGATGGAATACTATGTGCTGGCAGGAATGAGTGCGATGGGGGTTGAAATCAACGCTCTCGATTATTTTACATCGGCTGAGTATAATGCTCTGTGGTCAACATTTAACCTGCGTCAGTATCTGCAGCGTGTGGCTTCCACGGTTTCGTCGGTTCCCGCCGACATCGCCTCCGACCTCGTCCTTGATATCGTTGCCCGCACCGACGGGTTTATCTCAGGAAGTAATCCGGCGACAGTCGATTTGCGTTTCGGCCATGCCGAGACCTTGATGCCGTTGCTTTCGTTGCTCAGACTGCCGGGTTGCTACTATCTGACCAACTATTTCGACACCGTGGCGATGAATTGGCGCGATTTCTATGTAGTTCCTATGGCTGCCAATTTGCAGATGATTCTTTTCAAGAACGCCAAGGGTGACTACTACGTGATGTTCAGCCTCAATGAGCATCCTGTTACGCTTATCCCCAACGACGCTCGCACCGTGATTCCGTGGGGAGAGGCGCGCGATTATATGACACGATGTGTCCCAATATATTATCAGCCATAACGCTGGTAACGCTATGGCTGACAATTGAAGGAGTTCCTATATCTTATAACGGCCGGGTTTGTCGCCCGGTCGTTTTTTTAGCTTATTTCAACTGTGACTCGGGAGCGAGGTTGTCGCGTTCGATGTCTTTGAAATAACGGTAGGTGTCGACTTTGAGCTCGCCGCAAGCAGCTTCGTCGGCAACGATTACAGCGTGCTGGTGGAGCTGAAGGGCCGAGATAGTCCACATTTGGCTTACCGCGCCTTCAACGCCGTGACGCAAAGCGCGGGCTTTGTTGTGGCCGTTGACGAGGAGCAGGATGCTCTTAGCGTCCATAACGGTGCCTACGCCGACGGTGAGGGCGGTCTTGGGCACGAGGTTAACGTCGCCGTCGAAGAAGCGCGAGTTAGCGACGATGGTGTCGGTGGTCAATGTCTTGACGCGTGTGCGTGAAGTCAAAGATGAGCCGGGTTCGTTGAACGCGATGTGGCCGTCGGGGCCAACGCCGCCCATGAAGAGGTCAACGCCGCCGTAGCTTTTGATTTTGGCTTCGAAACGAGCGCACTCGGCAACTGGGTCGGGAGCGTTACCGTCGAGAATGTTGACGTTTTCGGCGGGGATGTCGATATGGTTGAAGAAGTTGGTCCACATAAAAGTGTGGTAGCTCTGCTCGTGGTCTTGGGGCAGTTCGCGGTATTCGTCCATATTGAAAGTCACAACGTTACGGAACGATACTTTGCCTTCTTTGTTGAGCTTGATGAGTTCGCGGTACATGCCCAGGGGCGAGCCGCCGGTGGGGCAACCGAGTACGAAGGGGTGTTCGGCGGTGGGCGCGGCGGCATTGATGCGCGCTGCAACGTAGTTAGCCGCCCATTTTGACAAATCCTCGTAGTTGGGTTCGATAATCAGTCTCATAGAATGAAAATAGGGGTATAGTGGTTAATTGTAAATGGTTAATTTTTCGGCAAATTTAACGAAAACACTCCATTTAAGCAAACATAAGTACCTTGAAAGAATGATAGCGGGTTGTGCTGAAGGGTGATTTGGCACGGATGCGAGGTGCTGTGCTGCCCAACGGTCTAAAAATATGTTATTAAAGCAAAATAAATATTTGAGACGTATAACATATCAGAAAAATAATTGTAGATTTGCAATATAGATCATAAAACACAATGAAAACTAATCTCAGTTCACAAATCAAGCTTGACCGTATCCCTAAGCGTTACTATGCGCCTGAGGGTGAGATTGAGCTCGCAGCTTTGACCCGTGAGGAAAAAGCGTATACCCGTATCTTTGAGACGATGAATGACGGTAGCGAGTATATCGCTAACCATGTGGCTCGAATAATCAAGCTTAACCTCGACAAAAAAGGTAAGTGCGTCATAGCTCTTGGCGCAGGCATGAGCACCCATTCGGTTTATGCCAAATTGATTGACCTCTACCGTCGGGGCGAGGTTTCGTTTAAGGACGTGACTGTTTTCAATATCAGCGAGTTTTTCCCGTTGGGTGAAGACGGCCCGAGCACTCTCAAGCGTCTGAAAGAGGTCTTTTTAGACCAAGTAGACATCTTGCCCGAGAATGTTCGTTCGATAGACCCCGCGATTACGAAAGAAAATATGTATGAATATTGCAAGGGCTACGAGCAATCAATTGAAGATTGCGGCGGTCTTGACTTGACACTTTGCGAGATGGGTCCGCAGGGCGCGCTTGCATTCAACGAGCCGGGTTCGCTTGCGACCAGCATGTGCCGCCTCGTGCTGTTGAGCGGCGAGGCGCGCCAGGCAATAGCCAACGCATATAAAACTGAAAATGTCCCGACCACGGCTATCACCCTCGGTCTCGGCAATATATTGAAATCAACCCGTGTCATCACCATGGCATGGGGCGAAAACAGCGCTCCGATTGTTAAAGCCGCAGTAGAGGGAACTGTGGATAGCAATGTCCCCGCTTCATTCCTCCAGCTTCACAATCATGTGAGAATCGTTGTCGACCTCTCGGCAGCTGAAGACCTCACGCGCATCAGCAATCCGTGGAAGGTGACTTCGTGTGACTGGAACGACAAGTTGATACGTCGCGCTATCGTATGGCTTTGCGACCAGACTCAAAAGCCGATATTGAAGTTGACCGACAAGGATTACAACGATTGGGGACTTGGAGAGCTCGTGGCTCTGTACGGGTCAGCCTATAACGTGAATATCAAAGTGTTCAACGAGCTTCAGCACACTATCACAGGTTGGCCGGGTGGCAAACCCAACGCCGACGATACCTATCGCCCCGAGCGCGCTAATCCCTATCCTAAGCGCGTGATTGTGTTCAGCCCTCACCCCGATGATGATGTAATATCTATGGGTGGCACATTGAAACGCCTTGTTGACCAGCACCATGATGTCCATGTAGCTTACGAGACATCGGGCAACATCGCTGTGGGCGACGAGGATATGATGCGCTACTTCTTGATGATGGACAAAATCGCCCCGAAATTCGGTTTTGACACCGCCGGATTCAAGAAGATGAGCGATGACATCAAGGGGTTTGTGGCTTCGAAGGCATCGGGCAACATGGATACGGCTGACATACGCTATGTCAAGACGATGATACGTCAGGCTGAAGCGTCGATAGCTTGCAATTATATCGGCGTTAAACCCGAGAATGTCCATTTCCTGCGTCTGCCGTTCTATGAGACAGGCACAATCAAAAAGGGGGATTTGACAGAAAAAGATATCCAAATCGTCAAGGATTTGATTCTCAGCGTCAAGCCGCATCAGATTTTTGTGGCTGGTGACCTTGCCGACCCTCATGGAACCCACCGTGTCTGCACCGACGCAGTGCTTGCCGTGATTGATGAGGTCAAAGATGAGGAATGGATGAAAGATTGCCGCATATGGATGTACCGCGGTGCATGGGCAGAGTGGGAAATAGACCACATTGAGATGGCAGTCCCCATCAGCCCCGAAGAATTGCGCTTTAAACGCAACTCTATCCTCAAACATCAGTCGCAGATGGAAAACGCGCCGTTCCTTGGCGATGACGACCGTCTGTTCTGGCAGCGCGCTGAAGAGCGCAACCGCGCTACGGCGCAACTCTATGAGGGGTTAGGATTGGCATCGTACGAGGCTATCGAGGCATTCGTCGAATACATTCCAATCCGTTAAAATCACCTAAAATAGTTTTTAGCGCGTAAATAACGCCAACCCATTCATAGATTCATTAACATTCCAAAACATAAGCAAATAAGGAAAAGCAACAACAAATAAGTGAATCATAGGTTAGAAGCCCGCTGGCTCGTGAGAGTCGGCGGGTTTCGTGTTATATTTCCGAGGCTTATCTATCGTTTTTATGGGTCAGCTGATTTTTTTACGGTTGACAGGCGGGTTTTCGCGCCGACAGTGCGGATTTTGATGATTATTGTCTGACACGGGCAAGGACATGGCCCAATGTGGTGTCTACTTTTGTAGTGTAACTATTACGATAAGACAATTGAAATAAAGATAGTGAGCTATGAAAACTATTAATTCATCCGACGTGATTTTTGCCACCGTGACGCAACGCGGCGCGACACTTTACGACGCGCGTCTCAGCGGTCTGTCGTCGATGGCCGAAGTGATGAAATTATTGCATAAAGCACTGTCCGGGGCTGTCGGGATGCTTACATTGACACTGCGAAATGGCACTCAAGGGTGGTCGCGACGCTCATCGTTCAAGCTCGTGACGGCCGAGGGTGTACAGTTGTCGTTGTTTTGAAAACGTTGGGAGCGATGGTTACTCTTCGGATGTGACAGGCCCAAGTTCGCGGACTGCGCCTGTGGTTGGATCCATAATCAAGTACATGGGCGCTTTTTTGTTGGTGAATAGGCCGGGGGCGAGGCCATAGACAAGCCCGAATTGAGCGATTTCCTTGGTCTCTTCGGCTAACGTTTTGCCATTATAGCTGATTTTGATGATTGCTTTTCCGGGAATGGAGTAGGCAAACCCTCCCTTGGGGAACGGTAGCTCCACGCCTTTGTCGTTGACCGGGATTTCGCCGCTGTCGGTAATAGATATTGACAGGTAGATTGGCTCGCCGGAAAGGTCGGTTGCCGGAACCACGCCTTTTGATGATACTCGAGCCACGACGTAGTCGGTTATGTCATCGTCGGGCATATAGCTGACTGTGGACACATCGGTGGAGCGTTGCTCCGTGCCGATAAACATCGCGGTCAGGGCGGCTTCCTGGGCATTTATGTTGTCGAGTGCGAGTTGCAGCGCGGCGCCGTCGGGGAATGATTGCTCAGATTGGCCTGTGATGATTTCATTACGACTTTCGCGGAGCGAGTAGATGGTCTCGGCGGCAAGCTCGGCGCGCTTGGCCACGGAGGTGCTTTTGAGCATATCGGGGGTCATGGCCTGACGCGCCGCCGGTGATTCGAGAGGTGTCGGTTGAGCCTCCTGAGGCACAGGGAGTTTGACGGCGGCAGGGGTAAATGATTTTTCGGTGTTGACCGATATGGGGAGGTTTTGGCTGTCAAAAATCATAAATGGGGGATTTCCAGCCGAGAATCTCACGGCATATTTTTCGTCGGGGTTGGCCACGCCTCGCGTGACAATGGTCACCGATTTCACGGTGACGGTTTCCGAGGGTTTCATAACCGGGTCGTTGACCTGAAGGTATTTGTTGGCGTACTGGTACAGCTCGCCCGGTTTTTTCACCACGCGCTCGGTTTCGATGGTTATGTCGAGAATGGTGTTGGGGAGGGTGTATATGAGGGCGTATTCGTTGGCTTTTGTGGCGGTGAGACGTTGGGTTGTCTGTGCTGCCGCGGGCGTCAGAGCCGCCGATATCGCCAAAAATGCTGATATAATTTTGTTCATGGTCGTTGTCGTAAACATAAGTCGCTCCGTGGTCGGTGCGGTTTATTTTGATTTTGTCATGATTTCTTTGATGGCGCGGCCGACGTTGTCGGCGATGTCGCTTGCTGTCACCCCATATTGGCCATGAAGTTCGGCTGCCATTTCGCCGGCTCGCCCGTGGACGAAGACGCTGATAATCGCCGCGTATTCCGGCGAATATCCTTGAGCCAAAACAGACGCTAATACTCCCGTTAACAGGTCGCCGCATCCGGGAGTAGCCATAGCCGAGCATCCCGATGAGTTGAAGTAGACTTTGCCGTCGGGACGCACGAGAGCCGTGTAGTGACCTTTGAGGATGATGAAGATGTTATAGTATCTCGCCACTTCGATTGCTTTTCGCAGGCGGGCCTCCGCCGAGATTTGGGTTCCAAATAACCGGTCGAACTCTCCGGCGTGAGGGGTGAGAATCGAGAGGACGGGTATGGTGCTTAGAATAGATGGGCGGGCTGCTATGCAGTTGAGGGCGTCGGCATCGAGAATCACCGGGGCGGTGGTGCCCGCGAGGAAATCCTCAAGGGCTTTGACGGTGGCGTCGCGGGTGCCTATGCCTGGGCCTATGGCTATTGAGCTGAATCGGTGGGATGGCGCGATTTCCGAGATTACAAGGTCGTCACGGTCTTCGCTGAACAGGGCTTCGGGAACTGTGGACTGCAGGATGTTGAATCCGCATCGGGGAGAGTATATGGTGGTTTTTCCCACACCCGAGCGCAAAGCTCCTCGTGTGGCAAGAACGGCAGCGCCCATCATGCCGTAACTGCCGGCATAGATTATCGTTGAGCCGAAGTCGGCTTTGGAGCAGATGTCGGGACGGCGGCGAAGCATACGGCGCACGTCGGCTTTCTCGACGAGATGATATTGCGGAGATATCGACCTGATTTTCTTGGCGCTAAGCTCGATATCGAGCACTTTCCACTCGCCCACGATGTCGGCGTAGTCGCTTATGAAAAACGACAGTTTCGGAGCCTGCACGGCGAGAGTGAGTGTGGCATGGATTATGTTGCGGTTGATGGCTTCCGGGTTCCACTCGCCGTACAGCCCTGAGGGGATGTCGATGGCTACTACTGTGGCCATCGATTCGTTGATGTACTGTACCAGCGAGACAAATCCGCCCGACAAGGGCCGATGAAGCCCCGAGCCGAAAAGGCCGTCAATGACAAGATGGCTGCTTGTGAGGTCGGGGAGTGAGAAATTAGACACCACTTCGATAAGGTCGACACCGGGGGTCTCGCGGAGTAAATCGCGCATTGTCGCGCAGTCGTGCGACAACTTGTTGCCTCCTATGTTAAAGAGGAATACTTCGGGGCGGAAGCCTTGTTCGGCCAGCAGCCGAGCCACGGCTAATGCGTCGGCTCCATTGTTGCCCGGGCCGGCGAAGATGGCGGTTGGTTTGCGCGGAGTCCATCGCGATGTTATCTCGCAGGCAACTCCCTCGGCCACGCGTTCAATCAGTTCGGCTGAGCTGACACCGTCATTGTCGATGGTGTATTGGTCGATTTCCCTTATCTCTTGAGTGGTGAAAATTTTCATTATCTGATTCTTGACGGCTTGACAAGGCCAAAAACAGGTGAAGTCAATTCGGGAAACCAAAAGTGTCCCATTATCATCGCAAAATTACAAAAAATCCACTAACACCCGCTTAGATAAGCTATTTTTAGTAACTTTACGGCATATTTTAAGCATCTATGAATCCAAGGACTGTAATAAAAGCAACGTTGTCGCTCGCCATGGTCTTGAGCGGAGTCGGCGCGTCGGCGCAGCTTGAGGTGGATTACCGCGCGTCGTTAACCGTCAATGGGGGTAACGGCGATTTCGCTCCCTACTATATCGCCTCAAATCGTCATGGTGTGTTGTCCCAGGCCTATGACGGGTTGTTCCAACTCGGCTTTTGGAAGCCGTTGAAAACCGACCGGAGGTTTAACTATGGTTTCGGTGTTGATTTATGGAGCGGCGCGTCGTCGTCGGTCGATTACAAGCGTTTCGACGAACCGTCGGGGAAATGGGTGACCAATTCGCAACATCCGGCCTATATGTGGGTCCAGCAGCTGTATGGCGAGGTGAAATATCGCGGTGTGTTTCTGACCGCCGGTATCAAAGAGCATCAGTCGGCATTGCTCAACAACACGTTGACAAGCGGCGACCTCGTCGAAAGCGGCAATGCGCGCCCCATCCCTGAGGTGCGAGTGGGGTTTGTCGACTTTCAAGATATTCCGTTCACCAACGGCTGGGTGCAGATTCAAGGGGAGATTTCCTATGGTAAATTCTCTGACAACAACTGGCTTAAGCATCATTATAACTACTATAACGGACATTTGGCTCTCGGCGGGTTGTACACTTATAAAAGAGCCTATTTCCGCACTAAACCAACCGAGCGGTTCTCGGTGACTATCGGTGCGCAGGCCGCGGGATTGTTTGGAGGCGAGACAACCTACTATTACAACGGGAAAGCCACGCAGACGCAGAAACATCCACATGATTTGTCGGATTACTTTGAGATGTTTATCCCCAAGCTGTCGAGCGAGGAGGGTTTTGTCATGGGAAACCATCTTGGTAGCTGGGATTTCATGGCAACTTATCGGCTTAAAAATGACAGCGAGCTGAAAGCCTATTTCCAATGGCCCTGGGAAGATGGGTCGGGCATCGGCAAGTTGAACGGCTTTGACGGGCTTTGGGGTATTGAATATAAAGCGTCGGAGCGAGGAGTGGTGAGCGGGGCTGTAATCGAGTATCTCGACTTCACAAATCAGTCGGGACCGATACATTGGGAACCCGGAGATTCCCCCGGCACCACAATCACCGCCAATGCCACCGGGGGTGACGAGTATTATAACAACGGATTTTATAAGTCTTATACCAATTACGGGATGTCGATAGGTACGCCGTTCTTGCGCTCGCCGATTTATAATACCGACGGATACTACGGTTTTATCGATAACCGCGTGCGCGGATTCCATGTCGGAGTATTAGGCGCGGTCTCAAAATCGGTTGATTACCGGGTGATGTTCAGCTACCGCAAGGGATGGGGCTCGGGCCGTCTGCCACGGTCGAAGCCGGTGGCCGATACCTCGATGATGGTCGAGGCGAATTGGGCAGTCCCGAGGGTGAAGGGCCTTGGGGTGAAAGGGCAATTGGCGTTTGACGCCGGCTCGATGTATGGCGACCTGTTCGGTGCTTGCGTGACGGTGAGCTACGACGGACTTTTTAAATTCAACAAACGATGAAAACGACAATAATAAACGTAGTGGCACTTTGGCTGATGGCTCTGGCGTTGGTCGGCTGCACTCATAACAATGGTGACATAGGAGACCTTTTCGGAACATGGAAGTTGGAAAAGATGATGATTGATGGCGACGTTGACACCGATTACGGCGACAATATCGTGTGGAAGTTCCAATCGTCCATAATCGAGATGCAACAGGTCAATGACTCACTTCACGAGACATTAAATGCTTACGGCACCTGGTCGCGGCCGGCTGACGGGGTGCTAAAGCTCGATTTTACGCATACCGACACTGCCAATCCCGACCCCGGTGCTGACAAATATTCACCCTTACAGCCAACTCGGTTGCCCCGCGCGCAAGTGATTAATCTTGACGTGCTCGAACTTAACGGCTCTAAAATGAGATTGCGCTATATCGATGCCGCCGAGTCGACGACTATTGAATACTATTTTAAGAAGTGGTAATGGAAAAGATTAAGGTATTGGTAACAGGAGCCGACGGTTTCATCGGTTCGCATTTAGTGGAGCTGTTATTGTCTGAGGGCTATGCCGTGAGAGCGTTGAGCCAGTATAATTCGTTCAACTATTGGGGCTGGCTTGAAGATATAAAGCATCCTGACCTTGAAATCGTCAACGGGGATGTGCGCGACGGAGCATTTTGCCGCCATATAACCCATGGTTGTGACACGGTGTTTCATTTGGCAGCTCTGATAGCGATTCCATACAGCTATATCGCCCCCGAAAGCTATGTGGATACCAATGTGAAGGGCACGTTGAATATGTGTCAGGCAGCGAAAGATGAGGGGGTGAGGAGGCTCATAGTGACATCGACGAGTGAGGTCTATGGCACAGCGCAATATGTACCCATCGACGAGAAACACCCGCGTCAGCCTCAGTCGCCCTACTCGGCTACCAAGATAGGCGCCGATGCCATCGCCGAGAGTTTCTACAATGCGTTCGGGCTGCCTGTAGTCATAGCGCGTCCGTTTAACACTTACGGTCCGCGCCAGAGCGCGAGGGCAATCATACCCACAATTATCACTCAGATAGCAAATGGCGCGCGAGAGATAAAAGTCGGCGACCTTACCCCGACAAGAGACTTTAACTTCGTGAAAGATACCTGCCGGGGCTTTCTCGCTCTCGCCCGCGCGGAGGGTGTAGAGGGGCGCAATATCAATATCGCGACCGGGACCGAGGTGAGTATGGCTGATACGCTTGCGACTATAGCCCGCTTGATGGAGTCTGATGTTGATTATGTGGTTGACCCTGAGCGTATAAGACCGTCAAAAAGCGAGGTTTTCAGGCTGTGTGGCGACAATACGCTCATAACTTCGCTCACCGACTGGCGTCCCCGGTATTCGCTCGATGAGGGCCTGCGCGAGACAATCGCGTGGTTCAGCCGCGCCGACAATCTTGCAAAGTATAAATCAGACATTTATAACCGATGAATATCCTTTTTCTTGGCGGAGCCAAGCGCGTGTCAATGGCCCGGATGTTTATCGAAGCCGGGCAGCGTCTTGGCCATGAGGTGAACATAATCAGCTATGAGCTTGAAGATGACGTGCCTATCGCCTGTGTCGGGCGTGTGGTCAAGGGTCTGAAATGGAGCGATTCAGGGCTGATGGATGACCTTGAGGAACTTGTTAAGCGGGAAAGGATAACCGTAATGGTGGCGTTTGTTGATGCCGCTGTGGAAGTGGCCGCACGTTTTTGTGCGATGCATAGCGATGTGTGGTCGCCTGTGTCGGACGAAAAACTCTGCGCCGTGATGTTTGACAAGACACTGTCAGCGCAGCTTTTCGAGGCTCTTAATCTGCCGGTACCCGCTACGATGTCAATCGGTGACGGATGTTTCCCGAAGATAGCGAAACCCCGTCTCGGCTCGGCCTCGAAAGGTATCAAGGTCATAATGGAGGCCGCTGATGAAACCGGTGTCGCAGCCCACTCTGACGATTACCTCATTCAGGAATATATAGCCAAGTCTGAGGAATACACAGTCGACTGCTACGTTAGCCGACATGGAGAAATCGTGTGCGCCGTGCCGCGTCGCCGTCTTGAAGTGGCCGGAGGTGAGGTTACCAGAAGTGTCACTGTCGATATTCCTGAGCTAAACAGTCTGTCGCTGTCGGTTCTGGAACGGACAGGCCTTAGAGGAGCCGTCACGTTGCAGTTTCTTCATGACGTGACAGGCGACCGCTGGCTGCTGATGGAGATTAACCCGCGTCTCGGCGGAGGGGCGGTATGCGCGGTTCATGCAGGAGCCAATCTGCCGGAGTATATCATCCGTGAGTCGCTGGGGCTGGCGATTGAACCGCCGGTGTGGGACAGCGGAGTGGAAATAACCAGATATATGCAAGAAGTGGTGTTTAGAAAATCATGAACGACAAAAAAATCATAATAATAGCTGAGGCGGGCGTGAACCATAACGGGAGTCTTGAGATGGCTCGCCGTATGGTGGTAGAGGCCAAGAAGGCGGGTGCCGATTATGTCAAGTTCCAGACTGCGGTGCCTGAGCTTGTCATATCGTCAATCGCGCCAAAAGCCGCATATCAAAAGGAAACCACCGGAGAGGGGGAGTCGCAGCTTGATATGTGCCGCGCCATTCATCTGCCTGTCACTGATTATGCGGAACTTGCCGACTTGTGCCGACTTGAGGGGATAGGATTTATGAGCACACCGTTTGACTTGGTGTCGATTGATGTGCTTTCAGAGATAGGAATGGATTATTGGAAAATACCCTCGGGAGAAATCACTAATCTTCCCTATCTGAGAAAAATCGCTTCAAGGGGGGGGAAGGTCATCATGTCGACCGGAATGTCGGAAATCGAGGAAATAAAGGCGGCTGTTAATCTCCTCGAGACCGGGGGCATAGCCCTGAAGGATATAACGTTGCTGCATTGTAACACACAGTATCCGACTCCGATGGCCGATGTCAATCTAAAGGCTATGGAGCGGTTGGCTGAACTCGGTGTGGGAGCTGTCGGTTACAGTGACCACACAGTCGGAATCGTCGTGCCCATAGCGGCTGCGGCCATGGGGGCGAGTGTGATAGAGAAACATTTCACCCTCGATAAGACCCTTCCCGGCCCTGACCACAGGGCATCGCTTGACCCGGCTGAACTTGCGTCGATGGTTAGTGCTATCAGAGCGGTTGAAGCGGCTCTCGGCGACGGACGAAAGCGAGTGACCGATTCAGAACGGCCAAATATCGAGGTGGCGCGCAAGAGCATTGTCGCCGCGCGCGACATTAAGGCCGGAGAGAGGCTGACGGCCGAAAATATAACGGTCAAACGCCCCGGCAACGGTTTGTCGCCGATGTTGTGGGACGAAGTGATAGGCGCGGTAGCCAAACGCGATTTCGCTTACGACTCGCTGATTGAACTTTAATAATATAAATCCAACTATGGACCTTGACAGATTGAAGCATTTGTTGTCGGCCGAGTGTCACTATCAGCTTGCAGATGATGTGATGGATCGCTTCTTGTCGGGAGGCGAGAGGCTGAGTCTGAAAACAGGCGAGGTGTTGATTCATGCCGGACAGTTTGACCCGAATATTTACATTGTGATGTCGGGCGTGGTAAGACACACATTCATGAATGGCGAAGCTGAAAAAACAGCGACGTTTGCGCTCGCGCCGACGATGTTCACCGAGTATCATTGCTTTTATGCGCGCGAAGAGTCGTTCTATCAGGTGGAGGCTTGTTGCCGGAGCGAGGTGCTCAAAATCCCGAAAACCCATTATGATCGCATGGTGGCTGAGTCGCACGAGTTCGCACGCTGGGCGTTGAGCATGGCCGACAACCAGTTTTACTATTACGAGCGTAAAAACAGTGTGATAAACGGCGACGCCAAAGAACGTTTCGAGTCGCTCATCAAGAACCGTCCGGAGATAATCGACAATGTGCAGCTCAAGGTCATAGCGTCATATCTTGGTATCACGCAGCAATACCTTAGCAAATTAAAAAATGGCAAAAAGAACGAAGATTAAATTATATTAATCATAACTCTAATTAGTCGTTATAAATTTGCGGCAAAACACAATGCAAAGGTTGTGTTTTGCCGCAAATTTGTTAGTAAAACTAAAAACTGGTTATGATGAAGAGACTCTATCTTATTGCGTTGACGGCCTTAGCGTCACAAAGCCTCATGTTGGGAGCTGTTCCTGGCAGTCAGCCACGATTTTATGGCTATCTGCGTTATGATGCTGAAACATTCACCCAGTCGGGCGGCCCTACCGGGTTGTATAGCGTAGATGCTGTCGGCGATGGACGGGTGAAGAGTGTTGACCTCTCGCTCACCGCACTTGGCGGCGGTTGCTTTGGCGATGGGAAATATTATGTGGTAGACTATGAACAGACGCGCTATGGCACGCTGACTTCGGTGAAGTTAAAAGTGTATGACCCTGAAGGGTGGTCGCTGATAAGCGAGAAAGAGATACCTGAAACGTCGATACCTACAACTATGACCTATAACCCGGTCGACGGTGAAATCTATGGATGTTTCTTTAATAACGAGTCGGACAAAATGGAGTTTGGCACGTTGAACAAGGAAGACGGTTCCACTACCGTCAGAAAGCAACTTGACATGTCGATAACGGCGATGGCGTGTGACCATAAGGGCACAATTTACATTATCAGTTCCGCCGGCGATTTGTCTCGCTATGACTCGGCTTCGGGCGATTTCGTGAAAATCGGCGCAACCGGCCTTGCACCTAAATATATACAAGACGCTACGTTTGACTATGACACTAAAGCCCTCTATTGGTTTGCCATGACCGACAGGGCCGACGATGCCGGAATCTATGTGGTCGACACGCAAAGCGGAGCGGCAAGCCGTGTGACCACATATGCCACCGGTGAAAAAGAGCTGACGGGAGTGTTCTCGTTGGCCGCTGTCAAAGATAATGCCGCTCCAGGCCTTGTCGATAATCTCTCAGTCACTGTCGACGCTGAGATGAAGGCGACTGTGAGCTTCAAAATGCCATCGGTGACTTATGGCAATGAAGCGTTGAGCGGTAGCGCCGCTTATGAAGTGGCTGTGAATGGAGTGAAATCGGCTGACGGCAACGCCACTGCCGGCCAAGATGTCACAGTTACCGTCCCGGTTGCTCAGGGCGAGTGTCGCATAGGCGTTACCGTTTCTACCACTGCCGGCCAAGGCCCCACTTGTTATAATGTGATTTTCGCCGGATTTGACACTCCGGCTAAAGTGACCGACGTTGTCGCGACCCGCTCGGAGTCGGGCGTTAAGGTGACGTGGAAGGGCGTTACCGCAGGTGCAGGCGGTAATCCTATCGATTTGGAAAATTTGAGCTATACAGTGACCCGTATGCCCGAGGGCGCAGTTGTGGCTACGGGACTCACTGAGCTTGAAGCGGTCGATGCGGTTTCAACCGACTCGGCGACAATGTGCTATTATGAGGTTAAGGCGGTAGCCGGCGGATTAAGCTCCGAGCCGGCGGTGTCAAACGACGTGGTCTATGGCGCGCCGGTGGAATTGCCTTTCACCCACGATTTCAGAAACAAAGCCGGACTCGGACTCATTGCTGTCGATGACGCTAACGCCGACGGTGTGACTTGGTTTTTCCGCGATAATTACGGTATTCTCGTCGGCGACGGCGGTTCTGAGCTTGACGACTGGTTGATAATGCCTCCGTTTAACCTTTCGTCGGGCCGCAAATACAAGCTCACGGCTTCGATTGGCGTTGCGATGGGCGAGGAGACTTTTGAAGTGAAATATGGTATGGGCAACCGTCCCGAACAGTTGACCAAGTCACTTATACAACCGACCAAAATCGACGATAACGACTATTGGTATCGTGACGCATGGAGCAACCCCGGAAATTTCACGGCTTATCTCGAACCTGAAACTTCGGGCGAATACCAAATCGCCGTTCACGGTATATCTAATCCGAGCGGATTGTTCCTCTATTGCTGCGACCTTGCGCTTGAGGATGCTGGAGCGTCGGGAGTTGATGAAGTAGTCGCTCAGAGCGGTGCGCCCGCCGTTATCGTCAACGATGGCACTATTGTGGCAAACGCCGAGTCTGTTACTGTCTATGCAGTGTCGGGGCAGGCGGTGGTTACGCTATCAAACGGCGAGCGGGTCAGCGTGGCTCCCGGTGTCTATTTAGTCAAGGCCGGCGAGTCTGTTAAGAAACTGCTCGTGAAATAGCGTTGGTAATAAAACATTCTATATGCAGAGTTAATCCCGCAGGTGCTTTGCCTGTGGGATTTTTGCGTTTGATTTTACGCGAGTTCTTACTATTTTTGCGGCGATGAACACTTCGGTAACGAGGACATGGACTAACTTAAATCGCATTGCTACTATGCTAAAATCATATTTGCCCCTTTTATTGGCTGTACTGGCGTGGATTCCGGCTCAGGCGACGAAAGATGAGTTGCCTGCGTCGGTGGAAGATGCGCTCCAACTGCTCGATGAGGCGCTTGATAATAGTGAATATTATTACTCCGTTAAGGAGAATCGCATAGATTCTCTGCTGAAACTCGTGCCCGAGAGAAGCGGTGCTTCTTTGATGTCGCTTTATCAGGAGTTGTGTGACGAGTATAAATCATATAATACGGATTCTGTCTTGAAATATTGCTGCTTGGCCTGCTCAGAAGCCCGCCGTTGTGGCAATCGGCTGACTGAGGAGAACCTGCGCTTGATGTGGATTGGGTCGCTGCCAATCAAGGGGGTGACAGTCGAGGCGGTTTATGCCTTAGACTCCATGAAGCGTGAAGGTATATCTGAAGAAAACCGAGTGGCTTATTATCGGGCGGCTAATGATTTGTATCTTATGATGTCGCTCAATTTTTCGCAGCCCGTTTCACGGGATAAGTACATGGCATTACGAACGCTTTATGCCGATTCGCTTGCGTCAGCAACCGATTCATTGACTCCGATAGGGAAATTTTATCGGGCGAAGGCTTGCGCCCTCCATGGCGGGGATATAGAAGGTGTGGTGGGCTTGCTTAACGATGTGATTGATGAAGTGCCGATGTCGAATCACTTGTTTGCGCTTGCGAGCAGTATGCTCGGCGACTATTACCGCGAGATGCCTGAGCGTCGCGACGAGGCTATATATTACAAAACTTTGGCGGCTGTGTCTGATGTGATTTGTGGCGTGAGGGAGGAAACGGCACTTCATGCGGTGGCGCAGATGTTGTATGAGCAGGGTGATATAGACCGTTCTTACCGATACATCACTCATTCTCTGAATAATGCCGTGTTGTCGGGGTCGGCAATAAGAGCCACGCAGGCAACCGAAGGATTGCCGATAATTTCCGGGGCGTTCAGAGAGCGCGATCAGCGAAAATTAGACGTTATGACATGGTTGCTCGTGGCACTTGTCATTGCCATGGGCATGATAATAGGTTCGCTGCTGTTTATCAGACGTGAAGTTAAAACCCTGAATGCTCTCAAACAAAAAAGCTATGAGGCAAACTTGTTGAAAGACACTTTTATCAGTCAGTTCTTGAATTTGTGCTCCATCTATATGGAAAAGCTTGAAGAGTTCAGCCGTATCGCCGGTCGCAAAATAGCGGTGGGGCAGGTGGAGGATCTTTATGCTTTGATAAAATCGGGCAAGATGCTTGATGAGCAGAAATCGCTGTTTTGTGAAATTTTTGACGATGCGTTTACTCGCATATATCCGACGTTTGTTGACGATGTTAATCTTTTGCTTCAGGAAGATAAACGTATCACTTTGCCCGACGGGGTTAAGCTAACCACTGAATTGAGAATACTCGCGTTCGTGCGTCTCGGTCTCGACGATTCAGCGCAAATAGCCCGGTTCATGGGTCTGTCGTTAAACACTATCTATACCTATCGGAATAAGTTGAAGAGTAAAGCGCTTGACCGCGAAACATTTGAAAAAAGTGTTGTGAAGATTGGCGTTTCTTAATATCTCGGGTTATATTTTTTCGTTCATTCGGTTTGGCGTAAGTTGTAGACAATAAGTGCGATAGCGCGAAAATAGAAGTATAAAAATATTATATTCCGATTTGGCGTGGTTGCCTGACACAGCTCAACGGTGTAATTTTGCCATGTCTAAAGGGAGAAGTCCCATAACTATGTATTATATGCTTAGTTCTTGAAAAGAGTTATTTGTATTTCAAATCGTTTATCTTATCTGATGGGTGAGATGATTTTTAGGTAAAAAAGAGTGTTTTATGTTAGGTTAAATTATTGGTCAGGTGACTGATTCGAGAGCGGGCGGCATCGTGAGATAGCCGCCCGCTCTCGTTGATGAAATTCTTTCGGTTTCGTGATGTTTTCTCTCCGACGCGGGCTTGACAGCGTCTTCCGTTCCGCACGGCTCGACAAGAGTCAGAAACCGGAGTTGGTTAAGACTGAAAAATCAACATTAATAATGGCTAATGTGTCATATGTCAGTTTATATTTCGCTTCTTATTGTTTATGTGTAGTGGCTTAGTATATAGTGGGTTATAAAAACGGTCAATAATAATAGTTTATATTTTTTACTCAATCGCCGTGATTTGCTCAAAGCGATGGTTACCTTTGTGATGTAAAAATTAATCAGTCCAAGAATGAATCATATTAGGTTCTCAATTAGGATTAAAGAGAAAGGAATGATTTTGAATAAGAGGGTTAGTTTTAAGTGTAATTAAGTGTTGAATAATAGATAAATTTAGGTGTTTCATGTTGGCAATATTTGCATGACAAATATTTTAAGACCAAGGTAAGATGGGTTTCGCGAGAAACCCGTTTTTTATTTTACATCGCTCCGCGTCTGTAAGGTATAGTTGGCGATAGCGTTTCTGGCGAGTATCAGCTGTGTATTAGTCTGTTTTAAGGATACGACCCTTTGTGATGTAATCGAGCAGGGTCGGTTTCAGTGTTTTCAAATCAATGTCGACCGTGTCGGAATCTTTGCGTAGGAAGATGATTGACGAGTGCATGACAATGGCTACGTGGAGGTCAAAGTTTATAATAGCATGGATGCGCTCAATCGGAATTTCCCGGAAAGGCGACAGTTGTTCGACGCTCTTGATGACTATGGTGTCGTCTTTAATCTCTATGCCATGATTCTCGAGATTTTTCTCAAATAAGAGTCCGATGTTGAGTTCGTCGACGTTTGCCGGCTTGTGGCGATATTTTCGGTAGATAGACTTTATTGTTTTCTGTGTAATCATAAATTTTGACATGATTGCACCCTCAGGCTATATCTGCACCATTGTGAGTGTATAGGCGGGCTGTGTATGTTGGCTTGGTTTTATAACAATCGGAAAATGTTTTTTGTTGAAATGTTTTTTAGGAAATTTTGTATTTATGAAATGCCGGATAGGTTATCGCGTGTAGTGCGCGTATAGGTAACAATTAATTTCAGCGTTATCCTCCAAGTCGGTGACGAGGGGGATAACGCTGAAAAGTGTATCGGTGTCGGCCGGTTAACGGCGTTTAGACGGTTTCTAACCTCCTTATGTGAGGAATCCGAGGAGTACACCTGCGGCAACTGCCGAGCCGATTACGCCTGCCACGTTCGGGCCCATAGCGTGCATCAGCAGGTAGTTGGACGGGTCGTATTCCAGCCCGAGATTGTTGGAAATGCGAGCCGACATCGGCACAGCGGAAACGCCGGCATTGCCGATGAGGGGGTTAATCTTCTTGGACTTGGGCAATACGAGATTGAACAGCTTGACAAACAGCACGCCTGAAGCTGAAGCGATAATGAATGCCATGAACCCGAGGAAGAAGATGAAGATGGTCTCGGGGGTAAGGAATTCCGATGCTTGTGTCGACGCTCCGACGGTCATTCCGAGGAGTATTGTGACGATGTCGGTCAAGGCGTTGCTTGCGGTTTTTGCCAGACGTGTGGTCACGCCGCATTCGCGCAGCAGGTTACCGAAGAACAACATTCCCAACAAGGGTAGACCTGAAGGCACCACGAAGCATGTGAGCAACAGACCTACAATCGGGAAAATAATCTTCTCGTTTTGTGAGACGGCGCGCGCTGGTTTCATCTTAATCAGTCGTTCCTTTTTGGTCGTGAACAATCGCATGATTGGCGGCTGTATCACAGGGACGAGTGCCATGTAGGAGTAAGCCGATACGGCGATTGCGCCCATGAGGTTAGGAGCGAGCTTTGATGAAAGGAAAATCGCGGTGGGACCGTCGGCGCCGCCGATGATTGCGATTGCTCCGGCTTGGTCGGGGGCGAAACCGATGGCTAGCGCCACCATGTAGGCACCGAAGATGCCGAACTGCGCTGCTGCGCCGATTAGCATCAGTTTAGGATTGGCAATCAGAGCGGAAAAGTCGGTCATCGCGCCGATTCCGAGGAAAATCAGAGGCGGATACCAGCCTGCGCTGACACCGTTGTAGAGGATGTTGAGCACTGAGCCTTCCTCGTAAATGCCGATTTCAAGTCCTGCCTCGGTGTTGAATGGTATGTTTCCGATGAGAATACCGAATCCGATTGGGACAAGCAGCATTGGCTCAAAATCTTTTTTAATTGCGAGCCATATGAAGAAAAGCCCGACGGCGAGCATGACGAAGTGCTGCCATGTGGCGTTGTAGAAGCCTGTTAGATGCCAGAACTGATTGAGGTTCTGCATCAAGAAATCGCTAAATGAGAGTTCAGCCATTTTGGGAATGGTTTTTATTCGATAGTAATCAGGACGGTGCCTTCGAGAACGGAGTCACCGGGGTTAACGTTGATTGAAGCGATTTTTCCGTCGCGTCCGGCATGAATCGCATTCTCCATTTTCATGGCCTCAAGCATGAGCACTGTGTCGGCTGCTTTGACAACGTCGCCAACTTTGGCTGAAATTGTGGTGATAACGCCGGGCAGGGGAGCCTTGACTTGGTAGGCGCCTGTGTTGGCTACCGTCGGTTTGGCTATGATTTTGTCCCCTGTGTTTGTGCGCGGAGCCGCTGAAGGGCGAGGCGCGTTAATGATTGTCATGGAGCCTTTATTCTTCTCAAGTTCGACTTTGAATGGGGTGCCGTTGACTGAGACCTGTGCGATGTTATCGTCAATGTCGCCCACGGCAACGGTGTAGAAGTTGCCGTTAATTTTATATTTGTATTCTTTCATTATTGCGGTGTTGATATTGTTATAATGTTTATAGCTTTTGTTTATGCCGTCGATTAACGGCGGGGAATCTCACGCAGGCTGTAGATTTTAGAGCTCCATGGCGAGTAGGCGCGTTTCACCTTGTTGATGGTGAGCACGGTCTGCTCCTGGTCGTGTGAGTTGAGGTGCTCATGGAGAGCCATGACGATAGCGGCGATTTCTTCGCTTGAGTCGTGGTCAAGGCGTTTCTCTTTAGGCGTTTCGTGGAGTGCGAGGCCGTGGGAGTGCATCTTGTTGAGTTTGGAAGTGTGCGCTCCGATGCGGCTGATGAGATAGAAGCATAAGCTTAGCAGCAGCAGTGCCGTAAAGACGATGCACATGGCCAAGACGGTCATGCCGAGGCCGAGTCCGTCTTTCTCTCTGAACATATCGACTTTGACGTTGGTGTCGCGGATTATGTTGTTGCTGGAGGGGGTGATGTGGCTTCCGGCCAAACCGGTGCGCACTTCCCAACCCTCTTTGCCGTCGTCTTTGCGGGCATAGGTGTGTCCGGCGGGGAGATTGGCAGGGACTGTTACCTCGTCGATGAGAGTCTTGCCATCTGCGTCATACACGCCAATCCAGTTGTCTTGTCCCGGGGTGAGGGTGAAGCTCATGTGGAATGTGCCTCTCGACGGTTTGCCGTCGGCCCAGAACAGGACGTGCTGGCGAGCGGGGATTTCGGTGTTCACGTCACCTAACGGCACGGGGTATTTTTTAGGTTGTGCCGGGTCGTTGGTGATGAATACGTTGGATATTTCCAACGGGCCGAAAGTTGAGTTGAACAGTTCGACCCAAGCCTCGCGCTGTCCGTAGTCGTCAACGACATTGCTGTCGTTCTGAACCATTATCTCGTTGATGCACAGCCCGCGTCGTCCTTGAGCGAAGGAAACTGAGGCGGCGAGCAGCGCGACGAGAGTGAAAATTAGATGCTTTTTCATATTCTGATAAAAACGTTGCGCGGTTAGAGTGGAATGTTGCCGTGTTTCTTGGCGGGATTGACAACTTTCTTGGTGGCGAGCTGTTGCAGGGCGCGTATCACGCGGAAGCGTGTGTTGCGCGGCTCGATGATGTCGTCGATGTAGCCATACTTGGCGGCGTTGTAGGGGTTGCAGAACAGTTTGTTGTACTCAGCCTCTTTTTCGGCAAGCACTTGCGCGGGGTTGTCAGACTCTTTTGCTTCGCGCGCGTAGAGTACTTCGACAGCTCCGGCTCCACCCATGACTGCGATTTCGGCTGTAGGCCATGCGTAGTTCATGTCGCCGCGGAGTTGTTTACAGCTCATCACGATGTGGCTTCCGCCGTAGCTTTTGCGCAGTGTGACTGTGACTTTGGGCACTGTGGCTTCGCCGTAGGCATAGAGCAGCTTGGCTCCGTGGAGAATTACGCCGTTGTATTCCTGTCCGGTGCCGGGGAGGAATCCGGGGACGTCGACGAGGGTCACCAATGGGATGTTGAAGGCGTCGCAGAAGCGCACGAAGCGCGCGCCCTTGCGCGAGGCGTTGCTGTCGAGCACGCCGGCGAGGTATTTGGGCTGGTTGGCTACGATGCCGACGGCCTGGCCGTTGAAGCGGGCGAAACCGATGATGATGTTTTTGGCGTAGTCGCGCTGCACTTCAAGGAATTCGCCGTTGTCGATTATCGCGCCGATAACCTCGTACATGTCGTAGGGGCGGTTGGCCGAGTCGGGGATTATGTCGTTGAGCGAGTCCTCAAGACGGTCAATCGGGTCGGTGCATTCAACCAATGGGGGCTCCTCAAGGTTGTTTTGGGGAATGTAGCTGAATAATTTGCGGATGATTTTGAGTGCTTCTTCGCCGTCTTCGGCTGCGAAATGCGCTACGCCGCTCTTCTGGGAGTGTACTTCCGCTCCGCCGAGTGTGTCTTGTGTGACATCTTCTCCGGTCACGGTTTTCACCACTTTGGGACCTGTGAGGAACATGTATGAGATGCCCTTGGTCATGATGGTGAAGTCGGTGAGGGCGGGAGAGTAGACCGCGCCGCCGGCGCATGGGCCGAGGATGCCTGAAATCTGCGGAATCACGCCCGATGCCATGATGTTGCGCTGGAATATCTCGGCATATCCGGCGAGGGCGTTGATACCCTCTTGGATGCGTGCGCCGCCTGAGTCGTTGAGGCCGATGACTGGCGCGCCCATCTTCATGGCCATATCCATGACTTTACAGATTTTGAGGGCCATTGTCTCGGAGAGTGAACCTCCGAAAACGGTGAAGTCTTGTGCGAATACATAGACGAGTCGGCCATCGATGGTGCCGTAGCCGGTCACAACGCCGTCGCCGAGGAATGATTTCTTCTCTTGTCCGAAGTTTGTGCAACGGTGACGGACAAACATATCGAGTTCCTCAAATGAGCCTTCGTCGAGGAGCTGGGCGATGCGTTCGCGGGCGGTGTATTTGCCCTTATCGTGTTGCTTTTGGATGGCTTTCTCTCCGCCACCAATGCGAGCCTCATTTCGCAGTGCGATGAGCTCTTGCACTTTTTCAAGCTGTGTACTCATTAATGATGTATTATGTTTTGTTTGTTGGAAATGATGTTGGATTTATTGTTTTTTGGGGTCTTCGCAAAGCTCAACGAGCGTTCCGCAGGTCGATTTGGGATGGAGAAACGCGATGTTCAGACCTTCAGCTCCTTTGCGGGGGGCTTTGTCGATTAGACGGCAGCCTTTTCCCTCAGCTTCAGCGAGAGCGTTGGCTACACCGTCGGCCATGGCGAAAGCGATGTGCTGTATGCCGCCGCGACCGCCGTTGTTGGCTATGAATTTGGATATGGCGCTGTCGTCGGATGTGCCTTCGAGAAGTTCTATTTTTGTTTGTCCGACCTTGAAAAACGCTGTGCGCACTTTTTGGTCAGCTACTTCTTCGATGGCGAAACATTTAAGGCCAAGGATGTTCTCGTAGAAAGGGATAGCCTCGTCCAAGCTGGGAACAGCTATGCCGACGTGCTCAATGTGAGAAATGTTCATGATAATAAATTATTTAATTGGTTTATGTTGCTATAAATGAGATTGTTATGCGCCGGGCTGCCGCGGCGCGGCGCCTCAGCGGGCTAACAATCACGCAAATATACCAATTTTTTTGTTAAATGAGATTATGTGATGTGTCGTTTCGCCCAATTTTATCGACCGAATAAACAAGTGCCTATTTTGGGAGAAAAAGATACAAACAAAAATGGAGTGCGGCCTGTTGGCTACACTCCATTTCTATTAGTGCTTCATTGTCAAATGTGAAGTCCTTTGACTGATGCTCTTGCGGGGTTAATTTCTGCCGCCGGGGCCACCGCCGCCAGGGCCACCGCCGCCGGGGCCACCGCCGCCGGGGCCGCCGCCTGACGAGTATTGTGATAGAGTGACCGAAGAACCGCCTGTAACAGTAGCTCCGATAAGGCCTACCCCGCCAAAATATTCCGTGCCGCCGCTGGCTGTCACGCCCGATTTCAGCGTTGTAGTCCCGGCAGTGGATACTACCAGTGTGTTGCCGCCGCTGCTCGGGGTCTTGAATACAAATTCCACGTCACTGCCGTTGTAGAGGGCATACCATGCGTTTTTCGACCATGACGATGATGAGTAGCAGGTCTGTGTCAGGCTGCTTCCTGATTCGAGTCCGCCGATTGCCACGAGGGTGCCGCCTGTGAAGTAGAACTTCTTGTTCTCTTCGGAGTTGGCGTCGATTGCCAATTCGGGTGAACGCGAGCCGATGGCGTAGACAAGGCCGCCTTTCATGTACAGGTTGCCGTTTGCGTCGAGGCCGTCGTTGTTGGTGGCTCGGGCGTAGACGTATCCGCCGGTGATGGTCATGTCTTGCCCTGAGTTGATGGCGTCGTCGTAGGCGTTGACGGTGACGTGCCCGCCTGAGATGTTCAGATAATTTTTGCTTTCAATGCCTTCGGCGTTGCGTCCGGCTGTCGTCACTGAGATAGTGCCGCCTGTGATGTCGATACCGCCGGCATAGGTGTAGCTGTTGCCGTTCTGGGTCTTAATGCCTGCTTTGATGCCCTTGGGCGATGAATAGTAGTCGCTGTCGACGTTGTCGGTGTTTCCGGTGTAATTTGTGTTCTCGGTGGTGCCGTTGTTGTAGTATAGCCCGCCTGAGGTGGCGACGTTGATGATGCCGCCCGAAACGGTCAGCACGCTATCGCATTTCATGCCTTTGCCGCCTGAGCCGGTGGCTGTCAGGTTAAGAGTTCCGTCGCTGATGTTGATATTGCGGTCGCTGCTTATACCGCAAGCCGCTTTGGTTTCAAGGTCTTCGGTGTCCCATCTGCCGTTGCCGGTAGTCTTGACTGTGATGTCGCCTCCGGATATGCTTATGTCGCCTTCTGCCTTGATGCCCTTGGCTGCGACTGCGGGTGCGACTATCTCGATTGTGCCTCCGCTGATGTAGATGTTACCGCTGTCTTCGTCTTCGTGGTCGGTGGTGGCTCCTGTCGAGGCGATGCCGTCGATGTCGCATTGTATGCCGTCGTCGCCTGTGTTTTTAATGTTGATTGAGCCGCTTTCCATCAAGAAATACTCGTTACATGAAATACCGTCGCCGACCGCCGACAGAATGTTGATAGTGGCGTTCTTGATAGTGATGTATTCGCCGGTCTTGATGCCGTGTTTGACGTTGCCGGTGACGTTGAGCGTGCCTTTTTGGGCAAATTCAGCGTGGCCTTTTATGTAGAGGCATCCTTTTTGCGAGCCAGACGCGGCGTCGGTCAGGGTGTTGACGGTGCCGCTAACGACTTTGACTTTGATGCGTTTGCCGTTGAATATGCCTATCGCCGCTCCGCTGTAGACCGGCGTGGCGTTGGTTAGCTCAAGCCCGTTGAGCGTCACCGTGGCTTTGTAAGAGCCTGACATGTAGAACTCACCGTCGGTGCTTGTGCCCGACAGATTATAGGTGATTTCTTCGGCGAGGTCGCTGCTTTGAGTTATCGAGACATGGGCCCCCGAGATTTCAGTCTCGACGTAGCGGGCTATGTTGCCGGCTACAAACACTGAGGCGGAGTTGCCATTGTAGACTACGTCGATAGCCCCGTCGGTAACTAAATCGTCATTGACATACATATTGCTGATGCCGTTGACGGCAAAAGCCTTGTCCATTATGGTGAGTGTGGTGCCGTCAGTGTAGGTCATTTCTCCGGCTTGAGCGGCGGGGAAGCGATATGTGACATTTCCGACGCTGACATTCAGAGTCTGGGCTATTGCTGCTGAGTAGAAAAGCAATGCCGTCAGTAGGGTGAATATATTTCTCATTTTACAGCGATTTTATATGTTGCGTTTTTGTCCCTAATTAGATATATGCCATTTGTCATCAGGCCTTTCTGAACTCTGTTTCCTCTAAGGTCATAGATTTCCATATCGTCCGTGATTTCGGCGGCGTTAATCTCATGTACGCCCGACGTGAGGTCGGTTGCGGAGAAGTACATTTTGCTAAGATTGGAAATAACGTACGATTTTTGGCCGACGGTCAGGACACTCTCGGAAATGTTCATTTCCAGTCCGGTAGAGGCGAAAGAGGCTTTGCTGCCATCCGTTGTCTCAAAAGTCAGATAGGGGTAATCGCCGGCATAGGAATATGCCCCCATCATGACAAACATAATAAGTAAGATTTTTCTCATGGTTAAAGTTGAATTTTATTTTGCGCAAAGGTAGGTATTAAACATATCGATTCGTTGACGCATTTACCGAAATTATTTACCAAAAGTCGGTTTTAGTTGTTTTACATCGGCCAAACGGTTATTTTTGTGTTTGGAATGTCTTCGTAACCCAAACGTATTATGGACGCTGATTACCAATATAATGAACCGATGAGAGCCCTGCGGGCACAGTATACGGATGTCGTATTGAAAGAGATATGTAAATTTCCGCTATCCGCCTATAAGGACGCTCACATATCAACCGATATGGTTATCGCGCTTTGTCTGCAAGGAGAGACCCGGAGCCATTTTGATATGCGCCCGGTGAGTTTCCGGCCGCATGACATATCGGTTATGCTTCCTAACCATATCATTTCCCGGTGCGAGAGTTCCGACGATTATAGAGCTTTAGTTGTGGTCATCCCTCAAAATCTATACAACAAGCTTATCCACCACGATTCGTTTAACAATTTCCACCAATACAGATATGAGCCGTGCTTTCACTTGAGCGATGAGCAATATGAAAAAATAATGTCGATAATGAGTGCTATGAAAGTCGCCGTTGACAGCAAACACGCCAAGCGGTTGAGCATGATAGCCAACATTCTTGATGTTTTTTTCTATGAACTTAACGACTACCGGGAGGCCGACAATAAACTCTCAGTCCAAGGGTCGCTGTTCCAGCGGTTTTATGACTTGCTGGTAGATAATTATAGCAGGCATCATGAGGTGACGTGGTATGCCGACAAACTTAATCTGACGCCGAAACATTTTTCCACGACTATACGCAAGATAACAGGACTTAGCGCCGGTGCGTGGATAAGCAATTTTTTATCTCTAAAAGCAAGGTCGTTGATTCAAACACGTCAAAATCTTAATCTTCAGGAAATCGGCCTCATGCTTGGCTTTGTCAACACTACCTCGTTTTGCCGTTTTTTCCGACGCATGAATCAGATGTCGCCAAAAGAATATAGGGAGAGTTAAACGGTCGGAGCGCGTCAAATCGGTCTTGACGGCGACAGCTGCGCCATGTCGGCTATTTTGTCAGTGCTGTCAGTCACATTGTCAGTCATCGCTGTCTTCTAAAATGTTGATAATCACCGGGTAATAAACCCCGCAACTTTTTTGGCATCAGATTTGTTTTCTATGTGTCAGCTCCTCCCGACCGTGGGGCGCGGCGAACAGTGATAATTAAAAAAAATAAAAACAATATATTAAATCCAATTTATTATGGGAAAAATTATCGGTATTGACTTGGGAACCACCAACTCATGCGTGGCAGTACTTGAAGGAAATGACCCCGTTGTCATCCCTAACAGTGAAGGACGCAATACCACCCCGTCGGTAGTCGCATTTGTTGACGGCGGCGAGCGTAAAGTGGGCGACCCGGCGAAACGTCAGGCGATTACCAACCCCAAACGCACCATCTATTCAATCAAGCGTTTCATGGGTGAGACTTATGACCAGGTGAAAAATGAGATTGACCGTGTGCCATACAAAGTGGTGCGCGGCGACAATAACACACCCCGTATCGACATTGACGGTCGTGAATACACACCGCAGGAAATATCGGCTATGATTCTTCAAAAGATGAAGAAAACAGCCGAGGATTATCTCGGGCAGTCTGTGACCGAGGCTGTCATCACGGTGCCGGCATACTTCAACGACTCGCAACGTCAGGCAACGAAAGAGGCGGGCGAAATCGCCGGCCTGACCGTGAAACGTATCGTTAACGAACCTACAGCGGCCGCACTTGCTTATGGCCTTGACAAAACCAACAAAGACCAGAAAATCGCCGTGTTTGACCTCGGCGGCGGTACATTTGATATTTCAATCCTTGAACTTGGCGACGGCGTGTTTGAAGTGAAGTCGACAAATGGTGACACCCACCTCGGCGGCGACGACTTCGACCACGTTATTATCGACTGGCTTGCCGACGAGTTCCAAAGCGAGGAAGGGGTAGACCTCCGTCAAGACCCCATGGCGTTGCAGCGTCTGAAAGAGGCGGCCGAGAAAGCCAAGATTGAACTTTCAAGCACCACCAGCACTGAAATCAACCTCCCCTATATCATGCCTGTCAACGGTATTCCAAAACATTTGGTAAAGACCTTGACCCGCGCTAAATTCGAGCAATTGGCCGACCGTCTGATTCAAGCTACTATCGTGCCGTGTCAGCAAGCCCTTAAAGATGCCGGCCTTTCGGCTAATGAAATCGACGAGGTTATCCTCGTGGGCGGTTCGACACGTATCCCCGCTATCCAGCAGATTGTCGAGAAGTTCTTTGGCAAAGCGCCTTCTAAGGGTGTAAACCCCGATGAGGTTGTTGCTGTCGGTGCGGCTATCCAAGGCGGTGTGCTCTCGGGCGACGTCAAAGATGTGCTTTTGCTCGACGTTGTGCCTCTGTCGGTCGGCATCGAGACTCTCGGTGGCGTGATGACTAAACTTATCGAGGCCAACACCACTATCCCGACCCGCAAGAGCGAGACATTCTCAACAGCTGCCGACAACCAGCCTTCGGTTGAAATCCATGTGCTTCAGGGCGAACGCCCCATGGCTAAGGACGACAAGACCCTCGGAAAATTCCACTTGGATGGAATAGCTCCCGCACCCCGCGGTATTCCGCAAATCGAGGTTACATTTGAGATTGACGCAAACGGTATTCTTAATGTTTCGGCCAAAGACAAGGCGACCGGCAAAGAACAGAGCATCCGCATCGAAGCGTCAAGCGGCTTGACCGACGCTGAAATCAAGCGCATGAAAGATGAAGCCGCTGCCAATGCCGCAGCCGACGCCAAAGAGAAGGAGCGCATCGACAAACTCAACAAAGCCGATGCCATCATCTTCCAGACCGAGAAACAGCTTGGTGAGCTTGGCGACAAGATTCCCGCCGATAAGAAAGCTGCCATTGAGAGTGCTGTCGCTCACCTGAAAGACGCTCACAAGGCTCAGAATCTCGACGGTATTGATGCCGCTATCAAAGAAATAGAGACTAAATTTGGCGAAGCGCAACAAGACATCCTCAACGCCCAGCAACAGGCGCAAGCCGGTGCCAACCCCGGCGCGCAGGCAGGTCCCCAACCCGGCACTAACGCCGGCGGCGACGACCATGTCACCGATGTCGACTTCGAGGAAGTGAAGTAAGCCGTCAATTTAGAAATATCTAAATCCATAAAAATGGAGTGTAACTCTAAAGGTTACGCTCCATTTTTTTAATACTCTTTTCGCTCTTGATACATATCAGGTTCATTGAATGGTTCACCAATAGCGAGGTCGGTTCGGACTTTTTGCATAGCTTTAGCGTTGAATAAGAAATGATTGTATTATGTCGGAAGCTGAGATGAATAATTATCGACTCACATCGATGGAGGAGCCGGGAGATGAGCATATGGCTCAGATTATGCGTGAGGTCGCAGAGGATGCCTGCGAAAGCACCCGCCGGGCTGCAGAGCGTGTGGCCGCCGGGATTGAGGCTGCTTCACAGGCGGCTCAAGAAAAATGGGGCGATGTCATAAACAGAATAAAGAATGGCAGCAAGTAAACATCGTCCTGTCCTTATTGTGATTGCCTGACCCAACAGGTCAGGTAAGACTTCCGTAACTTCCGAGATTCTGCATCATGAGTGGCTTGAGGATTCAGAGTATATCAATCCGGATAATGTCGCCCGCGACGTGTTCGGCGACTGGAACAATCAGGAATCTGTTCTCAAAGCCACCAATTATTGCAATGAATGGCGTGAACGGTGTCTTGCAGAACGCAAAAGCCATATCTTTGAAACTGTGATGTCAGCTTCCGATAAAGTCGATTACATTCTCAGAGCGAAAGAAGCGGGGTTTTATGCCTACGACAACTCAATCGAGGATGCCGAAGCGCGGCTTCTGTTCCGTCTTAACGACGGCGAGCTTGTGAAACGCTATGTTGAGGAACTTCCCAATTGGGCTTCTACCATCCTTCCGAGATAAGCAACGATGAGGTAACGTGCGACGCTTCTGATTAATCAAAAGGAGTGATATAGACGGCATCCCAAAAGTTAGCCAAAAAACTTTTGGGACGCCGTTTCCACTTTTGGAAGTTGCTACAATAGACGACACAGGCTCGAAGAGTCAGGCGTTGAGAGCCATATCGGTTATCCATATCCAAAGCGGGCAGAATCCGATGAACAAGATGACCGATAGTGTCAACGAAGATGTGCCGGTCGCCACATAAGTGTCATACTCGTCGGCGATGATGATGCCCGAGAATGCCGGGGGGAGGGCGGCTGCCACAACAAGCATCTTGAGGTTGAGGGGGTCCATGTGGAACAGTAGACCCAGAATCAGGATAACCGCGGGCATCATCACCATCTTCATGATAGAACCGAGCACAGCCTGCCAGTTGATAGTGAACTTGATTGCTGCCAGAGTGATACCGGCTGAGAACACTGCCATCGAGGCATTGGCTTTGGCGATAAGGTCAAACGACGGGCTGAGGTATGAGGGCCATGGTATCCCTGCCACGACCCAGATGACTGCGAGTATAGGAACCCATGCCACCGGCTGACCTAATGCGTGGATTACAGGTTTCCACGCGCTCTCTTTCTTTGATGAACCCGGTTTTTGCCTTTCGAGCGAAGCGTTCATTAGCGACAGTCCCACCGGGATGCCGATTGCGTTGACGACGATGCCGACGATGGCGACAACGAGTGCCACTGACGGGGATGTGCCGAAAATTGGCTCAAGCACCGCGAAACCAAGAAACCCGATTGTCGGCGAGCCGCTGATTAATGCGCTGATGGCTGCGTCGGCACCGGTGTTTTTCTTAAACATCTTGAATACGAAGTAGACTATCATGAAGCACGCCATGATGCCCACTGCCGATATAATAGTCAATTTGATGTCCTTCACCAGGTCCTCGCGAGAGGCTTGGACTATCGAAACGAACAAGGCTGCGGGTAACGCATAGTCGAGCACAACCTTGTTAAACTTCTTAGCGTCGTCACCGGTGAATACCCCCTTTTTGCCGGATATATAACCGGCCAGCATCACTACGATGATAGGGACAATCGCATACAGTATGACGTGTGAAATGTTCATATCTATCTGTTTTTAAATAGTTAACTGCCCACCCTGCGCCCGACTGACGGGCTGCCTGACTCAGAGTGGGCATTGCGTCTCAGACGGTATAGTCGATAAGCGGGGTTGGATTGAGGTATCCGATGTGGCCGCTCTCTTTGCCTGCGTCGGCTGCGAGTTGCACGTTGATGATGTTTGGCTCCCTTGAAGCGATGGCGGCTGTCAAGGCGGCTGTCAGTTCTGAGGGGGTTGTCACATAGTAGTTCTTTGCTCCGAATATTTCGCCCATCTTATCATAACGAGCGGCGAGGTCGAGTGTGGTGGGTGCGGGGTCGTGCTCGATTGCGGGGTCTGTGCCGGGATTGACACCGATGCTGTTGTAGATGCCGCCATTATTGAAGATTACCACTGTCACAGGTAGATTGAATCGGCAGATAGTGGCGAAATCCATGCCCGAGAAACCGAAGGCGGAATCTCCCTCTATGGCTACAACCGATTTGCCTGTGGCAACGGCTGCGCCGATGGCCGACCCCATGCCCATCCCCATGATGGCCCATGTAGCGCAATCAATGCGGTGACGCGGCAGTGTCATGTCGATTGCGTCGCGGGTGTCGTCGAGGGTGTTGGCTCCCTCGTTGATAAGAATAACGTCGGGGTTGGCTTCGATAATCGGTTTGACCGCGCTCAACGCGCTCCAGTGGTTCATTGGCGACAATGTGGAGGCATCTTTCAATCGTTGGGCGAATTTCACGCTTTTCACTTTCGTCTCGGCTTGCAGCCCGGAGAGCCATGCGGGGTCGGCTGCGATGACCTTTCCGGCGAGTTTGGCGAGTATGGCGTCGAGCGACAAGCCGATATCGCCTACAACCGGGGCGGCGATTGGGACATTGACATCTATTTCCTGTGGCTCGACATCAAGTTGCAAGAATTTAATGCCGGGATTCCACTTGCCCCGCCCGAACGAAAGCATCCAGTTCAGGCGCGCCCCGATTACCATGACCACATCTGCATTTTCCATGATGGTTGAGCGGCACGACCGCGCGCTCAGCGGGCCGTTGTCGGGCATAAGTCCCTTGGCCATCGACATTGGCAGATAAGGAATGTTGTAGGTCTCAATCAGTTTTTTGATTTTGTCGTCGACTTGAGCGAAAGCCGCACCTTTTCCGAGAAGCACGGCGGGTCGCTTGGCTGCGAGCAGTATCTCTACAGCTCTGTCGACAGCTGCTTGGTTGGGCGCCACGGGAGAATATGGGTCGACTGGCTCAAAAAACAGTTTTTCCGCGTCGGCGGCATCCATGATTTCGGCTAACGCGGGTGTGGTCATGTCGATATATACGCCTCCGGGACGGCCGCTGACAGCGGCGCGGTAAGCGCGGGCGACTGCGCTCGGGATTTCCTTAGCATGACTGCATCTGAACGCCGCTTTCACAAACGGGCGGGCGGTGTTGAGCTGGTCGAGCTCCTCATAGGCACCCATTTTCATGTCGACCATTGTCGGGTCGCTGGCACCAGAAATCTGAATCATAGGGTAGCAGTTGACAGTGGCGTTGGCAGTGGCGGTCAAACCGTTCATGAAGCCGAGCGACGACACCGTCAGCAACACTCCCGGCGACTTTGTCAGGAATCCATGGGTGGCGGCGGCCATGCCTGCCTGCTGTTCAAAGCGGAATCCCACGAATCTTACCCCAACTTTCTGCATCGCAAATGCGGCCTCGGTCACCGGGATGCCGACAAGACCGTAAACCGTGTCAAGCCCGGCGCGTTTCAACGCCTGGGCGAGAATATACATACCTGTAACCTGTTCCGGGAAATGCGGCTTTGCCGGTGAGGCGCAGGTCGTATTTGTGGTTGTAGTAGCCATATTTTATTGCTTTAAATTAAAATTTATAAATATGTCGTGGTTTATAGAATGGCTTGCCGATTGATGAGCTATCAAGATGCTACAGCAACCTGCAAGCCTTTTCGGTCCTGATTGATGCGTGTCGGGCATCTTCGTTATTTGGCGGGAGTAGCCGGTTTAGGCATAGGCGCGGTGGTCCCGTTGGCGGCGAACGATGCTATCTGTTCGTCGGTGTATCCGATGCCTTTAAGCACTTCGGCGGTGTTGCCTCCGAGAGTGGGGCATGGGCCGTAGGTCGGCTGATAGCCCGAGATTGTGAATGGGCAGCCAACGGTGACAAATTCGCCAACCTTGCCGCCTTGATTGATTTTGACAAGTGTGTTGCCGTCATAAAGGCTTTGGTCATCCATTATTTCCTTAGTGCTGAGCACCGGGGCGACCGGAACTCCATAAGGCGACAGGGCTTTGACAACGTCAAACTTTGACTTGTTGATACAGAACTTCTGGATGCGTTTGATAATCTCGTCTTTGTGGCGGTCGCGGGCATCTGCTGTGTTGAAATCGGGATTGGTGAGCCAGTCCTCGAATCCAAGGGCCTTGCACGCTTTCTCGAAATCTTTGGCTCCGCGTTGCAGTATGACGTAGACATAGGCGTTGGGGTCGGTTTCCCAACCGAGACATTTGTAAGTCCATCCAAACACGCCTGAACCTTCGGTATTGCCCGAGCGTGGAACGAAATCGGGGAATTTCTCATTGGGGTATTGCGGGAATTGCGTCAGATAACCGATTTTGTCGAGTGTGAGCTGGTCGCGCGTCTTGATGCGGCAAAGGTTGAGGCAGGCATTGTGCATCGACTGGTAGACAAACGAGCCTTCGCCTGTCTTTTCGCGCAGCATCAATGCCGACAAAAGACCGATTAGCATATGCATACCCGTGTTTGAGTCGCCGAGGGCGGCTCCGCTTTGGGTCGGGATGTCATATTCGCCGGAATACCATCCGGTGGTTGATGCCGCCGCTGCGGTGACTTGTGCGATAGGTTCGTAAGCCTTTAAGTCTTTATACTGCGATGTCACAGGAAATCCCTTGATTGTCCCATAGATACATCTTGGGTTGAGATGGTGGACTACATCCCAGCTGAAACCGAGTTTATCCATTGCGCCCGGGTGAAGATTCTCTATGAATATATCAGCACCTTTAATAAGTTTGGTAAGGATTTCCTTGCCGTCGGGTGTGGCTGCGTCGAGAGTCAGTGATTTTTTATCAGAGTTTAACTGAAGGAAATAGTAGGATGGACAGTCGGGGTCAAATTGTAGTTCATTGCGGGTCGCGTCGCCTGAACCGGGACGTTCGATTTTGATGACGTCGGCACCGAGCCACGCGAGCATTTGCGTACATGACGGGCCTGATTGCACACTTGTGAAGTCAACCACTTTGATGCCTTGTAATGGAGCTGTGTTCATTGTTTTACCTCCTTGAAATTTTGATTAGTTTTTCCGTTATACCTTTTTGATTTTTCAATTCAGTTGTCCGACGGGTAGATATGCTCTGTCGGCGGCTGATTCAAAAATAACAACAACTCTATCCTGAAAAAGTTGATTGCGATAACCGGTGTTAACTACGAAGGGCCGCGCTCTGATGCGCGGCCCTTCAGACGATTGGCGAGATGTTACGTCTGTTATCGGTGCAGTTCTTTTGTCGCGTTTCTGCTGCGGACTATTATGTAGATGTTTCCGGCGGTGGGTGTGTTGACCTTCATCCCTTGCAGGTTATAGTAGACGGGGGCGGGGTTGTCGCCGTCTGCCGCGACATTTTCCACGCCGGTAACGTATGTAGGTAATGCGGCTGCCGGAGTGTTGTCACTGACCGGCTCGCTAAAGGGGCCGCCGACAGTGAAATCACCGAATTGTGATTTAAGCCAGTTGATTTTGTCGCTTATGTGATTGAGCACTGTTGACTTGCGGTGTTCCATGTCGGAGTTGTCCGCAACCGGTGTGGCTGCGCTTGAGTTGGGGAGCGGTTGATTTCCCCATCGTTTACGGTCGGCTTTGGCGGCTGCCGCGATGTGGCTCACATAGGCATCGATGTCATCGGTCAGTCCGGTATATCCGTTGGTCATGAACCATTTCCATGTTTCCTTGACTTTTTCGTTGAACTTGTTGTTGAGTCTAAGCGACGGAATCCATGTGTTGCCAAAAGGCGAATTGTTGTAGAAAAAGTCGGTAGTGCTTCCGTTGAACCCGTTTCCGCAGTCCCACAGTGGTGAAAAAAGCCATTTTTTGCCGGCTCCCCGGTCGCGGAACATATAAGTTGAACCGTGATATGCCTCGGTGTGCGAGATTATCTCCTCTACAATATAGTAGCGGGCGGCATTGTCAAGGTCTATGTAGCTCCAAAGTTTGTCGCTGTTCTCCCCGATGAGGTCGTTAATCGCAGTGAACTGGTCTTTGACGAAACGGTATTGCAGGTCGGAATAGATTTCCGGGGTGTCAAATGTGATTCGCAGCATATCTTTGTTGCATGGAGCCTGACCTTTTTCCTCCATTCTGATTTGGTTTTCCTCGTCGTAGTTGTCGAGTTCCACCAAATAGCCGCCTGATACGAGGTCGGGGTCGCTGACGTTGTCGTCAAGTTCAATGATGGGCACACGCCCGTCGCCGATTCGAATCGATTCGGTGAGGAAGTAAAGACCGCGGTAGTCACCGTTGATTATGACTTCGATTGGCTGTTGTCCGGGAGTCCAGGGGAGGCCGATGCGCTTGCCGAGATTGAATCCCGTGAAGTTGCGCAGGTAACCCTTGTTGTCATCGGCATGGGCCAGAATGGTGTAATGCTTGCTCTTTTCAGGTGTGAGGCCGAGCATATTTTGCTTTTTGCCAAGTTTCAGTTTGAACGGCTTTTTAGAAAAACCTGTGCGGGTGTAGTTGCCGCGTGCTTTTATCTCAAGCGGCAGTGGGGCGTCTGCTGAGCCTATCGACTCAGCTCCCTCGGCTTCCATCCATTCACATCCGTTTAGGTCGAGCCAGTATTCACCCGTGAAATACTCTTTGTGTGACAGGTCTTTGTCGATAATCTCGTTGTTGTAGCTTCCGTCGTCGTTTCTGACATTGATATAGAGTACAGGTAGAGTGCCTGAAATCCCAATGGGCTGGGGAGTGACGCCGTCGACGGTGAATGTGATAGGGGTTAAGGTGTTAAATCCGTTTTCGAGCGAGAGGTTAAACGAGATTGTGACGTCGGTCAGATTGTTGGCGGCGAGATTCGGACCGTTGGCTGTGCCGTAGATGATTTCCGACGCGCTTATGACCACACCGCTGGTCTGCCCACCATAATTATAGGTCCACTTGGAACTGCCGATCTTAAATTCACCGTCGATTGACGGCAAAGTGATTGTATAGGTGTCGCCGTCGCGGGTGAAGCGATGGCTGTCATAGCAATCCCAATTGTTGCCGATATTAGAGCCGCGAACATACATTACCGGGTGGTTGCTGTCATCCATCAGGTCGTTAGCTGCCGTCATCGTTATTGATGAGAGTCCAACTATGACAGTGACGATATAGCGAAATAAATTTCTCATTTTAAATCGGTTTGGTCTTTATGAAAATTCGTGTCGGCAAAATTATGAAAAAATAATATCAATTTTCAATGCCGAGCGAGATTGGTAGCGCACGGATGCAGTCGGTTGTCATCTGATTGTGTCGATTCGTGTTATGCCGACGTTAGTGTCGAGATTGCGTAACTGCTCTATGGAGTAGCACCACAGAGTGTCTCCCATATACTCAATGGCCCATTCTCTGACAGGATAGGGGGTTGAGTGGCTTTTACCGCCGTTGCGGGCTAGATTCATCAACGCGTTGACGGGACCCTCGTTAATCAGGCGGTCGCCTAATGGGGCGTTGCCGCGGAATGTCAGAATCAACATATCCGGGCGGCTCAGGCGTTTGCGCCCGGCCAGTAATGGGTATCTACCCGACAGACCGGTGTTTCCCGCTGTTTTCGGCCACTCTTCAGGCACTTTATCTGAAAATTCGGTCGGTAATATCAGGGTGTATGGGAATTTGTCAGTATGGTATATCGTCAGAGCGCCGTTGGAATAGCTTTCGGTGATGCTTTGCGGCACTCTGAACGTCCACCACGGCACTCTGTCGGGCGAGATGAAGTCGATGAACACCACAGGGCTTTCATCTCTCGACAGGCATTTGGCTATAAAGTCGCTTTCAGCTGAAAGCCGCTGTTGTGTCACGGCTGATGCCGTGATTGACAATAGCAATGCCCCCCCCGCTATCGTGGCGATTCCGTAGCGTGGTGCGCTCCACCATTTGAAATATCTGTACAACGCCTTGAAAAACAGTAAAAGCCCAAACAGGTCCACAAACCAAAGACTCCTCCCGTGCGTCATCGTCACAAGCGTTATGGCCAAGGCTCCGGCTGTCGCTGTCAGCCAGATGATGTTGTCTTTGACGAAGCGCATGACTTCGCCGCGGCCATGTCTGATGAATACGATAATCAAGCAGGCAATGGCGAGATATAGCCCTTGGCATTCAAGCGCAAGTCTGAGGAGTCTCCATTTCAATGATGTGTTGTCGCGGCTGATAACAAGTTGGTCTATACGCGTAATCATTCCGGAGTTGAAAAAGAACACCAGCGCAACCCCCGCCATTAAAACCAATAGAGCGATTCTGCGCCGTCGGTCGGTTTTGTCGATGGCAATCAGCGCGGCGCACCCGGCGGCGATTGGTAACGATGCCCCTTCATGCATCATCCCGGAGACAGCGGCGATAACCCATGGGACAAAGCTCCACCGTCCCGACCTCCACCGTCCCGACACAAACAGATAGACAAAAAACAAGATTATCGGCGATGTCCACAGATAGTTGAAGGCGAAGTCGCTTGAAATCATGTGATCGCTGAGGGGCAAAACAATCCATGTGGTGAGCCACAGCGCAGCCACAAATCCCGCTGAACGCATCACGCGTTTGCCGCCGCAACTCAACGCTAAGGTTAGGAACGTCGCTGCGAGCATTAATCCGTGGAGCGTTCTCACCATCCATGCGGGAACGAAGTTGGCAATCGTCTGAAGATAGTTGGGCAGTCGTGGCGTTATGAGGCGGTGATGGTTGCCGATCGCTTCAATGGCTTGGCCGAATGTGGTGATTTTCGTCCCCTTCATCGCCCAAAACTCTTTGTACGAGCCGGGCATCAACTTGTAGTTCCAATCATCAACCCAATCTGTTCCCGACAGTTGCCATGCGACCATCCCTGCCGTCATGAGCAGAAACAGTGCGATGGCTAACGCGTATCGGTGATTATCGCGTGTCGGGAATGTCATAGATATAATAGCGAGTGATGTCGATGACGTATATATGAAAAAAGCTGACCACAATTGTGTGGACAGCTTTGTTACTTTTGCTGTAAGAGACGTTAAATCTCTGATTAGTTAGCAGCTTCAGCGGCAACAACAGCAGTAGTGTCAGCAGCAACTGAATCAGCAGCAACTGAGTCCTCAACTACAACAGCAGCCTCAACAACCTCAACGGTGTCAGCAGCAACTGAGTCGGTAGCTTCTGCGGCTTTGTCTGAACCACCGCAAGAGAACAATGATACGCTGAAAACAACAGCAAGTAATAAAACTAACTTTTTCATTTTCTTGTTAATTAAAAAATAAAACAATATTTCTTTTGCTTCAAAACGCCACAAAGGTAAGACAAAAAATCAATATGACAAATACTTTTTTATGATTTTTTTTGTGTTAAATATTTCTTCCGCCTAAAATCGTGAAATTTTGCCATTGATTTAGCCTGTCACTACTCTGTCGCTGCGAGTTTTTGGCGCGCTATATCGTTGGCTAAAGCCACTGCTTTTGTGATATGGTCGCATATGTTGCGCTCGCCGATGAGTTGCTTCACTTTCGCGTGCTCGAGTGCCTTGTGCACATTTTCATTGACCCCCGACAGCACAATCTCTATACCTTCGCTTTGCGACGACTTGATGAGTATCTCAAGATTGTGGATGGCAGTCGAGTCGATAAACGGCACTTTACGCATGCGGATGATGCGCACCGTGGGCTTCTCTGACATTGAGGTCCTCATCATTTCGTCAAATTTAGTGGCGATACCGAAGAAAAACGGCCCGTCGATTTCATATATCGACACACCGCGTTCCACGTCAAGCACTTCATGGGTGGTCGATTCTGTCCCCTCGGCTATGTCGAGTTGCTCGCCGTAGACGCGTATCTGAGTGTTTTCGGTCACGCGGCGCAGAAACAGGACTACCGCCAACAGAAGGCCGATTTCGATTGCGATGGTAAGGTCAAAGACGACGGTCAGCAGAAATGTGACGATAAGCACCGATACGTCACCTTTGGGTGACTTGAAAATTCCCACAACTGTGCGCCATGCGCTCATGTTATAGGCTACCACGATAAGCACAGCGGCCAGACAGGCCATCGGAATCTCATTGATGAGTGGCATGAGAAACAGGAAGATGAGCAGCAGCACGGCGGTGTGGATGATTCCTGCCACCGGAGTGCGGCCACCGTTGGTGATGTTGGTCATCGTGCGGGCTATCGCGCCTGTCACCGGTATGCCGCCGAAAAACGGCACCGTGAGGTTGGCTATACCCTGGCCTATAAGCTCCGTGTTGCTGTTGGTGCGAGAGCCTGTCACACCGTCGGCGACAGTGGCCGAAAGAAGCGACTCGATGGCGCAAAGCACAGCTATTGTGAACGCCGATGGCAGCAGGGCGTTGATGTTGGTCATGTTCAGCTCAAACCCGTGGGGTGTGGGGATGTCGGTCGACATCGACCCGAAGCGTCGGCCGATTGTGTCGACAGCAAATTCCGGGTAATATAGCGTGACCACATACACGGCCGCCGACACTATGATGATGGCGAGCAGCGCGCCGGGCAGCTTGCGCGACACCTTGGGCGTGACTATGATGATGGCGAGCGATAGGAGTCCGACGATGAGCGTGGGCCAGTGTATGTTGCCGAAGTTGCGGAAATACATACCCCATTTGGGTATGAACTCACTGGGTATGTCTTTTAGCTCTAATCCGAAGAAGTCGTTGATTTGCGTCGAGAAGATTGTCAGTGCGATACCTGCGGTAAAGCCCACCACAATAGGGTAGGGGATAAACTTGATTACAGTCCCGAGGTGAAACAGACCCATCACGACAAGTATCAGGCCGGCTATGAACGTGGCGATGGCAAGCCCCGTGAGGCCAAACTGCATTATGATGCTGTAGACGATGACTATGAATGCGCCCGTGGGACCGCCGATTTGTACGGAGTTGCCGCCGAAAGCCGATACCATAAAGCCGCCGATGATAGCGGTGATAAGTCCGACTGTGGGGCTGACGCCTGAAGCGATACCGAATGCGATTGCGAGCGGGAGGGCGACGATGCCCACTACGATGCCGGCGACAAAGTCATCCTTGAACCTGGCAACGGAATAGTGGCGAAGTGCCGACACCAATTTCGGCTTGAAGTCAATTGTACCTGAAAAATTCATTGCGGAAATAACGATTTAAACCTATTTTAATCTTTTTGCTTTTTCAAGCCGCGAAGTTAACAATAATTTGTAATATTATCGCCCTATTAATTATTAAGGTGGCTTAATGTCGCGGGAATGTGACAGTTGATTGACTATAAAGCCCTGTCGGCCGATGCCGACAGGGCTTTATGATGGTTATGCTTTCAGTGATTATTTTTTGAAGTAGCGGGCATAAAGGCCGGCGAAGCCCTGGCCGTGGCGCGCTTCATCTTTTGCCATTTCGTGAACGGTATCGTGGATGGCGTCGAGGTTAAGTTCCTTGGCGCGTTTGGCTATGCGCATCTTGTCGGCGTTCGCGCCGGCTTCAGCTGCCATGCGTTTTTCGAGGTTGGTCTTGGTGTCCCACACGCACTCGCCAAGAAGCTCGGCAAATTTGGCGGCGTGTTCAGCCTCTTCCCATGCGTAGCGTTTGAACGCCTCGGCGACTTCGGGATAACCTTCGCGGTCGGCTTGGCGTGACATCGCTAAATACATACCGACTTCGCTGCATTCGCCGTTGAAGTGTGCGGTGAGGTCGGCTATCATCTGGTCGTCGCAACCTTTGGCGACGCCAATCTCGTGTTCGGTGACGAATTGAAGCATAGCGCTCTCGTCGAGTTCTTTGAATTTAGAAGCGGGAACACCGCACTGGGGGCATTTTTCGGGTGCTTCGGGTCCTTCGTGAACATAACCGCAGACGGTGCAAATAAATTTCTTGCTCATAATGAATTTGATTTATTAGTTATACGAAATAATTTATATAGTTTGAAACGTTAATTATCTGATGCGCAGGCCGGGCAAAGACCGTGATAAGTGACAGTCACTCTGTCGATTATGGCACCTTCGGGGCCTGTTATGGCGTTGTCAAGTCGCGGCAGGTCGGAGTCGATGATGGCTCCGCAGCGGTTGCACAGAAGGTGCGCGTGAGGGTGGTTGGAATAGTCAAACCGAGCGTTGGTTCTGTCAATACCCAATGCGTCTATCGCTCCCGCCTCAGCCATGAGCCACAGCGTGTTGTAGACCGTTGAACGCGAAAGCGTGGGCATTTCAGGCTGGAGGGCGCGGTATATTTCATCGGCTGTCGGATGAGTCCTGTGACTCATCAGGTAGCCGAGGATGGCTGTGCGTTGCACCGATGGCTTTATGCCGTGGAGCGTGAGTAGTGCCGATGGTTCTTGACTGATATATTTCATTCGTAATAAGTACAAATTTGTAATGAGTACAAAGTTATGCCTTCCTTTTGTCAAATGCAAATTAATTTAGTTAACAATCGTGAAATTGTCGAAAGTGGCGTATTATTAGGCTAATTTTGAAAACCGAAGACGATGATGTGTATAATGATTGAATCTATTGGCGGTGCGGCGTTAAACATTCCGGCTTGCCGGTGGTTTTAAATTTAAATCATCTGTTCATCATTTATTTGTGAGATTTATAGTGGGAAGAACTCTAATCAAATGCGTGTCGTGGGTAGCGGTCTCTGTGTCGCTGCTCTTGATTGCATTGCTGCTGCTCCTCTACTCTCCTTGGCTTCAAAGGTTTGCGGTCGATAAGGTCTGTGAAATGCTCAACGATTCACCGCGCCTGCAGATCACGGTGGAGTCATTCAGTCTCAGTTTCCCGCTTGCCGTTGAGGTAAAAGGGGTCTCTATGACCCAGTGGGGCGACACGGTGATGGGTGCCGATTTGGCAAGGTTGAATGTCAAGCTGTTGCCGCTTTTCGCCAAGAGAGTTGAGGCTGTTGATACCCGCATAGAAAATGCCGTTTATCGGCTTGGCTCGCCCGACTCATCCATGCATCTCAAGGCCGACCGGGTCAATGCTGCTGTTGATTGGCTGTCGGTTTCGTTGTCGACATCTGAAATAGAGGTTGACAACGCGTCTGTTGATGGCGGATGTGTAAAACTCATGTTGTCCAATGATACCACGTCGACACCGACCGATACGATGCCATCGCCGTCTTGGCGCGTCAGAGTGAGTTCCCTCAAGATAAATAATCTCGACTATGCGATGACCATGCTTCCCGCCATCGACTCGCTTCATGCGGCGGTGCCGGCGGCTGAGTTGATTGACGGGGTTGTCGATTTGGCTTCGCAATCTATAAGTATTGGCGGGCTGGTAATCGACGGTGTTGATGCGTGCTATCTGACACCATCTGCCGAATACTTGAAAACCCGCCACGCGGTGCCTGCCATTGACGATACCGTTGCCTTGACGCCGCGGCCATGGGTGATTAAGGCCGATTCGTTGCGTCTCAGAAACTCTTGCGCGGTGTATGCCATGTCGGGTGCGGTCCCGCAGAATGGGCTTGATTTCAACTATCTTCAAGTGTCAGATGTCAATATTGCCGTCGATTCGTTCTATAACCGTGCCACCGACATCGTCGTCCCGTTGCGCTACCTAAGAGCTAAGGAGCGTTCGGGGTTGAGACTGAACGCTTCGGGCGTGTTCACCATGGACTCGCTGATGATGAGGGCCAACGGGTTTGACATCGCCACTCAGTTTTCAGCGCTGAAACTTGACGCTTACATGGGCGTGGGCGACATGGTTGCCGATTCGTCGCTACCGATTGGCGTGAAGGCTGATGGGCGCATAGGGTTCAATGATATGCAGCTCGCTGTTCCCGAAATGGCTCCATTTCTAAAACAGTTGCCACGGTATAACGATTTGCATTTGGCGGTTGATGCCGGAGGTAGCGCCGGGCGGCTCCGACTCTCTGAGTTGTCGGTTGATTTGCCGGGTCGTGTTGTCGTCAGCCTTTCCGGACAGTTCTCTAATGTTATGGATTTTAGCAACATGACGGGCCATCTCGACATCGACGGCGATATAGCCGACGTTAATTTCTTGAAGCCGACACTTCTCGGCGCTCGCACAGCCCGTCAGGTTATGTTGCCGCCAATGAGCCTTGACGGTGGAGTTGATTTTAACCGCGGAACATTTAGCGGCGGGTTAAAAGCCGTCACAGGGAGCGGCGATATTGCCCTTAGCGGAATGTGTGACGGAAACAGCGTGAACTATAACGCCGTTCTGGACCTCAACTCATTTCCTGTCAACAGCTTCCTCCCTGAAATGGGTTTCGGGCGCGTCAGCGGCAAACTTGCCGTGAACGGAGTGGGCTATGACCCGTTCAGCCCTGCCACAGTTGTAAACGGTGAAATGGATATCGCTTCTATTGCCTATAACGAAGAGATTCTCACCGATTTGAAAGCGTGGGCCAATTTGGCTGATGGGAATGCCGATGTAGGGGCGATGTCGTTTAACCCCGCGGTCGACTTTGACATATCGGGCAACGGCAATCTCGCAGGTGACAGGCTCGACTGGAAATTCGCCGGCGATGTGAAACATATTGATTTGCAGGCTATGAAGCTGTCGCAAACTCAAGCCGAAGGAGCAATTTCGTTTAGCGCGCAAGCCTCGCTCAGCCCCGACTTGAAAAACATAGACGCTTCGATTGTGGTCGACGGGCTTGAATGGCGTATGCCCGGTGTGGATATTGACGAGACAGATATCGTGGCGCGGCTTCATGCGGCAGATTCGCTCCTATCTCTTGTCATCGACAACCATGACCTTCATGCCGATTTTAATTCGCCTATGTCGCTCGACAGCATTGTGGCGAGATTTGCGGCGACAAGCGACATCGTCAACAAGGTGCTGGCCGACCGGAGGCTTGATGCCATCGCCCTGCAACAGGCGTTGCCGCCGCTATCGCTTGATGTCAAAGCCCGCAAAACCAATATAATAAACAGTTATCTCGCCGGCGGCGACATGGGTCTCAACGCATTTGACTTTACCTTTTCCAATGACACTCTGATTAATGCTGTCGGTAGGCTGATGGGCTTTCATTCGGGTTCCACTCGCATCGACACACTCGACTTAACTCTTGCGCAGAGAGGTGATAGCCTGAGTTACACTGCCGTGATAAACAACGCTCCCGGAACAATGGATGAGTGGGCTCATGTCGATCTCTCGGGCTATCTCGCCGATGAAACTCTCGCTTTGCTTCTGAAACAGCGAAACATTCAAGATAAAACAGGGTTCAATCTCGGTGCCGTTGCGACGGTTACCGACTCGACCGTCAATCTGAAACTGACACCGTCTAACCCGGTGATTGGATATAAGGAATGGACTGTTAACAGCGACAACTTTTTGATGCTCAATACATCCTCAAAACACCTTGATGCCAATATCAGCATGAGCGGTAACGAAAGTTCAGTCAAAATTTACACCGAACACGACCCCATGTCCACCCGGCAGGAAGATGTCGTCGTTAAGGCCTCCAACGTGCATCTCGCCGACTGGATTTCACTGAATCCGTTCGCACCCCCTGTCTCGGGCGATGTGTCGGCTGATATGCGTTTTAACTGGGATAAGAAGAACCTTAACGGGCGAGGGATTGTCACCCTCGAAGATTTGACATACGACCGTCAGCGGGTAGGCTCGTTTGAAGTCGGTGTCGATTTGACCACCGACAAGAGCGGGACTATACGCACATTCGCGTCGCTAATGGTCGACAGTGTCAAAACCATCACCGCTGTCGGTAGCATTAACGACAGCACCGCCGCCAACCCGTTAATGCTCGACTTCTCGATGATACATTTCCCGTTGCGAGTCGTCAATCCTTTCTTGCCGCCGGGAACAGCTCGCCTGAGCGGAATGTTGAACGGTCAGATGGATATAACCGGCGACCTCGCGAATCCGGTGTTCAACGGATTCTTGGTGTTTGATTCTACGGCCGCCGAGGTCGACATGATAGGCACTACATTCAGTTTCTCCGGCGATTCCGTCCCCGTCAAAGACAATATTGTGACATTTGAGCGGTTCACGGTCAAGGGTGATAATGGCAATCCCCTGACAATAAATGGCTCTGTCGATATGCACTCGTTGGTCAATCCTAAAATCAATCTCGGGCTTCTGGCGCGTAATATGCAGATTGTGGGGAGCGACCGTGCGAGAGGTTCCGATGCCTACGGTAAGGCTTTCATTAATCTCGATGCTAAAATCAAAGGGGATATCTCTTTCTTGAACATTGATGCCGAGCTTGATTTACTTGCCGGGACTAATGTCACCTACATCATGACCGAGGCGCAAAGTGCGCTCTCGCCACACTCCGACGACGATATGGTGAAATTCGTGAACTTCGAGGATACTGCGGAGGTGGTTCTTGCCGACACTATTCCCGAGGGTGGCATGATGATGAACATCGACGCGGTGCTAAATGTTAATCCCGGTTCATCTCTGACTATCGACTTGTCGCCCGATGGTAAAAACCGTGTGCAGGTGCAAGGCTTTGGCTCTATGAACTATACACAGAACTATATGAACGACAGCCGCTTCACGGGACGTTACACTATCGACAAGGGATATGCGCGCATCACGCCGCCAATTCCGGGAATGTCAGAAAAACGGTTCGATTTTGAGTCGGGAAGCTATATCGCCTTCAATGGCGATATGCTCAATCCCATTCTAAATATAAATGCCGACGATAAAATAAAAGCTAACGTGACGCAGGAGGGACACAACTCGAGGTTAGTGACGTTTAATGTGGGATTGAGTGTCACTAACACGCTGCGAAATATGGATGTGGCATTTGACCTGTCAACCGACGATGACATAACTGTGCAAAACGAGCTTCAAGCCATGAGCCCTGAGCAACGCGCAAATCAGGCTATGAACATTTTGCTCTACGGCGTTTATTCCGGCGTCGGCACCAAAGGCGATGCCCAGATAGGGGGCAATATGCTTTACTCATTCCTTGAGTCGCGGCTCAACTCCTGGGCGGCAAACAATATTAAAGGTGTTGATTTATCGTTTGGCATAGACAAATACGACCAGACCACCGACGGCGCTACGTCGACAACCACAAGCTACAGCTACAAAGTGTCGAAATCGATGTTCAACGACCGCTTCAAAATCGTTGTAGGCGGGAACTACACCACCGATGCCGACAACGAGGATAATGTCGCACAGAATCTGGTCAACGATATATCATTTGAATGTCTGCTCAACAAGAGCGGCACCATGTATGTGCGTCTGTTCCGTCACGTCGGCTACGAGAGTATCCTCGAAGGGGAAGTGACGCAGACTGGCGTCGGTTTCGTCTACAAACGCAAAATACGCCGCATTGGCGATATGTTCCGTTGGATTCCGGGGCGCAAGAAAAAACAAGACCCGGTTGCGCTTCCACGGCAGGAACAATCGTTAACCCCTCAAACCTCTACGGTAGATGAAAAGAACTGAATCACATATTATAGCCGCTGTGATAGGGGTGTTGGCTATGGTCATGGCCTCTTGCTCCACGACACGGCGCATCCCCGAGGGAGAGCAGCTTTATACCGGTGTCAAAAAAGTGAATATCACGACGGTGCCTAAGTATAAAGTGCCGTCATCTGTCAGCGAAGCTCTTAACGATGCTGTCCATGTCAAGCCAAACAACAGCTTGTTTGGCTCCGCATCGGTAAGATACCCGTTCCCGCTGGGACTGTGGGTCTATAACAACTGGAGCAATCCCCCATCGGGATTCAAACACTGGATTTATGATAAACTGGTCGAGGAACCCGTGCTCGTTTCTCATGTGCGTCCCGAAGTTAGGACAAAGATGTTGGATGAGATTCTCAGCGATAACGGATATTTTCAAGGACACGCCTCCTATGAGATTATAAAAGGGAAAAACCCCAGGAAGGCGAAAATTCTTTATAATGTGGTCACAGGCCCTGAGTATGTCATCGATTCAGTCATAATGCTGCCCGACAGTTGTCACCTCTACCACATAATCGACTCGGTAGCCATGCGCAGCCGCTATCTCGCCGGTAGGGAGCGTTACTGCACTGATTCGCTGAGCCAGGTGAGGGTCGACATCGCAAATGCGGTGAGAAACCGGGGCTACTATTTTTTCCGCCCGGAGTTCATCGAATATCTCGCCGACAGCACGATTAATTGCAATCGTATCGCATTGAAATTAACCGTCGCGAGCAATGTGCCGCAGGTCGCGCTTGCACGTTATCGCACAGGAACTATAACCACTTACATATACCGTAATCAAGGCGGTGGTACGCCCGACACCGTTGAAACATCGCGGGGGATGCTGGTGCAGATGATGCCTTCGAAATTCCGCCGAAGGCTCGTCGACGAATGTGTCGCGTTCAGCCCCGGCAAATATTTCTCGGTGAGAGATATGAATCGCACTCAGACCTATTTCTCGCGGCTCGGTATATTCAACGCTATCTCTATCGACGTGACTCCCGACACCACTTCTACCGAGCCGCTTCTCGATGTCGCCATATCGTGTACCATGGATAAACCTTTGGAAGCAAGGCTCGAAGTCAACGCATCGTCAAAGTCTAACAGCTACATCGGGCCGGGCTTGTCGTTTGGCGTGACAAACCGCAACCTGTTTGGCGGTGGTGAACTTTTCAACATTGACTTGACCGGCTCTTATGAATGGCAGACCGGGCGCGACAAAGAAAGGTCGATTTTCAACTCCTACGAGATAGGGCTCAACACCTCGCTGTCGTTCCCGAGGCTCCTCGCCCCGAAATTTATCCCCCGCCGACGTCGCGCAATCAACTGGACCCGCATAACACTCGGCGCAGACCTGCTCAATCGTCCGCACTATTTCAAAATGGCTCAGTTCAACACCTCGTTCAACTATGATTGGCGTGTCAATCGTTATGCCTCGTCGACGTTTACCTTGATGAAACTCACCTACACCAAACTCATCCACACAACAGCCGATTTCGACGAAGTGATGGCCCAGAATCCCGCGATAGCTTTGAGTTTCCAAAGCCAGTTCATCCCACAGATTGCCTACACCTACACCTACGACCGGGCTTTTGGCCGCCGCAACACGCTCAACTGGACTTTTACCGTTCAGGAAGCCGGTAATATCTTTTGGAGTATATGGGAATTATGCGGGAAAAAAGGCGAAAAAGAGCTTTTCGAGACCCCATTCTCGCAATTCATAAAAGGCTCTGCCCAGATTGTCTATGGACGACGGCTGTCAGGCAGTCACTGGATTGTGACGAGAGGTGCCGTCGGTGCGGCTCATGCCTATGGCAACTCGGCTGCCGTGCCATATAGCGAGCAGTTCTATGTCGGCGGAGCCAACTCGGTCAGAGCGTTCACCGTGCGCAGCATAGGCCCGGGCAGTTACCATGCCCCTGAAGACCTTGTCAACGGATATTTCGACCAGACCGGTACGTTTAAGTTTGAGTTTAACATCGAATACCGTTTCCCGATTCTCGGCCCTCTCCATGGAGCGTTGTTCCTCGACTCAGGCAATGTGTGGCTGCTGAAAAACGACCCGCAGCGTCCCGGCGGGACCCTTAAAGGTTCGACATTTTTTAAAGACCTCGCGCTTGGCACGGGAACGGGATTGCGATTCGATATAGGCATGATGGTAATCCGGGGAGATCTCGGTATAGGCATTCATGCGCCTTACGACACAGGCAAAAGCGGCTATTACAACATGACATCTTTTAAAAACTCACTTGCGTTTCACCTTGCGATAGGCTACCCGTTCTGATTGTGAAATGTTAATATATAGTAAGTTTAGATGTCTACTTTTCGTTTTTAAGGTCGCTAAGTGCTATCTTTGCACTTGAATTTTAATCGCTTTTGACAAAAGTTGAGACGTTCGTCGCTATATATAGTAATTCTTATCGCTGCGTTTCAGTGCTTTGCGGCTTCAATGCTGACCAAGGCCGAGGAAAATGCGCCCGAGGCATCCGCGGGGCTGTCGCTCCCGGTTGATTCGGCAGCGTTGCCCCTCGACACGCCGCAGCCCATGACCGACAGCGTTATCGCGGTGAAAGCCGACACGACGACAGTCCCTAAGTCACGCATACGTCGCATGAAGGTCGATCTTGACAATCAAGTCGTGTTTTCATCGAAAGATTCAATGATTCTTGTTGGGCAGAACACTGCCTATATGTACGGCGACGGCAAGGTCAACTACGGTGACATGAAACTTGATGCCGCTGAGATAGAACTTGACATGAAGTCAAGCACGGTCTATGCGGTGGGTGCCGTCGATACCGCAGGCGAAGTCATCGGCTCGCCAATCTTTGAGGAAGGCGGGTCATCCTACGAGACAAAGACGATGAGGTACAACTTCAAGTCAAAAAAAGGGTATATCACCGATGTCATTACTCAGCAAGGCGAAGGCTATCTCACCGGAGGTCAGACAAAGAAAACCGAGGGCGACGACTACTATATACAGAACGGACGCTACACCACCTGCGACAATCATGAGTGTCCCCACTTCTATCTTCAACTCACAAAGGCCAAGGTGAAGCCTAAAAAGAATATTGTTACCGGACCCGCCTATATGGTACTTTCGGGGCTGCCGTTGCCACTGGCAATCCCGTTCGGCTACTTCCCATTCACTGAAAAATATTCTTCAGGGGTGATTTTCCCGACTTTCGGCGATGACTATCAACGCGGGTTCTACCTCAGCGACGGCGGTTATTATTTCGCTATCAACGATAACATCGATCTCGCTCTGACAGGCGAGATTTACACCAAAGGCTCATGGGGACTCGCCGCTCAGTCTACATATGCCAAACGTTACAAATACTCGGGCAATTTCAGCGTCAACTACCTCAAATCAGTATACGGCGACAAGGGGTTGCCCGACTATTCCAAGCAAACCAACTTCCAAGTTGTGTGGAGCCATGCGCAAGACTCGAAGTCAAACCCAAATATGTCGCTCTCGGCGAGCGTCAACTTCACCACAAGCGGATATACCCGCAACGATGTAAACAGCTACTACTCCTCATCGTTCACCGAGAACACCAAAAGTAGCACCGTCAACATGACATACCGCTTTCCCCAGTCAAAGTGGTCACTGTCGACCACGATGAACATCGCCCAGCGCACCCAGGACTCGACGCTCAATGTCTCTTTCCCCAACGTGACTGTCTCGATGGCGCAATCGGCCCCATTCAAACGCAAAAGGGCGGTTGGCGATGAAAAGTGGTATGAAAAAATCAAATTGTCCTATTCAGGGCAGTTCCAAAACTCGTTGCTCGCCAAGCAGAATGAGTTTTTCAAAAAAAGTTTGATTAAAGATTGGCGCAACGGCATGAAGCACAACGTCCCCATTTCGGCGACATTCAATCTGTTCAAGTATTTGAACTTGACTCCGTCAATCACTTTTACCGACCGCATGTACACCAACAAAGTGCGCCGCCAGTGGGACCCAAATGCGGCAGCCGAAGTGTGCGACACAAGCTATAGCTTCTATAACGTATGGGACTTCTCGGCTGCGATGTCGTTTGACACAAAAGTCTACGGTTTCTACAAGCCGCTACCATTCCTCGGCGACAAGGTCAAGATGATACGCCATGTGTTCACACCCACTGTCTCGTTCAACGCGGCTCCCGATTTCGGGTCGAGCTTCTTCGGCTATTACGGCTCCTACGAGTACCCCGACGCCCAGGGACGTATGCAGACAAGACGGTACAGCTACTTCCAAAATTCGCTGTTCGGAGTTCCCGGTATCGGAAAAACCGGGGCGGTCTCCGTGTCCCTTGCCAACAACTTGGAAATGAAGGTGAAAAGCGATAACGACAGCACCGGCGAGAAAAAAATATCGCTAATCGAGAATTTCACCGTGTCACAGAGCTATAATTTCGCTGCCGATTCGCTCCGTTGGAGTAATATCAACACTTCCCTTATGTTGCGACTGGTCAAGAACTTCAATCTCAACGTGTCGGCGGTGTGGGACGTATACACCTACCAGCTAAACGAGGCGGGTAATCCCGTGCGAGTCGACCGCACGCGCCTTCAAGCCGGTAAAGGGTTAGCGCGTCTGTCGAGCACAGGCACCTCGTTTTCCTACACATTCAACAACTCGACATTCAAGAAAAAAGATAAAAGCGACTCAGACAAAGGGAAGGGTGATTCAACACCCGGCGACGATTTCGGTGGCTCGCTCGATGACCTCAACAACGGCAACGGTAGCGACGAGGAAGGCGACGAAAACAAGGATGTTCTTGACCTGACCCCCGAAGGATACCTTAAATGGAGTGTCCCGTGGAGCCTGTCGGTCAACTACTCTATCAACTACGGCTATGGGACGTTCAACAAAAAGAAGATGGAGTATGACGGAAAAGTCACGCAAAATCTAAGCTTTTCAGGCAACATACGTCCGACAAAGAACTGGAATTTCGGCTTTTCGGCAAGCTATAACTTCGACACCAAGAAAATCGCTTATATGAACTGCAACATCAGCCGCGATTTGCATTGCTTCATGATGCGGGCAAGTTTTGTGCCGGTAGGCCCGTATAAATCCTACAACTTCCACATATCTGTGAAATCCTCGTTGCTTTCCGACCTCAAGTACGACAAACGCTCGTCGTTCAGCAACGGTGTGACCTGGTATTGACGCCGGGTGAGCGAGCGGTCGGTTTAGCCGCCGAACTCCTCGTGTAGCGTCTCAAAACGCTGTGCGGTCGACTCGCTGTGTCGGCTCATCGACTCGCGCACTCTCTCGAGACTTTTCTCTTTCATGTCGCCGCTCTTTGAATAAAACTTGTCGGCATAGCAGATAAGCCGTTCCAACAAGCTTTCGGGCATAAAGTCGCGCCGAGGCAATGGCAGCGACAACTCGTCGATATCCGACGCGCTTATCCCTGCGCCGGTGTGCCTTTCAGCCACGCGGGCATATTTCTCGTCAAACCCATTGTCGCGCAACAGTTGCGCCCCGAGTGTGCCATGCGCTATGTACGGTGCGTTTCCGTGACAGCCTATCCCCGGAGCGTCGGTCAGAAAGATGCCTATGTCGTGGAGCATGGCGGCTTCGGTGATTTCATCCTCGTCGAGCGGTAGCCGCTTACGCCTCGCTATTTCAAGCGCTTTCTCTGTTACCGAACGCGCGTGTTTAAGGAAAATATCCCGCCGGAGGGTGCCGGCGGGATAATATAAATCTATTATTTCGTTATAGTTCATTGCTGTGGTTGTCGGTTCAGTCGACTATGGTGTTCCACCCATGGATGTCATCGGTTTCGCCGAGCTGTATCGCGCGCAGACGGTTGTAGAGGGCTGTGGTGACAGGACCGGGTTGGCCATCCTTGGCTACGACATATTTTTTGCCGGTGTCTAAATCGTCGATTTCGGCTATTGGCGAGGCCACGGCGGCGGTTCCGCAAGCGGCGGCCTCCTGGATGGTGTCAAGCTCTTCTATCGGGATGTGGCGGCATTCCACTTCGATGCCCATATCCTTGGCGATTTGTTGCAAACTCATGTTTGTTATCGAAGGAAGAATCGATTCCGACGCCGGGGTGATGTAATGGCCATCCTTGATTGCGAAGAAGTTGGCGGGGCCGCACTCGTCAAGATATTTTTTCTCTTTGGGGTCGAGATAAAGCACCGCTGAGTAGCCAAGTTCATGTGCGCGCTCGCCGGCCGATAGCGATGCGGCGTAGTTGCCGCCTACTTTCCAACGACCTGTCCCTTTGGGCGCCACGCGGTCATACTCGCGCATGATGCAGATATTGGTTGGCTTGAATCCCTCTTTGAAATAGGGCCCAACGGGGGTGACTAGCACTAAAAACAAGTATTCCGATGCGGGTTTGACCCCCACTTGTGCCGATAGCCCTATCTCAAGCGGGCGTATGTATAGCGACGCTCCGCTACCGTAGGGGGGGATGAAGCGTTCGTTGAGTTTGACAACCTTGACCACCATCTCTTTAAACAACTCGGCGGTGACAGGCGCCATAAGTATACCTTTGGCCGACTCGGCGATGCGCTTGGCGTTCTCTTCGAGACGGAATATCCTGATTTTGCCATCTTTGCCGCGGAAGGCTTTAAGACCTTCAAAAATTTCCTGGCCATAGTGCAGCGTGGTCGCTGCGATGTGAAGGTTGATTGTTTCTGAGCTTGAAACTTCGATTTCTCCCCAACGCCCGTTACGATAATAGCAACGCACGTTGTAATCGGTTGGCATATAGCCGAACGAGAGGTTGCTCCAGTCTAATTCCTTGTTCATAGAATATCAAATATGTTGCTTTGGCAAAATTATCAATAATTTTTTGAGATTTCATAATTTTCACCCATAAATTATGATACAGTTTGATATATAAAAAGACGCCCGCGTACTATCGCAGTACGCGGGCATCGTCTATGTTTCATGTTAGTTAGACCATTATGCTTTTCCAGACTGTGCCTGTGATTCTTCTCGACAATCGGGGTTGCAAAGTTAGCAATGATTCCCGACCAGAGTGGCGTGAATCTCCCGACCCGCGTCAATTATAACAAATATTAACTGGCTCAGTTGCGATAGGGGGGTGCTTAAAAAATAATTCGTTGATGTGTAAAATTTATTTATATTTGTCGTGCGGTTATAATCACCACATAATTATCTGTTTTTTACCAATCCTTTACACTACTTTCCATGAAACGACAGCTACTTTTCTTTACCGCATTGTTTGTCGTGGCGACGAGCGCATTCGCTTGGAAGCCCGTTTTTGCAGGTCACCGCGGCTCTTATCGCGGCGTGGCAAACACTGCTGAAGCCTACCACAACGGCGTGGATTATTATCATTACACAGGCTTGGAGTGCGATGTGCGCGTGACAAAAGACGGCCACTATGTGATTCTTCACGACAACACCACAGGCTCGGTGTGTCCCGATGCCGACATCGATGCGCAGCAATCCACATTGGCCGAGCTTAAAGCTCTCACCCTCAAGCAGACCCGCGGAGGTGTCACCTACACGGGTCAAATATGCACCGTTGAGGAGTATCTTGACATTTGTGTCGAGAAAAATGTGTTCCCGATTATCGAACTTAAATGGACTACCGGTATCAACACCAACGATATGTCTAACTTTGCCGGACTTCTCGACCTCGTCACATCAAAGGGATTGCGCCAAAAAGCGATATTCCTCACCTCGATGAACAAATCAATCGAGCATATCAAGACCAACTACCCCGATGTCACTTGCCAATACCTCCTCAGCAGCGACAGCGAAACAAAGTTTGAGTTTTGTAAAAAATGGAATGTCAACCCCAGCTTCTCGGCTGACGCGCTCACTTCGGCTATCGTCACGCGCTATCGTAAGGCCGGGTTTGAAGTCGCCGCGTGGACCGTAAACAGCGAGGCCAATTATAAAAAATATGGCGAGATGGGATGCTTCATGATGACTTGCGACTACCTCCTCCCCGACGAAATGCCCGAACTCCAAGAGCCGGCACTGCCTACGCCCTCGCCCGACGCGATTGAACTTGACGCGGTGGCGCTTTGGACGCGTTCGGTCAACGGCGGCAACCTCCCCGCCAATTTTCCCGCTAAAGGAGCGGCCTCATTTTCCACCGGACAGCAAGCCGCTATGATTGATGGCGTTTTCTATGTAAATGACTACGGCTCTAAAAATCTGCTGGTGTTTGACCGCACCTGCACCGAGCCTATCGTGCTCCCTTTCAGTGAAACCTCACTTGGCGGTAGCCCCGTTCACGGGGTGACAACCGACGATGCCGACAATATCGTGTTGCGCTATGAATCTTCATTCGGTGAGACTCCATCAAAGGTGCGTCTGTTCAAAAAAGGCACAACAACTCCCGTCGAAGTCGAGTTTACTGTCAACAAAGGTGGTCAGAACAACTTCGTTTACGCTTCGGGCGATTTATTTTCCGAGGAGGGTGGTTGCCTTTACTTCATGCCCAACAAACAAAACACTGTCACTGTCGTGAAAATCGCCAACGGTGAACTTAAAGGAGTCGTCGAACACGGCGGACTATCCATACAAGGCACAACCGCCTCGGTGATTCTCCCCATTGCCAACAACCCCGACCATTTCATCTATCAGGTACGCAACAGCGGTTTTTACCGCTTTAACGGCGAGGATAAGGGTAGCCTGCTCACAAGCTCTTCTTCCACCACAGCCCCCGCACGCAACTCCTCGCTCGGCGGTGCATATATGACCATTCTCGACCATGAAATACTCGCCCACCCGTCAGGAACGAATTATAACGGCGGATTCTCAATCAAGGATGTGACAGCCGACAATTCCGACCTCGCCACATTTCCCTCGCTTGGCTCTCAGGGCTACACGCTGAACGCTTCAACCGGCACTTTCATGCGCCCCGTTAAGATGGCCGATAACGTCTACCACCTCCACACCTACACTATGGGACATGGCTACGGTGTCTATGAGATAAAACCCAAAGGGGTGAGCGGTGTTGATGTCGCCGGCGGGGCTGTCGAGTCGCCCATGCCGACCGTGTTCCCCAACCCTGTGGTGACTTCCGCGATCGTCAGTTCAGCCGTCGCTCTCGGCGACCTCGCTGTCTATTCCATCAACGGACGGCTCGTCTACGCCAAATCATGCGGCGATGCCTACAGCGCGTCGCTCGACCTCAGCGACTTGCCCCGCGGCCTCTACATCCTCCGAGGCGACCGTTTCCCCGCTATGAAACTGGTCAAACTCTGACTCCGTATCCTGCCGATAAACACAGCGAGGGCCTGCGGATTTCCGCAGACCCTCGGCTTATCTGGTAATCGTGGTGCGATTAATCCTGGTTGAGGTTGACGCGCTTGAACTCTACCACGGTCAAGCCGTCTTTCGCAGCCTGGAGATACTGGGCGATGGTGAGGTCGCCGTTCTTCACAAACTCCTGCTCCATGAGGCATGACTCTTTGTAGAACTTCTTCAGACGTCCGTCAGCGATGTTCTTAATCATCTGCTCGGGGAGGTTTGCTGCTTTGGCCTCAGCGGTCTCGGCTGCGATTTTGCGAGCCTTGTCTGCCTCCTCGGTCGTGAGCCATCCCTTAGCGATGTTTGATTCGATGTGGGCATCTGAGTCAACGAGGTTGGGGTTGATGCCGGCTTTCTTCAGAGCGGCCTCTACTGCCTTCTTTACCTGCTCCTGTTTGGTCTTTTCGACTGCCACATTGTATTCAGCCTCTACCACGGCGGCGGGGACGCTTGCCTGGTCTACGGCCACCGGATTCATCGACGCTACCTGCATGGCTACGTCGCGACCAACTTGATAGTCTACGTCTGCGATGTTGAAGCCCACGATGGTCGAGAGCTTGTTGCCCAAGTGGTTGTATGAGGTGGTTGATGCTGCCTCAATCCACTCATATGCGCCAAGTTCGGTCTTTTCACCGGTCTTGCCGCTCTCTTCCACTATGAGAGCCTCGATGGTCTGGCCGTCGAGGGTGAGGGCTTTCAGCTCCTCTACCGACTTCACTTTGTTGGCCACGGCTGCGTCGAGCACTTTCTGTGTGAGTTCGACGAAACCTGCGTTTTTAGCCACGAAGTCGGTCTCACACTTCAAGGCTACGATAGCTGCGAAGTTGCCTTCGTTCTTAGCCAGCACGCAACCCTCGGCTGCGTCGCGGTCTTCGCGTTTTGCTGCTACTGCCTGTCCCTTCTTGCGGAGGATTTCGACAGCAGCCTCGATGTCACCGTTGGTTTCTGCGAGAGCCTTCTTGCAGTCCATCAGACCTGCGCTTGTCAAGTGGCGCAGCTTGGTGATTTCGGCCATTGTAACTGCCATATTTCAGTTTCCTTTCTTTTTTGAATGAGGGTGTGCAGTTCATTTGCTGGCACACCCTCATTCCTTTGGTTGTTTTTATCTGGTTATGTTTGGATGAGAGAGGGGGTGAGTGCCGTGAAGATGTCGATTATTCTTCTGTGGCTTCAGCGGCGGGTGCCTCTGCTGCTTCGGCGGCGGGAGCTTCAGCGGCTTCCTCTACCTTGCGCACGCGGCGGCGTTCGCGGCGGGGAGCTGCTGCTGCCTCTCCCTCGGCTGCTGCGGTGTCTACCTTCTCCGCTTTACGCTCCTCCAGACCCTCGGCCATTGCGCTTACTACAGCGTCGAGGATAATCTCGATTGACTTTGAAGCGTCATCGTTGGCGGGAATCATGAAGTCGATGTTTGACGGGTCTGAGTTGGTGTCGACCATTGCGAACACGGGGATGCCGAGACGGTTGGCCTCAGCCACTGCGATACGCTCTTTGAGCACGTCGACAACGAAGATTGCCGAGGGAAGACGGTTCAAGTCGGCGATTGAGCCGAGGGTCTTCTCGAGTTTCTCGCGCTGGCGATGTATCTGGAGTTTCTCGCGCTTCGACAGGTTGTCGAATGTTCCATCCTTGGTCATCTTGTCGATTGATGCCATCTTCTTGACTGCCTTGCGGATGGTGGGGAAGTTGGTGAGCATACCGCCGGGCCAGCGTTCAGTGACGTAAGGCATATTGATTGACGACGCTTTGTCGGCGATAACTTGTTTGGCCTGTTTTTTGGTGGCGACAAAAAGTACCTTTTTGCCTGCCTTTGCTATGCTTTTAAGAGCCGCGGATGCTTCTTCTATTTTAGCTGCGGTCTTATAAAGATCGATGATGTGGATACCGTTGCGCTCCATGAAGATGTAAGGAGCCATGGCAGGATTCCATTTTCTTTTGAGGTGTCCGAAGTGGCAACCTGCCTCAAGTAATTGGTCAAATGTTGGTGTTGACATTGTTAAGTTTTGTTTTGTTTACGTTCTTTTGGTTTTTTACAATCGCGGGGTAGGGAACGTGTCCATCTCCGGGATTTAGATACTAAACACTTTTTGGTCGGCTTCCCGGCGGCTCGGTCTCAGGCGGCTATGCCGCTGCGGGCCAAGCTCCGGCAAAACTCCGCGGCATTAACGCTTTGAGAACTGGAAGCGTTTGCGGGCTTTGGGCTGACCGGGCTTCTTTCTTTCCACAACGCGGGGGTCGCGGGTGATGAAGCCTTCCACGCGGAGTGCGTGCTTGTCCTCGGGGTTGATTTTGACCAATGCGCGGGCTATCGCCAGACGCAGTGCCTCGGCCTGTCCTTTGTAGCCGCCGCCGTCGAGATTGACTTTGATGTCATATTTCTCTACGACGTCAAGAGTGGTCAGAGGCTGTTTTACTATGTATTGGAGGATGGACGACGGGAAGTACACATCCAGCGGGCGCTTGTTGATGGTGATGTTGCCGTTGCCTTCTTTGACGATTACACGAGCGATGGCGGCTTTACGGCGGCCGATTGCGTTAACTGTTTCCATTCCTACAATTATTTAGCGTTGTTAAGGTCTAATACTTTGGGGTTCTGAGCGGCATGGGGATGCTCGGGGCCGTTGTAGACGTGCATATTGTTGATGAGCTTGCGGCCAAGACGGTTCTTGGGGAGCATTCCTTTCATCACTTGGATAAACAACGGATGGTAACCCGGTTTGATGTGCTTGTTAAACGATTTCTTCATCAAACGCTCGGGTGTCGTCTCGCGCTGGCCGCCGGGATAACCCGTGTAGCTCAGGTAGACATGGTCGGTCCACTTCTTGCCGGTCAGTTTGACCTTGTCGGCGTTGATGATGATTACGTTGTCGCCACACTCAACGAACGGTGAGTACGACGGTTTGTTTTTGCCGCGCAGAATTTTTGCGACTTGCGAGCATAGACGGCCGAGAACCTGGTCGGTAGCATCGATTACTACCCACTCCTTCTCGACGCTCTGCGCGTTGGGTGATACGGTCTTGTAACTTAAAGTATCCACGTTTAAATGTTTGATTAATAGTTAAATAGTTTGGCTGGCAACCACACCGCGCTCGGCCAAAAGCGTTGAGGATTGTCGGCCGGTTATTAATTTGGACATAATCGGACTGCAAAGGTAACGATTTATCTCCCTATCTCCAAATATTTTAACCTCAAATTTATTCGCCACTCGTCGGGAGGGTCACCGATAAGATGCGCGGCGGCGTTCTCCTCTCCCCTCATCGACGGCACCGCCGCTGTTCACGACGAAACCCCGCCACCATCAATATGGAAGCGGGGTTTCGCGATGCTTTTGCTGCGGGGGTGAGTTTATGCCTCAGCCACCACATCCACCGGCTTCACGTTGATGAAGCGGCGTCCGTTTTTGCCCACGGTGAACACTACTGTGCCGTCGATGAGGGCGTAAATTGTGTGGTCTTTGCCCAGTCCGACGTTCAAGCCGGGATGGTGCACTGTGCCGCGCTGACGCTTGATGATGCTGCCGGCTTTGGCGAACTGTCCACCGAAAATCTTAACGCCGAGTCGCTTGCTTTCCGATTCGCGACCGTTCTTCGAACTACCTACACCTTTCTTATGTGCCATTTCTTTTTCAGGTTTTAAGGGTTAAGCAATCACGTCTTTGATCACGAGCTGGGTGAAATACTGGCGATGGCCGTTTTTGCGGCGGTAACCTTTTCTTCTCTTCTTCTTGAAGACGATTACCTTTTCACCTTTCACGAGGGGACGTTTTACCTCGCAAACAACTTTGGCTCCTTCCACGGTAGGAGCGCCCACCTTCACGGCACCGTCGGCGTCTACGAGGAGCACGCGGTCAAACTCTACGGTCTCACCCTCTTTTTTCTCCTCGCCGAGATAGTGAACATACAAGAACTTGTCTTTCTCAGCTTTAAACTGTTGTCCTTGGATTTCTACGATTACGAACATTGTGTTATAACGTAATTTATAGGTTACTCCGTCGGGCGAAAGCCGCAATCATCGCGCGCTTTGCTTCATCATATGCCCGGTGCGGAAAAATTAGCGACTGCAAAGATAACCTCTTTTCTCTTCATAACCAAATATTCCCGCAAAAAAAAATTACTCGTCATCACGACGAATAATCTTCTTACCTTAAATCTAATACCATGAAAAACTGATGCAAAGTTACGGTTTATTTCCGAATTTACCTCAATACCTTTCTCAAAATGTCTCTATTTAACGTTATTTAGCTGTTGGTCCCTTGCGTCGATACGTCCCGGTGTCATGATCCGTCATTTCGCAAAGAAAAGCCGCCGGCCCGGTCTGGGGTCGGCGGCTATGGTTTGTATCAGTGTTGTGTCTGATTATTTCACGAGAATCTTGCTTGCCTCGGTGCCCTGGCGGCGGATAACCACGCTGCCGGCTGCGGGCTCGCTGATGCGGATGCCCTGGAGGTTGTAGTATTCTACGGGTGCGTTGCTGTTGTCGACTGCGATGATGTTGTCCTCAACGCCTGCGCCGGGAAGAGTGAAGTTTACTACAGCGGCAGAGTTGAGATTTTGCCAATAGCCGATAGAGCCGTCTGTGGTAGAGAAGTTGCAGCACGACCATGTGTCGTTGAATGTAAGTGTGCTGTTGTTGTTTGACAAGGTTGCTTCAACGGTTTTGCTTATTTCGTTAAGGTCTATTTGGCCTGCTTCTGTCACGGGAACTGTGGCTAAGTACCAAGCACCATAACCCGGGTAATATGTTTCATTCGCATCTTGGGTAATCTGGTTCACAGCGTATGCATCGGGAAGCAGGTTGCCGTCTTCATCTTCTTCAAGGTCGAAGTTCACGCCGTAACCGCCGCTCAAGTCGACATTTGAAAGGAATAGCACTTTGAACCCATCTACTTCTTGTTGCTCAACGTATACATTTTTATTGATTTCACCCTTTGAGGTGTTCTTGAATGCGATGGTGCCATTGGGCTTGATAATCTTCGAGGTCGATGCCATGATAGCCACGCCGCCGTATGTGTCATCATCAACTAAGATGATACAACCGTAATCGGGTGTCAAGTTGGAGGTCATATTGCCGTTGGCATCCATGGTGTAGAGTAACTCGAAGTCTGTGTTGATTTTGATGTAGCCTTCTTGATCGGCGGGTTCATAGCCGCAAATCAAAATGTCCATAGTTTTACCCTCGTATGTCCAATAACCGATTTTCTGAGATTTGACGCTCAGTTTGCCGTCCTCGGTAATGGTGGCTACCGGACCGCCTTTGGGAATGGTGAATACATAACCACTCAGACCAAAGAGGTCTATTGCGATGATTTCGCCGTCGACTTCTTTGAATTCGACTTCTGAACTTTCAATGCCGTCGACGTTGTCGTTCCATTTTGATGTGGTCAGATTCACATATTTGCCGAGAAAGTCCTCTTTGCTTGCGCGGAGCATGTTCTTTTTGGGGCCGCTATAACTTTCAGTCGTAGCTAACGAGTTGAACTGGTCAAGGGTCTTTTGTGAAATTGTGCCGAAAGGCATATCCAAACTGTGGATTCTCGGCTCTTTCTTTGTGTCAAGAGCTTCGGGGATAGCTGCTGAAACAGTCACCAATGCCGCTGCGGCAAGTGCTGCGAGTGAAGCGTAAAGTTTTTTCATAAACTAACTGTTTTTAGAATTTATATATAAAGAGATTTATATCTGTCAAATTATAGCCTGATGCCTTTTTCAGCATCAACGACTGCGCAAAGTAAAGAGTAAATTTTCATATTTCCAAATATTTTTATAAAATAATTGCAATTTGTCACGAATTCGCGCGATTTCCTTGCCTCATTTCTCTGCTTGGCATACTCGCCCCTCATCAGCGTTTTGTGACGTGACTTATCCCTTTATGAAATAAGAGCCGCCGGCCCCTTTCCGGACCGGCGGCTCTTATTTCATATATATGTTTCGCGCGTGCGTTATGCTACTTCACATATTCCTTGGCTACTTTATCTCCGCGGCGCACGATGTAAAGGCCAGTTGCGGGGCTATCCACCTTGCGGCCCTGAAAGTCGAAGTACTCTGCCGGGGCGTTGTAGCAGTCGGCTGCCACATCCTCAACACCCGATGCCTCGGTGAGTTTGAACCATATCGGCTGGTTGATTGACACCGTTTCCGGTATGCTCTTGCCGTTAGCGGGCTGGATGAGCACGTAGTGGAGCACGTCAGGCTCAATGTCTGCGAAGATGGAGTGGTGGACTGTAAATGTCGGTGAACTGCCGACAACGCCGGTCAGGAATGCCGACTCCGACGATGCTACCTTGCGACCTGTATTATGATAAATGTCGAGGGCGACCATATCGCCGAAGTAGCCTGATGATAGCTCGACGGTGGCCTTAAGGTCATATTTCGGGTCGATTTGCGCGGCGCGCGAGCGGCGGTTTAACGCTACCTCTCCGTCGGGGGTGAGCGAGACTATCGATGGGGTGCCGAAAACAAGCTCGCCTGGGTTGTCTTTGAGCGTAACGGTGGATGTCGAGATGACGTTTTCTCCATTGAGGAAGAATACTAAGTAGTACTGGCGAGCGGTGAGGTTGCCGTTGAACAACGATGTCCAGGTCTCCTCGACGGTCTCCCCTTTGAGAAGGTCATATTTGCCTTCGCTGCCTTTGGCGACCACTCGGTAGCCGCCTGATGCCCTGGTGCAGAGAGCGGTTGAGATTGTGCCCACCATCTCGGGGGTTGTATTGACAAGTTTCCACTTGTAACCGATTGGGTAGCCGATATAGGTGTCTGACAGCAATTCAAATTCGGTAATCTCAACTTTACCCGCCTCAGGGTTTGAGAATGTCAGTTTTGTGGCGGTCGCGTCGCAGTATAGCGGTGTCGACAGCAACACATTGGGACGTATGTCAATCCATTTGCCGTCGGTGGTCTTGAACGCGGGTGTCACTATGTAGCGGCCTGATGTCGGGAATTTTGAGCCGGGGACTGTGTAATCGCGGAAACCGTATTGTATGGTCGCGGCAAAGTTGATGCGATCCTGGCTGATATAAGTGGCGGCTCCGGTGGCAACATCGGCTAATTTCACGCCTAAGGTGCCTCTGAGGTCATCTGTCGAAAGCGTCATGTTGTAGAACCCGCTGCCGAATGAGACGTCCGATGTGCGGTTATATTCTGTTGCCCCTGCCGTAAAACCGCCGCTGTTGTAAATGTTCACGACGAGTTCCGATGTCCCGGCGGGCGGCTGTATGCCGATAGCCATGCGCTGGCCGTTGCTATAGCCGTCGCTTGACCCTCCGATACCCTGCTGCTCGGGGTCGAGCACCGACAGCAGGAAGTAGCCGTCGCTTATGCCGTTCCACCCCCAGTTGATGTGGAAATAATCGTCACTGCTGTAGCCGTCGCACACAAAGGCGTGGCCCGCCTCTGAGTTAGAGCCGCAAACCAGTGTGGGGCGCCCGGCGGCAACTTCCGCATACGCCAAGTCATTCCATTCGTTCAGATAGTAATTATCGCGGAATAGCTGGCGCATACCTTTGTCGTAGTTGAAGTTGTTGACCATCGCAAGCGAGGCCTTGGTGCCGTCCGCTCCTGACGCGTAAGGTGAGTACCCCATGTTGACCGATACGCCGCAGTCGTACATCAATTGTGCCACCGCAGCGCGTTGAGCGTCGGTCCCCGATGTCGATCTGGGATATGCGTCGGCCATGTTGTCCCAGTCATAGGTGTGGGCTGAGAAATCGCTTGATACGTTGTAGCCGGTTCCTTTGTATTCAAACGTGTAGCTGTTTGAGCCGATACCTTTCTTCGGCCAGTTGTGGGCTTTCATGATTTGTGCCATCGCTGTGGCGACGCAGCCGGTCACCGCGCGGTAACCGTCCATGACGGGGCAATCGAGGTTGTAAGGCTCTTCCTGCGACCATGTGGTGGTGCAAATCGGGCTGACGGCGGCGCGCTCGGGCGACGCTTTGCGGGCGCGGACGAGGTCGGGATGGGCGCTTGCCCAACGTATCTCGGCGGTATAGCCGTCAAGAAACGCTTTCATGTTGGCGGGGATGTTCTCGGGGTCAAATGAGCCTCTCTCTGAGTAACCGAGCAGGGGTGTGACCGCGTCATCGGCGGCTACCACGAGAAATCCGTCGCCGGTGCCGCGGTTGAAGATGTAGCATGAGTTGAAATTGTCGGCCTCGACGGTATAGGCGAGCTTGATGCCCGAAGCCGCCGACGCTTTAAACATGGCGGGTGCTTCGCCACTCGTGCCGAGCGCGGCCGACAGTGCCTCCGACGGCGATAGCTGCCGACAGAACCCAGGCGCGGCTGCCACGATTAAAGCCATCAGTGTTATCTGAAACTTTTTCATAAAATTGATGATTGTTTGAGTTATTTGTGTGCAAATATAATGTAAATTTTTTGATTCTATGATATATAGCAAATCGATATGCACAATATCCTAATCATGACTGCCTTATCTCAACTGTCACCTCCGGCGGCCGCTAAACACTCATGCGTCACCACTCGAGACTTATCGGCTTCTTGGTGTCAAAATGTTAATTAGGAAAAATAATTGCTGTCATTTGTTTATTTCATGATAAATTTTCCTAACTTTGCGCGATGTATAAACTTACTATTCGCTTCCTTGAGCGGATTTAGTGTGAAAAAATTAATAATCAATAATAAGATGTCTAATTTTTTTTAGTATGAAAAAGCTGTTTCTATTACTTTTGACGGTTGCCGCTTTGACAATGGCCGCGTCGGCTCAGACGCGTGTTGTCAAGGGTGTCGTCATGGACGCCGCGGATAACGAACCACTTCCCGGCGCGTCTATCCAGCCTGTTGGCGGTGGATACGGTGCGGCTACCGACGTTGACGGTCGGTTTAGCCTTACTCTCCCCCAAAGCGTGACTAAAATCACCGTCTCTTACGTCGGTATGCAAAGCCAGACGGTAACTATCAAACCCGGTGAGATGATTATTCATTTGCATAATTCCGGTACCAAACTCGACGAGGTGATGGTTGTCGCTTACGGTACAGCCAAGAAATCATCATTCACCGGCTCGGCTGCCGTGGTCGGCTCCGCTGAAATCGAGCAACTCCAGGTGACCAACGCCCTCGAAGCTCTTAACGGCTCTGTCCCCGGTGTGCAGATTACCAACGCATCAGGTGCTCCCGGTCAGGAAAGCCCCTCGATTCGCATCCGAGGTATATCTTCAATCAACGCAGGCAACGATCCCCTTATTGTGGTTGACGGTGTGCCCTATGCAGGTGACATCAACATGATTGCCGCATCTGACATCGAGTCGATGACCGTCCTCAAAGATGCCGCTTCAAACGCCCTCTATGGCGCTCGCGGCGCCAACGGTGTGATCCTTATCACCACCAAGCGCGGTAAAGGCGATTCGTCGGCCAAAGTGACATTCGACGCTAAGTGGGGTGTCAACAGCCGTGCGACTAAGACTTATGAAACAATCGACGACCCCGCCCTATACTACGAGACATACTATAAATATCTCTACAATTACGCTGTCAATTCACAGCTGATGTCGCCCGAAGCCGCCAACGCTTGGGTGAACGCTAATATCGTGAATCCCAGTTCAGATAACACTTACTCTCTTGGCTACAACGCTTTCAGCGTTCCCGAGGGTGAGAACTTCATCGGTATGGACGGCAAGATTAACCCGAACGCCACGCTCGGTAACTACATCGAGAAAAACGGCCAGTGGTACAAAATCATGCCCGACAACTGGCTCGACGAGGCTTACCGCAACGCTCTCCGTCAGGAGTACAGCCTTAGCGTCGCTAACCAGACCGACAAAAGCTCATTCTATGCATCATTCTCTTGGTTGGATAACGAGGGTATCGTTGAGTGTTCCGACTATACCCGTTTGACCGGTCGTCTTGCTGCCGACCTCCAAGCCAAACCCTGGTTGAAGGTCGGTGGTAACTTGGCTTACACTCGTTACAAATCCAACTCGCTTGACGAGGATGGCTCAAGCGCATCGAGTGGTAACGTGTTTGCTGCAGCTACGCAGGTAGCTCCCATTTACCCACTCTATCTTCGCGACGCTTATGGCAACGTGATGACCGACGCTTTCGGCAACACCATGTACGACTACGGTAACGGTATGAATGCCGGTTTGACTCGCCCGATTTACAGCGGTTCAAACGCTATCGGCGACTCTCGCCTTAATACAAACTCATTAGAGGGTAACGCTTTCAACGGAACCGCTTTCGTCGAAGTGCGCTTCCTCAAGGACTTTAAGTTCACCTCTAACAATAACTTCGCTGTCGATGACACACGTTTTACCGGCGTGACCAACCCCTACTACGGAATGTACTCATCTTCCAACGGTATCGTAACAAAACAGCAAGTCAACTCTCGCGACTATACTTTCCAGCAACTTTTGAACTGGAACCATATGTTTGGCAAACACAATGTAGGCCTTCTTCTCGGTCATGAGAACTATTGGCAGAAGTCTAACATCCTCTACGCAAGCCGTAGCAGTATGTTCGACCCCTCTAACACTGAGTTGATTGGCGCTATCATCGATGGCTCTTCAAACTCTTATGACTCTTCTTACAATAATGAAGGTTACTTCTTCCGCGCACAATACGACTTCGATTCTAAATACTTCGGTAGTATGTCGTTCCGTCGCGACGCATCTTCTCGTTTCCATCCCGACCACCGTTGGGGTAACTTCTGGTCGTTCGGCGCTGCGTGGATTATCTCTAAAGAAAACTTCTTCACAGCTCCCTGGGTCGATATGTTGAAAATCAAGGCTTCTTACGGTGAGCAAGGTAACGACCGCATCATTAACTACGGCTACACCAACACTTACACCATCGTTAACGCCAACGGCAACCCCGCCGCTCAGCCCTCGACTATGGGTAATGAGAATATCTCTTGGGAGAAGGGTCAGAACTTCAACGCCGGTGTCGATTTCTCATTCTTCAACGAGCGTCTCAGCGGTACTGTCGAGGCTTTCTACCGCAAGACTTCTGATATGCTCTTCAGCTTCCCCCTCGCTCCTTCTTTCGGTTTCTCAAGCTACTATGCCAACATCGGTGATATGCGTAACCTCGGTTTTGAAATCGAGTTGAGCGGAACCGTGCTCCAAACAAAAGATTTCTCTTGGGATTTGAACGCAAACCTCACTTACTATAAGAACAAAATCACCATGCTCCCCGACGAGCGTAAATCAATGTCGGTTGACGGATACGAAGGTTTCTCAAGCGGTAGCTACTTCTATGGAGAGAACCTCCCAATGTACACTTACCACCTCAAGAAATATGCTGGTACCGACAAAGCTACTGGTGCACCTCTCTACTACAAGAATGTCAAAGATGAGAATGGCAACATAACCGGACGTACAGTCACTACCGCCTACTCCGATGCCGACTACTACCTCTGCGGCTCCGCTTTGGCAAGCACTTATGGCGGATTCGGTACTTCTTTGAAATACAAAGGGTTTGATTTCACCATCGACTTCAACTTCCAGATTGGCGGTAAATGCTACGACAGCGACTACGCTATGTTGATGAGCAACCCCACTTCTCAATCACGAGGCTCGGCTATGCACGTTGATGTCCTCAACTCTTGGAGCACCGAGAACCCCGCCAGCAACATCCCCCGTATGCAGTATGACGACCAATACACCACCGCGTCGTCTGACCGCTGGTTGGTTGACGCGTCTTACCTCGCTTTGCGCAACATCAACTTCGGTTACACTCTCCCTGCAAGCTTGACCCAAAAAGCTCAAATCGACAAAATCCGCGTATACCTCACTTGCGACAACGTTGCTCTCTGGTCGGCTCGTCAAGGTCTCGACCCGCGTCAAAGCATCAGCGGTTCTACCACCGGTGCCTACTACGCTCCCATGCGCACAATCTCAGGCGGTATTAATGTAGTATTCTAATGTTATAGGATTCAATGTATATGAAAACCAAAATATTTAAATCAGTATTGGCTGTAGCCATTGCGTCACCAGCGTTATTGACGAGCTGTATAGAAGAAACAGTCCCGACCCAACTCGTGACAGACGAGCAGCTCGCCGCATCGCCTAAGGCATCTGAGGCCTTGCTTTGGGAGATGACAGCCATCTACAATAAATTTAACACTCTCGGCGCTGATCAACACTACGATTGGGGTTACGGCTCGATTATGCACATCCGTGACGTAATGACCGGGGATTATGCAGTGGCTTCATCAAGCTACGACCACTATGCGGCTTGGGAGCAGAACCTCAACATCGGTGAGTCATACATGACCACACAGTTCGTTTGGACTTACCTCTGGAAGCAGGTTCAGACCGCCAACAACGTTATCCGAGCCATGCCGGCTGTTGACGCTGCTACCGATGCCCAAAAAGGCTCAATCGCTATCGCTTCGGCTCAGCGCGCAAGCATGTACCTTGACCTTGCCCGTATGTATGAGTTCCTCCCCAACGACAAGACCTCAAACATCAACTCTGATGGCAACGACGTGTTGAACCTCACTGTGCCTATCGTCTCTGAGTCAACTACCGAGGAAGAAGCCAAAAACAACCCCCGCGTTTCGCGTCAGGTTATGGCTGAGTTCATCCTCCATGACCTTGATGTGGCTGAGGCTAACATTGAGAAAACTGCACGACTCGACAAAACCATGCCCGACATCTCTGTGGTTTATGGCTTGAAAGCTCGCTACTATATGTGGATTGAGGATTACGCCAATGCTCGCGACTATGCCCGCAAAGCTATTGATAAGTCAGGTGCCAAACCCCTCTCCGAAGATGAGTTGACAAGCGTTACAAGCGGTTTCAACACCTTGTCGGTTAGCTCTTGGCTGTGGGGTATGCAGACTACTAAAGAAGACCGTGTCGTTACCTCTGGTATCCTCAACTGGACATCTTGGTGCTCAAACGAAACAGCCTTTGGTTATGCCTCTGAAGGTCCCAAGCCGATGATTAGCAAGCAGATGTTCAATCGTATTCCTGACTCTGACTACCGCAAAAAGTGGTGGTGCGGTCCCAAGGGTAGCGCCCACAACAAAAAACTTGAATTTGTCAGCTCAAATTACGACATTGAAAACGAGGACGCCAAACGCGCCGTCTGCGAGTATGGTTCTCTCAAATTCCGTCCCGGTTCCGGCGACCCGGATGTCTACTCAGTTGCCTGCGTGGTCGGTATACCTTTGATGCGTGTCGAGGAAATGTATTTCATCGAGGCTGAGGCTGCCGAGCATGTATCTCCCGGCACAGGTCAAGCTCTCTGCGAGACATTCATGAAAACCTACCGTGACCCCAAATACACTTTCTCAAAGAATAATGCTACTTCAAGCGAGTTGCCAGCAGCTATTGAGGAAATCGTTTTCCAGAAACGTGTCGAACTTTGGGGTGAAGGCTTGACTTTCTACGATGTTAAACGTCTGAATATGTCTGTCGACCGTAAAGCAGCAGGTAACTTCTATGAAAACTGCCGATTCACTACTTCCGGTCGTCCCGCTTGGATGAACTTCTGTATCGTTCGTTCCGAAGGCAACTCTAACAACGCCGTTATGGGCTGGAACAATCCTGACCCCTCGGGCCTCTATAAATAATTTTCTAACTCCTAAAGAATATAATAGAGATGAAACTCAATATATTTAAATTCACCTTTTTGTTTGCCCTGTTAGCTTCGATGCTGACTTCTTGCGACGACAAAGGGTATTGGGAGCCTTTCGAAACTGAGGGTGACCAGTATTCATTCATCACCACTTCTATCTCGAGAAATTACAAACGTTCCACCACCTCTGAGGGTAAGAATCCTTACTTTGTCTACACACTCCGTCGCGCTTCTAACGTCGGAGAAGCGACAGTCGACCTTACTTTATCCGGTTCGAATGATGTTTTTAAGTATTTCTCATGGATTCCCGCCGAAGGTGAGGAAGGAACCCCGCTCACAACTGCCGACCTGGTTCCCACTGTGACTTTTGCCGATGGCAGCTACGAGTCTTGCTTTATCCTCGAATACACAAAAGGTTACCGTAGTGTTGTGAAAACAAGTACGCTGAAAATATCGTTCAATGACGAGCTCAAATCGCCCGGCGGGATCTATGAAGCAACCGCTGAGGTGGCTTGCTCGGCTGGCGGTAAAGACTGATTCATTAAATAGTCTTTAATCAATAATATTTCATCGGCGGGGGCGTCTTTTCGACGCCCCCGCCTTTTTCCACCCTCACACTTGCGGATTGTTAGCGATTTAACCCTCGTTTCTTGCGGGTTTGGAGTGAATAATGTAATTTTGCCGATAATTTTTAAGCGTTGAAACCAAAAGCGCGAAAATATTAAAGATATTGTCACATGAGTAAACCGTTAAGAAGCTCGATATGCACCGGCGGCCGCCGTATGGCGGGAGCACGCGCGCTTTGGCGCGCAAATGGCATGAAAGAGGAACAAATCGGTAAGCCGATTATAGCCATTGTCAACTCGTTCACACAATTTGTGCCCGGTCACACCCATCTCCACGAGATTGGCCAGGTAGTGAAAGAGGAGATTGAAAAGCTCGGTTGCTTCGCTGCCGAGTTCAACACAATTGCCATTGACGACGGTATCGCGATGGGGCATGACGGAATGCTCTACTCGCTCCCCTCGCGCGACCTCATCGCCGACAGTGTGGAATATATGGTCAACGCCCATAAGGCCGACGCGATGGTATGCATCTCAAACTGCGACAAAGTTACCCCAGGGATGCTCATGGCTGCCATGCGTCTCAACATCCCCGCTATTTTTGTGTCAGGCGGGCCTATGGAAGCCGGCTTGGTCGGTGACCGCCCCGTTGACCTCATCGACATCATGATTGACTCTGCCGACCAGACGGTCGACGATGACGCTGTCAAACTCCTTGAGCAAAAAGGATGCCCCACTTGCGGCTCTTGCTCCGGAATGTTCACCGCTAACTCGATGAACTCGCTCAACGAGGCTCTCGGCCTCGCTCTCCCAGGCAACGGCACCGTCGTAGCAACCCACATCAACCGCCGTGAGCTTTTCCGCAAAGCCGCCCGGCAGATTGTCGCAAACACAAAAGCCTACTACGAGAACGACGATGACTCAGTGCTTCCCCGTAGCATCGCCACACGCCAAGCTATGCTCAACGCCATGACGCTCGACATCGCTATGGGTGGGTCTACAAACACCGTCCTGCACCTCCTCGCTGTGGCTAACGAGGCAGGGGTCGATTTCACAATGGCCGACATCGACGCCCTATCAAGAGTCACCCCCGTCCTGTGCAAGGTCGCCCCTAATTCAAAATACCACATCGAGGATGTCAATCGAGCCGGTGGAATACTCTCGATAATGGCCATCCTTGCCAAAAAAGGACTTATCGACGGCAGCACAAAAAGAGTCGATTTCCCCTCACTTTCCGCAGCAATTGACAAATTCGCTCTCGAACCGGGCAAAATAATTGATGATGAAGTAGATATGCTTTGGCGCAGCGCACCCGGTCGCAAACGCACCGTCGAATTAGGCTCGCAAATGTCATATTACGCTGACCTTGACATGGATAGAGCCAACGGATGCATCCGCGATTTCGACCACGCCTACGTCAAAGATGGCGGACTCGCAGTCCTCCGTGGAAACATCGCCCCCGACGGCTGCGTAGTCAAAACCGCCGGCGTCGACGAATCTATTTTCCATTTCCGCGGCCCCGCAAAAGTGTATCGCTCTCAGGAAGAAGCCGTTAATGGGATACTCCGCGACGAGGTTGTCAGCGGTGACGTGGTGGTGATTACCCACGAAGGCCCCAAAGGCGGCCCGGGAATGCAAGAGATGCTCTACCCTACGAGCTACATCAAATCAAAACATCTCGGCAAAGAGTGTGCGCTAATCACCGACGGACGTTTCTCTGGCGGCACATCAGGATTGTCGATAGGACACATCTCCCCCGAAGCCGCCGCAGGTGGCAACATCGGTCTGGTCAAGGACGGAGATATCATTGACATCAACATACCGCAACGCTCAATTACGCTGATGGTCAGCGATGAAGAACTTGCACAACGCCGCAAAGCCGAAGAAGCAAGAGGTGTTGACGCATTCACGCCGGCAGGCCGTGACCGCCATGTCTCTAAAGCCCTGAGGGCTTATGCGGCTATGGTGACTTCTGCCGACAAAGGCGGGGTCAGGGAGCTGAAATAATACATCTCCGCCCCCTCAACCCACATTTAAAAACAAATAATTATGAATGAGAAAATTACCGGAGCTGAAGCTCTGTTGAAATCGCTGCTGGCTGAAGATGTGGATCTCATCTTTGGCTACCCCGGCGGTGCGATAATACCGGTTTACGACAAATTGTATGACTACACCGACCGCCTGAAGCATATACTTGTGCGCCATGAGCAAGGCGCGACACACGCCGCCCAGGGATACGCCCGCGTTACGGGGCGCCCGGGTGTGGTGATGGTGACGTCCGGCCCGGCGGCCACAAATGTCATCACCGGCGTGAGTGATGCCATGCTCGACAGCACTCCTATGGTGGTTATCATCGGCCAGGTGGCATCGTCGACTCTCGGCACCGACGCTTTCCAGGAAACCGACGTCGTGGGTATCACACAGCCAATCACAAAATGGGCCTACCAGATACGCCGGCCCGAGGATGTGGCATGGGCCGTAGCGAGAGCGTTCTATATCGCCAACAACGGCCGCCCCGGTCCGGTGGTGCTCGATTTCACCAAGGACGCGCAGACAGCTTTGGTGGAGTGGAGCCACAGCAAGTGTACCTACATACGCAGCTATTTACCCCGTCCTAAACCGCGCATGGCCGACGTGGAGCGCGTGGCTGCGATGATTAACGCCGCCCGGAGACCTATGCTCATCTCGGGCCACGGCGTGATGATTGCCGGCGCAGAGAAAGAGATAGCGGCAGTAGCCGAAAAAGGCGACATCCCCGTCGTTTCGACACTGCTCGGACTGTCGACTATCCCCACCGACCATCGGCTCTACAAAGGTATGCTCGGTATGCATGGCAATGTCGGGCCTAATGTCAACACCAACCGTTGTGACCTGCTTATAGCCGTCGGGATGCGTTTTGACGACCGCGTGACGGGCGACGTGGACAGCTATGCGCGGCAGGCCAAAATCGTGCATATCGACATTGACTCCGCCGAGTTTGACAAGAATATCAAGACCGACGCGACCATACACGCCGATGCCCGCGACGCACTCCAAGCATTGCTGCCATTGATTAACCGAGCCGACCACACCGATTGGGTGGAAAGCTTTGACCGTTACGCCAAAATCGAACGCGAAAAAGTGATTGAACCCGAAGTGTTCCCCACCGACGGACCGCTGCGTATGGGCGAGGTGGTCCACAAAGTCTCGAAAGCGGCAGGCAATAGCGGCCTCCTTGTTACCGATGTCGGCTTGAACCAATTGCTGTCGGCACGCTACTTCCACTACAGCGAGCCGCGGAGCATCATTACCTCGGGCGGCCTCGGCACTATGGGCTTTGGCCTACCCGCTTCGATAGGAGCCAAGATGGGCGCGCCTGAGCGCACTGTTTGCTTCTTCACAGGCGACGGCGGTTTGCAGATGACTATTCAGGAACTCGGTACCATAATGGAATATGGCACCGCGGTTAAGATAATCTTGCTCAACAACAATTTCCTCGGCAACGTGCGCCAGTGGCAAGCGTTATTCTTCGGCGGACGTTTCTCCCAGACTCCGATGGTCAACCCCGATTTCGTCGCCATCGCCAACGCCTACGGCATAGCTGCCGAAAATGTCGTCGACCGCGAATCGCTCGACGGCGCGATAGAGCGTATGCTCAGCTATGACGGAGCATACCTGCTCAACGTCAACATCGACCCTGAGGATATGGTGTTCCCGATGACGCCCGCAGGCGCCCCGGTCGACCATGTGATGCTCAACGCAACTGAACGCCTTGAACTTGACTAACCCGATTAAACCGATAAAAAATGGATCAGCAATTATACACAGTCACTGTATTTTCCGAGAACCAGGTGGGGTTGCTCAACCAGATTTCGATAATCTACACCCGCCGCGGGGTCAACATAGAAAGTCTAACCGTCAGCCCGTCGTCGATTGAGGGGGTACACAAGTTCACCATAACCGCCTGGAGCGACCGCACTTTGATGGAGAAAATCATCAAACAGATAGAAAAACGCATTGATGTACTGAAAGCGTTTCTCTACACCGACGATGAAATCGTCTACCAGGAGGTGGCCCTTTACAAGGTGCCGACGTTGAAACTGCTCAACGAAGAGCATCTGGAGGATATCATACGTCATCACGGTGCGCGGATTCTTGAGATTACCCACGAATACACCGTGCTTGAGAAAACAGGCCATAAAGATGAAACCGAAGCTTTGTTTGAAGAACTTAAACGTTACGGTATCACTCAGTTTGTGCGTTCGGGCAGGGTAGCCGTTACTAAATCGACCGTGGAATATGTCACCCGGTTTCTTGATGAGCAGGCCCGTCGCAAAGTGGAGGAGAAAGTATGAGTCTGATTAAGGAGTTTAGCCTGGATTTTCATCTCACCGGTGGCGAGACCGGGCCCGAGGGCGAAATGCCGGTTACGCTCGCGGCTGAGCGCGTAATCGAGATGGCAACCAACCATGCCGACCTGCTTGGCGTGGGTTACGAGGCGATGATTCAGCAAAATCAAGCGTGGGTGTTGAGCCGCTTGAGCATTGAGATGATGCGTTATCCCGCAGTCAATCAGGGTTATAGGCTTACTACATGGGTCAGCAGCTTCAACCGCCGTTTTTCCGAACGTGATTTCGAGTTTTCCTCTCTTGACGGGCGTCAGTTGGGATATGCCCGCACCATGTGGGCGGCTATCGACCTGTCATCGCGAGGGGTAGGGGAGCTTGACATTGTCACCCGCCTCGGCGAAGTAATCGTCGACAGACCATGCCCGATTGCCGCAATACCAAGGCTTGGCGCGGTCGCGGATGACGGTAGACGTAGCGGTTATAAGTTCACATACCGCGATATCGACTTTAATCGCCATGTCAACTCCGTGGCTTACATTAGGTTGCTTCTCGACGCATGGTCGCTTGAACACCATGACCGTTACCGTGTCAAACGCATTGATACCGCATACATCCACGAGGCGCATTATGGCGACAGCGTCGATTTGCTTGTGACAGATGATGGCGATTGTCGCTCCCAAGCTGAATTGCTCGGTGCCGACGGCAAGCCTTTGACTCGCTTCGAAGTTGAGTGGGCGGCTCGATGATAACTTAAAAATATTACGAAATAATCAAAATAATGTCGCATTTGATTCTATTGTTTAGCGAAAATAGGTAAATTTGCGACAATTTTAAAATTATGAAAATATGGCAAAATTGAATTTTGGCGGTGTTGAAGAAACTGTAATCACCCGCGAAGAATTTCCGTTGGAAAAGGCTCGTGAAATCTTGAAAGATGAGACCATAGCCGTTATCGGTTACGGCGTGCAGGGCCCCGGTCAGAGCATGAATCTCCGTGACAACGGCTTTAACGTGATTGTCGGCCAGCGTCAGGGTAAAACTTTTGACAAGGCTGTTGCAGACGGATGGGTGCCGGGTGAAACTCTGTTCGGCATCGAGGAGGCTTGTGAAAAAGGAACAATCATCATGTGTCTGCTTTCCGACGCTGCGGTGATGTCGGTTTGGCCCACACTCAAGAAATATCTCACCGAAGGCAAAGCCCTTTACTTCTCTCACGGTTTCGCCATTACCTGGAATGACCGCACAGGTGTGGTACCCCCGAACGATATTGACGTCATCATGGTGGCTCCAAAGGGTTCAGGTACTTCACTCCGCACGATGTTCCTTGAAGGTCGCGGCTTGAACTCATCCTATGCTATATATCAAGACCACACAGGCCGCGCGGCTGATCGCACCATAGCTCTCGGAATCGGCATCGGCTCGGGTTACCTGTTTGAAACCACATTCCAGCGTGAGGCTACCAGTGACCTCACCGGCGAGCGCGGCTCGCTGATGGGCGCGATCCAGGGCTTGCTCCTCGCTCAGTATGAAGTGCTCCGTGAAAATGGCCACACACCCTCTGAAGCGTTCAACGAGACTGTCGAGGAACTTACACAGTCGTTGATGCCTCTGTTCGCTGAGAAAGGCATGGACTGGATGTATGCCAATTGCTCGACCACTGCCCAGCGCGGCGCGCTCGACTGGATGACACCTTTCCACGATGCCATCAAACCGGTTGTCGAGAAACTTTACAATAGCGTCAAATGCGGCAACGAGGCTCAGATTTCTATCGACAGCAATTCACAGCCCGACTACCGTGTAAAACTCAACGAAGAGTTGCGTCAGCTCCGTGAGAGTGAGATGTGGCAGACCGCCGTCACTGTCCGCAAGTTGCGCCCCGAAAACAATTAAGCCGGGAGTTATTTCCTAAGTCGACTAATAAAAAAATCATCGGCTCCATAACGGAGCCGATGATTTTTTATTGGTTGGTTGTCAGGGGGATTACCGTGCGACTGC